>NZ_QVTE01000033.1 GCF_003429095.1 Peribacillus saganii
GAGATGGTTACTTTAGACCAGCTTGTCCCACAGGACCATTTGGCCCATAAGATGGAAGCAGCCCTTGACTTCTCATTTATCTATGACTTGGTGACGGATGTCTACTCGGAAGTGGGCCGCCCAAGTATTGACCCTGTAATCCTGATTAAACTCACTTTCATTCATTATACATTTGGCATTCGCTCTATGCGGCAGCTTACTTTCGCTGCCATGAATTTGAAGAAGATGGCAGACTGGACATGGCAAGGTCCAGAAATGGCCTAATAAATAAGGCTAAGTGAGGTCCATTCACACTCAAAATAAGCAAAAATAGAAATAATCACTAAAAAGGGGTTCGGAATGAGACCATTCCGAACCCCTTTTGTCGACAATCTGAGCAGGTCCATTTTGGATCTGCTTTTTTCTTATCAGCTACTAAATCGGGTCCCAAAAAAGCGGATTAAACAGGTAGTTGATGCTATTGTGTTTTTGATGATAAATAAGCAAAGTTGACGATAACATTTATTAATGTTGATAAAAAATATGGGAAAGTTAACGATTCACTTGAAACGACTATACCCCGATAGAGTATAATTGAGCCGTTATCCTTTATCCATAAGGAAAAGTTTACTAATAATCAATAATAAATTACATAATTGATGCTTCGCGTTGGTGGCTACTAACTTGGGTGATATAGAAATCAGATTTTTATACAAAGTGTACGAATTTTGGGGGTATTTTTTTGCCCATCCTGTAATATACCCCCTATTAAACCAAACCCATTTCCCTTTTAATTGACAAAGGGTATTTCCCTGGCGGAAATTATTTAATTCTTCCTGGCTTCCTACCCATCCAGTATGCTTTCAGTGCCCTTTTCTTCAGTAAATCTGTTTCTTCTATTATAAAGAGCAACAGCCAGAAGTATGAACCCTGCACCGGTTAATTGCAATGGTGATAGTTTTTCACCAAAGATAGCAAACCCTATGATCATTGCCGTCAATGGCTCAACTGTGGCAAGAACCGCTGCCCTGCTGCTATCCATCGCCTGAAGGCCCCATGTATACAACAGATAAGCCAATACAGTTGATAGCAGGCTTAAACCAAGCACATTTAATATGATTCCAGTGTCAATAAAGAGCGGAGCCTTAATCCAAATTTTAGTAATCGGTAATAAAAACAAACTTGCTACGAAAAACGTATAGGCAGTAATGGTAAAGGTTTGGTACTTATCCAGTGCTGCCTTTCCAAAAATGCTGTACAAGGCATATCCAAGCCCTGAGCCAAGTCCTACAAGATACCCGGCCGGATTTCCCTGCTTTAGACCTGATTCTAACGCTCCTGTCACAAGGAAACAGCCTGCAAGGGTACAGAAAAGAAGGACTATTTTCCTTACAGTGAATTTCTCATGTAAAAAAAGTACTGAGAGAACCATCACGAATACAGGCGCGGTGTATAAGAGAATCACAGCCGTAGAAATTGACAGCATGTTCATTGACGTAAAATAACACCAATTAAAGAAGACGATGCTCAAAATCCCTGTTCCAACAAATAAATAAATATCTTTTATTTTAATCTTCAATAGATTTCTGTTCTTCAGCATCCCGATTAAGAGCAGAATGGCGCTTGATGCAACAACTCTTACTGTAACGATTTCCATGGACGAAAATCCAGCTTCCGCGAGGCCCTTAACGAAAATCCCAATTGCACCCCATAATGTTGCTGCAAACAGGATCGCCAAAGCTGGAAGAAAAAGTTTCATTCGCAATTCACCTTAGCTTTCGTTTTGCAGCTTATAAACACTCCTGTATTTCTCCTCGAGATATTCAATTAAATAATTGGCATTAAGGCCTTCTCCTGTAGTATCCATCAAAATTTCTAGCGGTTTCTTTGTTTTTCCATACTTATGGATCTTTTCCGTGAGCCATTTTTTAATTGGTGCTATACTCCCTGCCTTCAACAATCTATCAAATTCAGGTATATCTTTTAACATGGCAGCCTTGAATTGAGCTGCATACATATAGCCAAGCGCATAGGAAGGGAAATAGCCAAAGCTTCCATCAGACCAGTGCACGTCCTGCAGCACTCCCTCTGCGTCGTTTTCCGGGCGGACCCCGAGATACTCCTCATATTTTTTATTCCATACCGCTGGCAGATCACTTACTTCCAGTTCATCATTTATCAAGGCTTTCTCAATTTCGTACCGGATCATGATATGGAGAGGATAAGTCAATTCGTCTGCCTCAATCCGGATCAATGATGGCTTTGATTCATTGATTGCCCTGTAGAAATCCTCCACACTAACATTTGCAAATTGATCTCCAGTATATTTTTTAAGGAGATCATATTCCTTTTGCCAAAAACTAAAATTGCGTCCGATAAAGTTTTCAAAGAATAGCGATTGCGATTCATGAATCCCCATGGATGTTCCATCGGCAAGCGGGGTTCCAGTCAATTTACTATCAATATTCTGTTCATACACAGCATGGCCGCACTCATGAATCGTACCAAATACCGCAGTCCTAAAGTCGTTTTCATCATATTTTGTTGTAATTCTCACATCTCCTGGATTCAAGCCAATCGCAAATGGATGAACTGTTTCATCCAGCCTTCCCGCATCAAAATCATAACCAAGCTCCTTTAAGATTTCGATACTAAATTCCTTCTGTTTCTCTTTTGGGAATCTTTTAAATAAAAAAGATGTTTCCGGCTTGTTTGGATTATCTGCAATATCCTTTACAAGAGGTACAATTCTTTCCCTGAGCTTGCCAAATACATCGTCAAGAATTTCTATTGTCATGCCAGGCTCATACATATCCAGCAACGTGTCATATTTATTATTTTCGTAGCCCCAATAGGAAACGAATTTTTTTATATACGCAACAATCTGCTCTAAATATGGCTGAAAAAGGCTGAAATCAGATTTTTCTTTTGCTTCTTCCCAGACAGATTGGGACTTTGACTGAAGAACAACGTATTGTTTATATTCATCAGCAGGAATTTTTTTGTTTCTTTCATATTCCTTTTTACATTCCTGAACCAGTTTGTTCGTTACCTCATCCAGCTTTCTTATCGCTTCCTGATTGGATAGGCGGGCAATATAGGAGGCCATTTCTTCACTTGTAGTCATGCTGAAAACCTCTGACGACAAAATGCCAATAACCTCGGCTCTTTGTTCTATCCCTTTTTTGGGTGCTCCTGTCCGCATATCCCAATACACCAATCCAAGTGCTTCACTATACGCAGATATCTTTTTCACGTACTCCACAAATTCTCTTTTAACTTTATCAATAGACACAAATACGCCCCCTTATCTTAGCACCAGGAATGTACCTCTTATAGAACTTTATCGTCCTGGCATAACTTCCACGGCTTTAGCCCAGGCATCACCAATGGGCAAAGGAAAATCCTTATTTTACCTTTCACACCCTCCCATTTTATCATAACAGCCAACAAAATTAGTCATGGTTTATTCCTGGATTTTCATTACTATAATATTTCTTACTACTTTCAATTAATGCTACGATAAAAGAAAATATTTAGCGGAGGGACTGACTGCCATGCTAGAACCGGTTGGCGGGTGCAAAAGTTGCGGCCGACGCATATACTGCAGAGATGGGTTTTTTGACGGGGTAAAACAGGACGGTGAAATATACTGCTTCTCATGTGTTGAAAGTATGGATGAAAAAGATGTTAAAGAATAAACAGATTAATATATTTATCCTGTCCTGAATATGCTTGCTGCATCTGCAAAAAGACCCGCACTGCCATTTCAGGAGTGCGGGTCTTTGGCTTTATAAGGTTGGCAATACAGACTTAATTTTAGCATCAGTGCGCTCATCTAAATCATCAGGAAGCAATATATGCACGGAACCTTCATCCTGAGACGTTCGAATAAGGCGTCCAATTCCCTGCCGCAGCCTGAGAAGCATGTATGGCATGTCTACATCCTCTAATGGATTAGCGGACGATTGCCTTTTAGCCTCAAACACCGGATCATTTGGAGGATATGGAAGCGAAAAGATGATCACATTCTTTAGAGACTCCCCTGGGATGTCCAAACCTTCCCAAAGATGATACGAAAGCAGCACGGAATGCTCCTCTTCCTGAAACCTTCTAACCAGCTCGCTAATTTCCATATCACCTTCATAATAAAATGGATATGGCGAATCGGCCGCATTTGCCTTAAACCATTGCAGATCTTCCTGAGAACGAAACAGGACAAGTGTCCGTCCTTCCGAATCATGAATGCTTTTAAGAGCATAGTTCATTTTGCTTTCTCGGTCCTCTGCTTTAAATTCAGGCAAATTCATCTGCATTACTTCAGTGTAATCAAAAGGTGATTCGACGCTGAAACTGAGGTAATCGCTAATGCCCAGACTGCTTGCGATATAATCAAACGATTTATCCTCTGAAAGCGTTGCTGAAGAAAAAACATATGGAATTTTCTTTGAGAATACCTCTTCACCCAGGATGTCCTGCACCAGTCGCGGCATAATGACGAGTGTATTTGATTGCGCATGCTGTTCAAACCAGCTGACCGCCTGTTTGTCATTTAAGAATAGTGACATTGAGTAGCCAAACTGCTCCAAAAACTCCTCTGTTACCTTTAAATCATATTCATTTATCGTGTACATTTCCGCTTCGAAGACAAGGCTTTCTTCTAATTCCTCCACTTTTCGGTGAAGAGATTCACCGCATTTTTTCAGCGCAGATGATGAAATGATGGTATGGCGGTTGGAACCTGTGACAGGAATGGAGTGCTTTTGCAATAAAGCAAAAAACTCTTCATTCATGTCTATAAGGTCCTCAATGATATATAAAGTTTCATCGCGGACATCGTTTGCCATAAGTCCTTGGAGTATGGTCGACAAAGTGTTATCAGCGACTTTATAGGTAAGTGCCTTTTGGGCCGAAAACTCCAGCAGATGCCCTTCGTCAAAAACCACACAGCTGTGTTCTGGAAGCAGGGGCAGTTGTCCTTCTCGTTTCCTGGCGTCTTTTGTCCAAATATGCTCCATATAGAAATCATGGGAGCAAATAATCAGATCGGCGGCTTTACGGTAATAATCTCGAAAAAGTGTCTGTCCGCAGCGATGCCGCTTTTCACAGCTGAAACAACTTTGAAGCTGATCCCACCCAACTTTTGACCATTCTTCATCATTTACATAAGGATACTCTTTACGGTCACCATATGGTGTGTAGGAAACCATTGAGCTCCCTTCATTCACAAACCCAGGCAGCTCATCATATAGGCGGTCGATCGTTTCAGAATCTTCATTTGATACTGCATAATCGAGCTTTTTTAAACAAAGGTATTGGTCATGATATTTGGCAAGGCGGACGTCAACGGAGATATCCAGTGCATTTTTAATTTTTGCAATATCCCCTTCCTCCTTCACCAGCTGCTCAATTAATGTTTCATCTGCACATGAAATAATCGCGGGCTTATTCGTATATCTTGCATAACAGATGGCATATAACAAATAAACGAGGGTTTTTCCAGTGCCTACACCTGCTTCCGCAAAAATGACTTCTTTATCCTTGAAAGCTTTTTCCAGCTGGAAAGCCATAAATACCTGCTCATCACGGAGCTCAAATCCTTTTTCCGGCAGAATATCATAAAAGACATCGCCAATCCATTCGGAGAATTTTTCATAAAAGGAATCACTTTTTGAAACAGTAAATGGCAATGTTTGAAGCATTCTATTCTCCCCTTTATAACCCCTAATAGATATGGGGACTAATAACCCTTAGGCATAAAATTAAATTATTGCTGAATCTCTTATGATAGTCAAGAAAAAACCTTGCCATAGGTAAGGCAAGGTTTTGAGAAATGTTTTGGCGGAAAGCAAAATCCGCGTCAGCTTTTTTAATTCAAATAAAGCTCGAAAAATGTAAACAACCAATTAATCGAGATTATTCTGCTGCTGAAGCTGGAAGGTCAGTGCCTGAAGCATATTTTTTTCGGCTTCCCTCAGTCCACTCATGCCTTTTTCGCAGTTTCCTTCCAGTCGAATTTTTTCATATGATGTAAACAGCGCCTTTGTAATCAATTCGAAATCTGCCATTCTTTCCTGCATTGGATCGCTCCTCTCCAATAAAAAAGATAATCTCATTTTATGCAGGAGCTGGGCGCTGTATACATCATCTTTTACTTATTTCCTCGGAGGCCTTGGACCGAAAAACTGATGGTAGTCCGTCCGGATAAAACCATTAAACAGCTTCCGTTTTTTCGTCGCTTGCTTTCCATAAAATTTTTCAAAATCAGGATGGGAGGTGATAATATAAACCGACCACGTATCAAGTTTTTCAAACGTTTTTCCCATTTGCCGATACATTTGCTCAACGGCATGTTTTTCACCGAGGCGTTCTCCGTACGGAGGATTCCCGACAATGACACCATATTCCTTTTTTGATGTAACATCGCTGACCTGCATTTGCTTAAATTGCAGCAGGTCCCCAAGGCCGGCTTCAACGCTATTGTTCTTTGCAATTTCTATCATTTTATGGTCTATATCGTAGCCAGCAATATCTAGCTGCTGGTCATAATTGGCGAGATCTTCAGCTTCGATCCGTGCTTCACCCCAGACCTTTTCGCCCATCCATTCCCACTTTTCCGATGCGAACTCGCGATTAAATCCCGGAGCAATATTTTGTCCTATCAATGCTGCTTCAATCGGTATTGTTCCTGAACCGCAGAACGGATCGATAAATGGTCGGTCAGGATGCCAGTTTGTGAGCAAGATAAGAGCAGCGGCAAGTGTTTCTTTTAAAGGGGCTTCCCCTTGTCCAGTCCGGTAGCCGCGCTTATGCAATCCGGCCCCGCTGGTGTCTATGGTGAGAGTTACGGTATCCTTCAGGATAGCGACTTCAATTTTATATAAAGCTCCTGTTTCTTCAAACCATCTTTCACGTCTATAATGCTTTTTTAATCGGTCTACAATGGCTTTTTTAACTATCGCCTGACAATCAGGCACAGAATAAAGCGTCGATTTTACAGATTTCCCAGAAACAGGAAATTCTGCATCCTCCGGCAAATATCTTTCCCAATCAAGGGCTTTCGTTTTTTCGAAAAGATCGTCAAATGTTTTTGCCTCAAACTCGCCGACCTTGATTTTGACCCGGTCTGCCGTTCTCAGCCAAAGGTTAGATTTGGCGATGGCCTGCTCGTCACCTTTAAAGCTAATTCTACCATTTTCCACTTCACATTCGTAGCCCAGTTTCCTGACTTCGCCTGCAACGATTGACTCTAGTCCCATGGCTGAAGTTGCAATTAAATCATAAGTTTTCAATAAATCACCCTATTTCATTATAGCTTGTGGATCCCATGTTTCTAAGAAAAATAATAAATCATTCCATGATACTGGCTTTGTAATATAATATCCCTGGATAATATCGCATTTCTCCCTGGCCAGGAATCTTAAGTGCTTTTCCCGTTCTACTCCCTCAGCTATTACCACTAAGTTCAGGGTATGGGCCATCGTAATAATAGCCTGAACAATTGACGCATCCTCTTTATATGCCGATAGCTTCTTTATAAAGCTTTGGTCAATTTTTAATCTGTCAATCGGAAGCCTGTGCAGATAACTCAACGACGAATATCCTGTACCAAAATCATCAATGGACAGCTTAATTCCCAATTGTTTTAGCTTCACCAACTTATTATTCGCTTCAGGGGCATTTGGCATAATGATGCTTTCAGTTATCTCCAAATCAACGCAATGAGGAAAAATGTTTGTATGCTGAATGATATCAGAAATGTTTTTCACGAAATCATCCTGGTTAAAATGGATGCCCGAAATGTTAATGCTGACTTTAAGACCATTATAGCCCATAATATGAAGACTTTTAATATCGTCACAGGCCTGCTTGATCACCCATTCGCTGATAGGAACGATTAACCCTGTCTCCTCTGCAATCGGAATGAATTCAGCAGGGGATATACGGCCGAGCTCAGATGAATTCCAGCGGAGCAATGCTTCCACACCTTCTATTTGGCCATTGGTCAGATTGACGAGCGGATGATACTGCAAAAACAGCTCCTTTTTTTCAACTGCCCTTCGAAGGCCGTTCTCAAGGACCATTTGCCTTGTTTCATTTTCCATCCGCAAACCGGTATGGTAAAGCTCAAAATTGTTTTTACCGTTGGCTTTTGCCTGGTACATTGCCCTGTCAGCATTCTTTATTAGTGAATCAATGTTATCGCCATCAAAAGGAAAAAGCCCCACACCAATACTAGCCGATGTGTACACCTCTTGCTCGTGCAGGATGAATGGCTGCTGAAGCGATTTAATGATATCCTGGCATACCGAAACAGCTTCCCGCGCATGTTTGATGTTTGGCAAAACGATAACAAATTCATCGCCTCCGAGACGTGCAATAATATCTTTGCTCTTCAACAGGCCCTTTAATCGGGAATATACCTTCTTTAAGAGTAAGTCACCATAATTATGCCCCAATGTATCGTTTATAAGCTTGAACCTGTCCAAATCCAAAAATAACACGGCCAATATTTGATTATACTTTTTTGCGGTTATCAGCAGACGTTCCAGCCTTTTATTAAGCAGATATCTATTCGCGGCTCCTGTCAGCACATCATAATGAGCAAGTTTACGCAGCTGATCCTCTGCTTGCTTTTGTTCAGTAATGTCCGAAAAGACAGCCAAGTAATTCGTCAGTGCTCCCCCTTCATCCAGAATAGAGCTGATGGTCAGCCATTCAGGAAAGACCTCACCGCTTTTTCGTTTATTCCAAATTTCGCCTTTCCAGCGGCCTTTTTCGCCTATCTCCCGCCACATATCACGGTAAAACTGTTCATTGTGCAAGCCCGATTGCAGGATACTTGGTGTATTTCCTAACGCTTCATCCTCAGTATAACCGGTAACAATTTGAAAAGCAGGATTTACGTACAAAATTCTGCCTTTTGCATCCGTAAAGAGGACTCCTTCACTAATATTTTCATATATTTTGTCAGCTAAACGCCTCTGTTCTTCTGCCTTTTTTTGAGGCGATATATCTTCAAAAAAGACAAGATAACAAACATTACGGACATATTTTTCGCATTTCTGAATTTTCATCCTGTCTGTGTAAATCTCTCCATTTTTGCGAACCTTCTCAGTTTCACCGGTCCATGTATCAAATTTTTCGGTCTTCTCCCATATATTTATGTATTCTTGATGAGAGTAAAAAAGCTTTTGAAAAGAGATCCCTTTCAACTCTGCTTCTGAGAAGCCAGTGATCTTTTCAGCCGAGCTATTAATATCCATAATTTCACCCGAATGGTTTAACACAAAGACACCCTCTTGCATATGCTGATAAACCAGATCAGCAAAAGAAAAGTGATCTTCAAGTCCCAAAAAAGAATGATCTACAATCATCAAAGCTTCCCCCCGAATCAAACGATGTGTCTTAAAACATTATACCAATAATGAAAATGTAATTTATTGAATAAATATGTATCTTTTTCAAATCCCGGGGGTCTTTTCACAAAAATGTCGAAATTTGTTTGATTCTGTATGCAGGTAAAATTATTAATAAAAATGCAGCGCTGAAAAGTCAAAGCCTAATTGGCAAAATAAAACCCCGCCAAATCAAAATTTGGCAGGGTTTTATTATAGGGCAATTCTCCGCCCTGAAGGATTTTATAATTCATTTGGGATGTTTGTTAACGTTCTGTAAGCCATGTTTTGTACCGTTGTACTGCAATCGATTGCTCATCTCGTACTCAGGTGGTAATCATCTATCTACAAGCACAATTTGTACCTGTCTTTCCCCTCGTTCATTTCCAAGGAAGAAAGTTCCCCTACCAAAATTTGGGTTTCTCGCTCGTGGGGTTTACCTCGTTCCACCCTTTCCATTTCTGGAAAGGCTCCGTCACTGTGGCACTTTTATAGGTATTCACGCCATATTCATTAAGAACTTAGGCATTTTCCCGGCCGTCAGCATCAAATGCTGCCCTGGCTTATTTTTTCGCCAGGCACGAACACTACAGGCATCTCAGCCTGTGCGAGCATGGACTTTCCTCTACAGCGTGATTGCTGCAGCAATTACCCAAACGTTAATCACAACATAATTGATTATATCGGAGTTTTGCTAAACGTGCAATGGTAAATAAGGCCAGCTGCCGTTAGTCAAAGAGCTTGTTTCCAAAAACATGCTTCTCCAAATTTGACAGCCTTTTAAGAATGTCAAAGTTTGTTGTTCCGGGCGCAGCACCAGGAGTCTGCTGGACCTGGCGTCTTGATACATCCTCTGCCTGCTTCTTCAAGCGGAGATTTTCCTGCCTTAGATCCTCAATTTCCTGATGGAACACTTCATAATCTTTTATGATTAGATCTAAAAATTGATCTACATCTTCCTGTTTATAGCCCCGCATGGCTGTTTTAAAATCCTTTTCAAGAATATCCTTTGCAGTCAATTTTATCTTATCAGATAGCATAAGACCCACCTCAATACTTTCGCCAAACGTCTTTTCTTATATTTTTCCAAAAAGCGAGGAATTTGTCAACGAATGATGAAGGAAAAACATTTTAGAGTTAAGTCCAATCATCCTGTACTTGATCTTCAATTACTTGCTGGAGATCATCAAATGTTATCTGATGAACACGATACCCGCTTGCTTCACAATGTTTCTTGGCGTCTTTATAGACATACTTTGGCGAACCGTCCCTCTCCTCATCATAGACAATCAGCATTGCATCACTCTTTTGAAGCATGAACATACTTTTTGCACGTAATTGGGCCGGACCTTCATAGGGTTTTTTAGATATAGAATCAACAAAATCCGCCCTGGCTAGTATGCTCTCATAATATTCCCGATTATGCTCCTTCCAGGATTCTTCCTGGTTTAAATAAGGTGTCAGTACAGCAAGGCGGAGCAGGCTGTACTCTTCTTTCAATTCGAGCACCATCTCCGCTCCCCAAAGCTCCACGCCGAGCTGACCGTTAATAATTACCCATTCAACGCCCTCTTCAGCCAATAGAGCTATTCGCTGTTTAATTGCGCTTTGAATATATTTTACACCCGGATGATCATTTTTAAAAATGCCAAATTCAAAAGGTTTGTAGCCCGTCAAGTATAAAACCTTCATTGCAAAACTACATCCCTTCATTCCTTATTATGTAAAAGAGCAAGGGCTTCCGGACAGCCCTTGCAACTTATTAGAAGCAGATTCCCGGTCTTCTTGGAGGACAGAAAGCTGGTGATACAGGCGGACACATTGCTGGTGATACAGGCGGATGTCCTGGGCAAGCAAAATGCTGGTTCTTGCATGTGTTGACAACGGATTGAGTTTGAGGGAAGTAGTGTTGATGGTTAAAGATATGATTATTTACCGTTGTAGTGTGTGTTGGATGGACGTGCGGCACAATATGCGGAATCACATTTTGGTTTACTACATTTTGTGTTGGATGAACTACCGTTGGAAGTACGTTTGCCGGAGCCACCTGAGTTGGACCACCATATGCAGGCCCAGTTTGCGTTCCCATTACTCCCGGTCCTGGTCCCATACCCATTGGACCAGTCTGTGCGCCCATAACGCCAGGTGCCATACCCATAGGTCCGGTTTGTGCCCCCATAACACCAGTTGACGGATACATAGGACCGGTTTGTGCGCCCATTACCCCATACGGTTTTTTACCGCAGCAGCTACTGCGCATTTTAGACATATCCATTAATAAATCCCCTTTCGGCAGGTTTTGTATTACAGTAACAGACTATGACGAAAGGGGGATACATGTACTAATGAAAGTACCTAATTTATAAGAAGGAATAGAAGTTTTCTTTTAAAGTTGAAAAAAGAATTGCCGTTAGGCATACGACAACGAAGAATAAGACTAATACAGCTTTGTACATATTAACAGCCCCGCTTGTAAAAGATTTTCCCGCACAGTTAATCATTTTACACATTTTGTTAAAAATCGACAATAGTTTTATGCAAAAGAATTAAGCTAACTATATGAAAATTTAGTGTCGTTCAAAATCTTAGATCTGATTTTCCCCTCACCGATCATCAGCTGATAAAGCCGCGTTTTTCGCTTTCTTTTTTTGCAGGCGGGCACTCCTTTTTTCCAGATCTTCTGGAGTTAGACCGTACAGGCTTATTCTGCCGTTCAGTATTACATAAAGTGTTTCTGTCGCAAATAAAGCTGCCTCATAATCCCTGAAGTGGTGCTCATGCATTTTGGCCAATTCATGCCATGCCTCCACTCTTTGCCGTTCATTTCCGCCAGCAGCTACAAGTTCCCAGGCTTCCTTTGCTTTATTATACTGTTTATCCTTTTTCCATTGAAGAGCCAGTCCATGCAGGGCAGTTAGTTGTTCTGTTTCTGTCCCTTCTTGAATCGCAGCCTCATAAGTCTGCCGGGCGGCTTCTGCATTCCCTAGCAGCTTCAGCCACCTCGCAATTTCCAGCGACTCTCTATTATAGCCATCCAATTGAAGTACTTGCCGTGAAAGATGGATATAAAGCGTAATTAACGAGAGTACATCAATTTCGTTATGCTTCATGATGCCAAATAATATCTCCGGATCCTTACGCTCAACAAAATCGAAGTAAATAATGGGCGCTAAATAGCCAGGGATATCATTTTCCCTTTGCACTCCAAGAATGTCCTTCTCCACTGCTGCCAGTTTTACTTTGTCAAGCTTGTTTTTCCAAAGCCTTCTCGAACCATGGTACAAATCAAAATGGCCGAAATCAGGAAGTTTTGGCACATGCTCCTTGATCAGCGTGTGCCTTGTTTTCAGCTGAGGCCAATCAAACGCTTTCCCATTGTAGGTGACAAGCGTTTCATAATTGACCTTTTCTAAAAAGCTTTGATACAGCGGAATTTCATTTCCAGGCTCAGGAAGGATGTGCTGCCGGACGACAACACGGTCATTCTCAAAAAAAGCGTATCCAAGCAAAAAGATTGTATTGCCAGTACCTCCACCGAGTCCGGTTGTTTCCGTATCAAAAAAGAAAAGGTCCCCTGCCTGATGCCCTGCACTAGAAAGAGGGTGCTCAAGAGGACTATTGTTCCAGCTGTCAACTATGCCCAATAAATCGTTAAAGCGATAGCTGCCATGCTGATAATCAAGGGGATAACTAGTCTCTCTTATCAGGCAATGGCTGCCGTCCAATCGATAAACGCTTGTTAAGTTTTCCGTCCATTTTTCTAAAAAGGGAATGGCCGAAAAGTTATCTTTAGTCGTCTTCTTCTCTTTCGGAACGGTGTTTTCCGTTTCCGGAAGAGATATATGGCTTTTCATCCGTCCAAGTTTGCTTTTCAGCGACATGCCACCACTGCCCTTCTTATACTATATAATCTCAGATCCAAACAGCTTCAGGAGCTGGACGGCATCCCTTTTTGCAGAATCAGATGCTGAATCTGTCCCCACACAGGATGGGCATCCCGTTTCACATTGGCATCGCTCTATCATCTGCCTTGTCTCACGCAAGATCAAATCCGCATTTTCATATACCTTTTCACTTAGCCCGACGCCACCCGGATACCGATCGTAAATAAAAATCGTTGGTTTTTCATTATGTGCCGCTTTCACCTGCGGGTACACATGGATATCATGCGGATCACACATTACATACAAGGGCACCATGCCGTTTAACGCTTGTGCTGCGCCAATCATTCCCTGCTCAATCCTGTTTTCATCCCAGCCAAGTTTTACAGGATTAAGAGAAAGCATGGCTGAAGCAGTATGAAGCTCTTCCTCAGGCAGTGTAATGGGGCCAGACCCGATATTGTCATGAGTATCGAATTTGATTTTTTTGAAAATCGTCGCCATAGCCCGAACGGAAACGTCCCCAAATGCAGCTTCATGTGAATCTGAGTTTCTTTGTTTGTCAATTTCAAGCACTGAGAGCTGAACGGCAAGATTTGCATCTGTATAGTAATCGACATTCACTTCACGCACATATGCTTTTTTTTCTTCCCAATCCAGCTCCTCGACTTGAAATTGGACCCCCTGATGCAGATAAATCGCCTCATCATGAAGCAGCGTCATTGCACTATATCGGTCCATCTCTCCGATAACCTTTACATCCGGTTCATTCGTCAAATCAATGATCACCACATTTTCCTGAGAAGCAGAACGCAGGGAAATGTTATGCGCCGGGAAAGCGTCATTCATCCAAAACCACTTCCCGTTATTTTCATGGAGGACACGTTCCTCGGTCAAAAACTCAAGGACATCTGCAATCTCAGCTTTCCCAAAAGTTTCCCCTGCTTTAAAAGGCAGCTCATACGCAGCGCATTTTACATGATCGACCAGAATAACAAGGTTATCCGGGTTTATTCGTGCTGTTTCCGGATTCTTGCCGAAAAAATATTCCGGATTTTGGACAATATATTGGTCAAGGGCGCTGGAGCTGCCTACCATTATGATCAGCGCTTCCCCATGCCGCCGTCCCGCTCGGCCGGCCTGCTGCCAGGCACTGGCGATTGAACCCGGATATCCAGTCATAATGCATACCTGCAGCTGGCCTATATCTACACCAAGCTCCAGTGCATTTGTGCTGACTACACCATAAATGCTGCCTTCCCTCAGACCCTTTTCAATTTCCCTGCGCTGCTTCGGTAGGTAACCGCCTCGATAACCACGGATAGATTTCGGTCCAAGTTGCTTTGATACCAATTCCTGAAGATACGTTAGCAGAATTTCCACCCTAACTCGGCTTCTGGCAAACACGATTGTTTGAATCTTGTTCCTTAAAAATTCCATTGCAAGTCTTCTTGCTTCCAGAATAGCACTTCTTCTGATATTAAGCGGCTTATTTACGATTGGAGGATTATAAAAAACAAAGTGTTTTTTCCCGCTTGGCGCTCCATTATTGTTTACAAGAACCATGCTCTTTTCAGTTAGCTCTTCAGCAAGCTCCTTTGGATTTGCTATTGTTGCTGAGGTACAAATAAACACCGGATCGCTGCCGTAGAAATGGCAGATCCGCTTTAGCCTTCTAATTACATTGGCGGTATGGCTGCCAAATACTCCTCTATATATGTGAAGTTCATCTATAATCACATATTTCAGGTTCTCAAATAGGGATACCCATTTTGTATGGTGAGGTAAAATCCCCGAATGCAGCATATCAGGGTTGGTTATAACTATATGTCCAGCCTTGCGGATTTTTTGGCGGATATTGGATGGAGTATCACCATCATAGGTGTAGCTGTTAATATTGACCTCCATCTCAGTGATCATTTCATGCAATTCGCTTTTCTGATCATAACTTAATGCCTTTGTCGGGAATATGTAAAGAGCCCTTGTTTTGTCATTTTCAAGAATTGATTGAATCACCGGCAGGTTATAGCACAATGTTTTTCCAGAAGCGGTCGGCGTAACGGCGACTAGGCTCTTTCCCTTGGTCGCCGCTTCAAATGCAGTTGCCTGGTGGGTGTACAGCCCGTCAATCTTTCGTTTCTTTAACGCCTCCTGTAACCTTTTATCCATTGTTTCAGGATACGGAACTACTGAAGCTGGTTTTGCGTCTATAGTATGCCAATGGGCAATGTTATCTTTAAAATCTTCATTCGTTTTTAGCTCTGAAATCAATTCCTGGAGATTTTTTCGCAGTTTCATTATTATCACCCCATTCTTTTATTTTAACGAATGAATGTTCGTTTAAAAAGGAATAAATTTTTACATTTTAACATTCTTTCATTTTTGGATTCTTTTGTTCAAAAAGGAGAGGGTGAAAAACGTGAATAGTTGAACGAATCGAAGGAGGCATATCTGTGCTGCTGCGATCTTGATTGTTGATACTGAGTTAATGCATTGGCCAAGATCAATATACTGAGGCATATTCGTGCCCTGTACTGTGCCATAATCTACATCATTGAATTGGAATTCACCGCAGTAAGTAGTTAGGATAACTGTTTCTCGAGGCAGGGAAGTTGAAAGCTCTCGATAATACTCTCCCTCTTTGTCCGGTGCGTCACAGCCTCAAATGGATCTGTATAACAAAGCTGTGCTCATACGCTCTGTATGCAGCAATCCCTTTTAAAGTAAAAACAAATGTGTCCTGCAGGCTGACTGTATTTTCAGCCTTAGCACAGACTCCGACAACAGTACATCCGCCAGTTGCTGTTTGTTCCCATTGATCACAAAACATTACGTCTTCCCCTCTCTTCATGTTCTGCTTTTCCATCATACCAGCTATAATTTTGAAATATTGTGATGGGCGTAGCACTTTTTCATTGTTCACTGTTTTTACATATTTAAGCTTTGAATGCACCAACAGGTTTCTATTATCATAGATTGATTAGAAGAAGCATTCATACAGGAGGGATAATCCTTGGCTACACCTGAAAACAATCACCCCTCTAAGAATTGGAAGAAAGATGCATTCAGCGATTTCATTCATTCAATGGACCGATTATTCGGTGATAAGCCGATTAAAGGTTTACTACAGTCGATGGATGATTTCTTTGCCACGGCTTCAATGGAGAAAACCTTTCCAGTCGAGCTAACCGAAAAAGAAAGCGCATATGTCGTCATCGCCAAACTTCCGGGGATTAGCCGCGAACAGATTGAACTGGAGTTTTATTCTCAAACCCTGTTCATTTCTATCAGCCATCATGAATTAGAAATGGTAGAGAACGAATCAAAAGGGATCTTTAAAAAGCACTCATCCACTCGCAGGCTGTCCCATTCGGTAGGCTTTGCAAAACCTGTCATGGGAGAACACATCAAAGCAAACCATCGCAACGGCCTGCTGGAAATAATTGTGCCTAAACTGAAGGGAAAAAGAATTCAAATAATCGAATGAGGGGGAGTCTTTGTACCCCCTTGTTTTTTGGTTTTTTTCTAACAAAAAACACGGCGATATCCACTTAAACGTGAATATAAACCGTGTTTTTTCATGAGCTATCGATCTTTTATAATTCTAATTATTAGAATGGTCTCTAGGATGGTATTTCCGGTTATGATTTAAATAGGCTTCCAGCACCTTTAAACATCGCCGATACCTGACTGACCGTATTAAGCACCTGCCCGGCGGTATTCATCATTTTATTGATGTCTATAGATCCGTCCTGTGTTTTAAATTGATTGAGCACTGATGAAATACCGGCCTGCTGAGGCTTTTGCATAAAACTCTGTTTCGGATATGGATTAACAAACTGGTGGATTCCCGGCTGCTGGTGGGGGACCGTGCTCGGCTGGAGCGGGTTATCAAATGGATTATTCTGTTTTTCAGTGTAATAAGGGACAGCTTGGGGAGGGCTCTGCTGTGTTCCCTGCATATATGTCCCTGCTCCGGCCGTTCCCCCATTAAATGGCGGCCGTTGGTGCGGGTGGAGGTACTGTGCCGGTTCAAAGGCTTGGTACCCGCCAAACTGCCCGGCAGGAAAACCATAGTGCTGGGGATAGTGCATCTGCTGTGCCATTCCTCCGTATGGCTGAATGGCTGCATCTTGTCTGGTAAACTGCTGATGTCCAAAAAGGGATCCCATTCTATACATGAGCCCTTCATCCTCCTCGTGATAATAGCTGATATACTATATGAGGAGATTACGAATATGGTGCGGCACACTTTTATTTTAATTTACGTTCTGCTTCCCGTAAAATGTTCTGGAGAGTAAATTCAACCGATTGAACATGGCTCTTAAAACGGCTCAGGCTTGTTTTGGGATAGAATGCCTGTATCGCAACATTCGATATATTATCTGCCGCCTGGTCTACCTGAAGCGGATATAAATAAGAAAGGCTCTCTACCTTCATCCAACTTTTAACTGCTTCGGCCCATTCTCTCGCTAAAAGGTGAACATCATCCGCAAACGGCTTAACTTCGGAATAGAAATCGCGTTCCTTCCCTTCGGCTTTCACCTGTTCAAAAATTTCATCCGCACGGTGATTATATTCAATCAATTTTTTGGTTTGCTCCAAAATAAAGCTTTTATCCAAAAATGCTCCCTCCTAAGAAAAACTATGGAGTCAGACATAAGTCTGCTATGTAATTATAAAATAGCAGAAATAACTGTAAATAGCATAGTTATACGTCGGCATTTACGTAAACAAGGCGGATTCAACCAATCATTTTAATCGAATGGCAAGCGTCCAGGACTTACAGAATTTTATTAATAACTGAGCTTTGGTTCAATGGAAATGCGTTTACCTAAGTTAGGTAACTTTTGGCTTCCATTTATTGGTTCTGAAGATACTCTCGCTTTTTTCATTTTCAGCTGATAGCCTTCCGCCACATCCTCCCTGTTATACATAATGAGGTTGCGTTCCCTTTCAACGCTTTTATCAAGGCTTGTTTCCAACATATCAATCGAGGCTTCTATCTCTAAAAGCATTTCTAGTATCTCTTGTTTTGGTATAAGTTTGACTGCCATTTTTACATCTCCCTGTGTGCTTTTCCTGTTACATTCTTGGATTACATCAACATTTCCTTCACTGTTGACAAAACTAGAAGAGAATCGGCAAACAAAGTGCCAATCTACGGATATTCGACAAAAAGATAGAGATGCTGTATAATGTTCAATTTACGTGCCTATTCTTTGTCGCAGCATCTCCCCGTAAATATATTTTCAATCGTAATCCCCAAATGCATCTGTTTTTGCTTTTTGGCAAACCAATCGTTTATATAAATTTTTTGGGGAACGGCCGGTTCCCGAAACCATTTCCTTTTTACTTTAACCTTGCTTTCCCACTGTTGAAAGTTTCTTCGGTGGTGGGATATTACAGGGAAAGTGGTCCGAAGAAATGGGGTGTTCCGACTTTTTTTTCGTTTGAAAAATTGTTCGTAATCGAATCTGGATCCAGTATGTTCGATCGTACTTGAAAATTTTAAGAATTGCGGAAATAGCTCTGGCGAAAATAAAATAGCTGACAATTTTTTACCAAGTTCAATCCGCGATTCCAGTTTTGAGAACTTGGATACAGAAGCTCCATACAGTTCTCCATTCAAAGTGGGAAAAAGAACAATGCTGAAATGCAGCAAATCCTGGAGGAGGTAAACCGCTGAATGGAAAACATGCTTCCTATAAAAAAGCTGGTTGATCACAGGCTCCTGTATGATATTCTGCTCATTAATAATCAATGAATAAACAAGCCTTTGTTCATCTCTTTCATTCCAAAAATAACTCCATGCTTTCTCCATAAAATAAGAAATCGAAAAATATTTGCATAAGTGAAACATAGGTGTCCCTAATTCCGTCGAATAATGATAGAGAAGCAGCTGAGGAAATGCATCTTCAAATATTAGCCAATTTGCTCGCTCATATGTTAGAAACAATGTATATCTATAAGGACGGGGAAGCCCCTTTTTCAGCCACTTTCCTTCAAGATCACACATGTTATAGCCGGCATTTCGTGATACCATGCTGGCCAGAAACGCCCATTTAATGGAAGGATGCTGATCGAAAAATTGGGCATATGCTTTTGTTCTGGATATATTATCTAAATTTCCTCGTTTTGTTAAACGGTTAATGTTATCAATAATTTGTTTTTCATTGTCTGACAGCGGAAAACTCATATGATTCATTCACTCTTTCCTCTGTTTTCCATGGTAATACTTGTAGGGTTCAACAATTAGTGACTTTTATTCACCCATTTCCCGCTATTTTTGTTATCATAGATGAGGTACCAAAAAGGAGGGGGAATTGTGGCCTTTCACTATCCCAATGGGAAAAGGTATGTCCCGGCTGTTTCCGCTTTGACTAGCCGCCCTGTTAAAAAAGCGAATTATGGCAACAGGGGAAAATCGCTTGAGGATGATATCAATGACTCCAATGAATATTACCTGGCTAATGGGGTTGCCGTGATCCATAAGAAGCCAACCCCTATTCAAATCGTCGATGTGCACTACCCTAAGCGAAGTGCTGCCGTTATTAAGGAAGCATATTTTAAACAGGCATCTACAACAGATTATAACGGGGTATATAACGGAAATTACATTGATTTTGAAGCGAAGGAGACCCAAAATCCAACCTCTTTTCCATTGAAAAATTTTCATGAGCACCAAATTAGGCATATGGAGGCTGTCACAAAACAAGGAGGCATTTCCTTTGTACTGCTGAAATTCTCGCCGGTTGATGAAATTTTCCTTATGGATTCGCAATGTTTATCAGGCTTTTGGGAGCGAATGCTCCAGGGAGGAAGGAAATCAATCACGAAAGAGGAAGTGGAAGCTCATTCCAGTTATATCCCCCTAGGATTTCAGCCGCGGATTGACTATATTAAAGTCATCGATGAAATAATAAGAGTAAGTAAATAGCTAGTGGTTTAAATTAGAAAGGCAGGTTGCTGTAATGGCAGAAAAATATAAAACAAGGGAAGAACGCCGAAAAATCGCCGAAGCAAAGACCAAAACCAAGAAACAGCCTAGAGGTCTTTTCAGAAAGATTTTTCTCTTGCTGATTACATTGGGAATAGCCGGTATGGTCATCGGTGCTGGGACTTTCGCTTATTTTGTCAGCGATGCCCCAAAGATTGATGAAAAGCTGCTAAAGGACCCAATTTCATCAAAAATATATGATAAAGATGGTAACTTAATAGATGAAGTAGGCAAGGAAAATCGCGATTACATTCCGTATGAAGAATTGCCGAAAGAGGTTGAGGAAGCATTTCTTGCGACGGAAGACGTGCGTTTCTACAAACACCACGGTGTCGATCTTCTTCGTCTGGGAAGCGCCGTCGTTGCAAATATTACCCAGGGATTTGGATCCCAGGGTGCAAGTACAATCACCCAGCAATTGGTAAAGCGCTCATTCCTTACACCGGATAAAACGATTAAGCGAAAAGCACAGGAAGCCTGGCTGGCGTATAGACTGGAACAAAAGTACACGAAACAGGAAATCTTGGAAATGTACGTTAATAAAATTTGGTTCGCAAATGATGCCAACGGGATTGCTACTGCTGCCAATGTATATTATGGCAGGGAACTTAAGGATCTTGAGCTGCATGAAATAGCGCTGCTCGTCGGTTTACCACAGAGCCCAAGCAGATATAATCCATTCGAGCATCCAGACAGGGCGAAAAAACGGCGTGACATCGTGTTAGGCCTTATGAACCAACATGGCTTTATTACGAAGGACGAAATGACAAATGCTCAGGCTATTCCTGTGGAAAAGAGTCTTGTAAAATCTGAGAAACAGGAAAAGGATACAACCCCTTATGATTACTTTATTGATACCGTTATAGAGGAAGTTGAAGATATGGGCGACTATAACGTTCATACTGACGGACTCGAAATCTACACAACCCTTGATACAAAAGCACAGGAGTATGTAGATAAAATGCTTTCAACTGAAGAAATTATCAATTATCCTAGTGACAAAATGCAGGCAGGCATTACCCTTCTTGATACTAAAACGGGGGAAATTCGGGCTATAGGCGGCGGCAGAAATGCAACCGTTAAACGCGGCATGAATTTTGCAACTGACATTGAGCGAGACCCAGGTTCAACGATTAAGCCGGTCCTTGATTATGGTCCAGCTATTGAGAAACTAAAATGGTCCACTTATGAACAAATTGTTGATGAGCCATATGAGTACTCTGATGGTACGAAAATAAATAATGCATCCAAGCGGCATTATGGGCAGGTATCAATCCGTGAAGCACTTGTACGCTCGCTGAACATTCCGGCATTGAAAACATTCCAGGAAGTAGGCCAGGATACTTCTCGCGAATTCGCGGCAAAGCTTGGCATTTCATTAAAGAAAGATACTTTCTATGAATCTGCATCCATTGGGTCTCTAAATCCCGGGATTTCTCCGCTCCAGCTGGCTGGTGCATACAGTGCCTTTGGAAACAATGGAATTTATACGAAGCCGCACTCTGTAACGAAAATCGTCTTGCGCGATAAAAATACAACTATCAAAACAGCTCCAGATCCAGAGGTTGTGATGAAAGAATCCACTGCCTTCATGATTTCAGACATGCTTAAGGATGTTCTTAGAAAGAGCTATGGTACAGGACATTCAGCCAATATTCCCGGCCTTCCTGTAGCAGGTAAGACAGGATCAACCAACTACACTGCAGATCAAAAAAGGGAATATGGTTTTCCAAGCGGCGCAGTTCGGGATGCTTGGTTTGCAGGCTATACGACAAACTACACTGCAGCCATTTGGACAGGATATGATAATCAGAAGGAAGATTATCTGGGCCAGGAATCCCAGCATATTGCCAAGAAAATGTTCAAAAACCTTATGACGTATGTATCTGAAGATGTGAAAACGGCTGATTTCACGAAACCGAAGAACGTTGTGGAAGTTGGCGTAGAAGCGGGTTCCATGCCTGCAAGCCTTCCAAGCAAATATACGCCTGATGATAAAATTGTCTATGAATACTTTATTAAAGGGACGGAGCCAAAAAAGGTATCCAAGCAATTTGACAGGCTGGATGCTCCAAGTAATCTTCGTGTCAACTATGACCAGCCGCTGAACCAGCTGCTTCTCGAATGGGATTATCCATCAGATGATGGCTCACAGCCTGAATTTGAAGTAAAGGCATCAATGGAAGGCGGAACAGAACAAGCTGTCACAACGAAGGAAAACCAACTCATTGTTCAAAGTGCCGTTCCGGGCGGTATTTACAAATTTACAGTTACGGCAACGGTTGATGGACAAAAAAGCGACACCGCGTCAGTCACTTATCAGGTTCCAGGTGAGATACCTGAAGAACAGCCAGAAGGCCCTAACACCGAAGACGAAGGTGATGTTGACGAACAACAACCTGGTTGGGGCGAAAATGGGAACTGGAATGGTAATGGCAACGGGAACGGCAATGGGAACGGAAATTGGAATGGGAACGGCAATGGGAACGGCAATGGGAACGGGAACGGCAATGATGAAGATCAGAACCAACCCGATGAAAATGAACCTGAGGAGAACGAACCTGAGGAAAGCAACCCTGAGGATGACGGGCAAGTACAACCTGGAACTCCTCAAGAAGGCGTTCCAGGCAATGCCAATCCTGGTACTATCCCCTGATAAACTTTAAGAATCTGAAGCAATGCGAACCATTTAGTTTAAAAAATGAAGGCAGGACCGATGTAGTAACGACTACATTTCGGACCTGCCTTTTATTTTGACAAGAACAACCCACTAAATTAGCAACCCTGCAGGCAAAACTATTTTGCCAAATCATCCTCACTTCCAGTCATTCGATATAAATAAACCCGGTTTCTTTTAGAAGCCAGGTTTATTTTTGTAATGCTATTTTCTTATAATACTGTTTTTCCAGCTCAAGCATGAGCTCTGACAGCTGCTTGTAGGAATGGTATAAGAGAGGTCTGGCCAGGATGAAGTCTAACCGCTCTGCAGCATTAACAGGCTTAAATGAAATTTCAGTTAAACTGGCTGGCCAGGCTGAAAGAGCTACAGGCTGCGCATTCATCCAGAACAGGCCGGATATGAATATAGCAAGCCCTTCCTTCATCGGCCTCTCTACTTTTTTTACATTTCTTTCAGCGAAGAACTGGCCTGCTTCTAATTTGTTTGTGTTCCACTTTTCAAACAGGTCAGGCAAAGCTTGTCTGTCGTTTTCCCAAGGCTTAAATCCATCGCTTCCGTTAGAAGCCAGCAGCTCATATGGGAATACAGCGAATGCCGCGTCACTGTTCCACACTTGAAAAGAATCAAGGTCCAGCGTCAATTCTCCAAAAGGATAAAAAAAAGGATGTGCCAAACCAGCAGGTATTTTGCAAGTCACCAGTGTCATTGCGCATTCTTCCTTTTTAATCTTTTCTTCCCTTCCCTGCATAGATCAAGCAGCGGACAGATCTCACATTGTGGTGATTGCGCTTTGCAATGATAACGCCCAAAGAAAATTAATCGATGGTGTGTAATAGACCACTCATCCTTTGGAATCTTCGCCATGAGTGTTTTTTCCACCTCAAGGACGCTGTCTTTCCATTTACAAAAAGCGAGGCGCTTGCTCACCCGTTCAACATGTGTGTCAACAGCAATTGCAGGAACCCCAAAAGCCACAGACACTACAACATTGGCAGTCTTTCTCCCAACACCCGCAAGCTTTGTCAATTCATCCCTGTCCCTCGGTACTTCACCATTGTAGTCCTCAATGATCATCCTTGACAGTTTTTGAATGTTTTTTGCTTTATTGCGGTAAAGTCCGATGGAACGGATATCCCCTTCCAGTTCTTCAATCGGCACCGCTAAATAATCTTCGGGAGTTTTATACTTTTTAAACAAGTCCTTCGTTACCTTATTTACTAATGCATCAGTACATTGTGCGGATAATGCTACAGCAATTACTAACTCAAACGGGTTAGAATGGTTTAGCTCACAATGAGCATCGGGAAACATCTCTCCCATTACATCGAGACACTGGCGAATTTGTGCTTTGTTCAGCATTTAGTACTTACACCTTCTTTAAATTGGAAAAAATTTTAATATTTGGACAAATAAAAAATGGGCGATATGAATCGCCTTTGGACAAATTTCATTCTTCCGGGAAATTAGAAGCAATCGCCCGGCAGAATTACTATTGATTAAATGTATAGCTGGCCGACTCTATTGCTCAAGCCAGTTGTAAAAAGGGACGTCTGTTATAACTGCCGTTTCAGGCTTCCTTCCGCGCTTTTGGTGAACACGGAATTTTTCACCTTGTCTTTTCGCCTGTTCAACGGTTTTTATTCCATTCTTCTTCCATTCAAATAAAATCCTGTCTATGTAGCGAAAATTCAACTTAGCGGAAATCACAGCTTCTTTTAACGCAGCTTTAATGATTTCCGGCTTATGTGCATCATCGTCCATCCACATGGCAAGCGTTTCACATTCAAACGGGGATAATGGTCTCCCAAATTCTTTTTCGAACACCGTATACAGGCTTTCTTCCTCCTGCTTAACCTGCTCCGACTCTTTATGATTTTGCTCACTCAAAAAACAATTAATTATTTTTACTTGCATCGGTTCAAGTGAATAGCTTTCGTGGCGAATAGAATCCGTAATTTGCTCTTCGATAATGATAAAGCCTTTTTGAATCAGCTTCTGTAAAAAGAATAGGCATTCCGCCTCTGTAAATGTCATTCTTGCCGATATTTCTGCCGGAGTGGGAAACATGTTTCCCTGTTCAGAAAAATTTTGCAGCTGCAGCAGCAGCATAAGCTCACTTTCATTCAATCCGAGCGTTTTATAATGTGATAGAAGAAAAGAAGGAACCAGAATATGGCCTTCTTTCATCCATTCAAGCAATCCGGTTTTAATCATAGGAAACACACCTCATATGTAGTATAACATGAAAATCCCACCCGAGGCTAACTCCAAAAATAGAGAAACTTTTTACAGTCTGTCAGGAAATTTCCTTCCTCCCTGGCTTTCCTAGTTTTATAGGCTTCATAAATTTATAGTGAAAAAGAAGAACCTTGCCAGTTGACAAGGTTCTTCTAAACCGCCGTAAAATGGTTGAAAGCTTTATTCATATAGAACAGGAAAACTGGACTGTCAGGCAAATACCCTATTAAGGATATAAGCGGTTTAGCAAACGAGGGAACGGAATTGTTTCACGTACATGCTCGACTCCGGTAATCCAGCCCACTGTTCTCTCTAGGCCCAAGCCAAAGCCTGAGTGTGGGACGGAGCCGTATTGTCTAAGCTCCAAATACCATTTATACGCCTCTTCGTTTAACCCATGTTCTGCTAACCGTTTTTTCAATAATTCATAATCATGGATACGCTGGGATCCGCCAATGATTTCCCCGTACCCTTCAGGAGCAATCAGGTCGGCGCAAAGTACGACGTCGTCCCTATTTGGATCCGGCTGCATATAGAATGGCTTTATGGTTGTTGGATAATGCGTGATAAATACAGGCTTATCGTAGCTTTCAGCTATCGCTGTTTCATGCGGAGCCCCAAAATCATCGCCCCATTGGATATCGTCAAAGCCTTTTTGATGCAAAAATTTAATAGCTTCATCATACGTGATTCTCGGGAATGGCGCGGTAATTTTCTCTAAAACAGAAACATCACGGCCGAGAGTATTCAATTCCAGCTTACAATTTTCCAGAACAGATTGAACAATGAAGGATACATATTCTTCCTGCACCTTCAGGTTATCCTCAAACTCATAGAACGCCATTTCAGGCTCAATCATCCAGAATTCAATTAAGTGCCGGCGGGTCTTGGATTTTTCCGCCCGGAAAGTCGGGCCAAACGAAAATACTTTTCCTAGTGCCATAGCCGCAGCTTCCATATATAATTGGCCGCTCTGTGAAAGGAATGCATCCTCGTCAAAGTACTTTGTAGCAAACAGCTCCGTTGTTCCTTCAGGCGCGCTTCCCGTCAAGATTGGCGGATCTACCTTTGAAAAGCCGTTTTCGTTGAAAAATTGGTATGTAGCACGAATGATCTCGTTACGGACCTTCATTACAGCGTGCTGGCGTTTGGAACGGAGCCATAAATGGCGATTATCCATCAAAAATTCAGGACCGTGTGCCTTCGGTGTAATCGGATAGTCAACTGACTCGTGGAGAACTTCAATGCCTTGAACGAGCAGCTCATATCCAAACGGAGAACGCTCATCACGCTGAACGGTTCCTGTTACATACATGGATGATTCCTGTGTTAGAGACTTTGCCTGCGCAAAAGTTTCTTCCGGTACATCAGCCTTGACAACAACTCCCTGGATAAACCCAGTTCCATCACGCAGCTGCAAGAAGGCAATCTTTCCGCTTGAACGTTTATTGGCTAACCAGCAGCCTAGAGTAACTTGTTGGTCAACATGCTTGCTGACCTCCGCTATGGTAATTTTCAATTTGTTTTCCCTCCATCATTACAGCAAAACAGCTAATTTTACTTTATCATTATACATTTGAGGATAATGACAGGCAAATACAATTGAATTAGTAAAGTATGTAAAGAAAACCTTGTCAGCTAATATTGACAAGGTTTTCTTTCTCCTGCGTTAAGCTTGTTGCACCTGTTCGATTTTGGCATTCACAAAGCTGTGAATCCGTTCAATCGCTTTTTCAAGCTGATCAAGGGAAGTTGCATATGACAGGCGGATATAGTCGTCAGCACCAAATCCGGATCCTGGAACAACGGCAACTAACGCCTCCTCAAGCAAGGCTTGCGAGAATTCGTCGACATTGCTATATCCAGATAAGTCAGCTGTTTTCTTTGCATTTGGGAAAAGATAGAACGCTCCTTGAGGCTTCACGCATGTCATTCCAGGTATGGCCGTTAGCTTGCCATAAATGGCATTAAGCCGGCTTTCAAACGCATCCCTCATCTCATTAACGGTATCCTGCGGCCCATTATATGCTTCGATTGCTCCGTATTGTGCCGTTGTTGTTGGATTGGAGGTACTGTGGCTTGCTAAATTCGTCATCGCTTTAATAATTTTTTCATTTCCGGCAGCATAGCCAATTCTCCACCCTGTCATGGAGTGTGATTTAGAGACACCGTTAATAATGATAGTCTGCTCTTTAATGGCATCAGACAGCTGGGCGATAGAGGTATGGCTTGCACTACCGTATACAAGCTTTTCATATATCTCATCGGATACGATAAGGATTTCATTCTTAACGCATATCTCGGCAATCGCCTGCAGTTCTTCATTCGTATAAATCATACCTGTAGGATTGCTCGGAGAATTAATGATAATTGCCCTTGTCTTCGGGGTGATGCCTCCGGCAAGCTGTTCGGCAGTGATTTTAAAATCATTAGCTTCTTTCCCCTCGATATAAACGGGTATCCCTCCTGCCAGTTTCACCTGCTCAGGATAGCTTACCCAGTAAGGAGTTGGTACGATTACTTCATCTCCTGCATCCAAAATGGCCTGAAAAAGAGTATAAAGGACATGCTTCGCTCCAGAACCGACCATAATTTCCGATACGTTATATTCAAGATCCTGATCTCTTTTAAGCTTAGCGGCAATCGCATTTTTCAGTGCAGGCAGCCCGGCTGAAGGAGTGTATTTAGTGTGGCCCTCATTCATGGAGCGGACGGCTGCATCAATAATATTCTGCGGTGTGTTAAAATCGGGCTCACCAGCACCAAGGCCGATTACATCATGGCCTTGTGTCTTTAATTCCTTTGCTTTTGCTGTTATTGCCAGTGTAGTAGACGGCGTAAGAGCCTGTACGCGATTTGCCAATTTCATGTTAAATCCCCCATTTTAAATGTTTCGGTAAAATTTAAGCAATTCACCAGTTTTGAATTCATAGTATTCGTAGTTATAGCGATTTTTCTCATCCAGGTATGTTACTTCCCATAACGGGACACTTTTTTCCATTCCCAGTTTGACGGTGATGATTTTTTCAGGATTCATCTCACTGGCCACTATTTTTCTAATGTCTTCCTCTGTTTTGCCAGAGCGAAAATCCTTTATAACAACCTTACGCTTTTTATCGAAAGGAATCCAGACGATTTTCTGCTTTTTTTGTTCATCCCTGCCGACAACCACGTAGTAGGACTCCATACCATTATAAATATAAAACTTATCCTTCGTGACGAGTCCTGCTTCGTTTTGAGCTTCGTTAAACGCCCTTTTATATGCTTCGTTTTTGGGCTTCATCGCGTGTATGTATGCACCGGCAGAAATGCCGATTAGAACCAGCACGACAAGAGAAGTAATGATCAGCCACTTTTTCAATGCAGTCACTCTTTCTAAGTCCGATAAATAGTAAAAATTGCTTTATCCTGATTTTCTGAATCCAGCGCAAGTCCGAACATTAAATCCTCTTCCTTAAGCGTCCGGTTCAGCGCGTCGACAATTTTATAAAGATCTGGAGAATGCTGGATCTTTACAGTCGAAATTACTTCAATTTTGCTTTCCATCTTTCTGACCCCACTTTCACTAGCCGACTAAGTGCGTTCTTTTTTTGACAATACTATTATAACAGCAACTGCCGGTTTCCGATAATATTTCTGTCAGTTTTTGAAATTTAAAGCCAATCGACTATTTCAGTCTCTAATCCTGACAGATCAGCTTCCTCCCACTCCAGGGCAGGAATTGCCCGGCGGAATTCTTCACCATATTTAGCGGAGATAATACGCCGGTCTAACACCAACAGGATGCCTTTGTCGTCTTTTGTCCTTATCAGCCTGCCAAACCCCTGCCGGAAACGAAGGAGAGCTTCTGGCAATGCATAAACGGAAAATGGATTTTTGCCTTCCAATCTAATTTTATTGCTTCTGGCTTCCGTTATCGGTTCATCTGGCGGCGAAAAAGGCAGCCTTGCGATAGCCAGGCAGGACAGAGCTTCACCCGGAATATCTACTCCATCCCAAAAACTTGCCGTTCCAAATAGCACAGCTTTTTCGAAGTTCTGGAAATTACGGATAAGCCTGGATCTGCTCCCGCTGCTCACACCCTGGGCAAACAAGGAATATTCCTCAATCTTTCCGGATTCTTTTACTTTCTCGTAGGTGCTCCGCAGCATCTCATTTGAAGTAAATAGGACCAGCATTCTTCCCTTTGAGGCAGAAGCAGCAGTAATAATGTGGCTGGCAAGGGCATTTGTATATTCATCACTCGTTACCCGGTTAATATCCGGCATATCCTTCGCAATCAGCGCTTTCACATTTTTTCGATAATCAAAGGCAGATGGAAAAACCGCCTTTTGAATATCCTTATGGTCCGGTACCCCTAGCTGGTCCATAAAGAACCGGAATGAGCCTTTCACACTAAGGGTTGCAGATGTCATTACCACACTGTCATACCTTGAAAAGTACTCTTTCCAAAGCTTTTTTACTGCATCTATTGGCTGGGAATACAGAGATATACTTGCATGAGTAACCGATTTGCTCGTTTCGAGAAAATAGACAGCTTCTTCTGAAGGATTGAGAAAAAACTCATGCAGCATACTTTTCACCTGTAAGATTCCCGTAAGCATGGAATCAATTTCATTTAGAAAGAACAGCTGATTTTTCTTAAGCTGGTCTTGCTTTGCTTGCAGGAGGACTGTCCTGGCCCGAATCTTTTTATCAATCTCTCCAAGATAATGAATTAGTCTTTCCGCGAGGAGCTGTGCCGGCTTTAGGCTTCCTTGATTTTCCCGGCTATGATGAATCCTGATTGAAGTTCTGTTAAATCCTGTTACAGCCGCATTTCTTTCCGCCAATCTGGCTAGCGTATAAAACAGCTGCTCAAATTCATAGGAAAAATCATTCATCTCCCTTTCAATTGCCGTATAAGGCTGAGTATATGATATCCCGTGTTCCTGAACCATTTTTTCCAATCGATAAAGCAATTGCTTCTGATCATGCATTCCGATTCTATTTAACATAGTCTTTACGGTAATATAATCCAGCCGTTCCCCAAGGTATCTTGAAGCAGCTCGTTCAAAATGGTGCGCTTCATCCAGCACCAAATTCGTTACCCGTGAGAAAAAGGGATTTTCTGAACGAAAGTCTGCAAGCAAAAAAGAATGATTTGTTACGATAATATCAGCTTTTGATGCTTTCTTTTTCGCCCTTTCAAAAAAATCCCTCTCCATCCAGGGTTCCTGAAGGCCTTTGTATATCGTTTCCTCACTTTGCAGCCGTTCCCAGAACAGCTGTCCCCCGCTGGTCAGATTAAGTTCATCCCTGTCTCCTGTTGCAGTTTCCGTAAGCCAAACAAGAATTTGTATTTTCGTTAGGGCAGTTTCATAATTATCTTCTTTCTCCCTCAAAGACCGCTCAAATTTCGCAAGTGAAAGATAGTTCGCTCGTCCTTTAATAAGTACAGCTAATATGGGAAAAGGCAATATCGTCTTTAGTTTTGGGAGTTCCTTTTCTAAAAGCTGTTCCTGAAGCTGAAGAGTATTGGTTCCAATCATGATGGGTGTTCCTGTTGACTTGGATACGTACGCCGCCGGCAGCAGATAACCCAGTGATTTGCCAATGCCAGTGCCAGCCTCAATGATTGCGTGCGTCCCATTCTTCAAGGCATCATAAACAATATCCATCATTTTTAATTGTCCTGCCCGGTGTTCCGGATGCAAAAAAGCTTTGCTGAGCATTTCCAGCTTTTCTTCTGTGCTTGCAGGATATTCTTGCACATCACCTTCGTTGACTGATGGAATCTCATTGCTTTGATTTAATGCAAGACCGCGAAAAATTTCAATGTTTGGGTTATGTATAGGAGATGACTTCTTCCTTATTTCAATACTTTCTTTTATCAGTTCTGCCACCTCGCTCTTAAGTGAAAGCGACAGTCTATACATATGCTTTAAAGTAAGGAGCGGCAGAGAAATCAGCTTCTTCTTCAGGTTTATAAAAAGCACGGCTGTAACATAGGCATCGCTGTCGGCGCGGTGAGGCCTCCAGTGAGTGACCCCTTCTTGTTTGGCAAGATAGCTAAGTTTATAGCTGTCCGAAGTTGGCAGCAGCAGCTTGGAAAGCTCAACTGTATCAATGGTTGAACCATAAAAACCGTGATATCCGCAGCGCTTTAACTCTTCTTGTAAAAATGATAAATCGAATAGGACATTATGGGCAACGAAACAGGAATCCCTCAGCATATCAACAATTTTCGGTGCGACTTCCTCGAAGGTAGGAGCATCTTCGACCATAGATTCCGTTATTCCGGTTAGTTCCTCAATAAACACTGGAATCTCTAAATCCGGACGAAGGAAAGTAGAAAATTCGTCGATGATCCGATCATTTTCAATTACCACTCCAGCAAATTGGATTATCCGGTCCCCTTTTTTTGGTGAGTTTCCTGTTGTTTCCAAATCTATCACTATATATCGCTGCACTATTATTACACCTCAATTTACTTCAAGCACTTTACGGACTTCATCTATCTTTTTATACCATAAGCTGTAAAATTATAAAATGGTTATGAATAAAGATTATAGGCTTTTCCAGATTTCGGAAACAGCTTCCCGTCTATAATTGGAAGGCAATCTATTATTTATTATTAACATATATTTTAAAAAAATATTAATGGAAAAAGCCTGATTACTGGATATCCCCTTGTCTTTTTAAAGACAACTGGCTGATGTGCCGGAATTATTGTTTTTCACTGAATAACAAATCGTTTTTCATGGAATTATTCTCAAAAAAATTGTTCTTCAGGGATTCTCTGTCTTTTTTCAGGGCATCATTAAAGTTAAACCATTTCAGACTACGCTGACATCCTTCATTGCAAAAGAAAATAAATAAAACAAGGGCAAAACTGTGTTTCCAGTTTCACCCTTGTTATGTTACTAAAATACAGTAGCTTCCGGCTCATGTGAAATCATTTCAACGATCCGGTTATTTTCATCCATAATAGCGACTTTTGGCTTATGGTCACGGACTTTTTCTTCTGGAAGCATTACATAAGAAATAATGATCACGATGTCGTCGGGCTGGACAAGCCTAGCTGCAGCACCATTTAGGCATACAACTCCGCTGCCTCTCTCACCAGCGATAATATAAGTCTCAATACGTGCGCCATTATTATTGTTTACAATGGCAACCTTCTCGTTCGGAAGCATTCCGACAGCATCAAGAATATTCTCATCGATCGTAACGCTCCCTACATAATTTAAATTGGCTTCTGTCACACGTGCGCGGTGGATTTTGCCATTCATCATTGTGCGAAACATTTCTTCTTCCTCCTATAGCAATCTATGTTGTTAGATGGTAAAGACAACATTATCTATAAGCCTAGCCCTGCTGAATCTGACTGCCAGCGCGATTATAATTGTGCCAGTCAGTTGTGACAGCGGCTTTAGCTCTGGATAGGAATAAACCTCTACATAATCAATTTTTCCATGCGTGTGGTTTTCGAGGTGCTCCCTTACAAGTGAAATGACCGATTCAGGGTTTGTTTCACCATTCAACACTGCTTTCTTCCCGCTAGAAAGGGCCTTATACAATTCACTGGCCTCTGAACGTTCTTCCTCAAGCAAGTTGATATTCCGGGAGCTCTTTGCAAGCCCATCCTCTTCCCTGATCGTTTCAACAGGTACAATTTCAACCATAAAATTAAAATCCTTCACCAGTCCCTTTACGACGGCAACCTGCTGGGCATCCTTCATCCCAAAGTAAGCTCTGTCAGGCTGGGCAATATGGAATAGTTTTGTCAGCACTGTTGCTACTCCGTCAAAATGACCTGGCCTGTTTCTGCCGCAGAGCACATCAGTTCTGTCCTTGACGAGAACGGAAACGGAAACGTCATCCTGATACATTTCCTGTACAGTTGGATAAAAAATATAATCTGCACCTGCATTTCTTGCTGCTTGCTCATCCCTGTCCATGTCACGCGGGTAGGAATCATAATCTTCATTCGGCCCAAATTGGATCGGATTAACAAAAATGCTTAAAATGAGAATGTCGTTTTCTCTTCGGGCCTTATGCAGCAGCGTTTCATGGCCTTCATGCAAGTATCCCATTGTCGGCACATAACCGATGCTTTTGCCTGCAGATTTTTCATTCTTGATTTGAGTTTGCATTTCATCTACACGGGTGATTATCTTCATTTTTTTCCTCCGTAAAGAGAGGCAACTTCCTCTTCCTGCATTGTAAATGTATGCTTGTCCTCCGGAAAGGAGCTCGATCTTACCTCTGAAACATATTGGGATAAGGCTTTAAAAATCATTTCATTTGCATTGCCATAAACCTTGACAAATTTAGCGACCCTGTCAACCCCGTAATTAATTACATCATGGTAAACAAGGACCTGGCCATCTGTCTTTTTTCCGGCACCAATTCCGATGGTTGGAATAGATAATGCCTTGGTAACCATTTCCGCAACTTGGTGCGGCACACATTCCAGAACTACGGCAAGTGCACCTGCTTTTTCACAAGCCTTAGCATCTTCAATCAGTTTCCTTGCTGCATCAGCATCCTTCCCCTGGACCTTGTAGCCTCCTAGCACTCCGACAGACTGCGGCGTAAGACCTAAGTGGGCAACTACGGGCACTCCAGCACTGGTTAGGGCAGATATCATGGTAATCACATGGCCACCGCCCTCAAGCTTGACAGCATCGGCCTGGCCATCCTGGATGATTCTTGCTGCATTTTTTAGCGTGTCTTCTATCGATAAATGATAGCTCATAAATGGCATATCTGTAACAACAAACGTATTTTGCGCCCCTCTTTTAACAGCTTTTGTATGATGGATCATATCCTCCACTGTCACTGGAATTGTTGAGTCATAACCTAAAACTACCATTCCAAGAGAATCGCCGACTAAAATCATATCAACGCCTGTCCCTTCCGCAAGTTTTGCCGATGGATAATCATAGGCTGTCAGCATGACAATTTTCTCTTTTTCGTTCTTCATTTTGATAAATTGATTGGATAGCTTCATCCTTCTTCCTCCTTTTTTATCAAGAGGAGATGAAACACCTTTTCAGATGTTAGAATTCTGGATAGAAAAGCGCAAGCGCCCAGGGCGCTGGAGCTAGAGATTTGTACTAGTTAAAATAGTTATACTTTCTTCAACTAGTAAAAAAAGACCCTTCATGACAGAAGGATCCTGTAATATCCAGAAGTTTCATCCCTCCGTCCCAGTCCGGCACCCGGATCAAGGCAGAATATCATTATTTTTTGCATGGTTTATTTCAGGTGCAGTTCAAATTTGTATAAAATTATCCAAATTCATGATACTGCCCACAAAGAGTATAACAAATTCTAAATGAAAAAGGCTATTGTATTCTTTCCGGGAAAGGGAAAAAATGTTAGGCCAGGCTGATATCCGCTGAATAAATCTTATGGACCTCGCCTTTATTATCCTCCAGCAGCAAGACTCCCTCTTCTGTAATCCCGAGGGCCCTCCCGGTGATCGTTCCGGTAAGGGTGGTGGCAATAATGTCCCTTCCTATTGTCACAGCATAACCTTCCCAAAGCTGCTTGATGGGCGAGAATCCCTTTTCCAGATACAAATCATATATTTTCTCAAGCCTTAGCAGCAACACTTGGATAAGCTTCGCTCTTGAAATAGACTTACCCTGTTCAATCTGAATAGAGGTTGCCTTTTCCTTCAAGTCATCAGGAAAATCATCCTGCTTGGTATTCACATTAATGCCGATTCCTATTATTACAGAATGGATTCCGTCACTTTCGGCCTGCATTTCCGTCAAAATTCCAGTTACCTTTTTTCCATTTATGAGAATATCGTTTGGCCATTTTATTTGCGGCAGTGTATCCGTAACCTCTTCTATGGCCTGTACTACAGCCACTGCCGCAAGCAGGGTTAGCTGCGGGGCCTTATCAATCGGTATAATCGGCCTAAGGATTATGCTCATCCAAATGCCGGTGAATTTCGGCGAATGCCAGCTGCGAGATAGCCGGCCTTTGCCGGATACCTGTTCCTCCGCAACCACTATCGTCCCTTCAGAAGCGCCCTCGTTTGCAAGCCTGTGGGCAATTTGCTGGGTGGATGACACGGTCTCCTCGTAAACTACCTCTTTTCCAAACCGGTTTGTTCCCAAACCAATCTGAATTTCCGTTTTTGTTACTTTTTCTGGTGCAGAAACAATCCGATAGCCCTTCTTCCTGACCGCATCCAGTTCATAGCCTTCCTTTCGAAGCTCCTCGATATGCTTCCAGACAGCTGTCCGGGAGCAGCCAATGACTTCTGCTATCTCCTGGCCAGAAACGAAATCGCCTTCTGCTGCCCTTGAAAAAGCCTCGATCAGCTTCATTTTTACGTTTGATTCCAACTTACGAGCCACTCCTTTATTGCTGCCTTATTATTCATCACTTGATGCTCAAGCACTGCTTTAATAATTCTATCGAGGTCCTCTTTAATCCAGGGACCTGGTTTTCTTCCAGACCATTTCATCAAGTCATTGCCTGTAACAGCCAATTCAGAGACAGCTTTTATAGCAAGCATTTTATATGCCTGTCGAACCCGCTCCTCCGCTTGGCCGGGATCGGAATCATTGAGCACAGAAATAATTTTTTCCGTAATCAAAGCTTCCTCCAAGCCTGAACGAAACAGTTTTTCATTTGAAGACGAGGGAACTACTCCTGTATGCAGGTTTACTATGATCCTTTTGATCTCCTTTATCAGCTTAACAGGCATCTTCCAGCGCCGTAAAAAAGCCTCAGTATCCTGCTCTCCGAAGGAATAGAGCATCAGTGACCAAATTCCTGCAGGTTCTGTGACCTTTTCAATAGGCAGGGCAATAAGTTTGGATAATCCTTGTTGCTTGTTTTCAAATCCGGGCAAGAAGGCATAGAGCCCGCTATGCAAAAGCATTTTCAGTGCTTCTTTCTTTCCTTCCCCCTTAAGCAGCTTTTCGAATTCGGCGAAGACTCTTTCCACTGCAATTCTTTGCAGCAGCTGTCCATTCCGTTCAAGGCTTTTAAAGGCTGCGTCATCCAGTGAAAATGTTAATTGGCTCACAAAGCGAATGGCCCTCATCATACGCAGTGCATCTTCTTTAAATCTTTCATCAGGACTGCCAACAGTCCGGATTATCCGCTCTTCTATGGCTTTACGGCCATCAAATGGGTCTGATAGATTCCGGTCCTTATCCATGGCCATTGCATTCATTGTAAAATCACGGCGCATTAAATCTTTATAAAGTGACCTTATATATGTAACTTGGTCAGGCCGCCTGTAATCAGAATAGCCGCTTTCTGAACGGAATGTCGTAATCTCATACGCCTCGTTATGATGCAAAACCATAACTGTTCCATGTTCTATGCCCACATCAACGGTTTTAGGAAAAATCTCCTTAATTTCTGCTGGTGTAGCCGAAGTAGCAATATCAACATCGCTGATGGTTCTCCCCAGGAGCATGTCCCTGATCGATCCTCCAACAAAATATGCCTCATAGCCGGCCTCTTCTATTATTTGCAGAACAGGCGCAGCCTTGGAAAAAATTTCACTCATGATTATCAAGCTCCTGTATCACTGAGTAGGTCTTCATATATGGATATATACTGTTCTGTAATGATATCGGAGCGGAATCTGGTTTTAACCAGCTCACGTGAGGCTGCAGAGAAACTGGTGTGCAGCTCACGGTCTTTGAGAAGCATGACTGCTTTTTCTGCTACTGACCGGGTATCTCCCAATTCACAGAGGAATCCGGTTTCTCCGTCCATAATTACTTCCGGAATACCTCCAATGTTTGTGCCAATACAGGGAACACCGCAAGCCATTGCTTCCAAAAGAACCAGTCCAAAGCTTTCTTTTTCTGATAACAGCAGCTTTAGGTCACTTATAGAATATAGCTCTTCCAAATTATCCTGTTTGCCTAGAAAAAGGACATTGTCTTCTAATGCTAGATTCCTTACTTGCCGGCAGATGGCAGACATTTCCGGCCCATCTCCAACGAGTAACAGTTTTGCGTCTACCTTTTCTGTAATTAGGGCAAAAGCTTCTATTACGTCTTGAACCCGCTTTACTCCTCTAAAATTGGAAACATGAATGATTACTTTTTCATACGTTTTTATCCCGAATTGTTCCCTTAGATGCTGGGAATCCATTTTCCGGTATACTCTTTCATCGACAAAGTTATAAACAGCCTGAATGTTCTTGTCAGGCGAAATAAGCTCGTGTGTCTGCTTTACCAGGGCCTTTGAGACAGCAGTGACTGAATCCGATTTCTCAATGCCGAACTTAATCATTTCTGCTAAAGATAAATCATAGCCAAGAACTGTGATATCTGTTCCGTGCAGCGTGGTGACGATTTTAACAGAAGTTCCGGACATCTGCTTTGCAAGGATTGCGCAAACCGCATGCGGAATTGCATAGTGAACATGCAGTATATCAAGCTTTTCACGCTTGATTACTTCAGCCATTTTGCTTGCAAGAGCCAAGTCGTAAGGAGGATATTGAAAAACAGAGTACGTGCTCACCTCAACCTGATGGTAAAAAATATTACTGTATATTTTATTCAGCCGAAAAGGGATGCTAGAGGAAATAAAATGGATCTCATGACCCTTTTCCGCGAGCAGCTTGCCCAGTTCGGTTGCCACTACACCTGATCCGCCAACAGTCGGATAACAGGTAATGCCTATTTTTAGCTTCATGATTATTCTCCTAACAGGTCTAAATCAAGAACGATAGGTTTTTTGCTGAAAAAACCCTCGGCATAATCCACTCCAGCCTCTTTGCCAAATAACCGTTCCCTTGCCTGTACCGATTCTATGTATCCATGGGTAAGCGGTGTATCCATGCCTCCTTCAAGCTTTTGAAATTGGCTCGTATAAGCATTTAGGCTGGCCAATTTCTGTTCCATATGCGAGGAAATATCCACTACGAACCCTGGCTTATGAAATCCATTGATCATATAATAGTAAAACTTCGCAATCCGGTGAGGTTCCTGCTCGTTTGCTGTTTCATATTTTTTAACTCCCGCTGAAAAGGAAGCTTCTTCAACCAAACAGGCGCAATTTCCATGGTCAGGGTGGCGGTCGTTCGGATACGGAGCAAAAACGGCCGATGGCTTATAAGTACGGATAACTTCCGTGATTTTTCTTATGTATTCTTCCTTCATAAACAGTCCCCGGTCAGGAAGGCTTAATGTAATTCGCTCCGCAACCCCCAATATGCCGGCTGCTGCCTTTGCCTCCTCTATTCTTGTATCCACAGTCCCATTAGAAGACAGCTCTGCTTTCGTCAGGTCACAGATAACAACCTTCTTTCCAAGGGCTGTAAATTTAGAGATTGTGCCGCCCATCCCGATTTCGACATCGTCTGCATGGGCGCCAAAGGCTAGTACATCAGTCTTACGATTCATTATTTTCACCTGGATTTCCTTCAAGCCACTCCATCAGTCCATATTTCATCCCTCGTATGAGTACCTCAGCTGTACCCATGTTTGTGGCAAGCGGAATGGAATATACATCACATAATCGGACCAGTGCGGTAACATCCGGTTCATGGGGCTGTGCAGTGAGCGGATCTCGGAAAAAGATCACCATATCCATTTCCTTCTTGGCGATGAGTGCTCCAATTTCCTGGTCGCCGCCAAGCGGACCTGATTGAAACCGCTGGACCGAAAGCTGCGTCGCTTCCATAATGCGCTTTCCGGTAGTGCCTGTCGCAAAAAGTGTATGGTCTTTAAAAATATCCAGATAAGCTGTTACAAACCGTACTAAGTCATCTTTTTTATCATCATGGGCAATTAATGCAATATTCATGGGGGTTCACCTACTCTAATATATTCTCAAGGCCGTACACAAGCACATTCATTTTCATTACGTTTTCAACTGCCAGCTTAACGCCTGACATAAAAGATGCCCGGTTAAAAGAATCATGCCGAAGAGTCAGCATTTGCCCGTCTGAACCAAACATGACCTGCTGATGTGCCACCAGTCCCGGGAGGCGTACACTATGGATGCGCATCCCGTCAATATTTGCGCCGCGCGCTCCTGCTAATGTCTCTTTTTCAGAAGGGTGACCTTGAGTTTTCTTTGTCCTGGTCTCCATAATCAAATCTGCTGTTTTCACTGCCGTTCCCGATGGTGCATCGAGTTTTTGATCATGGTGCATCTCAATTATCTCAACGTCCGGAAAATACTTCGCTGCCATTTGTGAGAATTTCATCATTAAAATTGCCCCTACTGCGAAATTGGGGGCAATGATGCAGCCCAGGTCTTTCTCCGCGGTAAGTGCTTCAAGCTCCTGTATATCTTCTTTAGAAAAGCCAGTGGTACCCACAACCGGCCGAACTCCATGGTTTAATGCTGCTACAGTATGCTTCATGCCCACTTCTGGTGTTGTTAAATCAATTAACACATCTGCCCTAACAAGAGAAAGACATTCCTCAATATCAGAATAGACAGGTGCATCTATAGCGGGAAGTCCTTCGATATCCTTTACAAGCATTCCGCCATGCTTTCGGTCAAGCGCGGCAACCAGCTCAAATTCCCCAGTTTCATGGACAAGTTTTACGGCCTCTCTTCCCATTCTTCCTCTAGGTCCTGCTACAACAATTTTAATTTTCTCCATTTTCAGTTCCTCCTGATTCTATACGTGTCCAGCGATCCCGATCTCTAGTGTTAAACTTATTCATCACACGATCATGGGCAGTCTGCAAATCAATGCCTAGGGAATTGGCAAAGCAGATTAAGACAAACAGCATATCACCTAACTCTTCTTCTACAGTGTTTTCTTTCTCTGTATTTTTTTTGGGCTTCTCGCCATAATAATGGTTCACTTCCCTCGCAAGCTCCCCCAATTCCTCACTCATACGGGCAAGCATTGCCAGAGGGCTGAAGTACCCTTCTTTAAACTGGCTTATGTATTCATCCACTTCCTTTTGCAGGTCCTGAACAGTCCTAACTTTTTCCATAGTGATCATCCCTTTACCTTTATTCTTCCATGTTAGCGAAAACCATCCGTGAAGACAAATATTTTCGCCACATTGCCCCTTGCGACCTGTTTCGATATAATATTGGGAAAGAATAGAAATTCCAGGAGGATCGCGAATGATTTTCGGCTTACGACTGAGAAATATCTTTTTTATCCTTTTAGGTGCAGCCATCATGGCGTTTGGACTTATTCATTTTAACATCCAAAACAACCTCGCTGAAGGCGGTATCACTGGTGTAACCTTAATATTATATAAAGTTTGGGAACTCAGGCCCTCCTATACGAACCTGTTATTAAATATTCCGCTGTTCTTTCTCGGCTGGAAATATTTTAGCAGAACATCCTTCCTATATACTATCGTTGGAACAGTCGGTCTTTCTGCCTGGCTTTGGGTCTTTGAGCGATACCAATTTAAAGTCCCGCTCCATGATGATCTCATGCTTGTCGCATTATTTGCCGGGGGCTTCCTGGGAGTAGGCCTAGGCATGATTTTTCGTTTCGGAGGCACTTCAGGGGGAGTCGATATTATTGCAAGGCTTGCGCAGAGCGCGTTCGGATGGAGCATTGGGAGGACCATGTTTTTATTTGACGCTTTGGTGATTACCCTATCCATTTTAACCTACATAGATGCCCGAGAAGCAATGTATACGCTAGTAGCAGTTTTTATTGGCGCCCGAGTCATTGATTTTATGCAGGAAGGTGCCTACTCAGCCAGGGGAGCCATAATTATCAGTGATATGAACAGTGAAATTGCCGACAAGGTAATGAAAGAATTAGATCGTGGTGTCACAGTGCTAAAGGGCTACGGTTCGTTTACTAAAACGGAGAGGGAAGTATTGTATTGCGTTGTTGCAAAAAATGAGATCGTCCGATTAAAAAACGCGATAACTTCTGTGGATCCTCATGCATTTGTTTCAGTCAGTGTAGTCCATGATGTGCTTGGCGAAGGATTTACGCTGGATCAAGATAAAAATCCGATTGAAAGATGATAATACCTGCGCATGTTAAGATTTTCTGCACGCGACTTTTTACAGCTGTTATACTTCTCCCATGTTAATACACCTTCCGCAAACAGCGTTATGAAAATAATCCTTTGTTGGTCGAATAAAAACAGCCCAGCCGGGATTTGCCGGATGGGCTGTTTTTATAAACATTCTTAGTCTTCACTTCTAGTCATGCCTGTGTAAATCAGAATCAAACGAACTAATTCAAGTACAGCTACTGCAGCAGCAGCCACATAAGTCATAGCAGCAGCATTAAGCACTTTACGGGTTTCACGTTCTTCATCATTGCGGATAATACCTAGGGAAACAACCTGATCCATCGCTCTGTTTGATGCATTGAACTCAACGGGTAATGTTATTACCTGGAAAACAACTGCAGCAGCCATGAATAAGATACCAATCAGCAATAAACCGGAAAGCTGAGCAAAAATCCCGATCATGATCAGCACCCAGGATAGATTGGAACCAAGGTTTGCTACAGGAACTAGAGCGTGGCGAAAACGGAGAAAAGCGTAATCCTGCTGATCCTGAATAGCATGGCCTACCTCATGAGCTGCAATCGCGGAGCTTGCCAGGGAATAGCCATGATAGTTTCCCGAAGACAGGCGAACCGTTTTAGAGCGTGGGTCGTAATGGTCACTTAAAACTCCTCGGGTCTCTTCTACTGTTACGTTATAGAGACCGTTTTGATCAAGAATTTGCCTTGCAACCTGTGCACCGGACATTCTTGAAGAAGAAGGGACCTTTGAATATCTTTTATAAGCGCTCTTTACTTTCATTTGTGCATACAATGGAACCAAGATGATGATCGCAAAATAAATAATGTAAGTCATTGTACCCTCCAAGATATTACGTCTTACATATATTTTAAGAAGTTTGGGCCATAAGTGTCAATCATTCTGACCTTTGCTCGGTTTTTGCTTCTCCTTGTCCCCTTTATACTTTCTCCAACCTACATAGGATAATGTAGAAATAATTATGCTCCCAGTGGTGAAAATCACCCACCATAATGAAGGATCTGTCTCATCCTCGGTCATTTCATCAAAAATCGATACCAAATCGTCATGAAGCTCGTCCAGCTCCTTTTGGCTGGCTTTTTCAGAAAAGACTTGAGGACGGTATTGGTTGATAAAGCTTAGCCTTGCATCCAGCTTTTGTACTCTTTCTGGATCCAAGTCAATTTTCAGGCTCGGCTGAATCATATCGTATTGGGCTAACAGCGTATCCAGCTTATTTTCGAATTGCTTGGAATTCTGTGTTAATACGGCTTCCTTTGCCTGGCTGAAGGTAGCCATCATTTGATCTTCCATCGAAGTCCATAGGGGCTGGTGCGTCGATTGAACAGCATCCATCACAAGCCGAAACTTTGTAATGGAATTGATTTTTTCCTCATCTTCCTGTTCTAAATCCTTAACAGCCTTTAACGCATCATTATGAGCCACTGTGATAATCCGAAGCTCGTCCATACTGAAAAGCTTTTCCTCACCCGTTGCCTCCAAAAACTGTTCTGAAAAATAATTCAGCATTTTCGCTGAGTCATCATAGCGGTGCAGCCGTGCTAATTGCAGGGCTTCATCTGATATGTCATCGAGCTTTCCCAAACTGGCAGAGGATTGGGCAAAAACAGCAGACATCGGTACAGACATAACAAATAAAAATAGCAATAGAATCTTCTTAAGCATACAACTTGTCCCTCCTCATTACTCTATTAAAACTGTATGAGTAATAGGGAGAGAGTAGACCACCCTGCAAATATTTTTTGTTTCGCCTTTCAAATGCTATAGAGACAGGGTGAATCTGTTCTTCCTCACACCAAACCAGTAGCCGATAAAGATAGAAAGTATGCTCAGCCAGAATGTAAAGTAGCCGATTTCCTGCAGATACTGCATCAAATCACTATATCGCGGCATCATTTCAAATAAGTAATCGATGATATCGTTATGTACTGTCCAAATTCCAGCAGTCGCCAAATGCCATATTTTAATCCGATAAAAAGGTGAATAAAGTATGCCTTGAACAGCCATCGCAAAATGTGATGCCATTAGCATATAGCCTGTCCAATCTAGCTGGCCTACAGTATAGAGGGTGAGGAGGTTCATGATAACAGCCCATATGCCGTACTTAAATAAGGTAATTATGGCCAGCGCCTCAACCAGGCCCCAACTTTGTTTCATTAAAAAAGCTATGATAACAAATACAAAGAAAAGGCTTGCAGTCGGGCTATCAGGAACAAAAATTAAGAATATATCAGGTGTAATGCTTAATTGCGAGCCATACCAATAATACCCGTAAATCGTGCCGAGAATATTAATAAATAAAACAAGAACAAGAAAACTTCTATTTGCGAGAATACTGTATATATATTGCATAAACGCCCCTCTTTCTTGGCGGATTGGAAAGTATAAACTTTGTTAATCCCAATTATGTACTAGCTTCATTTTACATTGAAAACCCTCAAAATCCAAGGTTTCCCAAAAAATGGCGCTCTAATATCCATTCTTGGACTAGTGTCCGCACCTGAACTAATTTATAAAATATGTCTATTTAAATCTCTATTATTCAGCGAAAAAAAAAACTGACGATCGAATCGTCAGTTTTAATCATATTATTTACTTTTTGCTGTGGAAATAAATTCAGCCAGCTGCTTTAGTTCTTCATCAGTACCTTTGAAGATACCTGCAGGCATGCCACCTTTACCTTCTTTAGCAATTTTAGCTACTTCTTCAGGCTTCAGGTTTGTGTCCAATAGAGCGACTCCACCCGCACCACCTGATAGTTCTGCACCATGGCAGCCAATACAGCCTTGAGCTTCATAGACTTTATAGCCAGGGCTTTCTTTATCAATGGCTGCTTCAGCAACGATTTTACCCTGTGCTTTCGCAGCTTCCCAGTCATGGGTTACAACGGACTCCCATGTAAGGTAGAATGTTGCCGCAATAGCGAGCAGCATAAAACCTGTAGCCAACGGTCTCTTTGAAGGCCTGCGTTCAGGACCGCGGTCAATGAACGGTGCAAGTAAAAGTCCTCCGAATGCCAAACCCGGTATTACCAAGGCACCGATTATGTTATAAGGACCGGAAGCATACGTATACTTTAGCAGTTGGTATAGGAATAAGAAATACCAGTCTGGAAGCGGAATGTACGCTGTGTCAGTAGGATCTGCCACTCTCTCAAGCGGAGACGGATGAGCAATTGTCAAACATAAGTAACCTACTAAAAACACCGCTCCAACCATCCATTCTTTCAGAAGGAAATTTGGCCAGAAAGCTTCTGTTTTCCCTGGATATTCCGAGTAATCCTTTGGAATATTGGGTTTTCGTTCTGATAGAGCTGGAACACGTGAATCTCCAACGAACTTCATACCTTTTCCACGATGCATTGAAAAACCCCCTCCTTTTTGAAAAGGTTATAGTATTTACGAGATTTTATAGCGGGCCTGAAATACCCTGTTTTCGGATCATCATGAAGTGAGCCCCCATTAATCCAAGAAGCGCTGCAGGAAGGAAGAAGACATGGATCGCAAAGAAACGAGTCAATGTCTGTGCCCCAACGATAGTCGGATCACCTGCAAGCAATGTTTTAACCGCTGTGCCGATAAATGGCACCGATTCAGCGATCTGAAGGCCTACCCTTGTAGCGAATAGCGCTTTCATATCCCAAGGCAATAAGTAGCCCGTGAAGCCTAGACCCAGCATAACAAAGAAAATTAATACACCAACAACCCAGTTAAGTTCACGTGGTTTCTTATACGCACCTTGGAAGAATACGCGCAATGTATGTAAGAACAGCATAACAATAACTAAGCTTGCTCCCCAGTGATGCATTCCCCTTACAATTTGACCGAATGCGACTTCATTCTGCAAATAATATACAGATTCCCAGGCGTTCTTAATATCAGGCACATAATACATTGTAAGGAACATACCTGATAAGATTTGGATAACCGTTACGAAGAAGGTTAATCCTCCAAAGCAGTATACAAAAGCAGAAAAATGATACGCAGGGTTAACGTGTTCGGGAACCTCGTGGTCTGCAATATCTCTCCACAAAGGCGTAATGTCTAAACGCTCGTCAACCCAGTCATAAATCTTGTTTAACAATTATTACGCCCCCTTATGCGGCTTTACTGCACCCAAGTAAAGAATTCCGTCTTTTGTTGTATGCTCGTACACATCCAGTCCAGCCAACGGCGGTGTACCCGGCACGTTTGCTCCGTCTTTTGTGTATAAACCGTAATGGCACGGACAGAAGAAGTGATTTGGATTCGACTTATCTGTGTTCCATGCAACGGCACAGCCCAAATGTTTACAAACCGGTGATAATGCAACGATCTCGCCCTTATCATCCTTATAAACCCATGCTGTTTGTGTTTCTTCAGATTCGTACCACGCATCTACTTGTTTAATAGTGAAATCGACACGCTTTGGTTCCTCAGTTAAATCATCCACTTTCTGTTTCGTAGCGACATAGTCGCCGCCTTCTGAAGCTTTAAGTACAGGATCAACTGCAAACCTTACCATAGGCATTAACATGCCTGCCGCCATAAATCCGCCTACACCTGTGAGTGTATAGCTTAGGAATTGACGTCTTGAAACCCGATGTTTGCTCATGCTTTTCCCCCCTCTATCACTATAATGAGTCCAAGCGGACCAATCAAATAGCAACACTATAAAACTAGGACATTACAATGATATATCAATAATTTGCCAAGGTCAATATTCAGATAAATTTAAAAGATGTCAACAATGTGTCCAAATTGATGGAAATGATTGCGTTTTTATTAAAAAATATTAATCATGCCATTTCCGTGTGAAAATCGCCAGTACCTGCCGTACCTGGTCATCGATCATCGGCCGCTTGTGTTTTTCCTCCAAGTGTTCAAGAGGTATGGAAGGAATCCAGATCAATGAACCTTCAAGCCCTTGCTCGTTCACTCTCCATTCACTGTCGGAGGTTATGTAAAACACATGGGCAAACCCCTGCTCTTTTAGCCCGCGGGCCCAGTCCGCTGCCAGCTCCAGTCTTTTTGGCTCATCCCAGGAAGATAAATAGGCAAGCTGCGGCAAAAGCATAATGCGGCCTTTAAATTGCCGTTCGATTTCCAAGGTTAAAATTTCAGTAAAGTCTTTCATGGATGCAGATTGTTTTATATTCTCAGCAAAATTAACAGGTACAAGCGGAATCAGGGCCGTATCAACATATTCCTTTGCCTGTAAAAACATATCTACTTCATTTGGCGTCCATTTCATGCTATCACTCCTAGTACATCAGTTTATTGCATTCATATCTTAGCACTTTTTCATAGAATTGTATCTATGACAATATTTTTAAATCGTGCATTTTTCACTGCATTTCTTTTCAGAAACTCTCAAGCATCCTGGGAAGGAACGACGCCTAAAGACTGGCAGTGCTGTAGCTAAAGCCATTACAACCTACGGCCAGCAGCGAAGTCACAGGGGCTTTTTAAAAAAGCTGCTTGACTCAGGAACTAGCATCTGGACTTGTTAATAAAGGCAAGCTTTCTTTTCTTTAGGTTCTGTTAAACTTGCCTGTTGATTTCCGATCTAGTGGCGGTTCGGGAGCCTCCTCGGCTCCTGCGGGGTCTCTCTGATCCGTTTTGTGCTATGAAGTCTCGCACCTTCCGCTCCAATCAATATAGAAAAGCGAAAGCGCCCTGACAGAGGAAGAACGCTAAGTTCGCCACGTCCTGTGGCAACGCCGTTCTGACCCACATCGTGAAAAAAGGAACGTCGACTAAGTTCTGGCACGTCCTGTGCCAAACGTCGACGCCAGCACATCCTGTGCAAGTCCGGCAAGCATAATCCAAGCGCTGACGGAAGGCGCTTGGATTATGACCAGGGTTGTGACGGCCGGCCTTTGATCACAACATTCGAGGGGCTGGGCGCTGCAGCTAGACATCAACAAAGTGTCGTAATCAACAAAGAGCTTTAACATAGCCTATCTTAAATAACAAAACGCGCACCTGTTTTTGCAGGTACGCGTTTTGTTATTACATCGAATTAATTATTGTTTTATTGAGCTTAATTTAGCCAGCTGGGCAGCAAGTTGTGAAAACGCATCTGAATCATTATTGTCAAGAGCTTCATCAATAAGTTTCATAAGCCGGTCCCTTTGGAAGATTAGGATTGATTGCTCCAGGAACTGTTCGGCAAGGATTTTATCTTTTTCATTTCCCGGGAGATTCCTGGGAACATATGGATTCTCCTCCAGTACAGCCGCATATTGGTGTGAGGAATAAGCCGAGCGGAAATTAAGCTGAATATAAATTTCTTCATCCCGGTTAAGCCGGATATCGTGAAAAGACTTTTCGGCGTCTGTTGTCATAATATTGGATTTGTAAAATCTGAACGGAGCTTCATCGACACAATGTGTGGACATAATCAGCCCCCTTGGACAATATTGCGCCTGCTCTACAAAATGAACCCTCTTCATCAGCTGGTCATGGCTCATTAAGTAATTTAATATCCAGACACATTCCCTTCTTTTCAGTTGATAATGGTTTAAAAACCAGCGAATAAAATCTTTTTTCTCATTCACAGATACAGGGGCAGCCACACGAATTCCCTCCTCTGTCCTTTTTTTATTTTTCTTATTCGGCCTCAAGTCTTTCCAGCATCATGATGTATTCTTCATTTGCAGGATTTTCGCTAAGCAGCTTGCTAAATACTTCTCTAGCACCTGCTCTGTCTCCTTCTTCTACTAAAAAATATCCATAATCATTCAGAAAGTCTTGATTCGTCTCAAAAGAATTATATGCTTTTTGATAATGGTTTAATGCCTCTGAGTAATCTTCCAGTCCTTGATAGCTTACCGCAAGGAGCCAATCAAATTGCGGGTCATCTTCCCCATAGCTTCGGATGCTTTCAATACATTCGACGACATCCTCATGGCGTTCCTGATGCACCAGCAGCTTCATCAATGTCAGGGCTGCTTCCAAATAACCTGGATCTAGCGCCAGAGCTTCCCGGAACATGTCTTCGGCTTCCTGCTCCCTGCCCGTCTTAAGAGCAATTTTCCCGCCGAAAAAGTATAGCTCCTTATTAAATTCATCCGCCTTAATCCCTTCCATTACGCTCTTCAAGGATAGCTCCAGTTCTTCAAGTTGCTCATAAGATCTGGCAAGAAATAAATATAAAGAATGATATTCAGGATCAAGCTCTTTTAGCTCGCTGAGTTTAGCAACTGCCGTTTCATAGTATCCTGCCTGATAAGCAGTAAGTCCATATTCGAATAATGTGTTGATTTCGAGCTTATTTTCCAGAGCCTTATCAAAATAAGGGAGTGCAGCTTCAAATTGTCCTGAACTGCTGAGTGCTTCCGCCATCCTCTGGCTGATATCGATCCCGCCAACCTCTTCCATGACAGGCAGCACTTTTTCAAATGAAGCGATACTTTCCACGAATTTACCCTGCTGATAATAAAGCTCTCCAAGTGCAAAGTCGATGAGGATTTCATCAGGCAGTGCCTGCTTGGCCTGATGAAGCTTCCTTTCACTGACTTCATCCATGCCTTGCATTTGATACAAATCTGCTTCAAGCAGCAGCGCACTTGGATAAATATCATCCTCCGGGTCAATCTGTTCGAGTAGGAGCATTGCTTCATCCTCTTTATCCATTTCGGTCAAGATCTCTGCAAGAGATAGCAGGATTTCCCCTTCATCAGGGTATTTTTGGAGAAGGAATTCAAATAAATCCTTGCCCTGTTCGATAAATCCAAGCTGTGTTATTTCTTCAGCAAGCAACAGGATATCCTCATCCGATTCACTCTTTTTTATTTGATTTATATGTGAAAAGGCTTTCTCTAATTCTCCATTTTTTAGAATTTTCAGGACATTTTCAACCGAGTTCATATACATTCCTTCCTCCAGCAAAAACTTCATTCTTAAATAAAAAAACCGGGAACTTGTACGATGATTTCCCTGCCATCGCCTGGATTGAGGTACAGTGTTTCCCCGGCTCTGATTACCTTACCTTTTGAAACAGTACCAATTACTTTATCATAAATAAGGCTGTGTTTTCCATTCAGGAGGTCTCCAGCAGCTTCTTTAAGATAGATGTTATAATTTATTTCTCCACCGGCATGCAAATCTCCTTTTTTCGGATAGATACCAAGTTTTTTCATTTGCTCAAGCCCAAGAGGTTCCCCAGCGACCAGCCCGCTGTCAAGGCTACTGATTTTTACAGTCCGCATGAGCTGAACCCATCGTTTTTCATACCCTCTATCAAACTCTTTCTCCTTAAAAAGAGGAATAAGTACAGGGCTATAAGGAAATCCAGACTGTTTTATCCAGGTCCATGCCAGACTTTCCAGGGCATCCAGCTGATCGACCTCAATAAATACCGCAGGAATCTTTGCTGATTTGCAATACATCATGATGGAGGGAGTAAGCAGTCGCTGTGGAATTTGCAGGGCTAGGACATAATCCAGAGGAGAGGTTTCAAGCTTCTTCCTGAAGGTTCTGACTTTTTCTTTAACCTCAAATTCATAACAGATTGGCACGGGTACGATGATCGAAGTTATGCCTCTCCTTACGTATAGCTCCATTAGGCTGTCTTGCTTGCCGTTCCCAATCTCGCCTGCAACCGTGCAAAAGGAAGGAGCAATAACAAAACCCTCCAGATTCATTTTCATGAATTTGAGTTTTGCTGTTGAAATGTGGATGGTTTGTATTTCATTGTTTTTTATAAACATCGACGTCTCTTTGAGCTCACCATGCTGCAATAATTGGAATTTTTCCATCAAATAAGCCATATTCCACCCCCAACTTGTCTTATGACAGAATATGTGTTCATGGCAGAAATATGACCTTTTTGGACAGGTTTAATGAAAACAGCAAGGCGGCCTGGTCTATTAATAAGGGGGTTGGCAGAAATATGAGAAGCTCAGGTAAGAGGAATAATTTCAAAACAGTATAAGCTTAAAGAAAAAGGGCGGGCTTTTACTTCTTTCCAGTATAGGCAGCACATAGATTATACGAAAACAATAAAAAATATCCGTTCAATTTAAAACCCTGTTCTGCATATAGAACAGGGCTTTAACCACTATTTTTATTTATAAGGCTATCCTTGCACAAGTGAGGATAAATGCTCAAAAAATTGAGGATAAGAGACGGCGATAGCTTCAGGATTTTCGAGAGTCACTTCTCCTGCAGATGCCAATCCGGCTACAGCCAGCATCATCCCGATTCGATGGTCTCCATGGCTTGAAACAGACCCGCCTGTCAATCGTGATCCGCCGTTTATGATCATTCCGTCGTCAGTTGGGGTTATATCTGCTCCTAGCTTCGATAGCTCACCTGCTACCGTATCAATCCGGTTAGTTTCTTTTACCTTTAGTTCCTGTGCATCTTTAATCACGGTTGTTCCTTCCGCATGGGCAGCCAGCAGTGAAATAACCGGCAGTTCATCAATCAGTCGGGGAATAAGGCCCCCCCCAATTTCAGTGCCCTTCAATTGTGAGGATCTGACAATGATAGTTCCTGCTGGCTCAGCATTTTCCTCACTGGAATCCGGTACAACTGTTACATCTGCACCCATTGCAAGCATGACATCAAGAATCCCGGTACGTGTTGGATTCAGTCCTACATTGACCAAAGTCACTTCACTTTCAGGGATAATTGCTGCCGCTACCATAAAAAAGGCAGCAGATGAGATATCGCCTGGAACTTTGATAGTAGTGCCTGTAAATCTTTGCTTTCCCCGGACAGATACCTCATTCCCGTTAACCGATATTTCCCCACCGAACCGGGCAATCATCCGCTCAGTATGGTCACGGGTTTTTGATGCTTCCTTTACAGTGGTGACCCCTTCTGCCTGTAAACCAGCCAGCAAAATAGCCGATTTAACCTGTGCGCTTGCTACAGGCATCTCGTAATTAATGGAAGAAAGAGAACCTCCCCTGATTGATAAAGGCGTTCTTTCCCCCTTCTTCCGGCCGTCAATTTCTGCCCCCATCACTCTAAGCGGATCAACCACTCGCGTCATCGGACGTTGAGCTATCGAGCTGTCGCCTGCAAGGACCGCATGAAATGGCTGTCCTGCCAGAATACCAAGCATTAGCCTGATGGTAGTTCCCGAATTCCCTACATCCAGAAGCTCAGAAGGCTCTGACAGGCCATTAAACCCGCGTCCCGTAACCTTGACGCTGTCTCCAACCCTTTCAATTGGAACCCCCAGTTGTCTGAAGCAGGAGATAGTACTAAGACAATCCTCGCCAGGCAGAAAGTGGCTGATGGTCGTTGTACCTTCAGCAAGCGCACCGAACATAACGGCTCTATGTGAGATCGACTTATCTCCAGGGACTTCAATCGTTCCTCGCAATGATTTTACTTTTGTTTGCAGTGATACGGTGTCCATCCAATCATCCTTCTTTACAGTTTGTTTACACTAAATATGTATCATATTCGGTAAGACGTCCGAGGCAATCCTGTGCTCTTTCCCGATCATTGTCTGTTTGGAAGCTTATTACTAGCACTCCATAAATCTCTTCCCGGGTCTCCAAAATTCTGATATTTGTAATGCTGATTCGTTCTTCGGCAAGATAACCGGTGATCTCAGAAATTACCCCCGGATAATCCGGAACATCCACATATAAATCGTAAAAAGCAGGAATTGCGCCCTTTGATTTGGAGGGCAAGCTATCTCTAAATCTTCTAGCCTCATCAAAGAAATGGTAGATTCCTTCACTATTCCTTTCCTTAATCAGTGATTTGATCTTCTCCATTTCAGTCTGCCAGCTGTCCATTAATGACAAAATGACTTCCTGGTTTTGCAGCAGGATATCCCGCCACATGGCAGGACTGCTGGAAGCAATCCGGGTAATATCACGGAATCCCCCTGCTGCCAGCCTTGACACAAGCTCCGAATCAAGTTCGCTCGACCTGGCTTGGTTCACAAGGCCGGCGGCTATGATATGCGGAAAATGGCTGATAACTCCGGCAAGCTGGTCATGAACGCGCGGGCTTATTTCAAGAAAGTGTGCTCTCGTCCCCTTCAGCCAAGTCTTTAGCGTTTCAATTTGTTCAGCAGTAATATTTTCCCCCGGAGTCAGCATGTAAAAAGCATTTTCAAACAGATGTGCTTTAGCAGCACCTGTTCCGCTTTTATGAGAACCTGCCATTGGGTGCGCACCAATAAAGGCTATACCCTGCTCGGCAAGAACCTGTGACGCCTCCACAATGCGTTCTTTTGTGCTGCCAACATCTGTGATCAGAACATCTTTTTTCAAAGGCATAGCAGCAAGGCGCTTAATCATCTCAGCAGTTTTGAGAACAGGTATGGCAATCACAATCAAGTCTGCCTGCGCAGCCTCTTTTTCAACCGAATCGCAGCTTTCATCAATTATGCCAAGTACTTTTGCCAGTGCGATATTTTGCTCATTAACATCAAAGCCGGTTATGAATGCCTCTTTATGCTCCTGCCTGATAGCGAGTGCCACTGATCCGCCAATCAAACCAAGGCCAATTACTAAAACGTTCCCTTTCACAGTTCCGCTCCTATCTACTCTCCAAAAAAAGAATTTATATTTCTATTTGTTTTTTGCTCCTCATAGCCAGAAGAGACTTCATTTGCGCGATGATTCCTTCGTTTTGTTCATGTGATCCTATTGTCACGCGAACCCATCCCGGGAAGCCCAGCGCTCTGCCAGAACGGACGATATATCCGTTTTCAAGCAGATATTGAAACACTTCATCACTATCCATATCAAAGTTGATCAGGATAAAATTTCCCTGTGATGGATAGTAAGCTAGACCTTCTGCTTCACAAAAGCTGTAATACTGCTGAAGGCCCATTTTATTCTCCTCTTTGCAGCGGCTTATAAAACCCTGGTCAGCAAGGGCAGCGATTGCAGCAATTTGACCGAGCGTATTCGTATTAAATGGCTCGCGTGCCGGCTCAAGTTTGCGGATTATTTCCTCATGTGCGATTCCATAACCAACCCTGAAAGCTGCGAGGCCATAAATCTTTGAAAACGTCCTTAAGATAATCAAATTTTCATATGAATCCAGTAATTTTACTGAATCAGGGAAATCCTCCGCATCGGTATATTCATAATACGCTTCATCAAGTACCACCAAAACATCCTTAGGAACCTTGGATAAAAACCCAACAAGCTCCGCGGCAGGAATATGGATTCCAGTCGGATTGTTAGGGGAACATAACCAGACAACCGATGTTTCATTATCAATTGCCGCAAGCATACCGGATAAATCATGTTCTCCGTCTATTAAAGGCACTTCACGGCTGTCTGCACCTTCAATCACAGCATTGTGTTTGTATTGCGGGAATGTAGGGGCTGCCATGACAGTATTCCGCCCAGGGTAAAGCAGGCTTCTCGATATGATCTGAATAATCTCATCAGATCCGTTACCAAATATTATTTCTGTTTCCTTCTTGCCAACGTGCTCTGCGACGGCTGCTCTCAAATTAGTAGCATAGCCATCAGGATATAGAGCATAGGAAGTTCCATAGCCTGATATAGCTTCACGGACAAGATTCGAACAGCCAAACGGATTTTCATTTGATGCCAATTTGGTAATGCTTGTTAATCCATATTGCCTTTTCACTTCTTCGATTGATTTGCCAGGCTGATAAGGCTGTAATTTTGTTACTGCTTCTTTCCATTTCATTATAATACGCCTCGATTCTTTCATCACTTTAAAGCGACAGAGTATAAGGATATTGTATCACATAGCAGCAATCGTTTCCGTATTTATTCTATTTTTAAAAAAATTTTTTCAAAAAAGTGTCGGTTTCCCCATATCATCAGTATTATGCTAGTTTCAGCAAAGGGTTAATTCACTTACTTCGATACCGATAAATCCGGCCTTAATGAAACAGCATTATTTAGATAGACATGATGGATCTCTTGCTGGCCCTTATCTGTATTTACATGCATCATTATTCTGATGCAAAGCTGAAGGGATTCAGGTACAGCAATTTCTTTCATGCACATAACGGGAACATATTTCCATCCTTCAATATTTCTTTGTGCTTTTGCGGGAAAAGCTGCATCAATATCATCAGTGACCGAAATCAATACCGAAGCCACGTTATCCGCTTTTAATTCATTTTCACTGATCATGGCCAAATAAAGCTTTTCAGTCTCTCTTACAATTAACGTCTCATCATTCATATTAACAGTCGTTGCTCCGCGGACTCCTCTAATCATTTCTGCCCCTCCATTCCGGATCGTCATTACCCGTACTGCTCACGAGTACATTGTTACCAGCACATCGTGTATAGTTTTATCAGACAGTTCAACCAACTTGGGAATACCGATTTGTTCCAAGAGGACAAATCTGATTTTGCTGGTTACTGTTTTCTTGTCTTTTTTCATGACAGCAATTAGCTTTTCCGAATTCAGTTCAGCCGGTACAGATGTCCGGTAGCCAAGTGAATCCAGCCATTTGATAAGCCCAGGCAAATCAAAACGCAAGTCCAGTTCCTTCATACTGAGTTTTAGCGCAAATATCGTGCCGATGATGACTCCTTCGCCATGACTGATCTTTCCGTATCCCATTTCAGATTCAATCGCATGACCCAGCGTATGTCCCAAATTAAGGAAAGCTCTGATTCCTGATTCCTTTTCATCTTCCTTTACAATGGCTGCCTTAATCCCTACCCCTTTAAGAATCATATATGACAGCTGCTCGTCTATAAGTTCATCCAGTCCGGAAATATTTTCAGTCAGCCATTTGAAAAATGTTTGATCCTGAATTAATCCATGCTTGATGACTTCCGCAAATCCTGAACGCAGTTCGGAAAGCGGGAGCGTATGCAAAAATGCCAGATCATAAAAAACAGCTATTGGCTGATGAAAGGCACCTATCATATTTTTTCCTAACGGATGGTTAATTGCTACTTTTCCACCAACCGCACTATCATGTGCAAGTAAAGTGGTAGGAATCTGGATAAAAGGTACGCCCCGCATAAATGTCGCTGCTACAAAACCAGCAAGATCCCCGACTGCTCCTCCGCCTAATGCAAGGATGAGAGATTTCCGGTTAAGTCCTGCTTCAAGTGCATATGTATGGGATTGATAAAACACCTCGAAAGTTTTAGCAAACTCACCTTCAGGGACAACGAAATCAATTACAGAAAAACCTTCATTCTGAAGAAGCATTTTTACAGTCTCCAAATGGAGGCTTGCAACCTTCTTATCCGTTATGATCAGCAGTTTGCTCTTACCATACCCTGCGCTGTTTAAAAAATCAGGCAGTCTGTTAATTGCATCTTTGCCAATATAAACGGGATATTGTTCCGAAGTTGTTTGGACGATAATTTGCTCCATATTAGAACTCCTTCGTTTCTTGCCTGTATTGCTCCAAATATGCTGCAAGCTTGTCGAAACGGTCAGATGGGAATTGATCGACAATCGCAGAGGCAAGCTCCCAGGCAACCACTGCTTCAGCTACCACTGCTGCGGCTGGTACGGCACAGCTGTCAGACCGTTCAATGCTTGCTGTGAATTCTTCTTTTGTGTCAATATCTACACTCTTTAAAGGCTTATACAAAGTGGGAATCGGCTTCATTACACCGCGCACGACAATAGGCATTCCCGTTGTCATTCCGCCTTCAAGGCCGCCAAGCCTGTTGGTTTTACGGTAGTATCCTTCTTCAGAATTCCAGGCAATCTCATCATGGACTTCGCTTCCAAATTTCTCTGCAGCTTCAAATCCGATGCCAATCTCAACTCCTTTAAAGGCGTTTATGCTGACCATCGCTGCAGCCAATTTAGCATCAAGCTTTCTGTCATAATGAACATAGCTGCCTACGCCAACTGGCATTCCTTCAGCAATAACCTCGACGATCCCGCCAATAGAGTCACCGTTTTTCTTGGCATCATCTATTGCAGCCATCATTTTGGCTTCTGCCTCTTGATCAAAACAGCGAACAGGAGACGCTTCTGTCTTTTCCCTCAATTCATCAAGGGTTTTATAATTTGCAGGGTTGGCCTTAATTCCGCCAATTTCCAGAACATGTGATGCAATTTTAATCCCCAGCAGCGACAGCAGTTTTTTCGCTGCTGCTCCTGCAGCAACACGAACAGTGGTTTCCCTTGCCGATGAACGCTCCAACACATTCCTTAAGTCCCGGTGACCATACTTAATGCCGCCATTTAAGTCTGCATGTCCAGGCCTTGGACGTGTAATTTTACGCTTTACTTCTTCTGCTTCATCCTCAGCCAGAGGGTCACTTCCCATTATTTTTGTCCAATGCGTCCAGTCTTTATTTTCAACGACCAAAGCAACTGGAGATCCGAGTGTATAGCCGTGCCTCACCCCTGAAGAAATAAAGGCTCTGTCCTTTTCAATCTGCATCCTTCTGCCTCGTCCGTGGCCTTTTTGCCTGCGTTCAAGCTCAGAATTAATATCTTCCTCGGTAATCGGCATCCCTGCCGGAAGTCCCTCGATTAACGCTGTCAACTGAGGGCCGTGCGATTCTCCTGCTGTTAAATAGCGCATATAATGCTCCTCCTCCTTTTCCTCTTTAAAGGATTTATGTATCAATATACCATAGTTTATCAAAAAGTGGATACCTAAAGTGATAGAAAATTCCGGTTTTTAAAAATGCGAAATGCATACAAAAGAACGCCGGCTTAATTCTGGCAGGGCAGTAAACTATGATGTTTCCACCTCCATCCTCTGCCAAGCTACAGAACTGTTCATTGAGGAGAACAAATCGTCAGTGTTTTAACTTAAGCCCGTTCCAGCTTAGCAGGAAAAATAAATTAACAGGTTTTACCTTTCTCTATTAAAAAAAAGCCTTGATCTTCGGCTGTATTCCAAAGATCAAGGCTATCGGCCAGAAACCCTGTCTAGAGCTTCCTATAAAAAAAAGTATCTTCCGTTTCAAAATCGTATTGTGCCGGGTTGAAAATCTGCTCTGTGCTTCCAACGAAGAAAACACCTCCAGATTTCATGGACTGGCTGAACTTCCGATAAAGAATATCCTTTGCTTCTTCCGTAAAATAGATAAGGACATTCCGGCAGATGATTAAATCATGCTGCGGCTCGAATGGATCTGCCAGGAGATTATGCTGTTTAAAGGTAACTGTCCTTTTTATCTCATCTGTCACCCTATAAAATTCGCCTTCTTTTGTAAAATGTTTTGCTTTGATAGCCGGCGGCACCTCATTCAGGGACCTTGATGGATATACTCCCAGCTTGGCACGGGCAATCACATTGACATCAATATCCGTTGCCGTTATTGAAACAGATGAGAGTGGTATCATGTTTGATAAAATCATTGCGATCGTATATGGTTCTTCTCCTGTTGAACAAGCTGCGCTCCATATTTTTAATTTTTTTGAGTTTTTCAGCAGGCGGGGAAAAATTTGTTTTTCCAGCACTTCCCACCGTTTTGCATTTCGGTAAAATTCAGACACATTGATAGTCATCCGGTCTAGAAATTCGTTCAAAACCTGTTTATCGCCCTGAATTGCCTTAGAATATTCCCGAAAGGAAGGGAAACCCTTTTTCTCATAGAGAGAATTGAGCCTTCGTTTCATTTGCGCTTCTTTATATAAAGATAAATCGATTCCAGTTATTTTTTTTATCTGGCTTATAAACTCAAGGTAATCATTCGACATCCTACTATTCTCCCTGCACATATATTGGCTGTTTAGACTCCTTTAAGTATATCGGACCATATGAACAGATGTTTATCGGGCAACAGATATGGAGGACCGAAAAGAATTCTCACTTATGCTGTGCTAACAAGAGTGTATGGTAGAGCAACGCTTTCCATAGTAAAAAGTTCTCATAAAGAGGCACATCCATTATATGATTATAAAAAATAAGCGCCCAAACACAGGAAGGACAGCTAAGTGCTCACACGTCCAGATACAACGCTGTCCTGACCACATCCTGACAAAGCAAAAGTCCACTAAGTTCTGGCATGGTTGAAATTTAAAACCCTTTCAACCTCCGTCCTGTGCCAAATGTCGTCGCCCGTCGCTAGACACGCTGCTTTATTTCGTGCGACGTATCTCTGCCGCAGCGTTCCCTATCCTGTTTACCTGGACTTATTTTCATGCAGTAAAAAGCTGCTTAATTTTTATCTGCGTAAAAAAGTTGCTGGTTGCTGGAGCTAGACAAATATATATATTAAAAAAGTTATACTTCCCAGTAAAAAAGGTAAGCACCGTATTGTATGGTACTTACCTTTTATATTTTCATATTGATGAAGCTGTAAGATGGAGATTAGTATACCCACTCATTAATAAGCTTTGAATATTCCACAAGTTCTTCTTCTTTGAAGAATAGAGCAATTTCTCGCTCAGCGCTTGCAGGTGAATCAGAGCCATGGATTACGTTTTTGCCTACTGTCAAAGCGAAATCGCCACGGATAGTTGCAGCTGCCGCATCCTTTGGATTAGTTGCCCCCATCATTTGTCGAGCAGTCGCGATTACGTTCTCGCCCTGCCAAACCATTGCAAAAACAGGGCCTGAAGTAATAAAATCTACTAGTTCGCCGAAGAATGGGCGCTCTTTATGTTCACCATAGTGCTGCTCAGCAAGTTCCTTTGAAACCGCCATCAATTTTGCGCCTGCTAAATGAAAACCCTTTTTTTCGAATCGGGAAACAATTTCACCAATCAGGTTACGCTGTACACCATCAGGCTTTACCATTAAAAATGTTTTTTCCATGTAAGCTCCACTCCCTACTGAATATGTATAATTAGTTGCCTTAAATAGACAATCCTTGAAAATACTATCATTTTTATGAAAATTTATCAACCCGAGCAACATGCTGCCCTTAATATTTCCGCTTTCCAATAAACCTGGCAATTTCATATAATGTTTTGTTTGCTCTATTTACCGGCAAGCCCTTTAATTCAGCAAACGCTTTGTTTAAATATTTCTCGCTCACTGCAGATGCTCTCTCAATGGCGCCTGATCCATTAATAGCTTCAATTACCTTGGAAAGCTCTTCCTGAGGCATGGTTTCTCTTATTTCAAGAACCATTTCTTTTATTGCAGGGTCCTCCATTGCCAGCAGCACGGGAAGGGTGATATTTCCCTGCCTCAGGTCGCTGCCAGCAGGCTTGCCAAGTTCTTTTTCGGAAGCGGTAAAATCAAGTATGTCGTCTGTAATTTGAAATGCCATTCCAACATTATAGCCAAACTTGTATAGCTTGATATGTATATCGCTTGAAACCCCAGCTGCAATCGCTCCAAGCTGGCAGCTGGCTGCAATCAGTACAGCCGTCTTTCGTTTGATTCTGCGGTAATAAGTCCGAATATTTTGATCAAATTGATATTTCTGGTTAATTTGCTCGATTTCCCCAACAGCTACTTCGAGAATGGTCTGAGAAAGGATTTTATGGGCGAGCGGTTTTTTTACTTCAGTCATTATTTCAAGAGATCTTGCAAATATGTAGTCGCCGGTATACATCGCGACCCTGTTATCCCACTTCGATTTTACTGTTGGAGCGCCCCTGCGCAAATCGGAATCATCGATAACATCATCATGCACTAATGAAGCCATATGGATCAGTTCAAGTGCTACTGCAACTTTTTTGACAACATTAATATCATAATCACCGAATTTTGCCGCCAATAAAACAAACACTGGCCGGATCCGTTTCCCCCCAGCCTGCAGCAGATGCAAAGAAGCTTGTCTGAGCACATGTGAGTCAGATTGCAGTGTTGCTTCCATTTCTTTTTCTATCAATTGCAGGTCTGTATTCAAGAATGAATACATCATTTTAAGTTTCATACATTCCACCCAGCTTAATAAATGCTATACATTACTTCTCTTTATACCCAAAATGGGTTGCAGCTACACCGCCGCTGTGGGGTTTATAAGTGACATTCACGAATCCAGCCTGTTCAAACATCCGTTCCAGCTCCTGCATCCCCGGAAAGTCGCGTGCCGACTCCTGAAGCCATGAATACTCCCGGAAACTCTTGGCAAACATTTTACCGAATAACGGCATCATATAGCGAAAATAGAAATAGTACAGCTGCCTGAACCCCGGCATTGTGGGCTGGGAGGTTTCTAGGCATGCAGCCAGGCCCCCAGGCCTTAAAACGCGGTTCATTTCCTTCAAAACCTGCATGTAATCCGGAACGTTGCGAAGGCCAAACCCTATCGTTACATAGTCAAAGGAATTGTCCTCAAATGGCAACTCCATTGCATTACCATGGATCAGCCGGACATTTTTCAGTTTTAGTTCCTTAACTTTCTGTTCGCCAATCTTAAGCATATTTTTACTGAAGTCCAAGCCGGTAACCTTGCCTTCGGGACCGGCTGCCTTCGATAAGGAAATCGTCCAATCAGCGGTACCGCAGCATAAATCAAGAGCCGCTGATCCTTTTTTCACGTTCATTAGGTTCATCGTAGTCTTGCGCCAGGCAATATGCTGCTTAAAACTTATTACTGAATTCATCTTGTCGTATTTTTCATAGATATTTTCAAAGACGTGATGGACTCTTTCTTCTTTAGACTGTCCCATTTGGTTTATCCTTCCTCCACTAGCGAATTAGGCGTTCCAATATTACCAGCTATGAAAGAAGCCAGTTTTCTTTGCAGGTCCCCATCTGGCGACAGCCTGTCAAGCGCCAGAAAAGTCGCCTCCCTCGCCTGATTAATGCAATGGTCGATTTTGTTCAGTACATACTTTCGCTGATCAGGTGAAAGTTCTTTTGATTTGTCCCTCTTCGGAAAGGACAATTTTTTCAAAATATCAAAGATAACAGATTGCCCGCTTTCCATGTATTTATTTTTTTCCTCAATAAGACGATTGAGCAGCAGAAAGCTGGATGAAAACTCTTTCCATTTAGGCTTTTGAAAGGAATCAGCTATTTTCCTGATCAGACTTGATTCAATTGCAGCCAGGCTGTCTGTCAGGTCCGAGATTTCATTAATCGTTCTTTGGTATAAAACAATCTTTTGTTCATTGATCTCTTTAATAGCTTCAGCCAAGACACGGATAAGAGAGATGTTTTCTATGTCGGCGAGCAGTTTATAATATAAGCCGCTATAGTAATCCCCGGCTAAAACAGTAAGCTGCCTGTTTTTCAGAACTCCCTCGGAATCTTCGTCAGCAGCTTTATTTGTTACTTTCTCATGGGTGTCAAGGGCAATTTGGATCAGCATCGCTGAAAGGATGTACTTATCCCGTTCTTCTGGCGAAATATCCAATTCCTCAAAGATACTAAGTAGCAATAGCAGCTTGTTCTCATCTATAAAAGGCTTTTCCAAAAATTGCAGTAAATAGGGATGATGAGTTTTAGCTTCAATCATGTCTTTTAATTCTGCCAATGTTTTGTTGCTGTTTAACATATGAAATCACCCTTGCATCCCATTTATCGTCTTCTATGTACTATTTTCAGTCCGTCTATGGACTTGTGCCGATTTTAAAAACACACATCATTATAACATAAAAACCCGCAGAAGCGTCTAGTCCAAGCATTTTTTCCTATTAAAGCCGCAGGGAGCTCATTCATCTCAGGAATCAATCCATAATCCCTCGAAATAAAAATAAACCTTGGCACTATCAAACCGTGACAAGGTTTAAATATTATTTATCAGCTCTTTTGGCTTCACTTTCAACCACGCCAAATGGGGTATATATTTTTGCTTTACCCCTTATCTTAATAGCGGAAGTATGCTCGGTAAACTGGGCAATCATCACTTCTCCAGCATCTAGCTTCTCTGAATGATGGAAACGGGTATCTGTTCCCCGGGTCAGGCCGATTACATTGACCCCATCATCCTCTGCCTTAATTACTACAAAATCCTTGTTTGTTTTGTCATCCATGAAATCACCCCATCGTTATCCCTTGATAAATGACAGAACCTCCGCACGAGATCGTGAATCCTCTGCGAACACGCCCCTAACAGCAGATGTAATTGTTTTGGAGCCCGGCTTTTTGACTCCTCTCATTGTCATGCACATATGCTCCGCCTCTACGACGACCATTACGCCGTGCGGCTCAAGCTTTTCCATAATCGAATCAGCAACCGTAGCCGTGATTCGTTCCTGGAGCTGAGGCCTTTTAGAAACAGCCTCTACTGCTCTTGCAAGCTTGCTTAACCCTGTAACTCTGCCATTCTGAGGGATATAAGCAACGTGAGCCTTACCATAGAACGGAACTAAATGGTGTTCACAAACCGAATAGAATGGAATATCTTTAACAAGTACCAATTCCTCATGTTCTTCACCAAAGATAGTTTCAAAATATTCTTTAGGATCCTGCTCAAGTCCGGAAAAAATCTCTTCGTACATTCTTGCCACCCTTTTGGGGGTATCCAGCAAACCTTCCCGCTCCGGGTCCTCACCAACTGCTTCCAAAATCATTTTTACCGCTTCTTCTATTTTCGCATGATTAACGCTCGACATCATTTTCCTCCTATGTACTATGCAGACCGCAGCCTTAAGCAGCTTTGCGGATCCTTGCTCGCCGCCCGGCAGGAGCCATTGCACTGACTCAAAAGCTTCTATAGCTCTCTATGAGCATTTCGCGGATCGTGCTTGCCCCGCCTGATACGGTACTTGTTGTAAAAATTTTAAAAAAGCACGTCTACATCTTATCATATTTATAAAAAAAGAAGCAAAAAGGACCACAAGTGTGGCCCTTTCCTCTTAAAGTGCTCTATGTACTTACTTAACAGCGTCTTTAAGTGCTTTACCTGGTTTGAATGCAGGAACTTTGCTCGCAGCGATTTCGATTTCATCGCCAGTTTGCGGGTTACGGCCTTTACGAGCCGCGCGCTCACGTACTTCAAAGTTTCCAAAACCGATTAATTGTACTTTATCGCCGCTTTTTAATGCGTCTAGGATTGTATCAAAAACAGCATCAACTGCTTTTGTAGCGTCTTTCTTAGAAAGTTCTCCTGCTTCTGCAACCGCGTTAATCAATTCTGTTTTGTTCATGCCATTCACCTCCTCCCAAATAATTTAGTAGTAAACCATTATTGCCGAATAATAGTCAATTATTACTTTTTATTCAATCAGGATACATTCTAAACCTGCTGGACCCATATTTCAAACGATTTCCTCCCAAACAGGATGTGAAACCTTTTAAATTAGGCTGGAAAAACGCTCCGTAATAGGCAAGAATGGCTTTAAATAGCGTTTTCTGTTAGTAGATTATCATAAACACTATTCCATAAGCAAGAGATTAAAAAAAATATTGGTAATCTTTTCTTAAAACCACGCATATTTTTAATAATTTCCGGAAGATTGGTCCAAATCCTTTGATTTGTGCCTTTTGCACTCTTCGATTACCCGTTGTTTCAACCTACTATATGGACGTAAAAATATCAAACACTAACTGCCGCGTCAGTGAAAAACAGGTCTCTCTACCCACACTGAGAAATACTTACCATTTGCCAAGTTTCTCTTTTCCAGCAAAAAGAGGCGAAATAACCCCTAATGGGTTTCGCCTCTTTTTGTCCTTCTCCAGGAAAATTATAGAAATGTCGAGTTAGGAAAATAAAGTAGAAGTTCTAGCTCTGTTTAAGGCCCCTGCGCTTTTGTTATGCCCATTAAAGGATGATTGCAATCAATCCGCCGGAGCCTTCATTTATGATTCTTTCCAATGTTTCTTTTAGCTTATAGCGGGCATTTTCAGGCATTAGCGAGAGTTTTGCCTGGATTCCCTCACGGACGATGGAGCTGAGGCTTCTTCCGAAAATATCTGAGTTCCAGATTGATAACGGATTATCCTCGAAGTCCTGCATCAGATACCGGACTAGCTCTTCACTTTGTTTTTCTGTGCCTATAATCGGTGCAAATTCTGACTCCACGTCCACCTTAATCATATGGATGGAAGGCGCAACCGCTTTAAGGCGTACACCGAAACGTGCTCCCTGGCGAATGATTTCCGGCTCATCAAGGCTCATATCAGCCAGTGATGGTGCTGCCACACCATAACCTGTTTGCTTTACCATCTTCAATGCATCAGACACTTGATCATATTCCGCCTTTGCATGAGCGAAATCCTGCATTAGTGATAACAGGTGGTCTTTTCCTCTTATCTCAACACCCACGATTTCTTTTAAAATATCATCATATAGTTCATCTGGAGCATGAAGGTCGATTTCAGCCACACCCTGGCCCATTTCCATTCCTGCAAGTGAAGCACGGTCGATGAAATCGAAATCAAGGAATTGTGTAACGACCCGGTCAACATCCCTTAAACGCTTTATGTCCTTAACCGTTTCCTTAACGGCCTCCTGATAGCTTTTGCGCAGCCAGTGATTTTCCTTAAGTACCATTACCCAGCTAGGAAGATTAACATTGACTTCCAATACAGGGAATTCATACAATGCTTCCCTAAGCACGTTCAAGACATCGGACTCACGCATACCTTCTACGCTCATCGCAAGCACCGGGATATCATATTTTTCCTGAAGCTTTTCCCGTAAAGCATCCGTTTCAGGATGGTGAGGCTGGACCGAGTTTACGATCATGATAAATGGTTTGCCAACTTCCTTCAGTTCCTCGATAACCCTTTGTTCCGCTTCAAGATAATCAGCGCGCGGAATTTCACCAATAGTTCCATCGGTTGTGATAACTACCCCGATGGTAGAATGGTCCTGAATAACCTTCCTTGTGCCAATTTCAGCTGCTTCATGAAATGGGATCGGCTCTTCGTACCATGGTGTATGAATCATCCTCGGGCCGTTTTCATCTTCATACCCCTTAGCCCCCGGTACAGTATAGCCGACACAATCTACCAGTCTGATGTTTACATCTAGACCTTCGTCAACATGGATGCTGGCCGCCTGATTTGGAACGAATTTTGGTTCAGTTGTCATGATGGTCTTTCCTGCAGCGCTTTGCGGCAGCTCATCCAGTGCCCTTGCACGTTCTGCTTCACTGTCCATATTTGGAAGTACTACAAGCTCCATAAATTTCTTTATGAATGTTGATTTACCTGTACGCACGGCACCGACTACACCTAAGTAAATGTCGCCTCCCGTACGTTCAGCGATATCTTTAAAAATATCTACCTTTTCCAAGGTATCCCCTCCCGAAATTAGAGTTGCTGGGATCATATCATCCTATTATGAATCTAGTACAATATATATTTATGATGTTGTCCTAAAGGAATATTCCTGCTATTTTAAAAAAATCCCCCCAGTACGATGTGAGCATTTATATTAAGGGCTGAAATTCAGAACTGAGAATGATACATGAAGATAAAAAATAACCCTTCTCCTACAATATATTTTGCAGGAAAAGGGTTATTCCTAATTCTTCATAAACACAGGTTTTTTCTGTTTATCAATTGTGTACGATAGGGAATGGACAGGTACGAATTCTGAACGATCGACTAACAGCCGGCGGATATCATCCCCGGTTTTTACCCCTTCTCCTCTGTCCTGGAGAGCTTTCATTAAATCAGGTGTATAGTCGACATATAGCTGGGCATCTGGCGTGTATATGACGAAATGGAGCTCCCTCCCCGTAAAAGGGCTGACAACTGTTGGCTCTTCCTTCAAGCCCAACTTCTTGTAATCGAGTGTAAACACCTCTTTGGACAGCTGCTCCTTATATGGAGGATAGCCGTTGTTTTGCCTGTAGATAGTAAGGCGTGTATTGAGGTCCTGTATCGCCTCTGAAATTCGAATATCAAACAATTTAACAGTCGGGTTCTTCTCCACATCTGTCAGGACATATTGGAAGACACCTCCCATTTCGTACGCATTCCCTGGTGGTTCAGCCATATATTTTGATGTCAGCTTGTTAAAATCAATGACATATTTATGATAAATAGGAGTTTCTGCGTCCTTTGTCTTAATAGGCAGAATTCCGCCTCCATCTTCACGGAATTGGTCAACTGCTGTTTGAACTGCCTGAATCTGGTCTTTATATGGGATCTGGTTTTCTGAAAGATTCTTTTCCGGATATAGGCAGCCTGACAGCAAGAAGATAATCCCGATCAAAACTGTAACAGCCTTTAGCCTTACAATACATGCAGTCTTCTTTTTCATTGGGTTGGCCCGCTCAAAACGACTGCCAGTATGATTAAGCCAGCCGAAATCATCAAAATATAAGCAATAATTGCCGTAAAGATTTTCCAAAATCCCTTAAGTTTAAAGCGACTAAGATAGATAGTTACGATTGAAATAAACATAAATAACATCGCGGCTAATGAAATCCACATTTTTTGCAGTGCTGGTGTCATATGTATTCTTCCCCTTCATCCCCTGTTGCTAATACATTGCCAAAAAGCCGATCCTTTTGCGGAACCTTTAAATAGCAGCAGCATCCCGATATCCGGTGGCCCTGTTCTACGTTATTTGCCTGTCCTAAATACAATAATGGCATTTCCCTTTATCGTGAAATATTATAACACACGATAAAAGCCAATAGAAAAGGTATTTTCTAAAAGAAAAGCGCAAGTTCCCTTATCAAAGCAGATCGCGAAAATTTGTAACACCGGCAATAGCATGCCCCATATTATGGATCGAGCTATTGAACCTACAAAAAAAGAACTGCTAAAAGCTGGGACATAGACCTTTTATCAAAAAAAGGCAGCAGATGGAAAAAATCCCAATCTCCTGCCCATGACTAAAAATCCCCAAACTCCAGGTAGAACAACCAGTTTACTACGTTGCATTTTATGCATGCCTGCAAGAATCCGCATCACCGAATGCCCATTTCATGCATTTAAAAACTAACGGTAACATTAGTTCCGTTAAACATATACTATGCGCACACAAACCCCATGGTGTTGCCGTTTTAGCTTAATCATTCAGCCTTTCACCAAGAATATTAATGAGGTCTTCCATTTCATTTGTTTTCATCCGGCTCATTAATGTATCAACTGAACTTTTTACATTGGTGCCATTGAACAATACATCGTACAAGGCATTAGTAATCGGCATATCTACATCGTATTTTCTCGCAAGCTGGTAAGCAGCTTTTGTCGTTCTAACACCTTCAACTACCATTCCCATATTGGCAAGCACCTCATCAAGACGCTGGCCCTTTCCAAGCATATTTCCTGCTCTCCAGTTCCTTGAATGGACGCTTGTACAGGTTACAATTAAATCGCCAATTCCAGTCAGTCCTGAAAAGGTCAGCGGGTTTGCTCCCATCTTGGTACCCAGCCTTGCAATTTCTGCAAGTCCTCTAGTAATCAGTGCCGCTTTGGCGTTGTCTCCATATCCAAGCCCGTCGGTTATCCCTGCTGCAAGCGCAATGATATTTTTCAGGGCACCTCCGAGTTCAACCCCTGTCAAATCTGGATTTGTATACACTCGAAAATTCTGGTTTATAAAAAGATCCTGGATTTCTTCAGCCGCTTCCATGTTGCTCGAACTGACCGTTACTGTTGTTGGATGTTTAAGGCTGACCTCTTCTGCATGGCTTGGCCCTGAAAGAACAACAACATCAGATAGAAGCTCGTCTGGCATCTCTTCTTCGATCATTTCAGATATTCTTAGCAGTGTATCAGGCTCTATGCCCTTGCTCACATGAACGATCGTGACAGCATCTGAAATGAGAGTACGCACTTTCCCGAGAACTTCCCTCATTGCTTTTGTCGGAACCGCAAGAATGATAATACGGAGGCCTTCTAGCGCCGCTTCCAAAGAAGAATAGCCGGTAATGCCGGATGGCAGGGTTACGCCTGGAAGATATTTGTTGTTCGTGTGTTTTTCATTAATCTCGGAAATTTGCTCATGTTTATGGCCCCATAAACGCACCTCATGACCATTGTCCGCGAGTACCATCGCAAGCGCTGTTCCCCAGCTTCCTGCCCCGATTACCGCCACCTTCTTCTCTCCATTCGGGTTCATGCAATCACAACCTTTTTATTTTCTTTGACGACCGTGAATCTTAATTGGCGTGCCTTCAAAATCAAACGCATCACGGATTCTGTTCTCTAAAAATCTTTCATATGAGAAGTGCATTAGTTCTGGATCATTGACAAATACAACAAATGTAGGCGGCTTAACTGCTACCTGTGTTGTATAGTAAATTTTCAGACGCTGCCCATTATGTGTTGGCGTAGGGTTCATCGCCACGGCATCCATTACTACTTCATTCAATACATTTGTTTGAACGCGCAGAGCATGGCTTTCACTTACTTTGTCAATAACAGGCAGAAGCGTGTGGACCCTTTGCTTTGTTTTCGCGGACAAATACACGATGGGAGCGTAATCAAGGAACAGGAAATGTGCACGGATACTTTGTTCAAATTCCTTCATCGTTTTTTCGTCTTTCTCAATGGCATCCCATTTATTAACGACAATAATAATTCCCCGCCCTGCCTCATGGGCATAACCTGCAATTTTCTTGTCCTGTTCACGGATACCTTCTTCTGCATTTAGTACAACAAGGACGACATCTGAACGTTCTATGGCGCGCAATGCCCTTAAAACGCTGTATTTTTCTGTACTTTCATACACTTTCCCTTTTTTCCTCATGCCCGCTGTATCAATGATGACATACTCTTGGTCATTATAGGTGTATGGCGAGTCAATCGCATCCCTTGTTGTTCCTTCAATTTCGCTTACAATAACCCTTTCCTCGCCAAGCAAAGCGTTCACTAGTGAGGATTTGCCCACATTCGGGCGTCCGATGAGGCTGAATTTAATGACTTCTTCATCATAATCCTCTTCATCAAATTGCGGGAAGTTTCTTGCAACTTCATCAAGGAGGTCCCCCAAGCCTAAACCATGCGAACCTGAAATCGGGAATGGCTCGCCAAAGCCAAGTGCATAGAAATCATACACTTGATCGCGCATTTCCGGGTTGTCCACTTTATTGACCGCAAGGACTACCGGTTTTTTTGATTTGTATAATATTTTTGCAACCTCTTCATCAGCTGAGGTTACTCCTTCACGGCCGTTTGTCATAAAAATGATAACATCGGCTTCATCAATTGCAATTTCCGCCTGCTGACGGATTTGTTCTAGAAAAGGCTCATCTCCAATATCAATCCCACCGGTATCGATAATATTAAAATCATGAGTCAGCCATTCTCCTGAACTGTAAATTCGGTCCCGGGTCACACCCGGCACGTCTTCAACTATGGATATACGTTCCCCAACAATTCGATTGAAAATAGTAGACTTCCCAACATTGGGACGGCCAACTATAGCCACTGTAGGTTTTGGCATAGCGATCACCCTCTCTAAAAAATTATGGATGTTATATATCAACCATGATCGGTTTACTGCAGAAAAGTGGTTAAAAACATCTCAATTCGTTAAAATCAAAAATTAATCATAAAAGCATATAGACGCTGTCACAGGACGTGGCACTCTTAGTTTCTGGTCTGCTTATGGCAACAATCGCTCTAACTATCATATAGTATCAAAAAAAATTGCAATCAACAATCTTTGTCTTTAAAGGAAAAATCTTTCACAACATGTTAGTGTTTCACAATAATATACACTTCATCACTCAATGAATGAGCAATCCCATCAAGAATTGCCTCGAGATTTGCAGCAAAATGGTCCATTTCCTTTTTATCCTGACAATGGAATACGTGGGTGCCGGCCGGAACCTTATTGGGATTTGTCGTTACAACTGCAAGAATATACTTTTCAATAGGCATCATTCTCACCCTTTCTGGTTTACTTCTGCTTTGGTAGGCATGCGGATTGCCGTTTCCAGGGTAGGCACGTTTTGAATAATTTCTTTGGCTTTTTCAATATTTCTTTCCTGGGGAAGGACAAATACACCTACACGACCATCATCCAAATCCCTTTTGGCAAGAGGAACAAGTGCAGGGGTACCAGAGTCACGGAAGATTCCAAGTGCGGTAGAAACATCATGTAAAATTGCCTGTCGCTGGCCGAGATTTGCGATTGTTGTCCTTGCATTAAAATTTTTGGGAGTAAGAATAAAGCCCATTCCATACTTCAGGACTTCCTTCTGCCGCTCAGGATGGCCGATGTTCATAATATAAATATTATCGACATAAAGCCCTGCCCCCTCGAAATATGGTTCTTTATATTCAATGTCAACAATTTCTCCTAACCGCCCGCCTGACATAAGCTTTCGGCATAATAACAGAGAAACAATCGAGACTGCAACCGCCGCCCATAGGTTAAAAATCAAGTAGCTTGCAGTTGTCACAAAGGACGTCAGTATCACAAGATAATTCCTTCCCTCAAAGGCTATCGCAATTCCTTCTATATAAGTCTTACCTCTGCCAACCAGCTCATATTGATCCACCTCTGTTAACGTGTTTCTCTCCATATTCCTTACTTCCCTGAATTGAGAGGCAGCGAGCGTAAGGAAAGTAATAGCTGTAAATTCTTCTTCCATAAAAGACGGTACCACTATCGCCCCTAAACCGGCAGCGATAAAACCGATTGAAAGGTGGATGATTTTGCCGTGCAAAAAAGTAGGATATTGCCGGTAATCCGTTCGCAGCATATACATTCGTGCAAACGTCCCAGCAGCCAAACCTGCCAATACGGGATATACATACTCATTCATATCCAGGTCTCTCCTTTTGCATTTGAATAGTTTGGGCCTGAAGCAGTCTGCTTGCGTAACCGAGCATTATGCCGGCGGTCGCCAATCCTAATGACAAGGCGGCATCATCCAGCCATGAAAATGAACCTGCCGAATAAGGCATAGAAACCTTCGACAATAAAATAGCTGTCATGATATCTCCCAGCGCCATTCCGGCCATTAAACCCACAACACGGATACTCTTTGCTGAAAACAACAGAAGGCTTAAATAATTTAGCGAAATGGCCAGCAGCCATGATTTATCAAACAATAGCCATACCGGATCCAAAATAGAGTACAGCTGAAAGCAGCAATACGCCATTGAAGCTGTAAAGACAGATACAACAAAACCGGCTAATTGCATAAAGCGCAGTCTTCTAATATGGATGAACACGGCGATGAAAATATATATGACTGATAAGTTTATAGATAATTCAGAAGCATTGATTTGATATCTGGCAACAACCATTAATACAAAAAGATGAATCAGCAGCGGAAAACGGAATCGCCAGCTTTTTGAAGTGAAAAACAGCAGGATAATCACTGCTATCCAAGAAAGCCAATAAAAAAACAAACCATCCATAATGTTCCTCCTCTACGAAACATTATGTCTGATTTGCTGTTTGCTTAAACGTAATTCATGCAGTTTCATGGGTGAATTAGCAGAGTTAACTCAGCACCTGCAACCTTTATAACGACTGATGTTTAGCCGATGCTAACCGAGTTAACGTGAATAAACCGAGGCATCAATGCCCCGCTGCAATAGCCAATGATATGTATCGCCCTTGATCACAAGGCGGGCTTCTTGCAGTTCTTGAATAGTTCGTTTCCCAAGAGCGGTCATAATGAATTTTAAATCATTTTGCAAATTGGATATTTCAGCAATAAGGCCGTCCACTCCATCCTGCTTATATATTTTCAGGAGATAGCCAGCCAACCCTGTTCCGCTGGCACCAAGGGCAATGCTTTTTGCAATATCCCCGGCATTCTGGATTCCCCCGGACGCTAGCACCGAAACCCTGGGCGAAGCGTTCTTTGCTTCTACAATGGAAGCAGCGGCTGTGATGCCCCACTCATTAAAAATAGAAAGCACCCTGTTGCGTCTTTCATTTTCAATCCTTGCAAAATTGGTGCCGCCATATCCGCCAATATCAATGATTGATACACCAGCAGAAGCTAGTGCATCGACTGTTTCCAGAGCCATGCCAAAACCAGTTTCTTTTACAATAACGGGAATATTCAGGCTGCCTGCAATGGCTTTAATCCGCTCCAATGCGCCCCGGAAACATCTGTCTCCCTCAGGCATAGTAAGCTCCTGGATAACATTCAAATGTATTTGAATAGCATCTGCCCTGATCATATCAACGGCTTCTCTGGCTTGTGCAACTGATGCTTCGCTGCCCAGATTTGCAATAATAATTCCATCAGGGTTTACCCTTCTGACGATTTCATACGAAGCCCGCTGTTCCCTTTCCTTGAGAGCAGCCATCTGGGATCCTACTGCCATTGCAACCCCATTTTCTCTTGCTGCAATCGCAAAATCCCGATTAACAATTTCTGTTTCTTTGCCCCCGCCACCAGTCATCGCATTTACAAAAATTGGCGAACTTAAACTAAGTTCGCCAATTTTTGTAGTTAAATTAATTTCAGACAATGCGATTCCAGGAAGGCTTTGGTGAACAAACATGATGTCTTCAAATCCTGAGAGCCTATACTGGCCCGTTTTAAGAGCATAACCGATATGCTCCAATTTGCGTTTTGCCCTTGACATTAATTATCACACCATTACTTTAAGTCTTTTAATTTATCCCCGATCATTTCACCAAGCTGGAACCCTTTGGATTCTTCCGGCAATTGATAGTTGGTTTCCTCAATTTCAGGTTCCTCAAGTTCTTTCATGCTAAGAGACAGGCGCTGCTCATCCTCATTCACATCAAGTACTTTTACTTTAACCGTTTGGCCTTCTTTTAATACCTCATGTGGTGTTCCAATATGCTTATGGGAAATCTGGGAAATATGGACAAGGCCTTCAACACCTGGGAAAACTTCTACAAAAGCTCCAAAGGAAACAAGGCGTTTTACCTGCCCTTCGAGTTCAGTGCCCCTTGATGCTTTTTCTGCGACACCGCTCCATGGCCCAGGCAATGTTTCTTTAATCGATAACGAAATCCGCTCATTATCCTGATCAACCGAAAGGACCTTTACCTTAACCTGCTGGCCTTCAGTTACAACATCTGAAGCCTTTTCAACATGCTCATGGGAAAGCTGGGAAATATGGACAAGACCATCCACTCCGCCAATATCAATAAATGCTCCAAAATCGGTAATCCGCTGAACTGTTCCATCAAGGACCTGGCCAGCTTGGATTGTTTCAAGTACTTTTAGCTTCTTCTTCCCTTTTTCGTCCTGTACGACTGCACGGTGGGAAAGAATTAGACGGTTAACTTCCTTATCCAGCTCAACGATTTTAAAAGTTATTGTTCTTCCTTTATAGTCTGAGAAATCTTCAACGAAGTAGTCTTCCACCAATGAAGCAGGTACAAATCCACGAACTCCGAGATCCACTACCAAGCCGCCTTTTACGACGTCCTTTACTTCTGCTTCAAACACTTCCTGTGACTGGAACTTCTTTTCAAGATCTTCCCAGGCATTCAATGCATCAATCTTGCGTTTCGATAGGATCAGGGCATCCTCTTCAACCTTTATGACTTCGAGCTCCAGCTCATCGCCTTCGCTGGCTGCATCTGAGGCTTTTTCAACATGCAGGCTGGAAAGCTCACTGATCGGAATAATGCCGTCTGTTTTGCTGTTTTCAACATCTACGATTACTTGTTTTTCTTCCACTTTTGTAACCATGGCCTTAACCCTGTCGCCAACTTCATAGTTGTTAACCTCAACTTGGTTCATGTCTTCTGTCATTAGAACTCCTCCTTAACCGATGACTGCTGCTTACACAATTTTAGATTTCGGGGCGGGTAATATCCCGGATCCTGTTGCTCTGTTAGCAGTAATAGCTATATACCGATTTATACCCACATATTAATTTATAATTCGGAAATATCCCCTTTTTATTAAATTCTAATAAAAAAGATAATTTGTCAAGCAAGAAGGGTTATCTATGCAGCTCTATCAGTTTGCGGATTTCTTTCATAATGATAGCAGTTGCTTCCTCCGCTGATTTTTTTTGTGAGCGGATTTCAGTAAAGTCAATTGGTTCTCCGAAGACGACTTTTATTTTGCCAAACATTTTATATGGGCCGATGATCCCGCACGGCACGATCCTTGCAGAGGTTCTTAGAGCAAAAAAACCAGCACCCGCAAGACCTTCACCAAGTTCACCAGTCTTGCTTCTTGTCCCTTCAGGAAAAAGGCCTAACACATTGCCTTCTTTTAAGACAGCCAATCCTTTTCTAAGTGCCTCGCGGTCGCTCATACCCCTCTTTACCGGAAAAGCATTTACCTTTGGAAGAATATTCTTTAAAACAGGCACCCGAAAAATCTCCTCTTTCGCCATGAAATGGACATCACGCGGTGTCATAATGCCTGCAACAAGCGGATCCATATTATCGATATGGTTAGCGCAAAGCAATACCCCGCCTTCCTGAGGGAACTTTTCAGAGCCAATTACTTCGATTCTATATAACGGAGCAAGTCCAATCTTGACTAAGCCCTTGGCAAATGTATAAAAACTCAAGGTTTATCTTATCCTTTCTGTTACTAACGACATGATTTTTTCAGCAACCTGCTGAATAGACAAGCAGGTTGTATCAATTTCCACAGCGTCGTCTGCTTTTCTTAACGGAGAGACAGCACGTTCTGAATCCCATCTGTCCCGCTGGGCAATCTCCTCTTTTAATTTCGCCAAATCTGATGGAAACCCTTTTTTACAATTTTCCTGGTGCCGTCTTTCAGCACGTTCGTTAACACTTGCTATCAGGAAAACTTTTACTTCTGCGTTTGGAAGTACATGAGTTCCTATATCACGTCCATCCATTACAACACCGCCATTTAGAGCCATAATCTGCTGGCGCCTGACCATGTCTTCCCGAACACTTTTATGGGCAGCCACTTCTGAAACAGAACCGGTTACTTGATTATTTCTGATTTCAGAAGTAACGTCATTCCCGTCAAGGAAAACCCTTTGACCATTTTCCGCTGTTCTCAGTTCAATTTTTGTATTGTCCAGAAGCTTTGCCAAGGCAGCTTCATCAGAGAGCATTGTTTGGGTTATAAGGGCTTTATATGTTAATGCACGGTACATCGCACCGGTATCCACATAAATATAAGTAAGTTTTTCTGCAACAATTTTCGCTACAGTGCTTTTGCCGGCTGCGGCCGGGCCGTCAATAGCGATTGATATCTTCTTTTCCATAAATCCTCCCGATGCATTAAATACAGTTGGTTAAAGCACTATATATTTTAGCATAAATTTAATAGGTCCTGCACTTCTTCCCCTGAGTTTTTAGAAGGTAAACTGCATATCGTATGCGTTTATTAGAAGCAGGAGCTCAACACATTTCCTATTTACCTATAATTCATCGCAGCGAACAAAAGAGAGCAAGCGCCCGTAGCTGCCGCTTTGTTTTGTGCGATGTTTCGATGCCAAAGCGTTTCTTCTCCTGTCCGTCCAGACCTTTGTGTTTTCTGTGGAAAAACGCTGGACCCAGAGATAGTACACTACTTTAGTTATCCAAAACTCTTACCTTTTTATATTTCCTATCAAACCAAAAAAAGCAGGAAAGATCCCGCTTTTATAGGAGGTGAAAGTTTGTGGACAATACCTACTGCCGGCAAAATTTAGGCTGCAGGAAAAGAAAGGATAAATTGATTTTGGCTATTTCCAGGCATCATTGAATGTTTCAATAACTTTTGTATAGTTTTCAGTATGTACACCTTCATATCTGGCCATTTTTTTCAGCTCCAAAAACGAATCTTCCTTATGGAAAAGAAACTGAAAGAAAAGTAAACAAATTGCCTGTATGATGATAAGCTTTATCATAATTCTTTCAACTGTTTTCATAAACAAACCCCATCCTTGCATCTATTCATTACAAGTATGAGGCAGATAGGTGCTTTTCATTCATTTTTTAACTGTTACTTTTATCAATCGCCTGCTGTAAAGAACAATTAATAGTAGTTAATCCCCTTTACATGATAACAAATGACTTTTAGATGTTTACGCCCTTCTTTTTTTCCAGCTGTCGTTCAAACACAAACCTTATCAGATTCTGCCTGTCCCCTTCACTCGTTTCAACAAACTGGATAGAGGCTTTATTGTATTTCCCCTTTTGCTCACTTATCCTTATTACTTTGCTTTTGAGTCTCATATATTGAATTTCGCCAGACCTTAACGGCAGCACCATCCAGAGGTAAATATGGGATGTAGCCACAAGCTTTATATGTTTCGGTATTTCCAGCCCTGCACCTCCAGCACTGAGGTCTGCAGTCACAGCTGTAAACGGGAGAAATTCGGCATTTTCAGGGTGAACGGCCGTATCAACCCTCGTGTCTACTCTGACATATTGTCTGCGCTGAATTTTAACGAATCCATCTTTGTCAGGATAATGGAGATGAATCATTGGAATGTTGGCTATTTTTCTGCCAAGAACCTCTGTATCAAAAATGTAAACAGCATGCTCTGGATCAATAAATGTTATTTTTAACTGGGTACCGTCTATCAGGAAGACGGTTTTCCCTGTCTCCAGATTAACCGGATAATCAATATAAATTTGGTTGTCTTCGATCTCGACAACCATTGCCTTATATTTCTCAGGCTGTAAAGAAAATTTTGGCTCTATAATAATTGAGTTTCCAATTTTAATCATATACTCCACACTTCCGGATGCTTTTTCTTTTTAAACTCGTACGAAACAACTATATAGAGTTATTTAAAAATTAAGGCTAAATACATAGCTGTAAGTACTAATATTATGACATGTAAAGCAAAAAAGGAAAAGTACATATCTGCACCTTTCCTTTTTTTGCATTCATTTTTTCCATCTCTTTTCTAAACAAAGAGCGCCTCTGCCGCTGCAGTCCAAAGCAGTGTTTAACATACTGTCTTTGCCAGAGACAACTAGCGGCTGGCGCTTTTGTTCAGACTATATTCTCATACATCGGCTCTGCATTTTTCATCTTTTCTACCTTTTCTTCATCGCCTGTTTTTGCATTAATAAAGATTCGGTAAGTGTCGTCCCCGATTGTTCCGAGGAATTCATGGCAAAGCACTTCCTGTTGTGTATTATTATTAATAACTGACAGACGGTGCTCCATTACCTGTACCTTAGGGCTAATTTTTCCCCTTGCCGCTTCTTCGGACACAACGGGCTTACCGATTTCTCTTTTTTTATTGGACTTTAGGAATTCATCGGCAGAAAAACCGATTATACTCCCATCATCCAAAGCAATTTTCACTTTTACAGAATCTGGATAAACTCTCGCACCTTGCTCTACTGTCACAAAATTGAATAATCCGACATTATCATACTGGGCGCTTTCATAGAGCTCAAAGTTTTCAAACTTATTTTCTTTAAGAAACTCTGTTGCCCGACTAGAACCCTCATTAAGGCTTAATTTTGATTTATTTACATCACGGGTATTAATAAACCATATAGGATATCCTCCCTTTTTGGTGATATCCATATTTACTTCTGAACCCTTTCTTGCATCGGTTAATGACACACTATAAAAATCAAATTCTGATCCTTTTTTGTTTTCCTCTACTTTTACTTTAGTTCCTTTTTCGGCTTTGGCATATCTTTTTGCAATCGAAGCTGCTTCCTTCTTGCTGATTTCCTTACCGGTCAAATTTTTATAATTTTCCTCTTTCTGTTGATAGGAAGCCAAGGTAGGATCCATTTCATTTGCCTGGCCATACCCGCTTACTTTTTTCTCAACCGTTTTAAAGCCGTCCACGATGGTATTGTCGGATTTTTCTTCATCATCAGAAAGAGCCATTTCTACATCCATCCACTTCAGGTTCTTTTGAAGTACAGTGTGCTGGACCTTTCTGATTTCCGTCTGAATATCTGTTGACTGCTGATAAAGCGATTGAAGTTTGGAATATTCCTTATCTGTCAAAGGCTCCTTTTCCAAGTCCCTAATCGCTGTACGGTATGAGAAATCTCCAATTTGCGAAAGGAATTCCTCCGTTTTGCTGAATGCCATCAGCGATAGAGGAAGCTCTCCGACATCATTTTGTGCCTCTGATGTAATTCTCCATACATCAGTAAGGCAAGGGCTTAACGAGGATCTTGAATTCATTGCCAGCGAAGTACCGATCTTATCGTGCAGTATGTCCAATTGATAGGATAAATCATGAAAAGCCCTTTGATAGTTGTTTTCCGCATGTACTAATACTTCGTTTTTTGCCTGACGTTCCTGATTTTTAGCCTGGATTGCCTGGTATTTTGCCTGGCGCTCCTGGTAGCCCCAAAAAGCTGTTCCGATCAATGCAATAGAGAGGGCGCCTATTATTATATTCCTTATCAAAGTTTATCACCTCGTTTATCTGCAGAAAATATGCTTACCAATTGTTTTGATCTGCGGCCTGCCCCAGATCCAGCCACTCGTTGCGGTATCCGGGTTAAAGTAGTAAATTGCCCCGCCTGTTGGATCCCATCCATTAATAGCATCAATGACTGCTTCCTTGGCTCTCTCATTGGGCGTAAGCCAAATCTGGCCATCAGCAACTGCTGTAAATGCCCTTGGTTCAAAAATAACCCCTGAGATAGTGTTTGGGAAAGCAGGGTTATCGATCCTGTTTAAAATAACAGCAGCGACTGCTACCTGCCCTGTATAAGGTTCTCCCCTGGCTTCACCGTATACAGCATTCGCCATTAGCTGAATATCATTCTGAGAGAATCCTCCCGGGGCGTTTGAAGCTGTGCGGGTAGCTTTGGCGGCTTGGTTACCGGCCCTTTCTGTACCGGTATTCTTTGCTTTTGCGTTTCCTTGTTTCTGTTTTCCTTGTCTCGGTTTTACTTGTTTCTCAATAGGGACCCCACCGTAATAGGTAAATTCGTTACCTTTGCTAATTTGTTGATGGACCCAGCGTCCGTTAAAATTTGACGCGTCTGCTAATTTTCTTTTGGTTGCTGCACCGGCCATACCGTCAATCGGAAGGCCATACTGACTTTGAAAGTTTCTTAATGCCCAATAGGTTCCCCAGCCAAAAACACCATCAATCCTGCCTTTATAGAATCCGATATTCTGAAGCCGGGCCTGCAATTCAATCACATCATCGCCCACAGCTCCCTGCTGAATAACCTGTTTAGTGAATGCTTCTGCCTTCGGAACGCTAGAAAGCACCGCAGCAACGCAGCAAATTGACAGGAAGAGTACTTTCCACTTTGACGAAATGCCTTTCATCAAAAACACTCCTTCTTTTTCATAAAGTGACATAACAGTAGTTTCTTCATGAAAAAGAGTTTTATGCAAAAAAAGAGCCAGCAGATCATTTACTATTTTTAAATAATAAAGCTCTGTTAAACTTGCCTATTGATACCGCTCAAGGTACTCGCTTTTTCGCGGGCGGTTCGGAAGCCTCCTCGGCGCTTGCACCTTGAGGTCTCCCTTGACCCGTTTTTCCCGCAGTACATTGAATAGGCTCCCCCAAATAAACACCGCACGAGAAAATGCGGATGGAAAAGCGGAAGCGCCCTGGTCAGCCCCGACAAGCATAAGACAAGCGCTGACAGAAGGCGCTTTTTGCCTTCCGAAGTGATTGGCTTA
>NZ_QVTE01000034.1 GCF_003429095.1 Peribacillus saganii
TGCCTGTGCTTCCCAGTGTTACGTCCTTCGTGCTTCCATCCCCCATCGTCGCCGTGATGGCCAATTGATGGGTTTTGCCCGGGGACAGGGTCACCGCTGTCTGGTCTGGTGTGACTTTTTCCAATATATCTGCCGGATTTGCAGCCCCTACAGTCACAGTTAAATACGCTTTCTTGCCTTCATGTTCTACCGTAATCGTACTCTTATAGTTTAACGGCGCATTGCTTGGAACCGTAATCAGTCCATCTGCCCCAACCGTCGCCACATTTGTCGCACTGCTTGTATACTTCGTGCCTGTGCTTCCCAGTGTTACGTCCTTCGTGCTTCCATCCCCCATGGTCGCCGTGATGGCCAATTGATGGGTTTTGCCCGGGGACAGGGTCACCGCTGTCTGGTCTGGTGCAATACTTCCCAACGTATCGCCTGGATTCGATCCCACGGTCACTGTCACGTATGTTTTCTTGCCGCTCTGTTCTACCGTAATCGTACTCTTATAGTTTTCTGGTGCATTGCTTGGAACCGTAATTAGTCCATCTGCCCCAACCGTCGCCACATTTGTCGCACTGCTTGTATACTTCGTGCCTGTGCTTCCCAGTGTTACGTCCTTCGTGCTTCCATCCCCCATGGTCGCCGTGATGGCCAATTGATGGGTTTTGCCCGAAGACAGGATCACCGCTGTCTGGTCTGGTTCGATTGTTTCCAGTGTTTCTTTCGGGTCAGTCCCTACTGTAACTACCACATTAACTTTTTTACCACCAAACTCTACAGTAATGGTGCTTTTATTATTTATCGGCGCTTCACTTGGGACACTAATTAAGCCATCTGCCCCAACCATAGCTACGTTTGTGTCACTGCTTGTATATTTTGTACCTACACTACCCAGAGTAACTTCTTTCGTTTTCCCATCTCCCATTGTTGCTATTACTTTTAATTGTTTCGTATTACTAGCTACTAAGGTTAAGCTAGTTGGATCTACACTCAACTCCGAAACAGTCTTGCTTGGATCTTCGTCAGCTATGACTGTAACGCTCTTACTTACCCCTTCATTAGTAGCTGTTATTAAAGTACTAGCTCCTTTTGTTGCTTCAGGAGAAACGGTAACTAGTCCGTTAGAATCTACTGTGGCCACCGATGTTGTACTACTTTTATAAGTTGTTCCCAAACTTCCGGCGGTTACATCTTTGGTACTTCCATCTGATAATGTTGCTCTGGTACTTAACTGTACAGTTTCACCTTTAAATACCTTTGCACTGTCCGGTGTCATTGCTAAACTTTTAATCACAGGGGGTCCAGTAACCGCAACAACCATGTCACTAATGATTCCATTGTGGTTAGCTTGAATCTTAACCTCACCTTGTTTGGCATCAGCAGAAACACGGATCAAGCCATTTTTATCAACACTAACGATAGTTTCATCTAAGCTTGAATATTGGGTGCCAGTTGACCCTGACGTAACATCCTTTTCTGTACCGTCAGCTAATGATGCTACAACATTTAATTGCTTTGTTTGTCCGGATGCTAAGTTCACTTTCAAAGGACTTATACGGAGAGAATCTTTCGAAATTCCACCCGAAATAGTCACTTCAATTTGTTGATATAAACCGCTGTTTGCAGCCTGTATATATGTAGTACCTGCAGCTGCATTCGGTTCAACTGTAATTAATCCATTTTCGTCAACTTTAACCGCAGAAGGGTTTGAACTAGTGTAAACCGTTCCACTAGGCTGAAGAGTTATATCTTTTGTTGTAGCATCAGTCATATTTAAAATTGTCTTTAATTGTTGACTCTGCCCAGGTTCTAATGTTATAGATTTAGGGGACATTCCAATGCTAAATGGAGATGCCGGTGGAATAGTTATAGCTCCCCTAACTGTAAAATGAAATAAACTGAAATCTCCATTTTCTTCATTATCGTATACATACTTTGAATTGTCTTTGTAATCATATAAGTACATAGAGGATAATTTCCATGTTCCTAGTTCATCGTATTTATCAATAGGTATATACGCTACATACTTACCTATTGTTGAATTCCATCCAAAGCTAACATAATAAGATTTTCCACTTGGTTTAATGTAGTAGGCACTAAGGGAAGTCATTCCAGATAAATTATCGCTGCCCTCTGCAGTAAGCTTTACCCTTGCCCCATTATTTGTTACTTGTTCCAGCGAAATTGACAGACTATCTAATATTGGACCAAGTAAGTCTGGTTTAGTTTCGCTAACTTCAAATTTACAATTACTAAAATCCATCTTGTTTGTAGTCGCAACGGGAACAGATGAAGAGTTATATACATAGCCGTGGTTTTCAGCCTTATCCCACATAGAAACATAGTATAACTGCCATTCTCCTAATTCATCATATTGATCAATCGTTATAGATCCTTCATACTTACCAGTTGTCTGGTTATAGTAAAGATACGCATAAGCTGACCTGCCGCTAGGCTTGGAAAAACTTGCAGAAATGCTGGAAACTCCAGATTCATTATCGGTGACATCCGCAACTACTTTTACTGTATCCCCCGGTTTAGTTTGCTGTGTTGAAATACTGATAGTATTTAAGACTGGTGAGGTTTTGTCTGTTTGTTCTAAGACTCCGGTAACCTTAATTGTATAAGGGCTCATGTCCATTTTTTCATAAGATTCCCAGGTATAGCTGGTGTCAACAATAGTCCTGGAATTCTCTTTTTTATCTGTAAGAGTTATACTATTTAACTTCCATTCACCTGGTTCATCATAAGTTCCGACATTAATTGTTCCTTCATACTTGCTAGTTGCCGTATTTAAATAAAGACTAACACTTCTGCCTTCTCCACTAGGTTTTTCATAAGATATATATATGCTGCTAATTCCTGATAAATCGTCACTTGCCTCAGCTATTATTTTAACTGACTTATCAGGGGACATTTCTGTACCGGATACACTTAAGCTCTTTAGTATAGGAGGAGTTGAATCAGGTGTAGGACCTTCAATCACTACTTCCGTTGCTGTTGCCAAAACAGAAGATGTGTGAAGTATAAGAATTATCAGAAAAATCATTACTTTCTTCATTATATTTTTAGTTAATTTCATCTTTTATCCCTCCTTAATCTAGTAATACAATTTAGTAAAACATCCATCTTCTCATCACCCTCGTAAGTTATAAATCTCAATAAAAAAATGGCATAATCAAAGAATAGCCATTTTTTATTGGTGACCATTCGGCAGCCCGGCTACCATAGTATATAACTACCTTAGATCCGTGGCTTTGCGTCCTCTACTTTCGTAAGAGTTTGCTATTATCGTGGATATTTATATAATTTTATCCTCATAGTTAATTTATCGAGTACAGGATGGTTAAATTATACTATATTCACAAAAATATATGAATACTTTTACCTATCTCCTAATAAGTATTTAAAAGAAATGTGTATTACATCTCATTTAAACAATCAGAATCTTTAAATCAGAGTTTATTCTTTTTATTTTATGTCTTATTTAAAAGTTGACTTCACCAATTCTCTATTTCTTCCAAATTTTTAATAAAGCCTCACAGAAAAGACTCTAGAAAAATCTAGAGCCTCTCTCCATTTAACAACTATAATTAGTTTAATTAACGTAATAATTGAAGTACGCCTTGTGGCTGTTGGTTAGCTTGAGCCAGCATAGCTTGAGCTGCTTGAGAAAGAATTGAGTTCTTCGTTTGAGTCATCATTTCTTTCGCCATGTCTACGTCACGTACACGAGACTCAGCAGCTGTTAAGTTTTCAGAAGATGTACCTAAGTTATTAATTGTGTGGTCTAAACGGTTTTGGGCTGCACCAAGTTTAGAACGCTCAGCAGACACAGTTTTAATAGCATCATCAAGTGTAGAGATTGCAGCTGAAGCTCTTTCAGCAGTCGATACATCTACATTATTTATATGAAGATCGGCAGTCTTCATTGAATTGATTCCGACATTTAGAGTTTGGTTTGAATTTGAACCAATTTGGAATGCAAGCTCTTTTGATGTAGTACCAGTTTTATTTTCTTCTTGTCTAGCAACAACTGTAAAAGAATCCCCAACTTTAATTTTAGTAGAATCAATATCTACTGCTAATCCACCACCAAGTGCGATATTCTCTTGGTTACTCGAGCCACCCAAAGCGGTTTCAGTACCTGTTGTACCAGTTGACTCTGGCGTTATAGTGTAGCTAAAAACATTACTTCCAGATGATGAATCAACCTTTGTAATTTTCACTACATAAGTGTCATCAGCTGTTACTTGCCCAGCATTACTTAAATCACCATCAGCTAGAGCAGTTTTAGTGGCGGTATCAAAATCAACAGTAAAATCGCCTGTTTTACTAGTAATTACTGCAGACTCTTCTTTATGAGCACCTGAAGCCAAGTCTCCATTAAGAAGTTTCTTAGTATTAAACTCAGTGTTATTAGCAATACGATCAACTTCATCTTTTAACTGTTGAACTTCTTTTTGTAATTCAGCACGGTCATCAGCAGTATTCGTGTCGTTTGCAGATTGAACGGATAATTCACGCATACGTTGAAGAATGTCATGAGTTTCGTTTAATGCGCCTTCAGCAGTTTGAATTAAAGAAATTCCATCTTGAGCATTACGAGACGCTTGATCTAAACCACGAATTTGTCCCCGCATTTTTTCAGAGATTGCAAGACCTGCTGCGTCATCTCCAGCACGGTTGATACGAAGACCTGAAGATAGTTTTTCCATTGATTTTGATTGTGCACCTGATGCACTGTTTAACTGACGGTGTGTGTTAAGAGCAGCGATATTGTGATTAATACGCATTTTGTTTTCCTCCTTGAATGTAAGGTTCACATCCTTGTGAACCGTATAAAATTTTGTGAGTTAAATAGGTCGGCCGCCCTATTTAACTCTTACACCTATATTATCGACACCGCTGTTAAGTGTTTAATAGTGTATTAAATTATTTTTCTTTATTTTTCTTAATTATTTCCATTAAATTCATAATATCTGATGCTTCTTTGTTTTCCTGTTGGATTTGTTCAAATAATTCTTTCCTGACGATTTCTATATTATCAGGTGCTTTAATTCCAATCTTCACTTGATCGTTTTTAGAGGTGAGAATGGTTATTTCAATATCTTCACCAATTTTTATGCTCTCACCGTTTTTTCTTGTAAGTACCAGCATTTTAACGCTCCTTTATCGGTTTGGATTTTTTAGGAATGATGAAATGCTTTGTTTTGTATGAAGGATGATTCAAAATTACTTGTTTTGCCAGAAGTGTTGTTTTATTAATGATAACGGGAGCCTGCAGATTCGCTGTTGTCAGCTCAAAAGGATCTTTAATCGATAAAATAGCATATACCTCGGCCTGTTCGGGGGATTCGAGCTCAAGCTGATCGACTACGGATTGTTCGAGAATAAAATCATATTCTTTATAAAAATCAAATGGGCTTACAATTACAAAGGCAAGCTGTGAAGTTTGTACAGACTGCATAATGAGCAGGTTAGTGTCTTGCGCCAAAGGAAACATGATAAATTGAGTTTCATCAGGAAATCCAGGAATCCCCTTTGCAAATGTAATAATTTCACTTTGATCAAATTCCACTTCACCATGGTATTTAGTTAACAACTTCATATATTATCACCCTCAAATGGTTTGTTCATAATTAACTCCGATAAATCTTAGATTATCAAAGTCAATTTTTAATGATTGAGATTGTTTTAAATTTACCTCCACTGACCCGGGAGTATAAGAGATACGGGGTTCATTGACGTTTGCATTGATGAGAGGTTTGTTTACCTGGACATCTATGTTGACTGTACCGGGATCATAATCAATTTCTACGCTGCCATGTTTCGGTATCCAACCAATAGTAAAACCAGCTTGGTCCTTCGCACTATTCCGTTTTGCCTGTCCAGCAATAGGATTACCGCCATTCTCAATACTCATTAATTCATTACCTTCTTGGCTTCTTCGCGCTATTCCGTTAAGTAGTTCTTGGACTCCAGCTTGCGCCGCTTCCGCAATCCTTTTAGAAATCGACTTTAAGTCAACATCTTCCCTTGCTTTAGTTTGATCTATTGTCAGCTTTGAGGGAATTCTCTTTATTGTCATTTCTGCCATAGGCTGTGTTATTGTAAGGTCGGCATTAGACTGGCTGATATTTTGTACCCCTCTTTGAGCCTTTAATCCAATAAGTGCCTGCTGCGATTGCATTCTGATTTGAGGTAATTGCATTTAATTCCCCACTAACATAATTTAGTAAAAAAGGCTATTCATATGAATAGCCTCATCTTAGAAAGTCCATTAAAGTCGGTTGAATTATCTTAGAGCCAATCGACAACGCGGCACGATGGACACTTTCCTGTGTTGTGAATTCCGTAATCACTTTTTCGATGTCAATATCTTCGTTCTCTGAAAGCATTTTTTCTGACATGATATGTTGATTATCAATACGGTCTGCCATCAATTCAATTCGATTGGCACGAGCACCCAAATCCGCGCGTGCATTCACTAAATTACTTTTATGTTTGTCAAGAATGTCTAAATGCTGGCTCAGTTCTTTACCAGGTTTTCCATTCTGTAGATCACTGATTACCTTTTGGATGTCCGTGAATAAATCATCGCTAAACGCTTCTCCCGATTTCGCATTGACCGGTATATATACACCCTTCGCTAATTCTAGTTCAACACTATTATTATTTCGCGGCGTAGCAAAGGATGGAGGATTTCCATCGATAACTGGTGCATTTAGTGTGTCCGTTCCATTAAAAAGGTATTTATCACCAGATTTCGTATTTGCGATGTCCACTAAATGATTTTTCAGCTGATCTATTTCTTCCATTGTTGATTGACGTTGAGAAATGTCGTACATATCGTTAGTAACCTGTACCATCAATTCACGAATTCGGTCAATTGCATGGCCGGCTTTATCCAGTGATGTATCCGAGTTTTCCACCCAGTTGTAAGCCTCTGAATAATTTCTTTTAAACTGTTCGACTTCCTCTAGGTTGCGGCGATATAGGATTCCTTGCATCGCTACAACCGGATCATCAGATGGCCGGGTGATTTTCTTTTGGCTTGAAATTTGCTCTTGCAGTTTTCCGATTCTTTCAAAGCTGTTACTTAAATTCCGAAGCATATTATTCGACAACATCGACTGTGTTACACGCATTGTTTATTACCCACCTTATCTTCCACCTGTTCCCATGCCATTAATAATTTTATCTAGCATTTCATCTACAATAGTTATATTTCGCGCCGCCGCGTTATAAGCATGCTGGAACTTAATCATATTTGTCATCTCTTCATCAAGCGAAACCGAGCTAACAGACGATTTTTTTTCTTCAACAGATTGTCTCAAAATTTCACTGTTGTTTGTAAGTCTGTTAGCCTTAAGAGCATCAACTCCTAGCTGGCCTATTATCCCTTCGTAGAAAGAATTAATAGTAGCATCTCCTAATAAAGCAGCAGGTTTTCCTTGAATACTGGCCAATTCAAGAGCATTCTTTCCATCTCCGCTATATCCGTCCTTTGATGCTGCTATTTGATTTGTATCAGAAATAATTACCTGTAACCCCTTTGCTGGGTTGAGCCCAGAGGTAAATCCAAAGAAGTCGTCGCCCTGCAATGTTGTAGGTGCATTAGCCTTGTCTAAAATATAGCCCTCATTATGTTTTGTATTAAACATTTCTGCAAATGCAGTAGCCAAGTTATCAAGATCGGAAAGCATTTGGGTATATATCCCTTTACTACCGTTATCAACATAACCATAAGCTTCCACTAAACCGCGCAGTTTTCCTTGGGAGAAATTTGGCACTGAGACATCTACAGTATTCTGATCGCTATCTGTAACTTTTATTGCTGCAATATGCTCCGGAAGCGGGCTGCCGATTTCAAGCTTTCCATATTTCGCCCCAGCAACTAAGGTAGAAGTTGTACCATCTTGATTTAAGATCTTAACATCATAAATCCCCTCGGCAACAGGTAAGTCATTTCCGCCTGATTCTCTTCTCTCTACTGTAATGTTCAAATAAGATGATATTTGATCAATAAGAAGATCACGCTGATCATATAAATCATTTGGTAAATAGCCATGAGGTTCAATCTCGCTAATTTGTTTATTAACTCCGGCTATTTCCTCTAAAATTGAGTTGACTTCTTTTATTGAAACATCATTAATTTGGTTTCCATAGTCACGCTTAATGCTGTTCAGTGAATCAGAAAGATAATGAAAGGTATCTGCAATGGCGCGTCCCCGTTCCAAAACAACTTTACGGGTGCCTTCTTTTTCCGGGTAAGTTGCCAAGTCTTGCAGTGATGCAGAGAATTCATTCATTACAGCAGCCAGTCCGTCTTGAGTTGGTTCATTCATTATGTCTTCTAATTTACTCAAAGCTTTCGACCGTGATTCCCAGTATCCCAACTTATTATTTTCATTGCGATACTGGATATCCAAAAACCCTTCTCGCACACGCTGAACAGATTCTGTTGCGACACCAGTTCCCATCTGACCAGGAATTTGCGGTCGATTCAAAGACGCTGCTGGGTAAGGTTCTGTCTGCGTAAAATTAATACGTTGGCGCGTGTATCCTGGAGTATTGGCATTTGCAATGTTATGCCCTGTTGTATACAAAGCACCCTGCTGTGTGAACATGCCTCTTTTTGCTATTTCCAGTCCCATAAAGGTTGAACGCATGGCGATTCCTCCGTCCTCTTAAAAGTAGTAAAACAAATTATGCCCGTGAATCAAACATGCTGTTCGAACCTTGCGGGTTTTGCTTGATAGGATTATTGTAGTTAAACTGTTGGTTTTGCGGCTGAAGCATATCGAGTGTCGTATTTACAAATTGCAGTGATTGATAGATGAGCTGTTGGTTTAAATAATTTAGCTCTTTTAGTTTTAATGCTTCATTCAATAACTCATCTTTTAATTTAGTTAAATCTTCAGCGTCAGTTGGAGACGACAGTTCTATTATTCTATTGATTGAGGATGCCGCTTCTGGCTGCCCCTTGCTTTTCAGGAAGGCTTCGACTGCCTTTTCCCGTTCATTTTCCGTGTTCTCAATGGCTTTTACATACTTTTGCTCATCGATTAGCAGCTGATTGAGGGCTTGGGTGTCCCCTTTTTTAACGATTTCTGTTTTTCTAGCTGCTGAACTGATCAGGTCCTTATGAAGCTTAATCAGTTTTTCTAGTGTTAATCGTATCTGTTCGACAGACATACCTTTCCCCCAACAGTTAGAAGGACGGTTTTCAACACCGTCCGCTCTTATTTTTTAAAATAAAAATCCACAATACTCTTCGCTGTATCACGGGGGTTTAATTTATATGTCCCGTTTTCTACCTGCATCCTTAGCTCATCGACCTTCGCCTGGCGCTGTGCCGGAATCTGAGACGACTGCTGCATTTCTTTGGCTGTGGATGAAATTTCTATTTTATCTGAAGCACTCTTTGCTGTTCCTTTTACGTTTTCAATTTTGTTGAGTTCTCTTTTGTAAGGGTTGATCCCTGAAGGACCAAAGTTATTAATTTTCATTCTAATCCTCTCCTTTGTCCGTTCGTAATTCTCCCCTGCCATTATTATCGGCAAAAGAGGTGTTTATTTTATTATAAATTATGATTTTTTAATTGACAAAATTTGCAGGCTTAATTCTGAGAATATTAAACAATTCGACAAATAGATGAATAATTGTGTCGGTAGGCAGAGCGATGAGGAATGATTAGAGGTTTATATACAAAGAGAGACCCGGAACAAATTTATGACCCGGGTTTGTAAAACTTATTTATCATTATGTGTGTAGTACGCTCCTTTTTTTCCTCTTTCATCCAATTCCTTGCGGAGTGCTTCATCAGATTCAAATTGCGTTAATTGAGACCTTAAGCTATCCTGGCAACTGCTGCATAACGGGCCAACTTTCGCGGGGGCACCGCATTTTTCACACTTTACTCCCAAATTAGGAAATTGTGTGGTTCTAAGCTTACCCGTTTTGATGAATTTTACAATGAGGCTTTCTTGCACACCAGTGTTGTCCACAACTTGAATCATGCTGGCTGTGCGGTTTTCCCGTCTGCGAATGTATTGGTATACCTTTTCAAACTCCCTTTCCTCTTCTTTATAGCATACTTCGCAAACATCGCGAAATTTTGTCCTGACAAATAATGTGTCACAATTTGGACAGTTAGATAAATCATTCATAGCTATGCTCCTCCGCTTATCTTTCTGTACTCATTATATCGACAAGTAGGAGGCTTATATGAATAACCGCTGAACATTTATTGAAGAATGATTGCTAGCGCGCGACCGTGAACGACATGACTTGCCTGGCCCCCGACTGGATCAACCCTTTGGCGGTGTGTCTTATCGTTGATCCTGTGGTATAGATATCATCAATAATTAAGATTATTTTATCTTGGACTGATTCCGGCTTTTCCACTTGGAATACCTGATGAAGGGAAATTCGCTCGTGGCGGGATTTTTTTGATTGTTTTTCTGTGTGCAGACGCGAGAGGATATTCACCGGCAATAGGCCCGCAGACCGGATCAATGCTTCTGATTGATTAAAGCCCCGCTCCTGTAATCGGTCGACGCTTAGGGGGATAGGAACTACTAGATCAAATTCTAATTTATTCAACCTTTGTTTAATCTGCTGGCTAAATGCCTGGGAAATTGCATAGTCTCCACGATACTTAAACTTTGCGATTGTTTCCTTTAAAAAGTCATTGTAGAGATAGAGAGAAATATTTTTTGTAAGGTATCCCTTCCAGTCTGGATTGTCATCCCATCTTACACAGTCGAAACATAGGTCGCCAAATCGGAATTCCAGGGAAAGGCCATCGAAGGGACGGCTGCATCCCTTACACGTGTCCCCCTCAATTTTCTCAAGTTTTCCCTCGCAATCCCTGCAAAGAGAAGCCCCCTCCTTTTTTAGCAGCGCTTTCCAGGTAATGTCGTTTTGGATTGGAGTGTCACAAAGAACACAGATTTGGCCTGATGCAATATTAAACATCAAGCATCCCTCTTTTCTCTGCTTCAGCATTCATCCTTTCAATGTGGCGAACTGCCCTTACCATTCCATTGCTTTTCCCGTAATGAAAAAAAGTAACGTTCCCATCAGGTTTCTCAATGCTGCGGCCAACCCGGCCAGCTATCTGTACAAGTGCGCTTTCTGAAAAAACATCATGGTCCGCTCCAATTACAGCGACTTCGAGATTAGGGATTGTTACTCCACGCTCTAAGATGGTCGTTGTCAACAAACCTGGTATTCGTTTTTCTCTGAGTAACGATACTTTTGTTTTGCGCTCGGGATCCTCGGAGTGAACCGCTTCAAGATCCGGATTTAATTTTTGATATATTGGTAGGGAATTTTCCATTATTTTTATACTTGGGAAAAATAGCAGTATTGGAGTGTTGTTTTCGAGCCGTTTTTTAACCCATGCTGATATAGCTGGAGGTATAGTTTTATTTTGCGAAATGGACTTGTTCCAATTTCCACACCATTTCATGATCGGAACGGGGATTGGTTTTCGATGGAAGCGGGCTGGGATTGTTACCCCCTTTAGAGATCCTTTTGTGAAGGAAAACTGCATTTTCGCAGAGGGAGTAGCTGTTAGGTAGATTAGTGAGGAATCTGATTTTCGGGCTTTATCGACAGCAAACTGGAGTGACTTGTCTGCTGAATATGGAAACGCGTCAACCTCATCAATAATAACCGTATCAAACGCTTTGTAGAATCGGAAAAGCTGATGAGTGGTGGAAACAGTTAATGGAGCGAGTAAATGGCGATCCACGGTTCCGCCATATAGCGAAGCTACAGCTATATCGGGAAAGGCTTTTTTCAGACGGGGGACCAGCTCCAATACCACATCATTTCTTGGTGTCGCTATACAAATTCGCTGGCTCGACTGGAGGCCAGCTTCAATACCTTTAAAAAGTACTTCTGTTTTTCCCGCACCGCATACTGCCCATACCAAGAGTTGCTCCTTGTTGGTTACTGCATCTACTACTCGGTCGGAAGCATGGCTTTGGCCTTCCGAAAGGCTCCCTGTCCATGCCAGCGGATTTGGGCCACTCTCAAAAATAACATCTGGTCCAGTCCAAACATGTAAATATGAGCAGCTGCTGACTCGGCCCATCATGATGCAATTTCGGCAATATGTACAATCTTTTTTACATCGGCTACATGGAAATGTAAAAAACTGATTTTGATTTTGATTGCCGCAGCGATTACATTGGAATTTTGAATCTTCCAGGCTTACACCCAGTATGCGACCAATATAGCCACACTGGAAGTGTTCATCGAGGAGATCAGCCGGAAACGAAATTTCTTCGGCTAAAAGGGCTCTCCCGCTTAAATGATGTTGTAATTCGGGTGAAAAGGAATAAGATTGAGCGAGGATCTTGTGTTCAGGTGATGGAATTAACGGATGGCTCGAAAAGCGGAGAATTTTTTGGAGAAATTTCTGCAAAATAGTAGCTCCTTTCATAGTATTCCTGACCGTTTTCGACATGTTTTGGGATTTTTCCTGCCAAACTATGAAAAATAAACTTAAGCCTGGTTAATTTTTTCCTGTCAGGTAGATTTACTGTCCATAATCGGTAATTTAATTGCCAAAACAGAACATTTTTTGTCCAAAACTGGCAAAATACTGTCCAGCCTCAAGTTTACTTGCCAAACACAAATAACAATAAAACAAAACCCCATATCGGCACCCTATTTACTTTTCAAAAATGGTAGTTTACTCACCAAACAAGACCTATATCAATCCGCACTGCAAAATACCATTCAAAATTCCAACGACTATTGAAACTATAAAAGGCACCACACCCCATCAGGATATGATGCCCACAAATTTAAACCTTATACCATCCCATCCCCATCGCTCCCTCACCTAAATGAGTGCCGATAACGGGACCGAAGTAACTGATCACAAACTCAACATTCGGAAATTGAGCTTCTAGTTCAGCCTTCCATTCTTCCGCTTCCTGCTCTCTGTTCGCGTGAATAATGGCTGCTTTATAGCTGCCTCCGCTGTTTGCATCCTCTCCAAGCAGTTCCACGATACGCTTCATCGCCTTTTTACGAGTTCTTATTTTTTCAAAAGGAACAATAACTTTATTTTCAAACACCAGGATCGGTTTTACCTGAAGCAGGCTCCCAATGAGGGCAGCTGCACTACTGAGGCGGCCGCCCAGCTGCAGATGGCCTAAATCGTCGGCCATGAAATAGGCCCTCGCCGATTTTTTCATTTCAGACAGGCGTTCAAGGATCTCCAAAGGCTCTTTTCCGTCCATGGCCATTTTTGCGGCTTCAATCACATAAAAGCCCTGGATCATGCAGCTGATTTCGGTGTCAAAGCCGAATACTTCAATACCATCGACCATTTCGCCGGCAGAAAGAGCTCCCTGGTACGTCCCGCTGATACCGCTTGATAGATGAATGGTGATGACAGCATCATATTCTTTAGCCAGCTCTTCAAATTTTTCAACAAACATGCCGATGGGGGGCTGTGAAGTGGTGGGAAGCTTGTCCGCGTTTTTAACCTCTTGATAAAATTCTGTTGCGGTTATATCTACTTCTTCCAAGTATGCTTCGGTTCCAAAGATAACGTTAAGAGAAACCATATGTATGTTAAGCTTGTCTCGCATTTCTTTCGGGATATAGGCCGTACTATCCGTGACGATGGCCGTTTTCATAAAATAAAACCTGCCTTATATAAGTTTTGTTGCTTTCATTATATTCCCATTTTATAGGAAGATTCCGGATTATGCATTAAGAATAGCGGGAAAGCGCCCTGATAAGACAGGAGCTTATTCCGTACTACGGCGACGCTGCACTAGGAAATCAAGTGCGTCGAGACTGGGAACTGGAGCTAGACAATTAAAAAAGCGCATGGTCCTTAACGGCCATACGCTGAATGATTTTTATCGCACTTCTACCCAACCGTTTTTAATCGCAGTGACAACTGCCTGAGTACGGTCGTTTACGTTCATTTTTTGCAGGATGTTGCTGACATGGTTTTTGACTGTTTTTTCACTAATATACAGTGTTTCACCAATACCGCGGTTACTTTTTCCATCCGCCAGAAGCTGAAGTACTTCGCATTCGCGGCGTGTCAGTAAATGAAGCGGCCTTCTGATTTCAGGGGCAAATGCAACGCCGGTTGCGCCGCTGCCATTAGAAGACAGCCTGCGGTATTCGTTTACTAGATTGTGAGTCACCTTAGGATGCAGGTATGATCCGCCGTCTGCAACTACTTTTACGGCCTCGACCAATGCATCTGCATCCATTTCCTTTAACAGATAACCGGAAGCACCAGTTTGGAGCGCATGCTGGACATAGTTTTCATCATCATGGATGGATAGGATAATGACCTTTGTTTCCGGATGTTTTTCAATTAATTGCTTAGTAGCTTCCACGCCGTTTATTTGCGGCATGTTAATGTCCATGATTACGACATCGGGGTTGTATTCTTCAACGAGGCTGATTGCTTCTGATCCGTCATCTCCCTCTGCCACTACCTGGAAAGTTTGTTCAAAATCTAGGATTCGTTTTACCCCTTCGCGAAATAGTTGATGGTCGTCAATAATAACGATGTTTGTATTCAACGCCTTCGCCTCCCTTGTCTTTTTTATATTTTTTATAGTTTGTTTTTCAGTCATTTAATGGAACCTGGATTATGATAAGTGTGCCCTTTCCAGGGTTTGAATCGATTGTTAGCTCACCGCCAAGCAGCTCGACCCGTTCGGACATTCCGATCAAGCCAAAGGATCCCTCCTTCTGGATGCTCGCATCAAATCCTTTTCCATCATCTTTAATGACAGCCATTAAATGAGTCTTTTTCAATTCAAGTTTTACGCTGATCAGTCTTGGTTCAGCATGTTTTAAGGCGTTTTGGACAGATTCCTGTATCAGCCTGAACAAAGCGACCTCCATGTTTGCCGGAAGCCTCTTTTCCTCTCCAAGGTTAACAAACCTCATTTGGATCGTCTTGTTATATTCTTCGAGAGTAGCCATGTATTTTTTTAGAGTAGGAATCAAACCAAGATCATCCAGAGCCATTGGCCTGAGATCATAGATGATTCTGCGGACTTCATAGAGAGCGTTCCGGACCATTTTCTTCAAGTCCTTAATTTCTTTTAGAGCCTCATCCCCGCCGCGCTCACGGTAGATCCGCTCAATCAAATCTGAACGCATCATCACGTTTGCCATCATCTGTGCAGGACCATCATGGATTTCCCGGGATAGCTTCTTGCGTTCCTCTTCCTGGGCTTCAATGATTTTAAAGCCAAAATCCTGCTTCCGTTTTGCGTCCTCCAGCACCTCACCCATTTGCTTTAGGTCGCTGGTTAAATAATTAAGGACAACAGTGATTTGGGAAACCAAATGCTCCGCGCGCTCAATTGTTTGCTGAAGTCCTTTCAGACGCCGCTCCAAATCATCCCGCCGGTTCCGGAGCTCCTTTTCCAGCTGGCGGTTCATTTGCAGTTCGACCTGCATATTATGCGCTTTTTCATAGGCCTCACGGACCTGGCTTTCGGAAAACTTATTAAAATGCATGCTTACTTCAGACAGTCTTTTTCTTGACATTCGGGCGTTTGTTTCAAGCTTGTCCCCTTCTGCAATTACCTTGCAGACCATCTCTTTAATCTCTTTTAATTCATTTGATAGAGCCTCAAAGTCCTGGCGGCACTGCTCTTCAATCTGAAAAATTTCTTTTTTGCTGCTGTCTACTGTTTCGACCATTGTGTCGAGGATTCTATCAAGCGCTTTGATATCAACTTTTTTAATGGACATAAAGATTCCTCCGCTTTAGTCCTAGATGTTTACTGCCTAGTCCATATATAGATTATCCAATATCTTAACAGAAAGGTAAAATATCAATAATCTATCACAATAGGATGGAAAAATTTAGCGGAGCATTCATTGCTTCAAAATAGCTTTTTTACACTTGCAATTACAGGAAAATATGTTCTTAAGTTATAAAATACTATTTTTTCAAACGTTAAACACTACCTCTATGTACCTATTTTAACAAAAAAATTATCTTATGACGTTTTGCTTAGGTAAAAACTTTATGGAAATTAAGGGTATTACTATATAAACTCCAAACCATATGTATGACAAAGCAAATTATAACATGGGAAATTAGGAGTGATATTAAAATTCCTTTACATTCCTTTCCCTTTTATTACTTATTAAAACTTTCATTACAAGTTGTTGCGAAAATAGCATAATCTGCACTTGAAACTTCTTAACTCTTCCATTGTCCTGACAGTCATGACATCGTATAATGAATATTTAGGGGTAAAATCCCTTAATAGTGAAAAAAGTACTAATTTGCAGCGTAATAGGCGCAAAAAGATTATAAAACATTTATAAATGAATTTTTGCAGGTCCCTGAGAATGCCGAGAAGGAAGATATAAATTTATCGGCAAGATGCTTGCACTTTTATAGAGGAGGGTCAATATGCTTCCAAGCTACCGGACCGTAAAAGGCTATGGCGAGCATGAGATTGTGATTCAGAAATCACGTTTTATTGCTTACGTTTCTCGTGCTGAAACGGAGGAAGAAGCCCAGGAATTTATTCAGATGATAAAGAAAAAAAATTGGAATGCGACACATAATTGTTCTGCCTATTTGATTGGCGAAAATGACCATATCCAAAAGGCCAATGATGATGGGGAACCGAGCGGAACGGCAGGTGTGCCGATTCTTGAGGTTCTTAAAAAGAAAGGCCTGAAAGACACAGTAGTTGTCATCACCCGTTATTTTGGCGGCATCAAACTGGGGGCAGGCGGTCTAATTCGTGCATATAGCAGCTCTACATCCGAAGGGATTAATGCAACCGGAATTGTAGAACGGAAGCTTATGCGAGTCATGCAAGCAAAGGTTGATTATACATGGCTTGGCAAGCTGGAGAACGAACTCCGGTCTTCTATTTATGCCTTGAAAGAAATTGAATATCTGGATAACGTCAGTCTCCATACCTTCGTTGAGGAAGGACAGAAACAGGCATTTACTGACTGGATGATTGAAATGACGAACGGGCAAGCCGATATTAAAGAGGGTGAAATGCTGTATTTGGAAACAGATGTACAAGGTTCGTAGTTACTTATCCAAATACTGTTATCTGGAATAATAAAATTGTTCTTTTCATCTCTATATAATAAAATTTACGTTAGACTTCTAAATAAGTTGATAGTTTACCATTATTAAAACAGCATGTGATAGATTTCACCACTACTTTTAAATGCGGATATTGCGCATTTACAATAAAGGAGTATTTTATGGAACAAAAAACAAGAAGGGTATATAGGGTAAGAAAGAAAAAGAAGAGGCTGCGCAGATTCGTAGCATTTCTTTCCATTGTATTATTATTAGCCATAGGATTTGGCGGGTATATTTTTTATCAAACATATTCAGCGGCAAGTGATTCATTTAGCGCCCTAGATAGAGGAACAAAGTCTGACCTGCGGGAGGAAAAGGTTCATTTAAGCAAGAATCCAGTCTCCATCCTGTTTCTGGGAGTAGAGGATTACTCCACAAAAGGGGAAGCCGGGCGTACTGATTCCATCATCGTGGGTACTTTTAATCCAGATTTGAAAACGATGAAGCTGGTAAGCATTCCAAGGGATACACGGACTTATATTCCCGCAAAGGATAGAAAAGGCAAAATCAACGGAGCATATAATGAAGGAAAAGATTCAACTATTGATACAGTCGAACACCTGTTAGACATTCCAATCGATTATTATGCTACCGTTAACTTCGAAGGATTTAAGGAAATAGTTGATGAACTGGGCGGTGTTGAAGTCCAGGTTCCATTTGATTTCTGGGAGTACACTGATACTTTCCCTAGGGAAAAAATCTATTTTGAAGAAGGCCCTGCTACATTAGACGGAGAAGAAGCACTCGCTTATGCCAGAATGCGGAAGCGTGATGACAGAGGTGACTACGGCCGTAACGACAGGCAAAAAGAAATTATTAAAGCTTCAATTGATTCTATGGTAAAACCAGCAAACTTGTTAAAAATCGATGATATTGCAAAGCACGTCGGGGATAATGTGGAAACAAATATTAAAATGAGCGAAGGAATTGCCTTTTTAAATAAATATAAAACCTTCAACTCAGATGATATTGAAACATTGACACTCGAAGGCGGCGAGGACAGAATAGGCGGCGCATTTTACTTCATTCCATCCGATGAAAGCTTGCAAAATGTACAAAACGAGCTGAAAAAACATCTCGACATGCCTGTTGAAGAAGATGAAACCGAAGAATCTGATTCACAGAACGAACAGTAATAAAAAAGAGGGTAACCCCAAAAGTTTGCTTTGGGATTACCCTCTTTTTTATGAAGGTTGTGTTAAACTGCCTGTGGATTTCCACCCCAGTACTCGCTTTCCGCGGGCGGCCAACTCCAAAAAAATGTAGTGAGAAGATTAGTATTAATAAAAAAATTCTAATTTACGAGCTTGATAAATAAATGTACAATATAGCTTGTGTGATTTGTAAACTTTACCTATTTTTAATTCTTATAATTTATGCTGATTGGACTAAAATCAGATACTTCCCTATACACCAAGAAAAAATAAAAGGGGAAACTTTATGTATGATTCACGACGATCTAACAGAGTGATAAAAAAGAAGAAAAAGAAGAGTAAGTTAGCTTTTTTCCTGTTAACGCCACTATTGCTGCTTGCATTGTTTGTAACCGTTTATGGAACTTTTCTGTATAACAAGGCAGAGAATGTTGTTGCCGATTCATATGAAGAAATGGATACAGACATTGGCTCCTCCGAAAAACCTAAGGAAGCAGTTGTCAAACCAGACGTAAATAACACTTCTATCCTGTTCATCGGAGTTGACGATAGCAATTCCCGGAGCTTTGAAGAAGGAACCCGTTCTGACGCACTTATGCTGGCCACGTTTAATGAAGAAGAAAAATCTGTAAAGCTTTTAAGCATCCCACGCGATTCTTATGTACATGTTCCCGGCAATGACACTTACACAAAAATTAATCATGCTTATGCTATTGGCGGGCCGAGCGAGACCGTTAAAACGGTGGAGGAGCTTCTTGACATACCAGTCAATTATTATGTAAGGATGAACTTTTATGCCTTTATTGATGTAGTTGATGCCTTAAATGGTGTGGAAGTGGATGTTCCCTACTTGATAAGGGAAAAAGATACGGAGGATAATCGGAATGCAATCCGCCTTGAGCCCGGCAGACAGCTGTTGAACGGTGAGGAAGCCCTGGCCTTTGCAAGGACTAGAAAAAAGGACAATGATCTAGAACGCGGCAAACGCCAGCAGGAAGTTATCCAGGCAATTATGAGTAAAGCTACCTCCGTAACATCCATTTCAAAATATACCGATGTAATGGAAGCAGTTGGTGATAATATGAAAACCAATATGACCTTTTCAGTGATGAAGGATTATGTCGCATACACAATGGCTGGTACTGCTCAAAACATTGAAAACCTGCAGCTTGCAGGTCAAGATTCACGAATAGATGGTGTTTATTATTACGAGCTGGATGAAGAAAAACTGGAAGAGACTCAATTGATACTAAAACAACATTTAGACCTAGACAGTTCTACCGATTTGGCACAAGAAGAACCCACCTCATTAGAACAGCAACAGTAACTAAATTCAATTCACCAATCCAAGCATTCTGCCCTTTTAAGGAATTAACAGTTCCTGAAGGGCATTTTTTTGTTTTAATTTTTTTGCAATGATCAAAACCAATTTACGGATCGGCTTTCTTCGGTAGATGTAAATTGCGGGCTGGAGTTCCGCCAAACTAACGGAATCCAAAAACATATTAATTCGGGATGACTAATAATGTTTTACTTACCGATATGCTTGAAAAATATAATTCGCGGGCGCTAATCATGTATTTACTTACCGATTTCATTAGGAACACGTAATTTTCGGGCACTAAATATTATTTTACTTACCGACATTTACAGAAAAAGCTTATCCCGGGCATTAATTTTTGATTTACTTACCGATCTCAAGCCAATAAGCAATTTACGGGCACTAATTAACGATTTACTTACCCGCATTTACAAAAAAGGCTAATCCCGGGCATTAAATTTTGATTTGCTTACCGATCTCAAGCCAATAAGCAATTTACGGGCACTAAATATTATTTTACTTACCGATATTTACAAAAAAGGCTAATTCCGGGCATTAAATTTTGATTTGCTTACCGAAATCAAGTGAAAAATTTTATTCCGAGCACAAATCTTATTATTTACTGGCATTGTAAAAATATGTACATTACAGGATAGAAAAAATGAGTAATTAACTATGATTTCCCAACCTCGTGCTTTTAAACGAACTTCCCTACTTCAAAAATTCCCCTAATAGCAAACCAAAGTCTCTCTGGATAATGCGGAGGAAAGTACAAAGCTGCACAGCTTGTCATGATCAGATCTAGTCATTAAAGCTGAATTTCTTCTAATAGAAACCGCAGCTAGCATCTATGCAATTTTACCCCTTTCTCGTGTTTAAACCAAAAGAATCCCCATCAAGAAATATGATGGGGATTGACGTTTTAGTTATTCTCATTTTTACCGCTTAACAGCCTTAGGAGTGGTTGATATTCCTTACCGACAAGGCCGATTTTTTCTACTGTTACTTCAATAATTAACACCAATACACCAATTATGATCATGGCGCCCCAGATGGTTGCCATGGAGAATATCACAGCTGCTACACCAAACAACGCGGCAATTGCATAAATCAGCAATACGGTTTGTCTGTGGGAGAACCCAACACGTAACAAGCAGTGATGCAAGTGCGATTTATCAGGAGCACCTAATGGTTTTTTATGAACAATTCGACGAATGATCGCAAAGAATGTATCAGAGATTGGAACTCCGAGGATAATAACTGGTACAATCAGCGAGATCATCGTTGTACTTTTAAAGCCAAGCAGTGATAACACTGCAATAATATATCCGAGGAATAACGCTCCGGTATCACCCATAAAGATTTTCGCGGGATGGAAGTTATAAACAAGGAACCCTAATGTGCTTCCAAGCACAATTAATGCAACACTTAAAACGAATATATCCCCTTTTAGGAACGCCATTGCGGAAATGGTAATCAGCGCGATAGATGAAACGCCGGCAGCCAGACCGTCCAATCCATCAATTAGGTTAATTGCGTTCGTAACCCCTACGATCCAAATAATGGTCAGCGGTATGCTGAAAATCCCAAAATGGATCTGCCCGTCAAACGGAAGGTTGATGTAGTCAACCTGGACTCCGCCAGCAACAACTACTACCAATGCAGCTGCAACCTGTCCCAGAAGCTTAATTTTTGCAGAGAGCTCGAATAGGTCATCCAACACTCCTGTAACAATTATGATAACACTTCCGATTATGATGGGAATGGCACTTGCATTATACGGGTTCAGAATAAGAAGCCCGATGATAAAGCTGATATATATGGCAAGTCCGCCAAGTCTCGGCATGATTTTTTGATGCACCTTGCGATGGTTCGGCTTATCAGTTGCCCCGATTTTAATGGCGAATTTTTTTACGATTGGTGTAATAATTATTGATGCGATAAAACATATTAACAAGGTAAGGTAAACCATGAAGTACCTCCTAAGAATTATCATAACCAGATTTCATACAGAGTAGTTAGGTAAAACAATTCAAGCACCCCAGTTTCTGGGGCCATCCCTAGGGACATAATCCGTGGCAGTTATCATCAAAGTTCTTTTTACCGTGTTTAAACTGACCGCACTGAAAAAATGGCAGCCCACATTTTCGTATCATTCTAGCTTATTTTACTTAAAACCTCACATTCTTTCAAACTATTTTTTACTAATTTCGTCAAAATTATATTACCCACTTACCTAGAACTAGTAACACACAAAATATACCCACTATGTAAGACATCTTAACCCATATTAATGTTACATATTTTTCTAGTTCTCCAAAGTATAGTAAATAAACACGAGTTTTGGTAAGATATTATAATGATAGAAATAATGCGAAAGCCATTAAGGAGCGTTTAATTCATGTTTTCGTTTCTCAAAAATACCTTTGGAGACAGCAATCAGAAAAGGCTAAAAAAGTATTACAAAGATGTAGAAGCAATCAACTCACTCGAGTCTAAATATGAAAAATATACGGATGACCAGATTAAGAATATGACCGTCTCCTTTAAGGAAGAACTAAACAATGGAAAAACTGTTCAGGATATCCGCAACGATGCTTTCGCTGTTGTTCGCGAGGCTTCCAAGCGCGTGCTGGGCATGAGGCATTTTGATGTTCAATTAATTGGCGGCCTTGTTTTATCTGAAGGAAATATTTCAGAAATGGCGACCGGGGAAGGAAAGACCCTTGTGGCCTCTTTGCCGAGCTATTTAAGGGCCCTTGAGGGTAAGGGCGTTCACGTTATTACGGTCAACGACTATCTGGCGAACAGAGACCGAAACATCATCGGCCAAATTCATGAATTTCTGGGTTTAACCGTTGGGTTGAATCTGCCGCTCATGCAAGCAGATGAAAAGAGATCTGCCTACCAAGCCGACATCACATACGGTGTAGGCACAGAATTTGGTTTTGATCATTTGCGAGACAATATGGCAAGAAGCAATGAAGACAAGGTACAAAGACCGTACCATTTTGCCATTATTGATGAAGTCGACAGCGTATTAATTGATGAAGCTAAAACACCGCTCATTATTGCTGGCAAAATGCAGTCCAGTGCCGATTTACATTATATTGCAGCCCGCCTTGCTAAACGATTTAAAAAAGATACGGATTATTCTTTCGATGATGAAACAAAGGCTACAAGCCTTACCGACGAAGGAATTGAAAAAGTTGAAAAAGCGTTTGGTGTTGGAAACCTCTATGAGCTGGAACACCAGACATTATACCATTATGTGATTCAGGCTGTACGTGCCCATGTCATGTTTGAACGCGATGTTGATTATATCGTAAAAGATGGCAAAATTATGCTAGTTGATATGTTCACAGGAAGAATTATGGAAGGACGTACACTGAGTGATGGTCTTCATCAGGCTATTGAAGCAAAAGAAGGCTTAGAAATCACAGATGAAAATAAAACTCAAGCCTCTATCACTATCCAAAACTACTTCAGAATGTATCCAACACTTTCGGGTATGACTGGAACAGCCAAGACCGAGGAAAAAGAATTTCAGCAGGTATACGGAATGGATGTTATCCAGATACCGACTAACAAAGAAAAAATTAGAGTGGATATGCCTGATCTGGTTTTCAAATCAGTAAGTGATAAATACTCTGCAGTAGCGGAAGAAGTTGCAAAGAGACACTCTACCGGACAGCCTGTACTGGTTGGAACTACATCGATTTTGCAATCTGAAAAAGTTGCAGAATACCTTGATGAAAAAAACCTATCCTATGAAATTCTAAATGCTAAAAGCGTTGAACAGGAAGTGGAGCTCATCTCCATTGCTGGCCAGCGAGGCCAGATTACCATTGCGACAAATATGGCTGGACGAGGAACGGATATTTTACTGGGAGAAGGCGTTGCTGAACTTGGCGGCCTTCATGTTATTGGTACCGAAAAGCATGAAAGCAGGCGGGTTGATAACCAGCTTCGCGGACGCTCCGGACGCCAGGGCGATCCGGGATCTTCCCAGTTCTTTATCTCGCTGGAAGACGATATGTTCCGCCGATTTGCCAAGGATGATCTAGAGAAATTAAACAAAAAGCTGCAATATGCGGAAAACGGACTTATAAAATACAGCAAAGTAGATGAGTTTGTTGATAGAGTTCAGAGGATTGTTGAGGGTGCCAATTATTCCATGCGTGAATTTAGCCTGAAGCTGGATGATGTAATCAATGAACAGCGTGGAATTATTTATAAGCTGCGGAATAACGTCTTATCTGAGAATGATGTGCTTACACTAGCCATGCCGATGATTTCTTCCTCAATGGATGAGGCCATCTATAATGCATGTCCGGAAGAAAAGGATCCTGAAGAATGGACAATTGATCGGCTTAAATCCCAGCTGGATGATCTAATGCCGGGCCACACAGCTGCAATTTCAAACGATATAGAAAACGTGAAAGCCGTTGAAAATGCAGTTCGTCCAATTTTGAAAAATTATCTTGCAGACTTAGAACAGCTTATCGATAATGCTGAATTGCAAAAATCACTGAAGTATTTAATGGCAGCTGTGATAGACAAACACTGGGTACTTCACCTCGAAAATATGACGCGGCTTAAAGAAGGAATCGGCTTAAGGCACTACCAGCAGGAAGATCCAATGCGTCTATATCAAAGAGAAGGCCTGGAGCTGTTTACCATTGCATTCAGAAAAATAGAAAAAGATATCGCGCTGCAAACGGCCCGGCTGGTAAGAGCGCATACAAACGGTATGTAACGAAAGGAGACTGACCATGCTTTCCATATTTCGCAGAAAGAATAAAGATAAATTAAAAAAAGAAGGAAACGACAGTACCATCTCCTCGGAAGAGCTTTTAAATGAATCGGAAGAATCTAAGGATGAGGATATAGATACTGAACTGTCACTGCATCCAGACTGGGATATTCCAAGTGAACAGCAGTATGTGTACCGATTTTTAAATAACGAACTGGAACCATTAAAACCAAATCAAATTTCCCTTTCAGGCATTGAACTGCGCCCGGAAAACAATGGTGTTGCAGTCATTGCCTTTGTAAGGAACAGCTTAAACAAACCAATTAAAATGGATGACGTTAAGCTACTGCTCTTGGATTCAAATCAAACACCAATCGCCAGACACACTTTTAACTTCGCAGAGCTGGGAGAAATTCCAGCTAAAAGCAGCCGGCCATGGATGTTTGTTTTCCCTTCTGAAACACTGTTAACTACAGATATCACCACTAAAGACTGGACGCTGGCTTTTGAGATAAAGCCAAAGCACCGGCTGGAGCTGGATGAGTCTTGGCAAAATAGTCTTGAACAAGAAGATAAAACAAAGCTCGAACAGCTTGTTAATGGCCTGGAGCCTCCTAAAGAAGGCGAAGTTAACTTCATGGGGCTGCGTGCTGTTGTAGCGGAGACCGGTGACCTTCATGTGACCGTACTTATCAGAAATGGCAGCGACAAGAACATTCAAATCCAACAGCTGCCCTTGGAAGTGTTCGATGCGACTGACAAGTTAATTGCCAAAGGCGGCTTTACGTTAGACAACTTTGAAGTCAAAGCTCACACTACCAAACCATGGACGTTTATTTTCCCTAAAAGTCTGGTTCTGGAAGAGACGATTGATTTATCAAAGTGGAAAGTTGCGCCTGTACAGTAAAAATAATCAGTAAAAAGCCCTGATCCGCTTGGATAAGGGCTTTTCACTTTGATAAACGCTGAATTTCGTATTTAGCAAATGTTATTTAACTGTAAAGACTTTATAAACATCCTTTGTCATCGGTTTTCCTTTTGATGATGCAACATGTCTTGTGATAACTAGCTGATAGTTTTTGCCTGCTTCATATCCTTCTGCCGGTGCGCTCACTTTTACGGCTTTTAGGTCGCTTGTGACACTTACACTAACAGGCTGGCGTGTGCCGGTTTCATCCTCCACATAGACTGTTGAGTTATTGATGGATGCTTTATTCATTTCCATATTAAATTTGACTGTCCATTCCTTCTCTGCTGCTACTGCCGGTGGATTTGAAGCTGTAAAATACCGTTCGGAGTGATTATCCGTGTAAATAGCCTGCAGCCGGTCCAGATAAATAGAACCTTTGTTTTTGTTGACTTCTACCGTTTCAGCAAAATAGACTCTCTCCAGTGATAATGGATAGGTGACATTTGATGGAACTGCAGCTTCAACATATCTCCAGCCATACCAATTCAAACCGCCTGGAACTGTAAAGTCAACTGTAACTGCTTTTCCTGCAGCATCAAACAGCTTCCCTCTCAGCCAGTGCTTCTTGCCATCGCCATGTACCCAAACACCAATTTTCATTGGCTGGCCTGGAACAGCAATCCGATTTGGCGCAACCAAGTAGGATGCTGATGTTCCCGTTCCGGTTCCTGAGAAATCATAGCTTAGTTGAACAGCACCATTTCCTTCTTTTTGAGTACCATTCTGGATAACCGAGAATGCTGTTTTGGACTTAGCGCTTTCCGCTCTCCATCCGCCTGTGGAATCAAGCGATTGAATGGTAACTGGTTTATCACTAACTGTAACTGGCACCGAAACCTTTTTCCCGCCAAATTCAGCTGCCAATGTTCCTGTACCGTCTGCAGCGGATGCAGTGAAGATGCCATTCTGGATTGTCCCGATACTGCCTTGAACGCTCCAATTAATTAATCCCTGATCAATTGCCAGACTCTTTCCGCCTGCATCATATGCGTTCACAGTAATCTTCTGGCTTTTGCCTTTTCCAATATACAATGGTGAAGGTGAAGCTGTTAAACGGGCAACGGATGATGTTACCGTAACAGGCACTGCTGCTTGGACATTTCCGTATTTAACGATTACATTGCCCGTGCCAACCTTCTCTGCAATAAACTTGTTTCCTTCTATTCTTCCAATCCTGCTGTCTGCCACAAGAGTAATATTTTGGTTATTGATTGGTAAAAGATTATTGTAGTTATCGAGTGCAGAGGTAACTTCAAACTGAGCTGAAGATCCGAGAATGATATTTCCTTCCGTCGTCTTTCTTGCTGATATTTTTACAGGTGCCCCATATGGTGCCGTGCTAACAGCTTCTAATATAGCTGAAATGGAACGCTGAGAACCTCCGGAAGGCATATTGACTAAAGAAGCATAACGGTCTCCAGGAATTCTTGCGGCCATGGTGGTAGATCCGCCGCCATCCAGGTTAATCGCCTGGTAAGCACCGAGCTTTACAAGATGATCGGCGAACTCCTTCATTGTCATGCCGCCGCTGACACCTGATTTAATGTCTACTGTTACCATAAACACCTTTCTGCCGGTTGAATCAATCGCAACCGCTGTGCGAGCAGTCCGGGCCGTTGCACGTGGACTTGTTGGCGCAATGGTCATATTTGTTTTCCCGCCTTGGACCAATAATGGGCCGCTTGCCAGGATAAACTTAGCATTCTTCCATTTTGCATCAACATCTATTTTCAATGAAATAGGGTCACCAATTTTCAGGGCTCGAATTTGATCTACAGATAGTCCAGCTGCAGAAATAACATAACCGTCCGGAGGGATTGTGGCACTTGTTGTCTGTCCATATGGCCTGATCGATGCAACCTTCCCTTCAATGGATTCACCAAAACCTACTGATGAATTGATATTTTTAGAAAGGTTCTTTACGACAATCTCCATCCCGGTTGAATTGGTTCTGGTATTGTCATAACGCCAGGTTGAAGTGTACAGAATGCTTTCATCTGCTTCACGGTTTCTATTAACTCCGCTGAGTGTATAGGTCTGATTGTGATGGGTAATCGACATATTCAGGTTATATCTGTCTATTAAACCTAGGCCCTTCTCATTTATCCCAAAGGCAGCCGGAACATGCATAAAGCCCGTGTCCGCCTCCGCCCCGGTGCCTAAATTCATAATTTGATTATTCCGGGCTAGCAAGAAGGACGGATTGCCCGTATCAAAATGAAAGAAAGAAGCATTTACTGCACCGACCACATGATGGTTTTCATATGTATGCTGCTTTGCTAGATTCGTTAGTGCAGTTAATTTTGTAAGGGGTGAAGCAACACCGAGGTCAATCGTGGTATAAGGATCATTCAAATTGACATTTAATATGTTTACCGATTGAGTTTTATTCGCGACTATTGGCTTTGTCTTATTTAATTGGACACCAGGTGTCAAATTAATAGGAGCAGCCAGCACAGAGCTTTCAAATAATAGTGCCGCAACAAAAAAACTTAATACAAACGCAATACTTTTTGTATATCTCTTCAAAGAACAAACAACCTTTCTCTTCTTTTTTAATCTATTAAAAGGCAACAGTTTCATCTTCTAAATTATATACTACTAGTATTTTATTCCAAGAGAAAACTAGCTATTGGCATTTTTTTCTACTAAAATCCCGGACAAAAAAAAAGCTGCCTGCTAAATATATATTTAGCAGGCAGCTTTTTCAGCCAGGACCAACCATTTTCCAACAAATATGCAATACAAAACGGAATGTGTTATTACAATAAATATTTTATCACATCGGCAATGTAATACAAGATAAAATTATGTAAATTTTCCTATGTTGGGTAATTTATTTAATAAACCCACCTTTTTCCATACATTGAAACTTACCTATATATTATTACCCAGTCTTTATTATAATAAAACCTCTTTTTATTCGTTTTTTTATAAAACAATTTTCCATTATCAGCGTTAAGTTGTATCTCTCATTATTGTATAGTATGATTTATATATTTGATAGTTTTCCTAATGGAGGAGAGCCTTTTGATCTTTAATTCTTTTGAATTTATCTTTTTATTCCTTCCCACCGTTTTTGTGGTGTATTTCATTTTAAATAAAATTAATTTCACTTTATCAAAAGCATGGCTTCTGGCAGCCTCGCTCTTTTTTTATGGCTGGTGGAACCCGATCTACTTGCCATTGCTTCTTTTTTCTTTAATCGTTAACTTTATCATAGGGACAACCCTTGGAAAAATGGAAGCTGGCCGAAAGAAAAAGGCGCTTTTGACAGCAGGGATTCTTTTTAATGTCGGGCTGCTTGGATATTTCAAGTATTATGATTTTTTCATTTCCAATGTAAACGCTGCGTTCAATACCGATTTTAATGTGTTAAATCTCATCCTGCCCCTTGCGATCAGCTTTTACACGTTTCAAAAGATCCCTTACCTGGTGGATTCTTATCACGGGGAAACCCGCGGATACAACTTCCTTAATTACGGTTTGTTCGTATCTTTCTTCCCGCAATTAATCGCCGGTCCTATCGTGCAGCATAATGATGTCATGGCGCAATTTTTAAATAAAGAAAACCGGAAAATCAACTATCGCAACATAGCAGCTGGGCTGTTTATTTTCGGAATCGGCCTCTTTAAGAAGGTCGGCATTGCTGATACGTTCGCCGAATGGGCAAATAAAGGGTATAGCACAAACGGTGAGTTGAACTTTATTGATTCTTGGGTTACCGCGCTGTCATATACTTTCCAGCTCTACTTTGATTTCAGCGGATATTCAGATATGGCCATTGGCGCGGCATTACTCTTCAATATTGTATTGCCAATCAATTTCAATTCACCATACAAGGCGCTTAATATCCAGGACTTCTGGAGAAGATGGCATATGACGCTATCAAGCTTCTTAACAAGGTACATCTATATCCCGCTTGGCGGGAATAGAGTAGGTCCCGGCAGGACTTATATTAATATCGCCATTGTATTCTTTATCAGCGGAATCTGGCATGGTGCCGGCTGGACATTTATCATCTGGGGCGTTATGCACGGAGCGGCCAGTGTGATTAACCGTTATTGGAGCAGGGCCGGATTTAAGATGCCAAAGCTTTTAGCCTGGTTTATCACCTTCCAATTCGTCAATGCTGCCTGGGTCTTCTTTAGAGCTCCTTCTGTGGACGCAGCTGTAAATGTTCTAAAGGGAATGGTCGGTTTGAATGGCTTTAGTCTGCCTTCCGGTTTTCAAAACACCGTATTAAGCAGCCTGAATCTTCCTTATTATAACTTTACAATCGCAGAAAGCTTCCAATGGGTGGCCATTGCTTTATTAATCGGCTTTATTATTTCTGTTTTTGCAAAAAACTCAATCCAGCTCAGGGATCAACTGAAACCAAATATTATTTCTGCTCTATACATTGCGATACTGCTGATATATTCAGTATTCCAGCTGCAGCAGGTTTCAGAATTCCTATACTTCAACTTTTAGGGTGAATCCTTATGTCACATAAATCTTTTGTAATCACTGTAATGTCGATTGTACTCGCTTGTGTACTTTCGTCGGCATCCTTTATATATTTTATCGATCCGATGTGGACGTTCGGGCACGCGAATGCATACAACGATGTCCAAACTGTCGTTGATGAAAGGCAGCAGAAAACCAATACGATTCACTTTCAGCCATTTGAATATGATACCCTGCTGATTGGCAGCAGCCGCAGCACATATATCAATCAGCATGATTTTTCAGGGATGAATGTATATAATTTTTCAGCCAGCAACTTGTCAGTTCGTGAATATAATCCCTTTATTGAATATGCGAAAAAAAGACGCGGCAAGGAATTCGACAGAGTCATTCTTGGAATCGACTTCTTTAAAACGAGCAGGGATCAAAGCACAACCACGCTATCCCTGGACCGTTATATCACAAAAAGCAACGAACGCTTTTACCGATACAAAAATCTATTATCCTGGGATTTGCTGGAGTACTCATATCAGAACTATAAAATGTCCAGAGACAACACTGTTTTAGAAGAGCGTAACTATAATCGTGAAAATGCAGCATCGGCACGTAAGATCTCTCCGGAAAAAGTAAAGCAGCAAACAGAAGGAAAAATTGAAAAGTTCAGGGAAATGTTTTACGGGAAAACGTACGCATACAATCCCCAGTATAAAAATATATTGATGCAGCTGAAAAAGAACAATCCGAACACAGAATTTATTATTTTTACAACACCTATCTCCACTCCATTATTCAAGGAGCTGGTCGCCCAAAACAGGCTGCCTGCATATGAACGCTGGCTTACAGATGTAACCGATGTGTTTGGCGGAGTTCATAATTTCATGTATCCAAACACAGTGACAAATGATATAAACAACTACTTTGACGGACACCACTTTTATCCTGAAACCGGTACACTCATTGCCCACCGCTTGAGCGGGGAAACCGGCGATGTTCCTAAAGATTTCGGAATGTATGTAACAAAAGAACAACTTCCGGCACACTTACAGATGATCAGGAAGAAAGCTGCTGAGCTTGTAAAGTCAAATGAGGGTAAGTAATAAAAGATCTGGAGACATTAATTCAATGACACTAATAATTCGCACGAATGCTATCAGATGAAAATTGAATCTCCATACGAAAAAAGCGGCTTCCACTGGAAACCGCTTTTTTCTTTCATTTTAGTTCATATATATCTGTAGCGTATATGGCTGAAGGCTGGCATTGCCATACGCTTCTTTTACCTCGATATGGTATTTCCCTTTTTTCAGGCTGAGGTATAAGGCTTCCTCATCACCTTCAGGGTAGTAGTCTGCAGTGGCGACCAGCTTGCCATTTTGATAAACATTGATGATACTATCAATATTTTTCTCGGCTGACAGCTTAATGACCCCTGAAGTATCTCTGTTTAGGCTGTACTCGTACCAATCGGCATCTCCATTTGCTACTCCGGTATTAAAGTAACCTGTTGCTTTATGAAGCTGAGCTTTCATCTGCTTCATTTTTAGCGGCTTGGAAGGAATATTGTTCTTTACAACGGAGCCTGCGTCTTCATCCTTCAGCTTGGCAGCTCCCATTGTGAATGTATAAGGAGTCAATGTTAAAGGTCCGTTTACATATGCTTCAAGTGCGATAAAGTAGTTTTTTCCCTTTTCCATTTTGATTGATCCGTGCGTGTAGCCAGGACCACCTTTTTGAATATAATGGGCATAATTGAATTCCTCATCATCAATTTTCCGATTGTTGTTTCGGTCTTCGATGATTGCTGCCAAGCCCATAAATTCGTTTACCAGCTCCTTCGGGTAGTGGGCGAGCTCACTTGATTTCTGGTTGGCAGAAATGGTAATGCCATTTATCACTGTCTCCTTCGCTTCATAATAGAAGATATCTCTGTCTCCAGGCATTGAAAAATTACCTGTAAAAACTGAACCCGGAATATTCTTCACGTTTTCTAATTTGTCATTATCCTCGTATTGGTCACTCGGGTTAACGATTGCCACTTTGGAGCTCAGCTCATATGGCTCAAAGGAAATGCTGTCACTTTCATTAAAGAAATTCGGCCTGATTGCGATCAGGTAGGTTTCTCCCTTCTTAAACCCTGTATACACCTTCTCCTTGGTGGTAATGGCACCCATGCCCCAATTAATGTTTTCTCCTAAATAATTCAGGTTTAATACTTTTTCTCCATCCTCTGTTTTGTCCTCAACAAGCTGAAAGATTTCCATGTATGGAATTTTCTTTTCTTTGTTAGTAAGTTCCATTTCGAGAATCGCTGTTTCAGAAGGCTTCACAACATACCAATCTTCATCGGCTGTACTTTGCAGATAGGCTGTTGCTTGCTTTCCTGCTTCATAGGGCAATGCGTTCTTTAATATTCCTTCAATATAACTATTTTGTTCCTCAATATAAGGATCGGCCGCAGCATATACAGTTTCCCTTAGCTGTGCAAGCTTCGTTGATGCCTCTTTAGTGGCTTCCGGGTTCCCCTTGCCCTCTTCTTCATTCATTGGGTACTTATCTTCATCCGGAGGGAACACCTTGCTGTCCATTTTGATCTGATATGGAATAAGTGATTGTTCAGCTTTCGTCTCAGTGCTTAGTGACCTCATACCCATCATAAAAAATTCAAATAAACCATAACGGTTATCCGGTTTGTTGGATACTTTTAAAATATACTCCTGGCCTGCACCTGCCGTAAAGGTCAGTACGTCTCCGTCACTTGTTCCGCCGCTGTTTGAATAGAACATCGGCTCGATTGGCTGCTTTCCTTCGAGCATTTCTTTCAGCATCTGTGCTTTTGCTTCTTCAGTCAGCTTCCCGTCCCCGGCGGCTGGTGGTCTTGACTCAATGTCTGCAGGCGGCACGATTCCATCCATACTATAGACGCTCAGGTTTGAGTTAACTCCTGGAACCCCGGTTGTAGAGATATTAATCAGTTGGTCTGCTGCTGATTTAAAAGTATAGTAATCGTTATCGCCGCCCTCGCCAATGAAGGTGAACCCGTCTTTGGATTGGAAAGGCAATTGGTCAATGGGAACCATCTTTTCAACAGTGGAATCGTCGGCAGTTAATGTGTTCGTTTTATTGACAGTCAGCTTATATGCTGATTGTTTTTTAGCTGAAGAATCATAGCTGCTATGAACATCCTTCACGCCGATTGCGACTGTTCCTGTAAATGGCGCCTTTATGAATTTACCCTCCTGTTTACCGGCCGTTACATTGTTCACTTCCGTTGTCTGGGTATCTTTTTCGCCATACAGATGGACCATTAATTTATAGTCATATTGAGCAGATCCATCCAATACTGCCTGGATGTAATCGCCTTCCTTAACCGGAAACTTAATCCACTTCTGCTCATATGGTTTCGTGAATTCACCATTCTTCGTCAAGGAACCGGAAACCTGTACCTCTTCTGCATGCGCCAAAATTTCTTTTTGAGTCCACGTTTCTTTAATGAATGAAGGAACTTTCTTAATGTCGTATTGTAAAGCGGCAACAATATTAACAAGGCCGTTTCCAAACTTTCCATCAAATCCTGTTTCTCCCATGTCGTTTGCCGTCTGTTCCAAGATGTATTCAACCTGGACCGGGGTAAGGTTAGGATATTTTGAGAGCAATAGAGCCGCAGCCCCCGCTACTACAGGAGACGCCATGGATGTTCCGCTCAGTTTCCTGAAACTCGACTTTTTCTCCGCTTCGTACATCGTGCTATATACTTCTTCGCCAGGAGCGACAATATCTACAGATACTCCGAAACTTGAATATTCGGAAAGGCTGCGCTTCTCGTTCACAGAACCGACGCTGATAACCCCTTCATAGCCCGCCGGGTAGTTCACCCAATCATCCCCGTTATTTCCGGCAGCGGCCACCACCACTACCCCTTTGTCAATAGCATTCTTTACCGCGTCTTCGATCATGGGAGACGAAAATGGTCCGCCAATACTCATGTTAATCACATCGGCTCCCTTTTCAACAGCATATAAAATTCCTTGGGCTATGCTGTAGTCACTTGCCCCCCACCCTCTATCAAATACATCAACAGGCAGGATTTTAACATTTGGACTAACACCATAACCGCCAATCCCATTTTCTTTATTGGCTGCGATTATTCCGGCCACATGCGTTCCATGAAAATCAGCTGCCGGCTGGTTCATCGGACTTACGGCATTATATCCAGGCAATAAGACGTTTTGTAAATCTGGATGGCGGGAATCAATACCTGTGTCAATGACAGCAACGGTCACCTTGTTTTTACCGGCTAACCCATGCGCTTTTGCGATGTTCAGCATCGATAAATGATATTGATCGGCCACTTTTGGATCAACAGCTCCATAGGTGGTATAAAATACGGTCGGCCCTACAGATTCAACTTTGCCGATCCGCTGGTAATTTTGAATGGCTTTGTGAAAATTCTTTTTATCCTTCACCTTTACTACCGCATACTGTAGATCCGGGAACTGTTTAACAACAGTACCTCCCGCGATTCTATGCTCAGAGGCTGTGAGAGGTGTTTTATACTTAACTACTAATGTGTCGTCACTCACATTGTTTTGTTTGTCACGTGATTTATAATCCTGGAAAGGTGAGTTCCCTGTTTGAATGGACGCTATTTTAGCTTTTTTGATAGATTTAGTCTCCGCTAAAAATGACGCCGGCGATATGGTTGAAGCTAGTAAACCGGCAGTCAGGCCAATCGCAGCAGCTTGCTTGTACAGCTTTTTCATGCTCTTCCCCCTTAGTTCTTTATATGCCACTTGTTAAGTTTAACAGAATAGGATTATATTGGTAATAAATTCCGTTCCTGAAAATGGGATATCTTTCGACAATAAACTAAGTTTTCAGGGGGAGGGGAGTCCGGAATAATTTCGAAATGGGATATAGGTGGTATTCCACAACTCTTTAAAAGAATCGTTTAATCGCAGCTTATACCGAAGAGGGATTTATGCGGAATCTAGCCTGCATCATGGGGGTATATACAATCTTCCCTAAGAATGATCTGTCTTTTATTACTAATAAGGTCCATTTTTAAGGGAAATTCTATTAATTTTTAACATTTCTGTTCTGCAAATGATTGTGAATGGTTTTATTGTAGGAATGAAGTAGTTTTTAATTGGGATATCATCAACTTTTCAATTGGTATCCTTATTCAGAAGGCTTTTATACCCCAGGGGGAATGCTATCAAAACTTTTTATCGGCGACTTGGCAAATATATCGTCGACTTTCGGATTTTTATCAGCGACTTTCCAATTTTATCGTCAACTTTCGATTTTTATCAGCGACTTTCGATTTTATCGTCAACTTTCGATTTTTATCAGCGACTTTCCAATTTTATCGTCAACTTTCGATTTTTATCAGCGACTCGCCGATTTTATCGGCAACTTTTCAAATATATCGGTTTCTCGACAGATTCGGATCCGCCAACAAACTAATTTCCAAGGTATTTATAAAAGAAGGACTACCAATACTGGAGGCCCTATTCTTCACCCAGCATAATAGTTTTTACTCCAACTGTTTAAATACAAAAAGCTATTGATAAGCAGCTCATACCGAAGAGGGATTTGAGGTGTGCGGGATCTAGCCTGCCATGGGGGTATATACAATCTCCATTAAGAATGATCTGTCTTTTATAACTAATAAGGTACATTTTTAAGGGGAATTCTATTTATTTTTAACATTTCTGTTCTGCAAATGATTGTGAAGGGTTTTATTGTAGAAATGAAGTAGTTTTTTAATAGGGATATCATCAACTTTTCGATTGGTATCCTCATTCAGAAGGCTTTTATACCCCCAGGGGGAATGCTCACAAAACTATTTATCGGCGACTTGGCTAATTTATCGTCAACTTTCCGATTTTATCAGCGAATTTTCAAATTTTATCATCAACTTTCAATTTTTATCAGCGACTCGCCGATTTTATCGTCGACTATTCCAAAATCCCGACAGAGCCGTATTTATATAAAAAACAAGAAGGCCCCCGCCATATCGGGCCTTCTTGCTTCTATCTTCCAGATGCTTCACTAGCCAGCATAAGCCCGGCTTTATAGTTTTTACTCCAGACCGATGGGAAGTACGACACCGGTACTGGTCTTTCCCCGACATATTTTGATATTTCAGGAGTAAAGCCTGGCATCTTTGTTTGCATCACAAACCAGTCTTTAAAACCTCCGCCGCTTTTTGACGGGTTTTTGCTTGGTGCTACTAAACTATATCCAGTTAGGCTGCTATACCTTTTCGCGAGGTTATAGTCTCTAGTATATCTGCTTCCCGTTTGGCCATAATGCCAGAAAAGGATGTTCCCTGAAGAATGATAGGCAACTGCCGTTTTGAATGAATGCTCTTTCACAAAATTCACAATCGCAATTGTTTCAGGTTCACTAAGCGCTTTATAGCCTTTAAAGTTTTTAGGGCCAGGTTTTTTGGCATCATAATCAATCTTAGCCCAGTTCGCCGGATATTGGCGGTTCAAATCCACACCGCGGATATTTGCTTTCCAGGCAGAAAAGTCTTTTTTGCCATTATTAAGTCTCAACACTTGGGCTGGATTCTTTGCACTTAAATGTCCTTTTTGAACCAGCGTCACGCCGTCGGGATTCAGCATTGGTACGAACCAGATGCTCACATTGTTCAGTACCTGCCGTGTGTTATACCCTCCATAAACACTTCCCTTTGCGTAGGATAAGGCATATTGGTCTACCATTTCCATCAATACATTAGTAGTCATATGCTCCCTTGCGTGATGTGCGCCGTTAAAGAAGATTTCCTTTTTACCCTTCCCAAGCTTTATAGCATAAAGGTTTCTTCCATCCACAGACTTGCCGATCACCTCAGTTTTCACAAGCCCTGGATACATAATTTCAAATGTCTTGGCATCCGTGCCGAGCTGTGCATATGTATAAACACCTTTCGTGTTTGCTACTTCTGCATAGTTCGTGCTTGCCAAGTGTGGGTGGACATATCCGGTACGGCCAGCATAACTGATCTTAAACCAGTCACCTGCACGTGCAACAATTGGATACTTTTCACCCTTAGCTAGTGTAGCAATTCGAGCTGTGTTCAAACTAGTGCCCTCATAAATGAATGCATCATTTTTAATAGTCAAAGAAACCCTGCTGCTTGGCTCAGCTTTAACAATTGTTTTTCCCGTGGAAGGCACCGTTCCCTCCCTTGACACATAGCCAATCTGGCTGCCGTAGGAAATAAAGTGCCACTTTTCGTCACCTTTTAATCTCACAAACTCTTTGCCTTTTAAAAGAAAGCCTTTCTGAATCATCTTGCTTCCTTGTTTGAGATAAACTGGCTGCTTTTCATTAAGTATCGTAAAAAATTTATCCTGATCCGTGAATTCACGTACTAAATCCGTTTTTTTGATAAAGCCTGGTCTGCCGCCAACATTAACAAAATAACCTGTTTCCGTGCTGCTGATAACCTGATATGTATCTCCTGCAAACAGTTTTGCAAAAGGGACGCTTCCTGTTTCATTTTCATAGACAGGAACTTCATTTACTAAAGTTATTGTTTCAGCTGAATTTGGTAGAGAAATCGTATTTGTAATAGAAGAACCATCGGAAAGGACAGTATCCTCTTTCTTGATAAATACATCTTTATCACCAAGCTGGATGATGTGCCAATTTTCCATCTGCTGTTTTGATACAAACTCCTGATTCCCCTGTAAAGCTGCAATAGAAACCAATCGGTCATTTTTTCGAATATATACGAGGGTTTCCTGTTTTGCCGCCTTAAAATAAACGACCTCAGATTGGTCAGAAGCTGTTTGCACTGCGCTAACTTGGTTTGTTGAAGCTTGGCTGACGTTATTCTCGCTTGCACCTTGGTTGACAGCCTGTCCGCTTTGTGTCTGAACAGCCTCTATAGCGTTTTTATTCACGCCTGTTTGCTGCTCAATTTCGGCAATATTCCCACCTTCAGGCTGCTCAGTTTCGACAAGATTCCCATTTTGAGAAACTGCGTTTTGGGTTGCTGAATATGTACCGGGATGAAGCAACAAGGACCCGGATAGCAGCAGCAAACCTAGCTTTGTTTTTGCGGTTTTCATAGTTTTCTAGTTTCTCCTCCCATATTGTGTTATCCATTGGTAATTTTACCAGATTATGATCATAAGTAGCTTTGTAAAAGAAAAAACAGCCATTATTACCTAATGACTGTTTGTGGCTGCAAGAATTTACTTCTGTCTATCATTCCGCCAATAAGTCCAAGGTGTCCTTTTCAAGGGCGTCTGCAGTACGTACTGACCCATAACCTTCCACAAGATCGCCAAATCCTTGGTCACGCAGCATCTGAACAATCTCTCCTTTTATTGGCTGCTTCGTGTCTACTAAATACTTTGTTTTGGAACGTATCATTTCGTCAAAAACTTTACTCCGCGCCTGCCCGATTTCCTCAAAGCGCTCTTGGCTTAACAGCAGGTCGGCGAGCGTAAGCCAGGGGTAATCACGGCCATTAAACTCCATCCTGCCATTTACTTGGTACCATAAGTCCCCATCCTCCCTGATCCAGCGGGGATGTAAAAACTCAATAGCCGTTTGTATCTCCCTGGCCGTTTTATGATACTTCTCTTCTTTTGTTTGCTGATATGTTTCTATCAGGAAGCGCATTTCTCCAAGCGCATGATTTAGGGATACATGTGTTTTCTCGCTTCCAGGCGCATAATAATCCGCGATTAAATGGCTGGATGGGGTTACCTGTATGATATTCCCTACCGATTTTTGCTGCACTAGAAAATCTGCATACTTTCGATTAGCCGCCGCTAATTGCTCAATTCCAAATTCCTCCCCGGTATGTTTTAAAAATAAAGCCGTGTTTTCATTATGCCGGGTATCAATATATGGTGCAGTCGTTCCGTACTCTTTTTTCAGCCACGTACTTGTATATTCCGTTTTAAACACAGGAACATTTCCCGTTCGGAGCGCACCATTTGAAAAAATATTCAAATCAGCAACAGAGTTCAGGACAAGGTCATAAAAATACCTCTCCTTCAAACCCTGAAATTCCTCAAGGTAAATGCCTCCCTGCATATTACCGAGATTGCGGCCAAACGCCATCTTATAGCCTGGTTCAACAGACCACGGCAGCTTCGTATAAGCACCTTCTGCCGTTAGCCAGGAATTGATAGTGGTGTATTCCTCTATGCTTCTCTTAAACCAGTGATCCTTATTTTCCTTACTTTCAAATAGCTGTTGATTCGACAATAAAGCCCAGCTTTCAGAGACCGCATTTGCCGGCACCTTCATGTCCAGCTCCATGGACATAGAGGCGGACTCTTTATTTTGCAGGATTTTATAGCTCTCATATTCTTCAAGGAATTCCCTCAATACCGACTTTTGGCCATTCGGATATGAATGTTCCCTTTTTAAGGAAATGTAGTTTTTTCCCATCATAACGTTTCCCGCAGGCTGATCTCCGTTTTTCACAGATAAAAGACCGATGGGGTGTGATGAAGGATCAATGCCAAATGTATCGTTGTGTTTACGATCTACCATTCCATAGGAATCGATTCGGGATACATCATAGGAAGTCGCATTTGCAAATGGAAGAATAATAGAGGCTGAATGTGCACTGTTACCTTTATTTTGGAATTGTGTGTAAATAAAAGTATCACTGTTATCCAGTTTCCTTAAAGTAACCTTTAACGTTCCTTCAGAGTTTTGTGCACTGCCGATATGATAATAATAGTTTTTGTCCGTAGCCCGGATATGAGTAACAGAATCCTGCCTGATATATTGTAAGGGTAAACCCGCTGTATTCAATCGGATCTGCACTTTGTTTCCATCGCCCAGGTCCAAGGAAGTAATGGAGGGATTGGAGGTGGCCGGCTTAACTGGTGTAGAGCCTTCCAGTTTGCCGATAAAAGAAAGCATCCGGTAGATAAGTGCTGCTGACTCCCCGCGGTTCGCAATTTTCAATGGCTGAAACTTATTATCTTGTGTTCCGGAAATTAATTTATAATAGGTCATCCTTTGAACAGATTCATATGCATATTTAGAGATTAGCCTGGCATCTGTATAAACCAGCTGAGCTTTTTCGGGATAGTCTCCTTCATGCTGAACAGCCCTGTCAAGCAATGCAGCAGCGTCGGTTCGAGTTATCTTTTCATCGGCTTTTGCGTATCCCTCCACCGTACCCATGATCAGTCCAGCTTTTTTTGCGGCGGATATATCATTATATAGTTTGCTTGTTTTAGGTACATCCCTAAATGCCGAGTCTCCTTTAGGCAGCTCTAATGCCCGTACCAGAAAGGCAACAAATTGGCCTCGTGTTACTTGGGCATATGGACGAAAGGTTCCATCCTCAAACCCGCTGATAATCCCTCTTTCCTGCAAAGCATTTATCTCATTTTTTGCCCAATGGTCTTGAACGTCCACCATTGGCTCTGCACTGGCATTTATCACCGGCAATCCAACCAGGAATAGTGTTAGCATAAGCAAGTAAGCGGTCTTCTTCATGTAATCCCCCTGGATAGTTAGATTCTTCCTTAACCTGTATCAATAAACCTTTTCTGGGTAATTTATCCGCTTTAGGCAAGTTAGAAACCTCTTAACTAAAAAATTGGACTTTAGTATTAGGAGGGAAACACTAAAATTTGCAATGACAAATCCTGCAATTGCTTGGTAAAATAATGACAAAGTATTCCAAGAGGGGAAATAATATGAATAAGAATGTCATGACTGTGTCTGGCGCCCTAATTGTATCGGCTGCCATCGCTTCACCCGCCTTTGCAAGCACGCATACCGTTAAAAGCGGAGACAATTTAACAGTTATCGCAAAACTGCATTCTACAACGGTAGAAGCCATAAAAAAGCTGAATAACCTCACCTCTGATGCTATTTTCGTCAACCAGGTGCTAAAAATTTCTGATGACAAAAAACATGCCCCCATGCCTCAAACAATCACCATAGAGAAAACAAATTCTTCTACTTATACAGTTGTTGCCGGAGATTCCTTGATTAACATTGCAAATAAGCACAGCATCACCCTGTCAGAACTGAAAATCTGGAACAGCCTGACTGACTCTCTGATCTATCCCGGACAAAAGCTTACAGTCTCTATGTCCCAAAACACCACAACGGTAATACTGCCGAAGACAAAACCATCTAAACCTGCTGCAAAGCCGGTGGCTAAACCTAAAGTAAAACCTCTTTCAAATCAACATACTGTTAAAAAAGGGGACAGCCTCTGGAAAATAGCAAATCAGTATGGCATGTCTGTTCAGGGATTAGTCAGACTGAATAATCTCACGAGTGAATCCCTTTTAGTCGGCCAGTCACTAAAGATATCCGGGACAGCAACTCCTGCTGAACCTGCTGCCAATCCAGTTCCGGCAGAATCCTCCGTCACTGGTAATAAAGAAGCAAATGCAGTCGTTGAGACAGCAAAGTCGTTACTCGGAGTTCCGTATTTATGGGCGGGAGCTTCTCCTAGCGGATTTGATTGCAGCGGATTTATTTATTACGTCTATAAACAAGCCGGGTATGAAATTGCCAGAGTTAATTCCGCCACATACTTCGACATGGGAAAACCAACATCCAATCCCAAGCCAGGCGACATGGTCTTTTTCAACCCAAGCCCTGATAATAGATTTCTGATAACACATATGGGATTTTATTTGGGCAATAATCAATTTATCCACGCCAGCAGCAGTAACGGAATTGAAATCAACTCTTTAAGCACCTCCTATTACAAGCAGCGTTTGGCTGGTTTTAAGAGATTGTAAGATTTATGTTTTCCGTATGATTATTGTATGTCGGCAATTTATGATAATAATAATACATAGCTAAAAAACACCATTCATCATAATGCCGGTGAATGGTGTTTCCTTTTTATAAGCCTAATAACTGTCTCCACAAACCCCGTTCACTCTTCCCTTTGAGTTTTTATAACGGATTCAATCTCAATATAAAAAATCCCCCACCGCATTCCGCAGTGGAGGTAATCAATCAAGCAGGAAATTTATTTATTTAAAAAATCATACACTACTCTTGCTGCTTGGGCACGAGTTGCTGAGGTTTTCGGTTCGAACTTGCCATTCGTGTATCCGTTCATCAGCTTCAGTTCGTTAGCGGCACTTACAGAATAAGCCAAACCTTTGTGAATGTTCTTGCTGTCTTTATAAGTCACTGTCTTCGTTGCTTTGTATGGTTTGCCAGTCTTCTTTTCGTATGCGCGAACGGTCATATATGCCATCTGCTCTCTTGTGATTGCGTCATTTGGAGCAAATTTGGCTGGAGACATTGTCGTAAGTCCATTTTTATAAGCCAGCTCAATTTCTTTTTCAACAGTAAGTGTGCCATCGCTGAGGCCAAGACTGCGTACAAGCAATGCGGCAAATTGTCCGCGAGTGATGATGCCTTCGGGATTAAATGTTGTATCTGTTTTCCCCTTAATAACACCTTTACCTACCAGGGAATCAATATAATTCTTTGCCCAATGATTATCAGTTACATCTGTAAATTCCGGTGTGTCCTGACCTGATGCTGGGCTCTGCCCCTTGCTTAAATCAAGCGTGAAGATACCGAAGCCTTTGTCATCCGTTTTGCCAGTATAAGAAATATTATCCGTTATTTTCGCATACTCTTCCGCTTTTGGACTGGATGTGAACGTTACATTCACATCGCCATTAATCGGCGCGATAGACCAGTTTTTATCGATAGTCGGATTAATTTCCTTATTTTCAGCAATGTAATCCATCAAAATTTGGCGGTTTTCATCAGCTGAATCAACGATATACTTGCTTCCTTTCACGCCAGGGAAGTTACCTCCGCCGCCGGCACGATAGTTGTTTGTAACCACGATGAAGTCCTGGTTAGGATCAACCGCTTTTCCGTTGTATTGCAGGTTTACGATACGGCTGGAATCCGCATTATTTATCGTTCCGTCCGGCTTGTATTTAGCAGGCTTTGTTACATCAACCTGGTAAGTAACACCATCAATAACATCGAAGTTGAACACCTGGAAGGACGGGTCAAGTAATGCTTGCTCTTCCTTTTTGCCTGGATCGATTTGATTAAATTTACCCGCTGACATTTCAAGCCATTCCTTGACTACAGATCCCTTTACAAGGATAGCTTTTAGTGTGTTGTCATATAAATAAAGGTCACCCGCACTGCGGATTGTAAGGTCGCCCTGTTTAATTTCAGTGAATTCTTCTACACCGTTGCGGCCTGCTTTAAAAGGCGCACCAACGGATAATATAGGAGTATCTTTATACTCAGGAGCATTCGTATTCACATACTTTTCTACATACCATTTTTGAGCTGCAGTCACAACTTGGACAGATGGATCATCCTGGACTAAAGCAAAATAGCTGTGGATTGGAGCGGTTGTTGTACCCAACTTACCCATTGTGTATGCGATTGTTGCTTCATGCTCAGCCTTGATGGAATCTGTTAATGCTGGATCAGCTTCCACAGTAGGTTTTTTTGCAGCCGCATCATAAATTTGCGTTGTAGATGATTGAGAATCAAGAACCTTCCATTTACCGTCCTCTTTTTTCAAAGTTAAATCGATCAGGCCCAGTTTCTCTCCGCCAAAGCCAGCCTGAACAGCTGCTACACCATTGATAGTTCCTTTAACATTATCAACGCCTGGGAGTACTTTTCCATCTTTGTCCTTAAATAGTGCATCAAGTGATTTTTCATCAGCGGCAGGGAACACTTTGTGCGTATGGGAGAAAGTAATAGCATCGATTCCAGCAACTTTGCTCAATGGATAAATTGCATCTTCAGCATTCTTATTCGCTTCAGCTGCACCATTGAAGCCGGAGTGAGTCATCGCAATGACGATGTCTGCCCCTTCCGCCTTCATTTGAGGAACAAATTTTTCTGCAGTAGCCACGATATCCTTCGTGATAACCTTTCCATCTAAATGGGCTTTATCCCAATCAGTGATTTGAGGAGCAACAAGGCCAAGATAACCAATCTTGATTGTTTGTTCCACACCATTTTCGTCTACTACTTTCTTTTCCACGATTTTGTATGGGGTAAATTTATTTTGATCGTTATCTGGGTTATTATCTTTATCGTCTACGTATACATTGGCATTCACATAGCCAAAATTAGCGTCATCATATGTCTCATCTAAAAAGTCCAAACCGTAGTTAAATTCGTGGTTGCCCAGAGTCGCCATATCATAGCCCATTTCATTCATAATCCGAATGACAGGATGTACTTGTCCATCCTTCAATGGATTAATTTTTGCCATATATGTTCCTAACGGAGTTCCCTGGATCGTGTCACCGTTATCGACTAAAACACTGTTTTTGGATTCCTGGCGCGCTTGTTTGATTAATTGGGCAGTCTTAACCAGTCCAACTTTATCTGCTGCAGTTCCCTTAAAATAATCATAGCTTAACAGATTTGTATGGGTATCCGTTGTTTCCATAATACGAAGCTTTACAACGTCCTTATCCATCACTTCAGCGTATGTAATGGAAGGAGCAGCCTGCGGCACCAAAATTCCTAATGCCAGCACTGTACTTGCTAAAGATTTTTTAGTAATAACCTTTTTCAAAATATTTCCCCCTATGTAATTCTTTTGAATTGCAAGACGACTTAATAGTAACATATTACTAGTGAAGATATCACTCAGAAAATGTAAATTATTTGTCATTCTGATTGTGAACTGGCATACCATGCTTGCTGCATTCTGGTATGTAAATTGTTGTTAAATAATTGCAATAATTTTATTTTTCTAGAATGAGAAATAACAATGTTTGTTATAATAACTTGGTAGTCTATTATTTTACTAATTACATAAAAAAATTTTAAAAAGAAATGAGGAAAAGAACCAGATGGCTTACCTTTCAAAAGTTTCCCGCAAGTTTATTGCTACTGCTGCAACTGCTGCTATTACTGCTTCTATTGCCGTTCCTGCTGCTTCTGCTGCCGCCAAATTTACAGATGTACCCCCTCATTATCAGGATGCTGTAGACTTTTTAGTTTCAAAAGGCGCAAATGGCTATACAACGACTTTTGGCACACACCAGACAATCAAGCGTGTTGATGCTGCTGTTTTATTAGCCAATGTCCTTGGTTTGGATACAAAGAATGCTCCAGCCTCAGGCTTTAAAGATGTTCCCGCCCGGGCTCAAGGTGCAGTGAACGCACTTAAAGCTGCTGGAATCATTTCCGGCAAAACCGCAACAGCATTTGGAACAAATAGCCCTGTAACCCGTGGAGAATTAGCTATCTGGCTTCAAAAAGGCTTTAAGCTGGAAGGTTCTGCCGAGCATGCCTTTACGGATGTGAACGCACGCTATGATGCTGCTGTTAAAGCAATGGTCGCCAATAATATCACTAATGGTGTTAACAAAACAAAGTTCGGTGTTAACCAGCCTGCCAAGCGCGGGGATTTCGCGATATTTTTATATAAAGCATCACTTGCCCAGAAAGATGAAGATTTCAAGCTTTCGATCATGCACACTAATGATACTCATTCACATACCGAAAAAATTGCCAAGCGTGCGACAGCGATTAAGGAAGTACGAAGCCAGAAGCCTGATGCGCTCCTTCTTGATGCAGGGGATGTTTTTTCCGGAACACTTTACTTCAATGAATTCCAGGGACAGCAGGATCTTGAATTCATGAATTATTTAGGCTATGATGCTATGACCTTCGGAAACCATGAATTTGACCTTGGCTCAAGCAGCGACGGCCATAAAGGGCTTGCCGACTTCGTGAAAAAAGCTGAATTCCCATTCGTTAGTGCGAACGTGGATTTCTCCAAAGATTCATTGTTTAACGGACTGTACCAGGGTACCATTTCAAGCTCCCCTAAAGATGGCAATATCTACAATGGGATTGTCAAAGAGGTTGATGGCGAGAAAATTGGTATATTTGGTTTAACTACCGAGGAAACGCCGACCATTTCAAGTACGGGAAAAATTGAGTTTAGTAATTATCTTGAACAAGCAGAAAATGCGGTGGACGCTTTTGAAAAACAGGGAATTAATAAAATCATTGCTCTAACCCACCTTGGCTATGATGATAGCATTGCATTTGATAACGATCTGGAATTGGCTAAGAAGGTCGAAGGGATCGATGTCATTGTCGGCGGCCATACACATACGGTTCTAAAAGCACCTACAGTGGTTGAAGCGGGCAATGAGTCTACTGTAATCGTCCAGACCGGTGAATACAGCAATTCTCTTGGCACTCTTGATGTAGAATTCGATGAAAATGGAAAAGTGATAGGCCATGCCGGCGAGCTTATTGACATTACTAAAAAAGCTGATGATCCAGCAGTACTTGAGATGCTCAAGCCATACAGCGATAAAATTGCAGCGCTGCAAAGCCAGTCTATTGGAGTAGAAGCAAAAGCTGTTTTAGACGGTGTCAGGGAAAATGTCCGCGCGAAAGAGACGAACCTAGGAAACCTGATCACGGATGGAATGCTAGCCAAAGCCAAAACAGTAAATCCTGATACAGTTATTGCCGTAACAAACGGTGGAGGAATCCGCGCTTCCATTGAAGCAGGAGATATTACGTTAGGCGAAATTTTAACAACGATGCCATTTGGAAATACGCTTGGCATTATGAACCTGAAGGGCTCTGAAGTGAAAGCAGCACTTGAGCACAGTGTCAGCCAGGCTCCGGCAGCCTCTGGCGGATTCCTTCAGGTTTCAGGCTTAACCTTCACATATGACAGCAGCAAGCCAGCCGGCCAAAGGGTTCTCGAAGTAAAAGTAAAAGGCGCTGACGGCAGCTTTGCTCCTATCAATGACGAAACTTCGTATTTTGTAGCTACCAACACATTTACCGCTAAAGGCGGCGACGGCTATGAAGTATTCAAGAAAGCATATGAAGAAGGCCGTGTAAGTGAACCTGGATATGTAGACTACGAAATGTTCAGAGACTATTTAAAGACTCAAACAACAGTCGATCCTAAGGTCGAAGGACGGATCATAGATGTTGCAGCAGCTGCGCCAGTGACGGTTACTGGAAACTAATTAAGAAAAGCGAAAGCGTCGGCTAAGTTCGCCACGTCCTGTGGCAGCGTCGGCACTAGCACGTCCTGTGCGTCGAGGCTGGGCGCTCGAGCTAGACATCCGTGCTGGTTAAAAAAGGTTATATTCTTAGCTAGTAAAACCGCCTTCCGGATACTAATCCTGAAGGCGGTTTTATGTTTAGGAACTTATTAAGCTATTTATTCATTACTTCCCTTTAGAGGAAGCTGCTCCAGTTTTGCTTGGCGTCTTGCCATTCTGCTGGGGATTCTCCACAACATTCTGAACGGGTTTATTCACTTTTATCCTAGGGTCAACATATGTTCCGTTCAATTTATTAACAAAATCAGCAACGCTGTGCCTTGGAGCGATACCCTGCCTTTTTAGCTTAAGCGGATTGTCACCCAGTTTGACATTTCCGGTCTCGGTTGTAAATGCCATTGTTATGCCTGCATCCTTTACAGCTGCCATTGTTTCTTCATCATACTGGCCCCATGGATAAGCTAAGTATTTGATGCTGGCAGGATCAAGAACTCCCTCCCCGAGGTGCCGTCTCCCTCTTTCAACATCCGCTTTAATTTGTTCATAGTTTTTGGAGATTAAATATGGTATGAGACTCTCAGATTCGCGAAGATGCATGCCAAATGTGTGATGCTGATAGTCAAAAATATCTGACGTCTCCAGCATTTCTTTGTAACCTATATATTGAAGTTTGTTCTCATCCCAGGGATTGGCGGCCGGATAGGTACGTCCTCCAATTACAAATTGAGTTGCCTTTAATCCGTTCCTTTTCAGGATTGGATAAGCATATTTAAGAGACGAGGTATATCCATCATCAAAGGTTATCAACACTGCTTTTCCTGTTAAAATTTGCTCAGAATTGAGATATCGTTCTAATTCCTGTCCATCAATCGCTTTCCAGCCATCCGCCTTCAGAAAATTCATTTGCTCCTCGAAAGCTGAAACAGTGATTACCATATCATTATTCTTGAAAGGAGTAAGTGCCGGGTTTTCCAGCATATGGTGGTACATCAGAACCGGGATTCCCTGATCGTCCTTCACATTTCCCGATGGAATAAACCCAATCCTGTTACCAATACCAACTTTATACCATTCACCTGCTTTGGAAAGTACAGGAAACCTTATATTTGTGTTTATGACAGCAATAGCCTTTTTGCTTTTATCGGTCTTATCATAGATTACCGTTTTTCGTAGTGTGATGACTCCTGATTTCACTGTTCCAATTCGGGACTCGTTTGTTTGATTTGCCATCCTGGCAGTAATAGCCATATTCCGCTTGCTGACATAAGCCCGTCCATTCCCAAATGTAATATGGTAGTTTCCGCTATCCTCTCCTATGAGAGCATATTCCTGTCCCTTTACTAAATTACCTACCATTACTTTAGTTTTACCGCTTAAACTATATACCGGTGCATCCTGTCCTGCCATTATGTTCTTAACGATTGCCGCCTTTGCAGCTTCTGGCATAAAAGAAATTCCCAGGACAACAGTAACAATCAGCATAATTCTCTTTATATATATTTGCACTTTTCATTTCCCCGCCTTGATATTTGGAAGTGATAGAATGACTCAAGTTTCTCCTTTCAATCTAATTTTCTACCATTATTCCTATTTCTTTAGAACTATTATTTGAGAATTATAGCATATAAAATTGGATAGAAAAGTAAAAATGTACCATAAATAGAATTGGGAATTTATAGAAAATAAAATGTCTTATTTATATTTATAAGAATTAAATCCCTTTTTTAGAACATAAAAAATAGCCCCAATCCGTATTGGATCAGAGCTATCTTCTTCCATATTATTCCCCAACTTTAAAATCAAATGTTAGATTCGTTGCATTATTGTTAGAATCCTTAAATTGGGCTTCAAAAGTGTAGTTTCCTGTTGGAATAAAATTGTATATTTCTTTATCCACAAGGTTCCATTTACCATTTTTCAGTTCAAGTACTCCCCACGGTTTGCCCTCCGCGCTTTTGGCAGCCTCTACATCTGTGCTTTTAAGAATAACATTCACAGTTTGGTTAGCCGTAAATGATGAGTCCGCTACATTTAATACAATTCCATTTAAGTTGGCTATACCATTTGTTGCAGGCAGGGTAGCTGAAGCAGTGTTTTTGCCAGCAAAATCAAAGTTTACTGCAGACCCGCCTTCAAGGGTGATGGTTCCTGCACCTGCAACTGGGGCAGCATGGTCAAACGCCAGTTCCACATCGTCAATCCAAAGGGTTCCTTCTTTACCGGCCAAGTCTTTATGCTCAAAGGTTAACGTCTTCCGGTCATTTGATAGAGTTGCTTTTGAAGGTATTAATTCTTCAACAGTACCATCTTTATATTCGACACCAAGATATAGCGTATCAGCTGCATCCTGTGCGGTAAATTCCTGAGGTACTGCTTCATCAAGCGTTACTGTCAGCGTTTTTGAATTTGTAATGGCTGCAGATTCAGCCACTGCAAAATAAATGTTTTCCTCAACGAACATAATAGTGTTATAGAGAAGATTTGCAAAGTCACCGCGAGTGATTTCAATGTAAGTTCCATATTTAGAAGGTGTTTTACCTGAAGTAATTCCTGTTCCGTAAAGAGCTTCAATATATGGAGCAAAAACACCGCCTACATCAGTAAATGGAGTTTCTTCCGCAAAATCTTCCAGACCAAAACTTGTTACCAAAAACTTTGCCATAGCCCCGCGTGTTAAAAGCTGATTAGGTGCAAAGGTATCCTTTGTTACGCCTGAAATGATCCCTTCTGCAGCCAAGGCATTGACCGCACCTTTAACACGTGAGTTTAAATCTTTAAATCCAGCATCTGGAGCAGTTTCAGTATCAAGCTCTAGCGCATTAGCAAGGATAACGGCAGCATCACCTCTAGTAAGGTTTAAGCCTGTGCCAAACTTTGTAGAAGTTTTCCCTGAAATCATTCCATTTGCATATAAAAAGCTAACCGCTTCATCGTAACGGTCATTTACATCTGTAAAAGTATGGCCTTCTGCAGAAGCAGCCGGTGCAACAGCTGTCGCAACCAATGCAGCAGTAGCGCTGACAGTTAAGAACTTTTGAAAAGACTTTGCCATTTAATTTTTCTCCTCTAATGTACGATTTGTTTTTAATATTTTAATAGCAACCTAATATTTAGAAATAGAGGATACATTGACCGTATCTTCTCTGTGATTTTAACAAAAATTTTAGTTTGGATATATGAGTAAATTTTACCTTTGTTTATGTAATTTCTCATATATTTTAAGATTTAGACAAGTATTTTTCATCAAAAATATGCATTCGACTTACTAAACACTAATTTCTCTTAAAAATACAATTTATGTACCATGATAACTAACTGCTATCCAATTAATTTTGCCGAAAGCTCCATTCATTTCGCCGTTTTAAAATTTATTTCGCCAAAGTGGCAATTAATTTTGCCATTTTCGAATTTATTTGGCCGTCGGGATATAGGCTTACATAATAAGAGGCAGGAAGCTAACCAGCTTTCTGCCCCTCCTTATTGCCTTTTACTATTTATTAATAGTTATACCTGTACTTTGAACGTTATCTTCCGCATCTTTAATATCTGCAGTTGAACCGGAAGCCACTTCCAGAGTTGTCAGTCTGCTTACGGTTGAGGCATCAGCAACGTTGAGAACTAGTTTGCCTGCTTCTACAGTTGCTCCGGTAATTGGAAGTGATGCACCATTGCTGTTGACAAGCTTTAATTCGTCGGTTACATCTGCTCCTGTCCCAAGAGCTACGATTGGTTCTGAATAAGTGACTGTCAATTCATTTAATTCAGTTGCTGTAAATGATGCTGGTTCTGGTGCCTTATTGTCTGTAACTGGCAATAAAGCAATGAAGGAGTTGTTTACCTTGTTATCCAGGTTTTGAACGCCAGTAACTCGGAATACAGCTTTCTCATCATTCGCGCTAATAAAACCGGCTGGAAGAGTAATATTGACTGTTGTTTGGTCCAGCGTTCCTCCAGTGCGACTAAACTCTATGTCAGTGTCGGCCGGCAGTTTTGCACCATTGATCTCGTAGGCTGCCGGGTTAAAGGCCGAACCTGTACCTGATCCTTTAACCTTCGTACCAAAATCGACAGTGATAACATTCTCTGAAACTGTTGCATCCTCAATTTTAAAGTTTGTTTCAACCGGTGTGTCGGCATCCGTAACATCCACTGTAAAGGAATAATTCCCAGCTTGGTTAGGAGAGAGCGATCTATCGGTTACAACACCTTCAGCAAAGTTAAAACCATATTGGTCGGCTGCCACACCGGATTTAAGTGTAAATGTGACTTGATTTTGATTAGTATCCGAAATGGTCGCGCTTTGGATAACATTGGCGAATGGCAGGATTTCACCTCTGGAGTTAACAACGGAAATCTTGGAGGTGTCCAGGTCTTCAACCTCTTTATTATAGGTTACAGTAAATCCAGTTACATCACCATTTGTAGAGTTTGTTTCCACTCTTGCTACTGCAGGAGCAGCGGTATCCCTGGTAACTGTCACTGTTTTTGTAACCTCGGAAGCGTTTGTATTCCCAAACCTGTCCTCAAGCGCATCCTTTGCAACCGTTAATGTAACCGTATCTGTGTTGCCGCTTCTGAATAAATAATCCCTGTTTAAAGTAACAAAATATTCTCTGTTATTTGTCGGATTAACCTTAACCTCAGTAACAATATTGGCAGTAAATGAACCTACCCTGCCAGTAATCGGCAAGTTGCCTTCCAGTTCTTCATCAAGTGTGACTTTCACCGTATTTTCACTTGTTGCTTCTACGGCAGAAATTGATGGTGCCGTGTTATCTAGACCAATTCGCAGCGGTGCTGTTTGGACCTCTTTGATGTTTCCGGCAGCATCCTTTGCATTTACTACTGTTACTTCATACGGCTGGGACGCATCCAGGTTGACAGTGAAGGTTGCTGTATTTCCGGTAATTGAAGGAGTATAATTTGCGTTATTAATTTTTACATTATCGATTGAAGTTACCTCTTCATCGAAATGTAATGTTACAGTTTTAATGGTTTCATTTGTAGCTCTTGCCATTGCATCAGCTGATACAAGATCAGGTCCAGCCACGTCATTTACTGTGACGATTTGATTGGCAGGGCTAACATATTCTCCGTTAGTTCCTTTTACCGTTTCAAATGGAATTCTGACCGTGTAATCACCTTTAAAAAAAGTTGCTGCTTTGAATGTTAGCGTTTTGCCGTCAGAACTTAATTGCTGTGATACCTGACCAGGGTTTTCTGCTCCTTCGCCTCTATCCAATGTAATAAGATTCAAATTATCATTCGTTGATAAAGTTTCAGGATCTAATGGCTCATTAAAATGCACAGTTATCGTCTTCGCATTGGTCGGTTCTACACTTGAGATTTCGACTACACCTGGTGTTGCTGTAGCGTTAGCAGCCCTATGTAAGAAGATGGCATAGTCTCCACGCTTTGCGGATTGTTCCACTCCGAATTTGGTTTCAGAAACCCCGTTTGTGATTTTATTGCTTACTAATGCCCTGACTGCAGTTTCGTAACGGTCGCTCACATCTGTAAATTTCAATTGGCCTGATCCTTCAAGTTCAAATCCTCTTTGAATCCAAATGGCCAGCTCGCCACGGGTAATTTTGCTGTTTGAATCAAAGCTGGTAGCTGTTTTCCCGCTGGTTATGCCCGCCGCTTTGATTGCGTTAACATATTTTGCGGCACGTTCAGGAACATCGGTAAAGCCTGATGGTGGAGCTGTGTCAATGGAAAGCCCCAGCACTTTCGCAATCATTACCGCTGCATCCACGCGCTTGATGTCATCGCCGGTCCCGAAAGTAGTTGTTGTTAAACCATTGACTCCTTTTGAAACGACGAAATCCACCGCATCCTGGTATCGGGCAGGTACATCTGTAAAGCCTGCCGCTGATGCGGCAGGAGCAATCGCACTTGCCACTAATACCGCCGTTGCCGCGGTAGCTGTAAACTTCCGATATGATTTGGCCATTTATAAAAATCCTCCCCTGAAATATAGTAATCTCCTACTTATATATCCGGGGAAAAGCTTCCATAAACATATATTTCTGCTATTATAGGTAAGAATAACTACAGTAATTCTTTCCATTATTGTATATCTATGTTTAATTTCTATAATCTCTTATCCTTCCAGAAATTCACCGTAAAATGCTCCTCAGGGTTATAGGTTTCCAATGAATAGCCAGCTTTTTTGATTACATCAATTATAATTGGCAATGTATTAATGGTTCCTTCTACATCATGAAGTAAAATAACCACTCGATCCTGGTTTTTATATGTTTCTAATCCAGACTTCACTTTTTTTATAATTTCACTAGGGTTATTTTTGTGATATTTCCAATCCAGTGTGTCAATATCCCAATCCCACATTTTAAAATTGCTGCTAACTAATCCGTTCCGAAACGGAGCAGTCATAAATGGTTTACTTCCATACGGAACTCTCACCAAACGGCTGTTCAAATTAGTTAATGAATATAATGTTTTTCGTGTTTGATCCATTTCCGCCACAACGTTTTTCGGATTTCCATACAATTTATTTTTATCATGGCTGACACTATGCAACCCAACATAATGCCCGCTCTTTACAATCTGTTTTACAAACTGAGGGTATTGTTTCATATTCGGTTCAACAAGAAAAAAAGTTGCTTTCGCATTCTTTTCAGCTAAAATTTTCAGGAGCTTCGCTGTATGCGCCCTTGGGCCATCATCAAACGTTAGATATACCTTTTTTGCAGCAGCCTTATGGAGTGTCTTAATAAATTGACCATTACTATATTTGTGGTTTCCATCTACCAGACGGACAATTCTTTCATCAGAAAGATAATAGACTCTGTAACCCAGATACTCGGAAACCAGTCTGATTGGAATATATGTTATTTCGTCTTTTTCTACAACCTCACCCTTAAAGCTGTTATTGCCTAACTGTAAGGTACCATTATATAAATCAATGCTAACCGTAATGTTTCCCTTTTTAATCGTGGCCGTTTTAGAAATGCTGTTATTCTGAATCATTGCCCCTGTTATTTTGACAAAATCATCCCAGGCGATATATGCCCTTCCATTCATTATCATGGAGCCATGTTTTATGTCAGTACAGATTCTATCATTAACGGCAACTCTCACTTTTGTTTCTGCTTGGGCGGCTTGCACATTTTCTGGCCAAAATAAAATGAATAGTATTCCTAAAAACCACAGATATTTCATACACTTCTCCACAAACTCAACCCCTCAGCATATTGTTTAAAAGGAATGATTAGTAGTAGAAATATATGTTGGGTTTTATTTACTATTCCAAAAAGAGAATGATAAAAGGAAGTTTATTAGTCTATCATCTTGGGCTTATAGCCAAGAGTTCCCTTAGTTTTTTTGTAATGATATGGAACACCGATTATTAAAACTTTCAAAAAGCAGATTTGGATATTATGATTAGATAAGCCTCACAGCATTGGAGGCAGCCTTTTCATTCTACAGGTTTCAGTTTCTTATGATTGAATAATTGTTTCTCGAGCAGGCGCAGGACACCCTCCCTCAAATCTTCACGGTCAAGAGCAAAATCAATCGTGGTTTCAATAAAGCCTAATTTTTCACCCACATCGTAACGATTTCCTTCAAATTTATATGCGAAAACACGCTGAATGGTATTGAGACGTTCAATGGCATCCGTTAGTTGAATTTCTCCGCCTTTTCCTTTTTTCTTTTCCTCCAAATAACGGAATATTTCTGGCGTTAAAATGTAGCGGCCTACAATCCCCAAGTTAGAAGGAGCTTCATTTACCTTTGGCTTTTCAACGAATTGCTTTACTTGCATCAAGCGTGATGAAGTGCTGACAGGATCAATGACACCATAACGATACGTTTCTTCCATCGGTATTTCCTGAACGCCAATAATACTTGAAAAGGTTTCATTATACTGCTCAATAAGCTGAAGCATACAGGGCTTCTCGCTTTTTACGATATCATCGCCCAATAACACCCCAAACGGTTCATCGCCAATAAACTTTCGGGCACACCAAACAGCATGCCCCAGACCCAGCGGCTCCTTCTGGCGGATGTAATGAATATCAACAGAAGAAGATGCCTTTACCTTTTCAAGAATTTCAAACTTCTCGTTCTCCATCAGGTTGGCTTCCAATTCAAAAGCATGATCAAAATGATCCTCAATGGCGCGCTTTCCTTTTCCAGTCACAATGATGATGTCTTCAATTCCGGAAGCAACCGCCTCCTCGACTATATACTGAATTGTCGGCTTATCCACTATTGGGAGCATTTCCTTGGGCATTGCCTTCGTCGCAGGCAAAAAACGTGTTCCCAACCCAGCCGCAGGAATAATTACTTTTCTTACTTTTTTCAAACATTATCCCCCTTTCAAAACCGCATAATTACAGGAGTTCATATCTAATTTATGGGGTTCTTCAAAAGGTTAGAAGGGGTTTTGCAAACAATCACGTTTGTATTTACTAAATCTTCTTCGGCCAATGCTGCCTAGAACCTGTTGTTTAATCAAACGATTGATTAGTATGATTTAATCAATCGTTTGATTGAAAAAGAAAAAAGTGCCGGGATTCCCATATTATAGGGAATCCCGGCACCTTCGATTAGGCAGACTTCTTGTTTTTAGAAGCAAAAGGTGAATCCATTTCTTCACCTTCAGAGTTATAAAATGTAATCGCAGAAGTATCCACGTTTTTCTTCACCTTCCACAGCTGTATGTTTTCTGCACCTCTTATTTCTTTTACATTTTTGCTCTCAATCACCACTTCTTTCACTTCGGCACCGGTGAAATCTATAACAGAATTTTTTGAAGATGGGGTAATAATGACTCTAGTATCCTTTAACCCTTCCCCTTTCAATGCTGCTGTTGATTTCATAAGATAGATGCCATCTTTTATAGTTGAAGTGCTGTCCATGCTGACTAATGCATTGTCCTCTTTTATTTTTAATTTGCCAGCTGTGTAGCCACTAAGATTGTACACCTTGTCGTATTTTGGTTCTTCGATTTTATTCAAGCTCATTTGAATCAGTACCGGGTCATGGTCGCTTGCCCGTCCGTGCTCTTCCATAAACCCTGAGTTGATATGAACAATATCCACTTCAGTATTCGCTGCCAGGTTATTTGATACTAAAATATGATCCAGTACCTGGGCATTTCCTTGATAGTTGTAAGTATACCGCTGATCTGCCGGAACTTTTTCAATCATATTTGTTAGTTCGTTTCCTTTTAATGTTTGTAGAGGATTGGAGAATTCGAAGTCATTAAAGTCACCGAGCAGAACGATATTCGCATTTGGATCCTTTTCTTTTACATCTTTTACAAAGCTGTTGACGATTTCTGCAATCTTCATACGCTGTACTTCACTTTGTAACACTGGCGGCTGAACCTTCCCAAATAACGGCTGGTCACCGCCTTTGGAGTTAAAGTGGTTCGCAACAACGATAATATTCTTTCCATTAAACTCGAACTGTGCTGCCAGAGGCTTGCGGGATGAATTGAAAGCGGCATTCGTCGGATCGATTCGGCCCGGGTTCAATGTAAGCTTCCCATTTTCAAAACTAACTGCGTCGGTTGCTGTTCCCTTTTTTCCAGGCACAAGTGTTACTCTGTCCTGTTTATAAAGGAAGCCAACACGGATATTTCCTCCCGGTGCTCCGCCATCCTGCTTGTCCAATGGTGCTATATCCGTATATAGGTAATCTGCTCCGCCAAGCGCTTTAATTTTTGCAATTAACGTTTCAAAGCTTTGGCTTGCATCCGTATTGCCGCTGTCTGTCTGGCCATCATTATCCTGAACCTCCGTCAGTCCGATAATATCAGGCTGCTTCAGGTTATTGACAATGGCCTCAGCCAAATTGGTTACCTTGGCATCCGGTGTTTTCGTTGAAAAATTCTCCACGTTATAAGAAGCGATCGTCAGCTTATCAGCAGCTGCTGAAATTGTCGTTGTCTCACGTGTATTAGCACCTTCCACAAGCTGCGGCAGATCCGCTTTATTGCTGAGAACCTTAAAGTTGCTGTAGCCATAGCTGACAACACCCTTAATCGATCCCGCAAAACTGTCACCCATTTTTGCCACAAAGCTCTCATCATTCATATCAATCGTAATCCGTTCCGGGTTGAAGTCTGTTTCGGTAATCCTTAGGCCGCCTGCATCCGTATTGGTATCGAAATTTCCAGGAACCACAATGACTTCTCCGTATTTCTGTGGTGCTACTATCTTTGCATTGTCCACTTGAACCAGCATGCCTTCCAGACTTTCAAAAAAGTCGATTCCGTCTTGTTCGGGTTCAAATGTTGATAACCCATCATTATCAATAACCTCAGCAGGAGGAATCCGATCCTGTCCAATCACTACCGGAGCAGGGAGCGTCTGTCCGCTGGCTGTAGCCATAATGGCGGTTGCATTAATTTCAGTTACCGGCAAATCAGTTTGCTGTTTTTCAGCATAGCCTTCCAGCACATACTCCTTCACTTGTCCGCTTACTTTCACTGCATCGCCCACTTTTACACCATGAGGCCTTTTATAGACTAAAATTCCTTCAGATGTTTTTTCATCATTATCAGACTGAGTATCCTGCATATAGAAGTTATTTGCATCTACAACCTTCGTTACAACGCCCTCAATGTCTGCTACATTTATGCCTTCATAAGGAGAATAATGAGCAGCCGCCTGAATGTCATGAATGCGGACAACATCCTTTTGAATGATATAATTGAAAGTTGAAACATCAGTAGCGGTTAGCCCTTCTTTTACAGCAATGGCCTTTATTACAGTGTCCTTCGAAATTTCAATTGGACCTCCGTAAACCTGGCTGCTGGTTGTAGGATTCGTGTTATCGGTTGTGTAATAGATAGTTGCACCTGCAGTTGGGGCTGCTAGCGTTACTTTATCACCTGCTTTGATAAGACCCGCCCCAGGCGTTGCAGTGATACGCTGCACCTTGCTGGAATCTTCGATAATGTCGCTCGCATCTCTCGGAATCAGCTGATACACACTTTTGTATGCTCCAAGCACCCCTGTGATCGAATCATAGCTTGTATCCACGGAAAGCAATGACGCATCCTGGGGGCGAATCTGGAATGACGTTCCGTTGGCGTCCTTAGCTGTGTAGTTCCCGCCTGCAAGGGATTCAACAGTAACCTTTTTTACAGTTACAAGGGTTGCTTCTTTGTTTTCCTGAAGATCGGCCGCTGTTAATTCTTGTGCAGCAGGCACCTCCGCTTTTTCAATCACTGTTACATTGCTAGCCTGCACTTCCAATTCCAGAAGTGAATTGTAATCTGCAATTTTACCTGAAGCCTGCACTCTATCTCCAGGCGCAACGTTTAAGTTGCTGCCATATAAAACAATACCTGCTGTATCGTCCTGGATATAAACCGTATTTCCGAAAACAGCCGTCACGATTCCGGAGGTAAGAGCTGAATGACCGACCGGGAGTTCCCTCACTTCGGCAATCGTTTGTTTTTGCAAAACAGAATACTCAAATGTCGTTACTTCACTATCTTCCAGGCCAAGTGTTGAGGCAAAAGCCTTTATGGTGATTGCGTTATCGATCGTAATGGGTGCAATGTATTGACGGCTTTCCTTTGTGGGAGCGGTGCCATCTGTTGTGTAAAAAATAGCGGCACCTTCAGTGGCAGTGGATAATATAACACTGGTGCCTTCAGCTACAGGTCCGGCTCCCGGGTTAGCAGTTACTGACTGGACCTTTGTCGGGTCATTTTCTTGCACAAATGTATAAGCGGTTGGTGACTTTAATCCAGGAACAGTAAAATATTTTTCCAGGCTGCCCGTGATTTGAATCTTTTTACCCAGGTTTTCAGGATTTGTTTTTAAATTAAGTTCTGTCCTGATGGGTCCTGTTGGAAGCTGCACCGGAATGATCTTTGTTTTATCCGTTTCATTTGGATCATCCGCTAAGGCGAGATTCGTTTCGACAGTAAATGGTGCTTTATGGGCGTAGGATGCAGTGCCACCACTTCCTCCTGTGGTAACCCCCACAATATACCCCTCTACAGTTGCAGTTCCCGTATTAGCCGCTATAGCCTGTGCAACTGAAATGGGTTCCGTAGCATTTGCGGCACTAAATGGAGCAAAAAGGCTGATTATCATGGTAAAAATCAATGCCAAACTGAAAGATTTTCTTTTCCGCACTGTTAACCTCTCCCTTTGTATAATTTTGCAGATCCTATATCCATGCAAAAGCGCAACCAACAAAATTATTTCGCCGTTTTAAGGACTTTTGGCCAATATCATAATTATTTTTGCCAAATTTTAATTATTTGGCCGGATTCACATTTTGGTCAAACTACAAATCCAGCTTCACTTGAATTATCGCCTCCTTACTAGTAATAATTAGTACTCTACTAAATAATTGAAACACACCTTCCTACAGTATTACATTAAGTTATTGTTAAAATTTTACAGTTAAAGAGACCTATGAACATATACCCATCAAGACTAATAGACCGGTAAAATAGAAGAAAAAGCTGTCCGGCATGGTTAAGCTGGACAGCTTTTTCAAAAGACTTTGATTATTAACGAACTTCTATTCTCCAGAATCCTGTATTAAAATAGTTCAAAATAAAGATTAATATATTACCAACACCGGTAAATGACTGAGCAGTTTAAAGAAAAGTTACAACTTCTGCTTAAAGCAAAGTAAATAAAATGTAAAAAATGTCGATACTAGTAAAAAAAGGATATTAGGATAAACAACTTTTAGGAGTGTCGGCAATGGATATAAAGCTAATGGTAGGTCAGAATGTGAAGAGAACAAGAGAACACAACGATATGTCTCAAACGAAATTAGCAAATATTCTTAGTGTAACGCGTGCTTCGGTAGGAAATATGGAAAATGGCAGACAGAATATCAGCTTGGAAATTTTACATAAATTGTCCATAGCCTTTAATGTACCTATAACTTGTTTTTTTGATGGTTGTGAAAATAGTTCCGAAAATCATTCTCAAATAAGCTAAACAAATAAATGAAGGAATAAGTTTGTTCCAATCAGGTTGAGCATATCGTATATACCACTTCTAATTTCTCGACAGCATGAAGGCACTTCTCCTCTGAGAAGTGCCTCCTGTTATTCCTATCTTATGCCAACACTATGAAAAGCTCCGCCTCTTGTTGCGACAATAATCTGCTGCCCCACCACAATTGGGGAGGCTTCAATGTTGGCTCCTAAATTAATTTTGGTAACTACCTTCCCAAGTTGATTTATGAGATATAAATTACCCACCGAATCTCCTTGTACAAGAAACGCCTTTTGATTCGAAGTATAGACTGCGACTGTAGATGACCAGGCGTAATTTGGAAGCTGCAGCCGCCATTTTTCTTTTCCGGTTTTTGTATCAAGGCTGATCAGTAATCCGCCATTAATCGTTTTATATCTGGAAATATTGTAGATAACCTGCCCTGCCAATGGGCCTTTGCCTACAATAGGTGTCCCTAAAACTCCGCCATTCACCGGATTTTCTCCTTTAACAGAAAAGCCAGGAATCTTCTTTTCCCACATTACCTTGCCGTTCAGCCCGTTCAATTTTTGTAATCGGGCATAGCCCTTTGTGCCTTGCTTATCAATCTCTGAGCCGGTATACAAGAAAGGCACCCCGCCCGATTCTTCAATTACCAGGCTGGCATCTGTATCATCATATGCCGGGTTCGCCCAGATTGGACGCTTTTTGATTAAATCCAGTGCCTGTATCCCGCCGCCATTATCGGCAAAATAAGCTATGTTCTTATAAACAGATATGGAATTCTCTATGCCCGGATAGGCATTCTTCTGCTGTTTATAACGATATTTTGTTGTAACCGGTGATATTTTTATCCTTTTATTTGTCGGGTCATAGTTTGTGAATAGTTTTATCAAACATACGAGGCCATTTTCCCCGCCTACCACCATGCTATCATCTTCCCGGTTAATCAGCGGAGAACTGTCGAATGCTCCCCAGCCGCGGAATGCGAAGGAATCCATTCCAGGGATAAAAGCCAGCAAGGATTGGTCTATTAAACTATAAATTCTAAAGCCGATTTTACCCGTTTGCGGAATCCCCTGCCCTACATAAAGCAGCGGATAACCGCGTGGGTCAAGAGCAACGCTTCCCTTGATGGGATTATGTATATCGATAGGCTTTCTTGTCTGCTTGCCTGTCGAAGGATCCAGGAAATAGACCTTGCCATCCAAAGATCCGTACATCAATTCTTTGAAACTGGCTTTCTTTTTATATTCCGGATAAACATTCATAATTTGCTGTTCTCGCTTGTTCCACTCAATCACACTCGGCTGTCCGGTCCAGCCTGCCCCTCCTCCCCATCTTGGTGAGGAAGATGTGCGAAAGGACCAGCTTTTCCTCAATTTCCCTTCTTTGATAATAGGGGTTCCCATCACAGCACTGTTGCGGGCAGGTCCGCCCCTGAACGTTAAAATACCATTTACTGTTTGAAATTGTGCTGGAAACGGTTTTGTGGCGACTCTAGCTTTGTTACTAAATGCGAAAGCAACACTTTTACTGCTGGGAAGTGGGTTAATGTGAACCGGGTCCCACTTTTTGTTTTCGATTGCTGCGGCACTCGCTTTAACGCTATCTTTAGGTGAAGGAGCAAAAATAATATTAGCTCCTATAGGATAAAACAATGAAAACAGGATAATACACAAAGAAAGGTAAATTTTCATTAAAACTCTCATCATTGGTTCATTCCTTCTATAGTTTACTGATTATAAAAATATAACATGAACCTGGAAGCAAACTAATAAAAATCGTTCAACACATTCCCACATTCTTAATAAGATACTGTCGATTTTTCTAACAAGAAAAACCCATTGCAGCTAAGTTCTGCAACGGGCTACTCACCACTTTATTATATTGACTAGCTAGTAAGGCTAAACATTCTTAGGAATATATTTATCCATATAATATGTGAAAATAACTTACTGTGAACGTAAAAAGACAGATAGCATATGTAAGCCCTTTTCCATTTCAACTACACATACGATTAAAGACAATTCATTCGAAAAATGATCGGTCATGTAAAGCACCGGTCACATCCTTTTCAACTCCAGTGTTTTTTGAACCGTTTGATAGAGCACGTCTGCCCCATACATCGACATATGGATTCCTGATGGATCATATAATCCTGAATCAGTAAGTGCCTGATCTGTATTTCCACCTGCATATTGCAAAAAGATCCGATATGTATCAATTAAAGGAACGCCTTTTTGCCTGGCAATTGTTCTGGTTATATCATTATAAGAGTCATGCCATTCCCTAGCTCCACCGTAAGGCTTGTATAAAGCCTCTCTATTTCTTGAATAATAATGCCCTTTTCCTCCTTCAATTACGGGAAGGGCGGTCATCAGTATGACATTTATCTTTCGAGCCCTGAGACTATCAACAAAATACCTTACGTTTTTGTTGAAATTTGCTTTTGAAGTTCTTGGCAAGCTATTGCTATTCATAATTTGCGCATCATTCGTTCCGAACATGATGATCACGGTTTTCGGATTTTTATTCAGCACATCCCTTGTAAATCGCTGCCTCGCCATACCGGTCGAATTTCCGCCAACACCGGCATTAAAAACAGGACGTGTTTGCAAAAGCCGATTTGCCCATTTAGCACTGCTGTAATAATGATTAGCTACCCAATTCGAACCTGCTGTATTACTGTCTCCAAATAAAACAGTGACTTTCCTTATGGCTGCCTTTGTTTCCGTTCCATTGCTCAAGTTGAGCGATGCCAGCAAAACAATGAAAAACGTCAAAACCAATTTCTTCACAATTCTATTCTCCTAACGTTTGATTTCTTTTAGCTTGACCGCTTCCAATGATTTACTCCATTAATCTACCCTGATGATACTGTGATAAAACTGTTCACCGTCAGGTAAGTCGAAAGAAGACCGACTAAAACTCTAACACAAAAAAGAAACCAAAGCTATGCGCTAAGGTCCCGTTTTCTCATTATATATATCTGGGCAAAAGCTGTAGATAAAAAAACCTGATTACTAATGATAGAATCTATTATCCACTGCTATACATATCTAATATCTCATATCCTTATTTCAGATTATTGTATAAGGATAGGAAAAAACCATATAAGCAGGTGGCTTTTAGGTCTCTGCTCCCCTTTATTCCCCTCAATTCTCCTAGACTATTACCCCCCTTGCAGCCACAGCTTTAGTCCGACAAATTACTAGTTCATTCGCCATAAAAAATGTAAATAAATGTTACAGAAACTATTTATTGACAGTACTATACCCAGGACTTATAATTCATTTGGAAACTGAATAGTATAAAAATGACTTAGTGGTATAAACCGTATTTTTCAGGAGAAATTTCTAATTCATTTTTATCGTTTCAGGGGGGAAAGAAAGAGATATTCCTATTTACTCCAAAAAAATATAGAGGGAGAGAAAAAAGTGGGAAAACGTTTACCTTTAGTAACCGCAGCTGTAAGCTTTGCTCTTGTGATGTCAGCTTGCTCAGCAAAGCAAACCAGCGGCGTTCAGGTAGAAAAGACAGCAATAAACGTGGAAGTAGCGAGTGTCGCTGAAGAGTCTCTTGATGGAATTACCAACCTTTCAGGAAAATTGCTGCCTTACGAAGAGACTGATGTTTCATTTGAGGTTGCAGGACGGATTCAAAACATGGATGCTAATATTGGTGATCCAATTCAAGCAGGAAACAGTTTAGCGAATTTGGACCCTGCTGATTATCAGCTTCAAGTGCAGCAGGCCGATAATGCCATTCTTCAATCACAGGCTGCCCTGGACTCATCGGATGCAGCCATTAACTCCGCTGAAGTAGGGATTGGAGCGGCGGATTCAGGTGTTAGTTCCTCAAATGAATCAATAAAATCAGCAGAAGCCAATATAAAAGCAGCAAATGCACGGATCAGCAGTGCACAAGCCAACCTCGAAGCCGTTAATAAAGGGGCACGCGAGCAGGAAAAAGCCCAGGCAAGACTGGCTGTTGACAGGGCTAAAGCGGCCTATACCAAAGCCAAACTGGATGCTGACCGTATAAAAGGATTATATGATGAAGGATTAGCATCCAAAAAGGATTTTGACGATATGCAGCTTGTAGTGACCAATGCACAAAAAGATGTAGCTAATGCAGAACAATCGTTATCGCTTATTTTAGAAGGAGCGACTGCAGAACAGCGGAAACAAGCAGCCTCATCCATACAAGAAGCAGAGGCTGGCAAAGAACAGGCTGTTGCTGGTAAAGGACAGGCAACGGCTGCTAAAGGACAGGCAATTTCTGCAAGAGAGCAGGCTGTTGCTTCAAAAGAACAGGCGATCGCCGCAAGAGGCCAATCTGAGGCAGCTTACGAGCAGGCGCTTATCGGAAAGAAACAGGCAGAGCTTACCCTTTCTAAAACACAACTAAAATCGCCTCTTACAGGAGTTGTGTTAGAAAAGCTTATTTCAGAAGGCCAGATGGTCAGTCCAGGAACACCAGTTTACAAGCTTGGCCGCACTGATCAGCTAAAGGTCCTTCTTCCGGTTCCCGATAAAGAAATAAAGGATTGGACGGCTGGGCAGGAAGTAACGGTCTCGCTTTATGATCAAAAGAGAACAGGAAAAGTAAATAAAATCTACCCGCAAACCAATGCCAGCACCGGTACAATCAGTGTCGAGGTTATCATTCCAAACGAAAACCTTGAATGGGTGCCAGGCCAGGTAGTAAGGGCAAACCGGGTGACCAGTGATAATAAAGGAATCCTCATTCCAATAGAAGCGGTCATCAGCAGCGGCAACGCCCCGTATGTTTTCAAAGAAGTAAAAGGCCATGCTGTGAAAACGGAAGTTCAAACAGGTAATTTAATTGATAACAAAATTCATATTATGAGTGGTTTGAAAGTTGGCGATATAGTCGTAATTCGCGGAGGAGAATTATTGCTTGACGGTGACCCGTTGGAAACTGGCAGAGGTAAAACGAAATGATAGAGTATTTGGTCAAAAAACGCAAAATTACCCTCCTCTTTTTTTCAGCAGTCACCCTATTTGGGATTTTTAGCTTCTTTCAATTACCGAAGCAGGAAATTCCCGATCTTGTCATTAGCCAGGCGATCGTGACGACTGCTTATCCTGGAGCAACTCCAGAAACCGTCGAACAAACGGTGACGAAAAAAATTGAGCAAAAAATTAAAGAGATTCAAGGTGTTGATACCATTTCATCCACTTCGATGGAAGGTATATCAACCATTACGGTTATGTTAGAGCCGGATGTCGAGCCGAAGGAAAAATGGGCGGAGCTTCGCACAAAGGTACAAGATGCCGAAGCAGAGCTTCCAGATGATGCGACTCAGCCGTTTGTCAACGATAATTTAATCAAAACGTTTATTAGCGCATATGCTGTATATGCTGACAAGCCAGAACAGCTTAAAGAATTAAATGATTTAATGGACTCGTGGAAGGACCAGCTGCGAGCCGTTCCCGGCATTTCAGACGTTACCATCCAAGGAATCCCTGAGCAGGAAATCCGAGTGGACCTGGATACTCAGAAAATGCAGCAGTACAATGTATCCTGGCCGCAGGTTACTCAAGCCATTCGAGCGGAAAATGAACGCATACCGATTGGGGACATTGATTATAAAGAACGAAATTATCAGCTTCGAATTTCAGATGCAAGAAGCATTGACGCTCTGAATAAAGTCATTATTACGAGAACAGAGGATGGCTTTCCTATTTATTTAGAACATATAGGCAAAATTGCCCTTACACATGGTGAAGGCTCTTATAATGGTTACTTTAACGGGAAGCCCGCCGTTACTCTCAGCATTAGCGGAGAAACAGGAAGCGATGTACCAACTGTAGATGCTGCTGTAGTCGAGTCAATGAAAAAGTTGGAGACGACTCTTCCAAAAGGTTTTAAGCTTGATTTGTTATATGCTCAAAAAGATACAATTGATCATATGTTTGCCGACCTATCGAAAGAATTGATCATTGCGATGGTTGCCGTGGTCCTTGTGTGTATGCTGGGATTAAATTTGGTCACTTCTTCTATAGTAGCGCTGGCCATTCCATTATCGATAGCAGTAGGATTATTGTTCCTCCCTATGTTTGACGTGACACTTAATCAGATGACGGTTATTGGGATCATTATTGTTCTGTCACTTTTAGTGGATGACGCAATTGTTGTTAATGACAATATTGAACGACGATTAACGGTATTGAAGGAAAGTCCTTTAACCGCTGCTGTTAAAGGTACAAAAGAAGTAATTATTTCCATTATCACAGCCACATTCGCAACGATTGCAGCATTTTTACCGCTTATGTTCTTATCCGGTGATATGGGGAAATTTATTAAACCAATTCCCCTCGTTATTATCGTTGCTTTATTGGCTTCTATGGTGATGTCTCTTACGATTGTTCCGATATTCCGGGAATGGAATGAAAAACGCAATAAATACAAACGTGAGCAATCCGGCAAGCCAGCGGGCCTTCTAGGAAAACAGATTCATGCTTTAAACCATTTTTACTCTCAGAAGTTAATGAAAAAAGTTGTTAAGCATCCATTAAGGGTTGGATTAACCGGACTATTAATTGGAACAGCCGCCTATGGATTAACACCATTTGTTCCTGTTGAGTTATTCCCTAAGGCAGAAGATCCACAATTCACGATAAATGTGGAAATGCCAACCGGAACCTCACTTCAAGAAACGGATCGGGTAGTAAAGGAAATTGCCGCTTGGGCAGAGAAACTGCCTGGGGTGAAAGAAGTCAGTTCCGCTTCCGGGGGTGCCGCACCGCAGCTTTTTAATGCAATGCCAGCAGGCTCTGGCATGGAAAATGGGCAGGTAGCTGTCCTGGGTGAAGCAGGAAAGTTTGAAATAGAAAAAACGATTGAGGAATGGAATAACCATTTTAAGCAAGCATACCCAGGACTCTCTGTAGTAACCTCGTCACCATCAGCAGGTATTGATGCAGGTGCACCCATATCTATTCGCCTGACTGGACCAGATTTAGAACAGCTTCGCAATCTGTCCGGACAGCTGAAAACGATCATTTCAGAGACAAATGGTACATACGATATCTCTGATTCCCTTGGAACAGGGCGCTATTCACTCGAATTTGCAGTGAATCAGGATGCCATGGATCAAAACCTTGTGAGCTACACTGATCTATCAACTACCCTTCGTTTAATCACCCAAGGGCTGGATGTCAGTGAATTTGACACAGGCGATGATCTGATTGATATAAAGATTTATTTAGAGAAAACGGAAGAAGATCCAACCACTTTATTTCAAAGACTCAGTGTGACCAATGCAAAAGGTGAACAAATTCCGCTGGCACAGCTTGCACAATTAAAGCCTGCGTTCTCTGTACAGCAGATTTCCCACTATAATTTAGAGCGTACGGTAACCGTTGAGGCTGATGTTAGAACAGGAACGACCGCTACCCAGGCAATGGCTGAAATATTGCCGAAAGTAGAAAGTCTTAACCTCCCTGACGGTTATAATTGGAAAGTTGGAGGGGAAACTGAGCAGCAGGCTGAATCCTTTGGGGATTTAGGAAAGCTCTTCCTAGCTTGTATCGTAATCATCATCATCTTAATTACGATCCAGTTCTATTCCTTGTCTATTCCAGTTATTATTTTAACAACAGTATACTTGGCGGCGGCCGGCGGAATCATCGGAATGTTCATTACACGAACACCAATTGGTTTTATGTCAGTCATCGGAATCACAGCCTTAGCAGGAATTGTTGTTCGAAACGGAATTGTGTTAATTGAATTTATGGAAGATGCCAGACATGAAGGTATGGAATTAACGGAGGCTGTTATTAAAGCAACCGAAGCACGTTTCCGCCCAATTCTATTAACAGCAACAGCAGCCATTTTCGGCCTACTGCCTGTTGCACTTATCGGAGACATACTCTTCAGGCCAATGGCGATAACCATCATTTCCGGTGTTATCTTCTCTACGGTTTTAACCTTATTGGTTGTTCCTTCTTTATATATGGTGCTTATTCGATTTAAAGAAAAACGCCAGCAAAAGAAGCTTATGCGCCAGCTGAAGAAGGAAGAAGAATTGTCTATGTAATTCTATCTTAATCCTAAAAGCCAGACAGCCTGGCTTTTAGGCCATCATTAGTTTGTTTTAGGAGGGGTCAATTGGAAGACAAAAAATTAGAGGTTATCCGCATCGCGATCTCCCTCTTTGCAGAAAAAGGCTACAATTATACCTCAGTCGAGGAAATTGCAAAAGAAAGCGGCATGGCCAAGGGGTCATTTTATAAATATTTTCAATCAAAGGAAGACCTGCTGCTTCAAACTGTTGAAATCATTTCAAACCAAATAGAAAAAGGAATCACAAAGATCTATAGTAAACAATATCCTTCCGATCATGAGAAGCTGGTAGATTTTATTTCGATGACGATCGAAACCATGCTTTCCAATCAAGTGCATCTGTTAATGGCTATGATTTTTGACCCGCCGCTCATCAAAAATAAAGAAATAGCAAACAACATAGAGCGTTCAAAGATAAAGCTTAACATCTGGTTCAAGGACTTCCTTTTAGACCTGTGCAGCAGCAAGGCTGAAGAATATGTTTGGGATCTTACCTCCCTCCTGCAAGGTCACATGTTCCAATACTTCCACATGTGCCGATATTATGAGTCCGGGGTCGAGCCAAAGAAATTAGCTGAATTCCTAGCAACCGTTCTAGACATAGTGATTGAAGGATTGGCAGAAAGAAAGCCTGAATCAGTCTTTACCTTTGAGCTGCTTAATGCAGACATGCAATTTCAGTCTCAAAGTCCGCGCTTAAAAGGGCAAAAGATCCAGCATTTACTGCGGGACATGGAATACACCGTGAAAAGCCTGAAAATCGATCTGGAAGAGCAAGAGGAGTACTTAAAGACGATTGCTTTACTTAGAGACGAAAATAATCAAAAAAAGTCCCAAACCTTCCTATTAAAGGCTTTAATCAATTATTTGCAGGAAGTACCTGAGATTCGGGAAGATTGTGAATCTCTCAAGACATTGCTGGATATTAAGTAAGGAATTTGAAGAGTTTTATCACTTTCTATAAGGAGAATGATAACAATGAGAAAAGTAACAACACTTTTGTGCGCTGCAACCATCGCCGGCTTACCTTTAGCAGTAACAGCCCAGGCTGCTGAGGAAACAAACAACACAGAGATAATTGAAAACGTCCAGCCTGGGGAAGGTACCCCTGCTGAAGAAGTTAAAAACGAAGATGTTAAGGTCCTTACATTAGAAGACGTAATTAAACGCGGAATAGAAAATGATCAAAACCTGACAGTCATGCAATACGAGCTGGAAGCTTTAAAGAACCAAACATTAGACGTCGCAGATGATAAAAGGGATGCACTTAATGATGTAAGAGACCTAGAGAAAAAATTAAAAAGGCTGAAAGATCAGCGTGACCGGATAACAGACACAACTAAGCGAATTATAAATGGTCAAGAGAGAATCGGTATTAATGACGGGCTTGAGGCGCTTGACGATCAAATAACTAGCCTTGAAAATGCCATTAAATCACTGGAATCAGGTCAAGTACAGCTGAAGCTCCAGGAAGAAGAAGTAAAAGAAGGTCTTTCTTTAAAACTTACATCTACCTATGTAAACTTATTAACTTTGCAGAAGCAGATGGATTTTACAAAAAAAGCAGTACAATCGTCCATAAATGACGTACAGAAAGCAGAAAAACTGTACAAATACGGGGCAGGCTCTAAAGAAGCAATCGATCAAGCTAAAAGAGAACAAGTAAATACAGAAAAACAATTGGAGCAACAACAGAAAAACTACTACCACGATCTAGCCACCCTTGCTTTTGATATAGATGTCATTTACAATCCCGAGCTGCAAGTAACACCCATTGAAATGAATGTAACAGCGGCAGCTAAAGTGGAAAACTATAACTCTCTTATCGAGGGTTCATTCCAAATGAAACGGGCAAAAGATAATTTGGAGCTTGCAAAATACAATCGTGACCAGGCCTATGCAGACGAAGATGCAACCCAATTTGAAAAGCAAGAAAACGACTTTAAAGTCAAAGCGGCAGAAGAAACAATCAAGCAGCTGCAAAAAGAACTGACAACCAAAATTGAAACATTAAATCATAATGCTGATGTTTCGAAATTGAACTACGAAGAATCCTTGAGAAAACTGGAAGATGTGAAATTGGACCTCGTAAATCTAGAAAAGCGATACCGTTTGGGTGTCGTATCAAAATATAACTATGAGCAGGCGAAATTGCAATTGGAACAGTCTACGCTTGGGGCAGAACTAGCAAAATCACAGTATTTTATGGTTGAACAGTCTATAAATGCTTTGAACAAGGGATTTGTACAATAAAGGACTAAATTTTTTTAACAAAGGATAGCTTGCTAGATGACCTCTGTATTTGACAGGGTCATCTTTTTTAATTTCGATTGATAACTGAAGTGATTATGGTAAGTTGTATAGTTCTTATATTCTCTTTTCATTTCGACCAACGTATTACACGCTTTAATAGATGCTTCAGCTTTAAAATGCCCAAAAGACATAATCTCAACAGTTCTCCCGTCTAGACATCGTGTTGCTCGTGAGTCGCTTTAATTATCCGTAGGAGGTGCTTCAGATGGTAGAACCTGGTAACCTTCTAATGTCATCTTGATATGACTTGCTCCGTTTGTTACGTCATTTATAATGAAACTCTTTAATCTAATTTCGTTTAGCTGTGTATCGTTAGCTTCTCTTTGTTGTTTCTTTTTTCCTCTGATATGTCAAAGTAAATAGGCACTGCTTCGATGGTTCTCCGCCTACCTCTCATTAGGTATTTTAATGCACGAAATATAAATCCTATAATGCCTGCATAGTTCAGTTTTTGATGAAGAGGAAAGTTAAGAAGAGAGTATTGTTCTTTATGAGAAAGACGAGAGCTTTGGGAGAGTATTTCTTATGAAGAAAACGAGGTATAACGAAACCCTTCTTCCATGATTAATTGAATCATTTATGGTAACACAGACGAAATTGAAGGGTATGTAGAAAGAAGTACATCATTTATAAAATAAAAAGGAGAGCAATTTGCCTTTTAGGCAGTTTACCCTCCTTCTTATTTCGTCTTCATCGCGCTAAGCACTTAGACACACGGGTATTGATCCCACCTGTGAGTAAAGATCCACAAAGTAACCAACAAATATTCATAATAACATTAAAGGAAAAGAGCTGGCCTTTTTTCCCTACTATTATATTTCAAATGTTACCACTGTCTTGCCTTCAGATGTTTGGGTTGTAAATTTCAGTGCTAGTTCCACAATATCATCGTCACGGTCCGGATAAGTTCCATTATTATCAATCAGTTTCAGCATCCCTGCACCATCTTGGAAATCAGTATTTGCATCCCATGTAATAGTCAATGTACCATCCTTAAAATATTGATCTTTAATCACTAAGTCACCGTTATATTCTGCTCCATCTTCACCGTTGTACCATGCAATAGTTAAGTTTGGAGGCCATTCGTCTGTTTGATATTTCTCCGCAAGACCTACTGGTAATTCTACCGTGGCTTCTGTAAAATCAACCTCATCTGCCGTTAAATAGTTTTCAATCGCCTCAAATAACCGATCCGCTGCAGCCGCTTCCTCTTCTGTGGTAGCTGAAGAATCAGCTTTTAAAGCCTCTCCCTCTTCTAGTGTTGTTTTCAATATGTCTAACTCCGGCAACTCGAGATCAACGGCCTCACTAATATGATAAAGGGCTTCCTTAATAGCATCATCTAAATAGCCGCCGCCTCCTGTTCCCCCACCAGGATGCTGACTTTCAGCAAATCGGCTTTGTTCATATTCCAAAAGTGCGTCATTCAAAATTTGAACCTGGTGGTGAACCTCTTCTTCTGAAACATCGCCCTGCGCTAAAAATTGTCGGGCTTCAGTTAATAAACCTCTTAATTGTTCCCTTGCCTCTGCCGGATATTGTCCAGGCTCTGTACCTTCCTCTGTATCATCAAGTCTCTGTTCAGCCATCTCTATAATGCTTTGAAAATTGCGAATATAACCTGGGATACTTTCATCTATTATTTCGCTATCCTTAAATCTCCCGATTGCTTCCCCCAGCTTATATAGCCCTTCTTCAACTTCTCGTTGTCTTACTGTTCCTTTATCTAATATCGACCTTGCAGCATCAATGGCCCGGCCCAATGCCTCTTTTTCCTCTGCTGGATACTGCCCTATTTCTGTACCTACTTGTGCTGTATCATATAAATTCTGGGCGTAATGAATTTCTTGGCTGAGGCTGTATTGAATGACACTTACCATCTTTCCTGATTCAAACTCATACTGGGCTTTTTCTAAGTCGTTCAAGGCCTCTTCCAATTCTTTACCTCTTAAGGTTCCACCATCGGCGATTTCCTTGGCACGATCAATAGAACCGCGTAAAGTGGCTTTAGAACCTGTAGCATACTCGCCAATATTATCACCCTCTTGAGCTTCATCATATAATGCTTGGACCTGTAAAATTAATTGTACAAGTTTCCCGCTGTCTGCTAGTTGAGAGGAGGTAAAGTCAGTCACAGCTTCTACTAACCTGTTTAGTGCTCCAAATAATTCGTCAGGTGTTGATTGTTCATTGTATAGAACAGCACTAACTTCATCTAGCACAGACATAAGGCTCTCCTTATCTTCTGCCCTATAGTTACCTGGCAGCGTTCCTACCTGTGCATTTTCCAACAATAAAATAGTATCATTAATTCTGTTTTGTAATTCTTGGCTGATTTCCTCTCTGCTTTGATCAAAGAACTCCTCGGGTTGAACATCATGCATTGAATTAATTGGTTCAATATTTATTTCTTCCCCATTGTTGGAAACAATTAGATTAAATACCTTCCAGTAAAGTTCATTCCCATCTCCTTGGGGTACTAAGAACGTTTCATTTGCTACCTTAGAATTTCCTTTAAATATTTCTACCTTTGCATTAGATGTTCTTAAGGCAGGTGATTCGGACCAGTTGTGAACGATAAAGGTATATTTTCCATCTCTTAGCTGCCGAATAGTCGTTGTTTCCGGACCATAGGAATCCGTGTCATCCCAATCGAGGTCTGCATAGATAATATCACCAACTTTGTAGGTCCTATTGTCGAACGAGGTATGGAATCTTTCGTTTAAATTCTGTGTGGGACCGAAAAGATGTGAATCAACATCAGAAGGCTGTTCTCCCCAAGAAAGCATAATTTTCAGCTCATTAGAAGCTGCTGCACGAATAGCTGTCTCATTTTGCTTAGTGTTAAAGGAACCGGACGGTGCAACCGCGTAAAGAAAAGATGATATAAACCCTTCCCCAGCAATCTCACCAGTGTATGATCCCGCCGGCAGATTAACAGAGTAATAACCGTATTTATCTGTTGTAACCTGAGTTGTTGCTTCCCCTTCCTGTGCCTGGCCTTGCCTGAATCTAATGGTAAGACCCGGGACCCCGACACCATGAATATCTGTAATGCGACCTTGAAAACCTGTTCCAATAGTAATAGTGGATGATTTCGCTTCCCCTGTTACCTTTCCACCCTTTGGTGCTACTGTTACTGTGAGTGATTTACCAATATTACTCTCCAAATCAATTGGTCTATAGAATACTTTACGTTCGTTAGGGTTATATGAGAAATCCTGGAGAGTTACAGGCTGTCCTTCCAATGTGGCTGTCACTTCAAAATCAGCCATTGTAATACCCGCTACAAAATCTTCGAAATTCAAGTCAATCATTCCTTGCCCTGCTGCTATAGAATCTAAAGCAGTCGCATCTGAATCAGAATAACTGTCCTCGATGATTTCATCGCCGACCTGTACAGTTCCATTTGGAATTTCGATTACAAGGTTACTAGGATGCTGGGACAGAACAACATTATTGGCATTAATTTGCGCTGTATTAATTATTCCGGCACCCGTAATTCTTGCTATTGCACTCACCACTAGTCTTTCGATACTTGTTTCTTGCGCCAGATTAATCCGAACATTGGCCGCTCTTGAATTAATGGTTTCAAATGTTCCTTCAAGATTCACCTGCAAGTCAGAATCAACATTTTGAATGCCTTCAGAAAGGGTAACATTCGTAAAACCAGGGGCATCTCCAGTTAACCCGGACTCCTCCACTTTTACATAAGACTCAAGTTGTAAATCTGCTACTGTAGTTTTTCCTTCAGCTACTATTCGAATTTTCCCGTCGTTTTTATTAACAATAACCGTTACAAGGACAGAATCTTTAAAATGAATACTCTCAGCGCCGCCGCCATTTACCTTCGTTGTACCACGTACCTCCACTCCATTAAGATGAACATCTCCATCCCCAACGGATTCGTCTATAATGAGATCTCCTTCAATCACAAGGTTTCTCAATGTGACATCCGGACTCTTAACTACTAGGTTACCTTGGATTGTTTGATTTCCTGCTTCCGGTCCATAAGTACCAACAGTTGTGATTTCATCCGGAATATGGCCAGAATCCGGTGATGTTTGGTATGCTGCTACAATAACACTTACCGCCTCACTTGCCGGCGTATTTCCACTTGCTGCAATACGCACCTGATAAATTCCTGCTGCTAAGCCGTTAATTTCAGTTGATCCATCTGCTATATCTTCCCAAGTTTGTGCCGTTGCTAATTTGTACTGGTATTTTTTTGTTGGATCTAAACCTGTGATCTTACCATCCGTTATATCCGCTGCTGTTGGTGCTATTCCGGCTAATCCTTGCGGTGCTTGAGGTGCAGTTTGGCTATTTCTATTTAATACATAATTATGTTTGATTGATTGATTCCCACTGCCGTCAACCGCAACAACATAAATGTTATAGGAACTAGTTGGTTCTAGACCTAAAATCCCTATTGATTTTCCAGTGTTAGCTGTTAAAGCAGAACTACCACTTAATGTTACGGCTTGGTTATTGTGATCTTTTCCTTCAATAATTTGATCCTTTGTCGGCGCTGTTTGTCCTTTTGGCAAAATTACATAATAAGCAGTTGATGCTTCATCTGTTCCTAGCAGAAGCTTGATAGATGACCCGGTATCTTCGGTAACGTCTGGATATGCTTCCAATATGATTGGTCCAGTTTGATCACTCTCAGTACCCACAGCCTGAGTAATTATCGCATTTGTATATCCTGCTGCTTTTACAGTAATGGTATAGTTTTTTGCTGTTGCAAACATGCTTTTGTCTAATGTGATCTTGCCATCTGTTACTGTGTACTTACCTGCAGCTGAAACTCCATCTACCTCTACAGAGGAGATAATCCCCTGCCAAGTCGTGTTAGCAGTAAATGTTAACTCTATATCATGACCCACAGTAGCATCCGTATTATCTATAGCTAAGCTTGGCGGATTTAAGGTACTAGATCCACCACCTCTAGATGAACTCCCCCCACCTGACGATGTTGTTTTATTATCAGGATTGTTTTGTCCATCTACTTTTTCAATATTTTCATTTACATGGTCGTAGTTCGTAATAACTTCTTTTGGTTTAGTATTTTCCGGTAATATTAGATCTATAACTTTGGTTTTGCTTCCTAATGAAACTACTGCATTCTTATCTTTAATTTCAAGCCTCCCAATACTGCCTTCTGAATTAAGATCTACTTTATCGTTTCCTTCAATCAATACATTTGAAAGTACAGAATCTTTACCTGCCTTAATACTTGTTTTGGAAGAGATTGTTAGTTCTTTGATTGTTGTTTTTCCTTTAAATTCAAAGTCCACATCATCTTTATCAATTTCTACTACACCTAAAGTGGAAGCCTCGAATACCGCTTTAGTTTTAGTTGTTGAAGTTGCTGCCATTTGCAGAGCACTTGCTGATACCTTATAGGCTAAGGATTTATAAAAGGCACTGTTTGAACTCGCTGTTGTAATATGTTGAGCCTCTTGATTAGAAATTACGGTTTTGCCTTCAACCACTAGATTGTTAGAGTAGAAGTTATTCTGAAGTTCTTTTCCTATATCCAGATTACCTTTTACAGTAAGATTTTTAATAAAAATATTATCAGCACTTACTTTTACATTTCCATCAATGGCAGATTTTTTACCATCAAATTCTAAACTCTGTTTTGTGCTGCCATTTGTCTTAATCTCTAAATATGTAATTTTTTGGATTATTCCATCAGCAGATTCAAACAATACTTTTGCATTTTTTAAAATTGGTTGATTCTCTTGGGTGAATATTGATTTGAGAGAATCTGCTATGTTATAAGTAACACCGCCAATTTTCACTGTTGAATTGGTTATAGTTTCGATCGATTGAGGTTCCTCTTCAAAACGGTCCTTAATTCCTTGCTCGCTTCGATAAATCATTGCAGCAAATTGCGCACGTGTCGCTGTACCATTTGGATCAAATATTGTTGCGGTTTTACCCTTTGTAATACCCGTTTTAACTAAAGCCCCTACATAACCTGAAAACCAATCAGAACTTGAAACATCTTTAAACTGATCTATATTTGTTGATTCTAAACCAAATGAAAGAGCAATAATTTTTGCCATTTGAGCACGATTGAGCTTTTCATTAGGTTTGAAGGTATTGTCATCATATCCACTAAGAATTCCTTTTTCTACAAGCGCTGCCACATATCCATGTGCCCAATAACCTTTTGGTACATCAGCAAAACCAGGATCTTTTACACTATGTGTGTTTATTCCTAGTATATTAGCCACCATTCTAGCTGCCTGTGCTCTCGTTACTTCACTGTAGGGTCTAAACGTACCATCTTTGTAACCGCTTAAAATTTTACGTCCCGCTAAATCTTTAATGGCCTCATAGAAATAGTCACTCGACTTTACATCTTTAAATACAACATCTTCCGCCTGAACATGAAGCACATTCATAGGCACTAACGTACTGCTTGCTACTGCAACTGTTGAAACAGATGCTGCTAAAAACTTTTTGTATGATTGATTCTTCAATGGTAATTTCCTCCAATAATTAAACGTGTAGGTAAAAAATATCAATGCTAGGAATATTTTACCATAAGTAACATGAACATATTACTCTGATTTTCTGATAAATAAAACTTTTTTATTATAAAAGATATATATTTTAGTAAGAATAAAGGGCCTTATTAAGTAAAAAAACGGTAGAGTCAATAGAATTCGGTAAAAATAACTGCTTCAGTGTTTAATACTATATTTTTATTAAGTTTATATGAAATATACCCGCGATAGTAAATGAAAAAAAGCGGCAGTCGCACCAAATTAATTGTATTCAGAAGTCTAAGAAGGAAGTGATGAATGAAATAGAGGACTTCTTGAATTATATCCAATTGTTAATTCAATTATTATCATTTAAACAAAACCCTATATGGAGGCTAGATCCTAAATGATTTTCTTTCTTCATTAGTATCCAGCTTCCTATATATGAAATCATCCTTTAAATTCCCAGGAGGGAACTTATCATGTGAAAGTCAATAATTGAAGAATGCGATTGCTTTGGAGAAGAAAATATTCGGCAGGTTACGGCTGTTGTGATATATGCCTTTGGAAAATATATTTAAGCGAATTATCTAAATAAGTGGCATTGGAAGAACAGATTACTGAAGAAAATAAAATAAGGGTGCAATCCTTCAAAAATCCCTACCTAAATGAAAATTACAACGAGATGTTTTTGATAATTTAAATTTGAGCCACTTTTATACGATTTGATCATATAAAAAAGGGCCACTCAATTTCCAATTCTCTCTAGGGAGACGAAATTGCAGCAAATCTGTTTCTCCTCCCTCTGCTTCGTAAAGACAGAGAAAGTCTCCTCAATTGCTTGGATTAGCGGCTTTGGTAACTCATTAGATGCTTTCAGTATTTCAATGTCATTTTGACATTGGATGATTTTCAACAACTATCTCGCTCTTACAATTTATCGACAGCGTTCTGTTTTTCTTGTCTTGTCGTTTGGATATAAAACTTTGCAGTCATATTGACCGTGGAGTGCCCTGTAAGCTTACTTACAGTGGTTAGATCAACTCCTTTCCGAAGTAACCTTGTTGCAAATATATGGCGAAAAAGGTGCGGATGCAGCTTCATTACTACCTCTTTTGAAACCTTAGCTACCCAATCTCGAACCGCATCCCTATGCATCTTTTTCGCTCTTTGACTAACTAGAAGGTACTCACTATCACGGAAACGTGATTGCAGCCGTTCCTCCTGCTGGTATTGCTTAATTAGCTGAAGAACATCTTGTCGTAGGCTGATTTCTCGAACCTTTGTCACCGTCAAGTAGTTTTGAACATTTTTTGCTCATTAAGTTTG
>NZ_QVTE01000035.1 GCF_003429095.1 Peribacillus saganii
GACCAAGGATATTGATCTCTAGGGAGTTTCTCGACACTCTGACAAAAACCCCTAAAGGGGTTTTTGTGTTTGATTATTTCAAATTTAGTTGTTATTTTTATCTTCCGCTAATTTCACGGATGGTTTATATAAATAGCCCATCCAAAAACCAATTCCAATCATACAGCCGATCGGTATAACGTAGTTTAAAATATGAAGAATTGTCATGTGAAATCCTCCTCAATAAAATCGTTTCGATCCATTCTGATGATATAATATGTCAAAGTTCACAAGATAGACAAATAATCGTCATCACTAAATACTTACAATTATTATTCAACCTTTTTCAATGTTTAATGAAAAAAGAGCCGGTGAACCGTTAAGAAAACGGGTCAGCCGGCTTTTTAAAAAGTATTAGATTCAGACATCTTTTTATTTTGTTTTCTGCCATGAAGGAGATAGTATAATACCAATCCAATTAAGATGATGAATGAAGCTGAAAGATACATAAATGAATAACTTGTTTTAGCTGCAATCATTCCCATAAAAAATGAACCTGCCCCTACTCCTATATCAAAAACGGTAAAGAAGGTGGCCGTTGCGATTCCTCTTCTTTTAGGAGAAACCATACTCACTGCTACAGTTTGAAAGCTAGGAACCAGCGAGCCAAAACCCAATCCAATTATTGCTCCTGATAACAACAGAGAAAAGGTAGTTTCCGTCTGGCTGAGAAGGTACATTCCAAGGATGAAAATAATGATTCCTGGATAAATAATTTTATTTTCTCCATATTGATCTAACCATTTTCCTGTAAAAGGCCTTGAAGCAATTATAACTACTGCATACACCACAAAGAATAAGCCAGCGGTATCCTCAAGTCCTGTTTCCTTGGCAAATACCGATAAAAAGGATAGTAGGCTGGCATATGTAATCGCTAAAATACCGCCAACTATTGAAATAGGGATTACACTCTTTTCAAAAAGGTTGTTAAAAGAAAGATTGCTTTTTTGAGGCTTTATCTTTCCTGGGCTGTCTGTTGGGAATTTCACAAGAAGCCCTAGAATCACTGCGAAAAGAGCTGTAATAATACAAACTATAAAAATAACTGTGAAGCCTGTATTTGCGGAAAGAGTTAACCCTAAAAAGGGTCCGATAACCATTGCGAGATTCATCGACATTGCAAAATATCCCATTCCCTCTCCGCGGCGTTCATCAGGAACCAGGTCGGCAACGATTGTAGTTGTGGCGGTTGTAGCCATTCCAAATCCAATTCCGTGAAAAAATCGCAAGGCGATCATTAGGGGAAAGCTATCTGCGAAGGGATATAATAGCGAAGCTACTCCAAAGATGAGCAAAGAAATATACAATATCCTTTTCCGGCCAAAATCCTCAACCCAAATGCCAGTAAAGGGCCGGCATATTACAGCAGCTATAAGGAATACTGTAATAATCAATCCGATTTGCTTTTCATCACCTTTGAGATCCTCCGTAACGTAAATCGGCAGGGCAGTCAGCAGCATATAAAAAGTTAAGAAAAGAAAAAAACTGCATAGCGAAATACTGAAGAAGTCCTTCGTCCAAAGCGGTTTTTCATTCATAAAAGATCACTCCTCGTGCAGTTACTTCCAGGTAATACGAATGTCGAATATCTTTAATTAAGAATGATCAACTTATTTACTATAGTATATTTATCTCCCCATGTCGAGGTTCAACTGGTCATTCATAAGTATTCAGATTCACCTAGTCTGAATAAACGTTTAATTATCTACGAAAGGGGAAACAAAATAAATGTAAACAAATAATCTATGGAGGAGCTGAATTTCGTGAGCAAAAAAATTGCGACAGTGGTAACATCGATGTTTGAGGACTCAGAATATACAGAACCTGCAAAGGCCTTTAAGGAAGCCGGACATACAGTAGTAACGATTGAAAAGGAACAAGGGAAAACAGTGGAGGGTAAGCAGGGACAAGCAACGGTCACGATTGACGAATCCATTGACAATGTTAATCCTGATGATTTTGACGCGCTCTTTATCCCGGGAGGTTTTTCTCCAGACCAGCTTCGTGGAGATGATCGATTTGTGACATTTGCCAAAGCTTTTATGGATGCAAAAAAGCCTGTATTCGCCATATGCCATGGCCCTCAGCTGCTTATCACAGCTAAAACATTGGACGGGCGTACTGCCACAGGTTATAAATCAATCCAGGTCGATATGGAAAATGCAGGAGTAAATTTCAAGGATGAAGAAGTTGTTGTATGTGGCGACCAGCTTGTCACCAGCCGCCAGCCTGATGACATTCCCGCATTTAACCGTGAAGCATTAAGACTGCTGGAGTAAGTGCCACAGAAAACTAATCTAATACACAAAAAGAATCCCTGCAGACAGCGGGGATTCTTTTTGTATATAGAGGCGATGTTAAAATGCCATCTTCAATAGAAAGTTTAAAAAAGAATGAACGATATGCAATTTTATAGAATAAGATATTTTTTAGACGAAGGCTTTTCGTTGTTTTTGGTGAGTAAGATGAGTAGAATAAGTAGATAAACTGAAAAGCTAAGAGGAAGTGTTCGCATGATTGTATTAAAATCGGACAGGGAAATAAAGGCGATGCGAGAGTCGGGAAAAATTCTGGCTTCCTGCCATAAAGAACTGGCAAAGCTCATTATTCCAGGTGCCACAACTTGGGAAATAGAAGAGTTTGTAACCGAGTACCTGAAGGAACATGGAGCAACACCTGAACAAAAAGGATATAAGGGCTATGAATATGCAACCTGCGCAAGTATTAATGAGGAGATTTGCCACGGTTTCCCGAGAAAAACACCGTTAAAATCAGGCGATATTGTTACAATCGACATGGTGGTCAATTTTAAGGGCGCGCTTTCTGATTCGGCCTGGACATATAAAGTAGGGGAAGTGTCGGAGGAAACTGAACGTCTTCTTAAGGTTACCGAGGAATGCTTATATAAAGGGATTGAGCAAGCGGTTGCCGGCCATCGAATCGGGGATATCGGGCATGCTATCCAAACTTATGCAGAAAGCAACGGATTTTCGGTTGTCAGGGATTTCATTGGCCATGGCATTGGTACTGTTATTCATGAAAAACCTGAGGTGCCGCACTATGGGCTTCCAAACAGGGGTCTCCGTTTAAAGGAGGGCATGGTCTTTACCATCGAACCGATGATTAACGCAGGTACTTATCAGTCTGTCCGGGACGCGAATGGCTGGACAGCATCAACAGCAGACGGGAAATATTCGGCCCAATATGAACATACAATTGCGATTATGAAGGATGGGCCGCTAATCCTTACACAGCAATAATGGCATTCCTCACAGACCTATCTTCTAATTGGCCGTTCCAGGGAAGATAGGTCTTCTTCTAAATTCATCATCTTTTCATCAATAATCGATTTGGCATCCTTCACTGCCCCGTTGTAAATGAATGGGCCAATCTCTTTTATCGCAAAGTCTAAAAACTCTTCAGCTGCTAATTCACCGATTTCTTCTCCGTTTTGCCGATAAAAATATTCCTGGATACTTCGGACTATATGTTCTTTATGGTCTCTTGGAAATTTTATATACAAAATTATGTTTCTCCTTTTTATTAAAATTTTTCACTGGGGCTGGAGAATCACGGGTATTTTGGATTCAATCTAACCGTGAATAAGGTGTAGATACATTACGATAATTCAGCAAAAACCATTCAGGAAAGCTGTTATCATTTATATCAAAAATAGGAAACTCCGGAAGTTTTTCTTTTACTGCATCAATCATTGATGGCCAGCAAAGCAATGCCTTAATATTATTGAGTTCGTCCAATAAAATAAAATCATCTGGATTTTTCAGCAGAACTGCTTTAGGGTATGAAAGATGTTTATACCCTTCAAGCAAAATTAGATCTGGTTTAAAACAACTGAGAAGGGTAATCATGGCATCCATTTTTTCCAAGTGATGGAGTTTGCCGAGGAGATGAATTGTTTCATCCCCTTCAGCGATTGAGGCAATTGCTCCGGAACGGAAATGCTTTACGGAGTCCTTTTGTTCTTCAACGTCCGGTTCACCGCCATGGCCATGGTGCTTCAGGACTGCAGCTTTAAGTCCGGCGGAATCTAGTTCTAGAAGCATTCTGGAAATCAGGGTTGTTTTTCCGGTGTTCTGAAATCCAGCTATTTGAAATAAAAAGGGAGTTACCATGGCCATTCGCTGCCATCTTGGTCATCGAGAAGTAGAATTTCCACTGTATCGCCCTCTTTAAATCCACGCGTCCCCCCTGGCAGCACGGCAAGAGAATTAGAGCCGGCAAGACTCATAACAATGTTTGATTTATCAACTCCGCTTGGTATTACACAGAGGCGCCCATCGTCAAATGACAGGCGTGTCCTGACAAAACGGGTAAATGGGTTAGCCTTTGGAAAATCGGCCTTTAGTATACCTGTTTCCTTTCTGAGGTGAGCATTTTTACAAAATAGCATTGTTCGAACGATTGGACGGACAAACAGTTCAAAACCCACATAACAAGCAGAAGGGTTGCCTGATAAACCGAATAAAAGCTTACCATTAAGTGCTGCAACAGTGGTTACACTGCCCGGGCGCATTCCCACTTTGTTAAAAAGGACCTCCGCTCCCAGCTTTGCATAAATATCCGGCATCAGATCATAATCTCCTACGGACACCCCCCCGGTCGTAATTAAAAGATCAACATTTTCTAATGCTTTCTGAATGGCGGAAAAGCTCGCCTCAAATTCGTCCTTGAGCTTTCCGTAGTAGATAAAGTCTGCTCCGGAACGGATAATTTGAGAAGAGATCATATAAGAGTTGCTGTTCCTTATTTTCCCCGGCTGCAATGGTTCATTGACTTCAAGAAGCTCAGAACCGGTTGCAAATACACCTATTACAGGCTTCTTAGCAACAGGCACTAAATTGTAACCAAAGGTAGCAAGCACCGCTTTAACCCCAGGATTGATTAACGTTCCCTTGGTCACCAATATGTCGCCTTCCCTTGCATCTTCGCCTTTAAAGGAGACATTTTCACCTTTATGTAGAGCTCGCTTGAAAGTGATATATTTTTTGCCATCCACTTCTGATTCCGTGGTTAACTCAAGCATTATGACAGCATCGCATTCCTCTGGCATCTGTGTACCAGTCATTATTCTAACCGCCTGAAATGGCTTTACTTGCTGGCCCGGAACCATGCCCGCCCCAAGTTCCTCTATTACCTCAAAAGTTAATGGATTGGCTATCGAAGCATCTTTTGTATCCTCTGACCGTAACGCGAATCCGTCATATGGTGACCTGTTAAAATGCGGCACATCATGAGTGGCAGTCAGATCTTCTGCTAAGTACCGATTGTCGCAATCATCAATGGAGACAAATTCCGATTCTCCTGGAAGCTTTTTTTTCATTACTTTCTCTACTGCATCCGAAATACTTATAGGCTTCCGTCGTTCCAACATTTCCTTCACTCCCTATTTACTGTGTAAAGATTGTTTTTACAGGTTTCTTACTACAAATAATATACAAACTTTGTATGAAAGGACAAATAAAGAAAATTAAGAAAATAAGATTGGGTTCCTTTTTTTTTTTTTTTTTAATTTTTTACAAGGGTTTTTTTCCAAATCCCTGGCTCTCAAGTAAATTAGCACATATACTGATTATACATAGGCATAAAGGAGTAGTCTTATGAGACTAATTAGTTTAGATGAATACCGTCATCAAACGATGCAGCTGGCAAGGCCAGTTTTTGATAAACAGAATCGCGTATTGTTAGCAGAGGGGAGGAGGATCCACCCGGTTTTTCTGAAAAGATTATTAGAGCTTGATATACGTTACATTTTTATTGAGGATGCTGTATCAAAAGGCATTACTATGGAAGAAATGGTTGATATGCCAACCTGGATGGACGCCATTGCTGTTATTAAAAAATGCTTTGAAGCGGTTAGAGAGAAGAAGCCGATTCCGGTTAAGGAAATGCAGAAGATTGTTAAACAACTGACAGATGAAGTATATAAACGGTCTGCCATTGTACTGGCTCCGACTACTTTTCTGTCAGAGGAGCTAAGGTTGTATGCACATGCTGTTAATGTCTCTCTATTATCCATCTTTCTGGGAAAGAAAAAGGGGTTCACTAACCTTCAGGTAAAGGACCTTGCGATGGGAGCAGCACTCCATGATATTGGAAAGGCGGAATCCGGTGATATAACAGATCATCCAACTCGAGGCTTTGAAATCCTGAAAAGAATCAATGAAATGAGCCTGTTGGCTGCTCATTGTGCTTTTCAGCACCACGAGGCATTTGACGGCAGCGGGGTTCCCAGGAAACTGGCGGGGAAAAATATTCATGAGTATGGACAAATCTGCTCGATTGCCAACGATTATGAAAATTTAGTATCTATAGAAGGTTTTACACCTCATTATGCATTGGAAATGATTATGACAAGAAGCGGAATAAAATACCGGGAGGACCTCGTTTCATTATTTGTGCAGCAAATTCCTTTTTATCCACCTGGAACAAGGCTGATGCTCAACAAAGGGCAAGAGGCGATTGTTGTAAAGATAACAAATAATATTCAGCGTCCGTATATAAGACTTTTGGCCACTGAAGAAGAACTGTCCCTTGCCGAACATCCAACCATGCTGGTCACAAAAGTGATTGTTGATAAAGTTCCGCAAATGGAAGAACTTGAATTGGAGAGAGGCTAATAAAAGTAACCATATTAAGATTGATTACATTCCTTATTGGATAAAAGCGCACAAAATAGAATCCTTTTTTGGTAAGCATTGAGATATAAAAAAATAACACCGAATCCGATGTTATTTTTTCCAGATTAAATCTTTTTGCTGTTAAATTAAAGGTTTCGCAGCCTGCCCAGCTCTTCTGCAATCGCCTGCATTTCATTAGGACTGAAATTATTTTTTTTCATAACCATATTATAAATATCATGAAGTTCTTCATACATATCCGAGTTGAATGAACTCGGTTTTATGGCACCGATATTCATCATTCTTAATTTTTCCTTAATGGCTTCCACCATAAACTCAACATTTTCCGGTGTATTTTTGGTTAAATCCAAGTTATTCATCCTTTCTTTTGGAGAGACAGTTTTTACCTGCGGGGATCCTTCTGGTTATCAATAACTTAATCTTTTCATGTTTGACTGTGAAAAGTCAATAAATTCTCTGTTGGAAACAAAAAAACCTTCCTTGCTTTTTTATTATTCCGTTAAGAGGAGAATAGTAAAGAAAGGCATAAGTTTTAGGTATTATCATTTGGGGAAGCCCTTTATACCTGATAATTATGCCGCATTATTGCTGCTCGAGGCTATCAGGCTAGAAATTGCCTTCCTAAGTCCGGCCACGGGTAAGCTGAGTTCGCTAAAGGATAAAAACATTCCAAGGGAGGACATTATGGTCTATTACGGAGGAGAGTATCAAACAGGAAACAAAAGCCGTTTTATGCAATGGATGCTGTATGGAGCAATGGCTGGAGCTGCAATCAGCTTGCTTGATAGGAACACACGACAGTCATTAATGCAGAGTGGCAGAAATGCTGCCAGAGGAATTCAAACGGCAGTTAAGCACCCTAACAGTATGTTAAACCAGGTGAGGGAAGCCACAAGCACACTGCGTACCACGATTCAACAAGTAACCGATGATGTGGCCTTTATTGCTGAACAGATTAACGAAGTAAAAGATATAACTCCACAAATGGCTGCCGTTGTCAGGGAAACAGCGGATGCATTTACCGGAGAAGGCCATCCGCAGGTTCATCATTAAAAAGATGTATTAGGAATGCTTGCCAAACCAAGCCCGGAATTAATATTGAGGCGGTACAAGAGGTAATGATATGATGCTTGTGACTGAATTAATAAAAAGGGTGCAGGAGGACGATGTGATGGGCATGGCAGCACAGCTGGCCTATTTCTTCCTGTTATCATTGTTTCCTTTGCTGCTGTTTTTAGTGACATTATTGCCATATCTGCCTATTTCTTCTGAAGATATTTTGGGAGTAATCAGGGAGTACGCCCCAGAGGAATCCATGAAGCTGATTGAACATAACCTTGGGGAAATCATGAATCAAAATGGCAGGTTGCTATCGATAGGTGCCATCGCTACCATCTGGTCTGCCTCAAATGGGCTTGCATCAATTGTTAAGGCTTTTAATAAGGCATATAACGTTAAGGAAAGCAGACACTTTCTTATGGCCAGGGCGATGTCAATTTTGCTGACCTTCGCGATGATCTTTGTATTTGTAGTTGCTTTGATATTACCCGTGTTCGGCCGGCAAATCGGCATTTTCTTTACTTCAGCCTATGGATTTACAGATGAATTCCTTTACATTTGGAATGCTATGCGATGGCTTATTTCGTTTCTGCTTCTGTTTATGGTTTTTACAGTGCTGTATTGGATTGCGCCAAATGTAAAGCAAAAGTGTCTTCATGTTATTCCGGGGGCAGCTTTTGCATCAGTTGGCTGGAACGTTGTGTCATTGGCTTTTGCGTATTATGTAGAAAGCTATGGGAACTATTCTGCTACTTATGGCAGCATCGGAGGGGTTATTGTCCTAATGATCTGGTTTTATCTGCTTGGGATTATTATCATCTTCGGCGGGGAAATCAACGCGATGTCGAGTGAGCGAAGGAACCCAAATTGTTAATTTTTATAAAAAAGAGGGTGCCTCAAAAGCTAAAGCTTTTGGCAACCCTCTTTTTTCACAATTGGCAGATGAATAATATTTTCATTACGGCTAATTTAACTTGAGTAATATTTCTTTCGGGTGAATCAAAAGGAATGTATGTTTTTTTATCAACCTCTAGAGTGGTTAACTTTTTAGAAGGCGCAGGCTGTTTAAAATAACTAAAATGGTGCTTCCTTCATGGCCGATTACACCATAAGGAAGATCTAAAAATCGTAAAAAATTTGACGCAATCAAGAGCATGATTACACATATGGAGAAAATAACATTTTGCTTAATAATTGTATTCATTTTTTTTGACAGTTTAATGGCCTCTGCTATTTTTGGCAAATCATTTTTCATTAAGACAACGTCTGCAGTTTCGAGAGCGACATCGCTTCCCTCTCCCATTGCAATTCCCACTGAGGCAGTGGCGAGCGCTGGGGCGTCGTTAATACCGTCTCCCACCATAGCAGTTGTGCCAAATTGTTCGTTTAGTTTCTTTATCTCAGCAACTTTTGTTTCTGGAAGGCACTCTGCGATATAAGAGTCAATATGGCTTTCAGCTGCGATTACACTTGCCGTTTTCTCACTGTCTCCAGTCAGCATGACAGTGTGCACGCCTTCCCTTTTTAACGCTTCAATAGCTGAGATCGTTTCATCCCGAACTACATCTTTTAAGGCAATTATACCAGCAATGCCTTGTTCGTCCTTGGCATAGATAATTGTATTTCCCTCCGCGGCTAAGGATGCAGCAATTCCGCCTTTAAATCCGGCTGCTTCTTCCTCACCGATAAAACCAGCCTTTCCAACCTTCCATTTTTCGCCTTTGATTAAGGCTTGAACTCCCCAACCTGGAATATCCTCCATGCTTTCCGGCTTAATAAGCGCTACAGAACCATGGGATTTAGCATAACGGACAATTGACTGCGCTAAAGGGTGGTTTGAATGGTTTTCTATTGAAGCAACGTGAAAAAGGAAATCTTCTTCGCTTATTCCTTCTCGCACCGTAATATTCGTAACTTCAGGTTTTCCTTTTGTCAGGGTGCCAGTTTTATCCAGTGCAATTGCCTTTAAATGGCCAAGATTTTCAAGATGGACTCCACCTTTAAACAATATCCCGTTGCGGGCACCGTTTGAGATCGCAGAGAGCGTGGCGGGCATAATGGATGCTACAAGTGCGCATGGGGAAGCTACAACAAGCAAAATCATGGCCCGATAAAAGGTTTCTGTCCAGCTCCATCCGAGAAGGAAATGGGGAAGGAACATCATTAGGAACACTACTGAAAGTACAACTTTGACATATGTTCCTTCAAAACGCTCGATAAACTGCTGTGAAGGAGATTTCTCGCTTTGAGCCGATTGAACAAGTGCAATAATCTTTTGGAAGAGAGTTTCGCTGCTTGGCTTTGTGATTTCTACTGTGATGCTGCCCCGTAAATTTACTGTACCAGCAAATACTTCATCTTGTTCCTTTTTACTTACCGGTATCGATTCACCGGTTATAGCTGCTTCATCAAGATTTGTCTGCCCTTCCTTAATCCTGCCGTCAGAAGGGACTCGTTCTCCCGGTTTTACCAAGATTATATTTCCAATCTGCAGGCTCGAAACAGCGACTCTTTCTTCTGTACCCTCCATATTAATTCGTAAAGCTTCTTCCGGCTGAAGTTCCATCAGAGCTGAAATTTCCTTATGGCTTTTATTCATAGTATAGGTTTCTAACGCACCGCTTACAGCAAAAATGAATATTAAAATGGCGCCTTCAGTCCAATATCCTATAATAGCTGACCCGATTGCTGCCAATACCATCAGCATTTCTACATTTAACTCTTTATTTTCTATCGTTTCTTCGATTCCCTCTTTCGCTTTTGCATATCCCCCAATGATAAAGGCTAGCAGATACCCTGCAATGGACAAAGAATCATAGCCGGTCTTTGATAGTAACCAGCCTGCGAGAATCAGTAGTCCGCTAAACAAGGCTGCAATCAATTCAATATGGGGAAGGATCCTTGTAACCAATGATTCATTGTTTACGGAAGGATTAGTATTACTAAAAGCCTTTGCATCTGCGTTCATTTTTTGCCCCTCCTTAATTCTTTAATACCCTAAAGCTAACTTGCTAATCGGTTAAGCAGACTTCTGAATTTAGATGTCTTATTGAGAAAGATATTCAACATCATTACCCTTATAAAAGACGAAAGCTGCCATCGCATAAACGATGACAGCATATTCCAAGTTTCTACAACCTGATTAGTGCTAATTTTATTTTCTTTAGGTACATCCTATCATATAACATATGATAAAGGAAGTAATTTGCTCTTTAAATCTCTGTTATGCTTGCAAAGCTGGTTTCTTTTCTTTAAAGGCCGCCAGGGCCAGGAATACAGTCAGCATCATTATACTGATTACGTAGAAAAAGCTTGCACCAGATAAAAGTTCAATGGCCAGTCCTCCGATAAAAGGGCCTGAGATGCTGCCAAAGCTAAAGAAGATTCCACAGGCAAGGTTTCCAGTTGGAAGAAGGCTGTTCGGTACCAAGTCCGCCATGTAGCTGATGCCCAGTGAAAAAGTTGATCCAACCATCATCCCTGCAAGAATGAAACAAATAAAAAGTCCAATCGTGGATTCCTGAAAAACTCCTGCGGCAGTGAATAAAACAAAACCTGACAGCATGATAATAAGCAGGATATTCCTCCTGCCGAACTTATCGCTGAGAACACCTAGCGGAAGCTGTGAAAAAATACCGCCTCCAGCAAATGCCGGCAAAAGAATGGAAACTGTATTGACATCAATACCTGAACGCAATGCGTAGACCGGAAAGTTCCCATTTAGGGATGCTTCTAGAAATCCATAGCAGAAAGGCGGGAGGAAGGCGACCCAGGCAAATTTAAAAACCTTCGAAAACCTTTGGAAAGTACCTTTAAAGGAAGCTGTTTCAAGGTCCGGGACAGGAAGCTCATTCTTTATCAGAAACATAGCAAGCCAAACCGTGAGGGATATAATGGATGAGATAATGAATGGCAATGATTCATTCGTTTCCGAAAACCGTGTCATTAAAGGTCCGAATGCAAATCCAAGGCCAAAGAAAAGACCGTAGATTGATATGTTTCGCCCGCGCTTATGCTGCGGTGATGACGCTGTTATCCAAGTCTGAGTTGCAAAATGAAGCATATGGTCGCCAATCCCGATGACCAGCCTTAGAACAAACCAAAACCAATACGACTTCCAAGCCGGAAATAACGCGAGGGAAATGATGACTGCCAAGCCGCCGGCCAGAATTAGCGGTTTATAGCCAAAGCGCCGTAACGGACCCTCCATAAACGGGGAAGCGAAAAGTATACCTATATATAGAGCGGTGGCATGAAGGCCGTTCAAAGAAGAACTTAAACCGTCATTTTCAAATATAATAGCAATTGTGGGCAGCAGCATGCCCTGGGAAAAACCTGAAATCCCGACAATGGTAACTAAAATCCAAAAACGTAAAATAGAATAATTCATAGTAGTTTCTCCTGTTTTTCTATTGCGGACGGGAAGGGAGGAATATTTGAATTAAAATACAATTTCCATTCTTCCTGTTCTGAAGAGGCCCGAACAAAGACAAGGTTACATGGAAGCAATACAACCTGAGTGCATTAAATGCAGAAGCTTTTTGTTGAAACAGTTACCACCATGAAACATTCCTTGTCCGGGCCGTCTGTTGAGCCCTCTTCAACATATGGAGGGTGGAGAAGGATCAGCCACCAACCGGGCCAGTATTCTAGTTGATGATACCTTTAATCGCGAGGATTAGGCAATAGACAAATGAGGTATAGGTCATCATATCCTCAAAAAAGGTAACAATAAGTGAAAAGAGAACAGAGAGGGATGTTTATGGTAAATAAGCTTTTTTTAATTTTGGTATTGGCAGGTGTGCCATTATCGGTGGCAGGCTCCTTAATGCACTGGCCCAGCGTACTCATGTTTATTATATACTGCCTGACAATTGTGGCACTTGCCAGTTTTATGGGCCGTGCCACTGAAAGCCTCGCGGTTGTATTAGGGCCAAGGATAGGCGGGCTATTGAACGCAACATTTGGAAATGCCGTTGAGCTAATCATTTCAATCTTTGCCATAAAAGCGGGGCTTATTGAAGTGGTGCTAGCCTCATTAACAGGATCTGTTATTGGTAACCTGCTGCTTGTAGGCGGTCTTTCCTTTTTTATGGGAGGATTAAAATTCAAGAGGCAAAAGTTTAATGTATATGATGCGAGGCACAATGCGGGTCTGCTCATGTTTGGAGTTGTAGTAGCCTTCGTTATACCTGAAGTATTTGCACAGACAATGAGTGAATCGGAAACTATTTCATTAAGTGTTGGTATTTCCATTATTCTAATAGCGTTATATCTGGCCGCATTGTTTTTCAAGCTGGTTTCCCACCGCGGTGTGTATCAATCTAATGAAGGTGGCGCTGAAGGCCGTCATGAAGAGCCCGAATGGAACAAGAAGATTGCCCTTACTATTCTGGCAGCCGCGACGGTAGCTGTTGCTTATGTATCTGAGAATTTAGTTCATACCTTTCATGAAGTTGGTGAAACGTTTGGGTGGACTGAACTATTCATAGGGGTAATTGTAGTCGCCATTGTAGGTAATGCAGCAGAGCATGCCTCAGCGATAATTATGGCTGTTAAGAATAAAATGGATATTGCAGTTGAAATTGCAATTGGCTCAACGCTCCAGATTGCAATGTTTGTTGCTCCGGTACTAGTTTTGGTTTCTCTGCTCTTCCCAACGGCCATGCCTCTCGTCTTCACACTACCAGAACTGATTGCAATGGTTTCGTCGGTATTATTGATCATCGTTATTTCAAATGATGGAGAAACGAACTGGTTTGAAGGGTTAACTCTCCTAGCCGCATACTTTATTATGGGAATAGGCTTTTATTTAATCTGATAAAATTAGGTGTATTAAATTGAACCACTAAAAAATGACTCTGCATAATTGTTTGCAGAGTCATTTTATTTTACTAAATGAAAATTATATAACATACGTGAGTCCAAAATTATTATAATTCTTATAGGAATTAAAATTATTCTGAATTGTCACCTTCCTTTCCAAATGTATATAGGGCGAAACCTTAAGTATATTCGGACCAATGCTCTCATCTTTTTGGAAGTTCAACCGATATACATTCCTCCCGATCATGCAGTAATGGTGGAGATGATTTCGCCTCCTTTTTGTTAATGTACCTTCAGTATAAAGGAAAAGGGTAAAAAAGTAAATATTCAGAACATTACAATAATGTTACATTTTTATTGTGAATTTGATTAGAAATCGAGGAAATTACAATGAAGACTATTAGGATTAGCTTTTTTTTAATCGGCATTTTCATATTGACACTGGGAGTGAGTTTGACAATTAAGGCCGGTATTGGAACGGGTGCCTGGGATGCGCTACATGTAGGGCTAACTAAGCTATTTGGGATGACCATTGGCACGTGGATCATGGTAACAGGGACTATGTTAATGTTCATTAATGCTTATTTGTTAAAAAAGACACCCGAATTTTTAGCACTCGGAACTATTGTAGTTGTAGGATTAAGCATTGATTTCTGGCTCCTTATTGTTCTTTCACATTGGGAACCCGCGGGAAATGTTTTTAGGCTAGCTACTTTGGCAATGGGGATTATTATTCTTTCATTCGGGATTTGTGTTTATCTTCAGCCGCAATTTGCCGCAAATCCAATCGACAAATTAATGATCGCGATCCATAAAAGGTTCAATATAAGCTTGATGCTTGCCAAAACAGCAGGTGAATTAACTGCACTTATATTTGCTTTCATGGTCAAAGGGCCGATTGGTATTGGTACTCTTATCATAACATTTTCAATCGGACCGATAGTACAGTGGTTTTTTCCCGGAATTGAAGCATTTTATAAGAAATTGATTAAATAAAACAGCCTATCGGCGGGGCTTCTGTTGAAATGCATAGTTTGGGTTCCTTCCGTAAAAGCTAGGAAAGACAATTGGTTTTGGTTGTGATACGCAGATTCTACATCAAATAAAGGAGTGCCGCATCATGAGAAAGAAACTATTGCTGTTAGCAATAACCGGACTGATGTTTGTTTTTCCATCTAACAATATCAATTCTCAGGCAGTTAAAGCTTCAGGAAATAAGGGGGCATTTGCCGCTTCACTTCCGCCGTCGGTTTCGAACATTGCAAAGGAAAATACGTATCCAAATGCAATGCAGGATATGCCGTATCTGCAGCCAGGCGAACTGGCCCAGCAGCTAATTGATTCATCAAATGTGAAAATCGACAACCCAAAGCTCATCCATATCCTCAATGAATCAGCCATTTCAAGCTCACCCTTTTCTTTTGGCTATCGAGCTACGATTTACCTGGGGCACTGGGCACTAAGCTATGAGTCAACTGAAACAACATCTAATTGGGAATACCAGCGGGTCAACACGAATTACTTTGATAACAGGGGAGGAAATTCTCCAGTAAAAATCAAATTTGTTCAGGAAGCGCAGAAAACTGTCCGGGGGGGTCTGACTGCTAAAATACCTGCTACTGACGATGTGCAAAAAATGATGATAGCCAAGGCTGCAGAAAAGTCGAGATTGCCTTTATCATTTGAGACACATATCGGTGCAGGCACAAAGAAGGACCAAATATATAATATTCCCCCAAACAGGCTGGGCTACTTGTATGCCCACGCACCTGCAGTCAACGAAAAAGGGAAGGTTACGTACGGGGAAGTTTACTTAAAGCTTAAGGGAAAAAAACGTTCCATAATGGTCAAGAATGTAACTTCCCAGGGCATTGGGGCGTGGATTCCAATTCAAGACCATCTATCGTTTAGTTTTATGGTTGCCGGACAGCCTAAATAAGAATCACTGTATCACCTTGACAAAGAAGTCCACGAGTAAGTAAACCCAGCAACCCAATATAACCCGTAATCACAATTCGTAGTGGTACGGGTTATTTATTGCTTTAGGCAATTAGTTGTGGGGTACCAAATATATTGGTTCCATTCCCAGCTCAGCGACCAGCCGCTTTTTTTGGAAGAAAAATAAAGCCCCGACAAAAAAGGAATTTATACGGCCGCAAAACATAGCATGAAACTAAGCGACAGCTTTGTGAGGATGGCGTATTTTGCTGTCCTCCCCCTTTAAGGATGTGCTGTCGTGCTAACCAAGCGCCCGCGCTTTTGTGTTTAGCAGGTATCCTGTTGCTTAAATGTTCTCGCTTTATCTTCGGTTTTTATATGAAAAAAAAGAGAGTGATTACTCCCTATTAATGGTAAAGCTTTGCTATTAATCATTATGGCTAATACTTTAGAGATAGGATTTGTTTTCCCGGAAGTTTACTGCTGGATAATACGCGTTTTTGACAAGAACATTTGGTCCAAGGCATTTTACAGAAGGGCAATGGCAATTTAATTGCCCTGCAAGACTTGAGTTCATCCATGTTTCATAAGATTGAGAAAGCGGGTGATCAATAATATTTCCAAGCGAAGGGGCATCCCCAAAGTCCGTTACTATAACATCACCGGTAAAAATGTTTACATTCAAGCGTGACCTGCCGTCAGGATCATTGCGGACGGTCACATTTTTGGCAGAATAAAGTTTCTGCAAAAGTGTTCTATCATTAAGGTTGCTGCTGCATGGATAAAAAGGCAGCGTGCCAAAGAGCATCCACGTATCAGGATCGCGTATTTCAAGTAAGTACGTAATAGCTTCCCGAATTTCATCTAGCGAAAGTGTCTCCAGGCCTGACGCGAAATCACTTGGGTACATAGGATGAATTTCATGCCGTTTGCAGCCCATTTCTTCAACAATTTGCCGGTGGATATGTTCCAGATGCGGCACGGTTCTTTTATTAAGCATCGTTTCTGCAGATACCAGCACGCCTGATTCAGACAATGCACGTGAATTTTCTATCATCCTGGTAAAGAGCTGCTTCCTTTGTTCACGAGTTGGCTTACGGTCCATCATCGCAAAACCGCCATCAATAAAATCATCCTCCGTTCCCCAATTGTGAGAAATATGCAGTACATCAAGATAAGGAATGATTTCTTTATATCGTTCCAAGTCAAGCGTTAGGTTAGAATTGATTTGTGTGCGGACTCCTCGCCCATTCGCATATTTAAGCAGCGGCAATACATAATTTTGTACCTGCTTGTTGGAAAGCATTGGTTCCCCGCCTGTAATACTTAAAGTTTTTAGATGGGAGACCTCGTCCAGCCGCTTAAGAATTAGTTCAATCGGCAATGCCGATGGGTCCTTTGGCTGCAGTGTATATCCTACTGCACAATGCTCACAGCGCATATTGCAAAGCGTAGTTGTTGTAAATTCCACATTTGACAGGGTAAGCTCGCCATGTTCTTCAATATCCATATATGCTTCCCAAGGATCAAAATCGGGAGAAATAATTTTTGGTTTAACTTTTTGAATGGTCATCAAAAAACTCCTTCTGTGCTAAGCACTCAATAATTATGGGAAACTGTCTCGCTGTTGTCAATAAAAGTGAACATGATTTTTAATTGAATAAGAGCATCCACCAGCCTGGAAGATTGCAGTTTTTTGGGGTATTAGGTACCATAAAGTAAGTTGTATAAAGGATACTGCCTAAAATTAATATTTAGATTACAGTGAAAGTGGTGAATGTATTGGGTAAAGCGATTTATAACAAAGACGATCAAATGAAGTATTTGAAGGAACGTCTGACTATGTTTGCAGAAGTTCTTGATAGTATTGATCCCGATGAAGCGGAACTAGAGGATATTGACCGTTTATTAGCTATCATTGATGAAATGGAAATGAAAGTAGAACAATTTAAGAAAAGGCCAGATCAATAGGAGTCCGGATAGGGCTCTTTTTTTACTTTTAAGAAAGTATAACTTTCCGACGTCGCACAGGACAAGGAACTCTAAGGCAGCAAGATATCGCACGAAACAAAGAGGCAGCTTTATGAGTATGTGCTGGCGTCGATGTTCCTCTACAAGGGCGTTTGCGCTTTTCTGTGATATCTAGCTCCAGCTCCAAGCCCTGAAGACACACGATGTGCTAGCCGACGTCGCCGCAGGACGTGGAGTTTTTAGTCGGATCGAATGTTGTGACCAAGTGCCGTCACAACTCTGGTCATTAAGCCTAATCACTTCAGAAGGCAAAAAACGCTTTCTGTCATTGCTTGTCTTATGCTTGTTGGGGCTACCAGAGCGCTTGCGCTTTCTTATTAATTATATTGGCTAAAAGTAAAGATTAGAAGAAATACCAATCCTGCTGTAATCGTTTGCAATCAGCCCTTTTCCAAATAGACCACAAGGAGTATAATGAAACATGTTGATTGACTTTATATTTAAAAAATTATAAAACCTGTCATTTTATTTCAATAGGGGGAACCAAAAGGGATGAACATGGAAAAACTGCAAGAAAGCATGTATAAGCTGATTGTAGAAACGTCGACTAATCTGCCAAAGGATGTCCGCAGAGCTATTAAGTCTGCGAAGGAAAAAGAGAATGCCGGGACCAGGGCGGCGATGAGCCTTGCGACTATAACCAACAATATTTCTATGGCGGACGACAATGTTTCACCGATTTGTCAGGATACAGGGCTGCCAACTTTCAAAATCAAAACTCCAGTAGGCGTGAACCAGCTTGAAATTAAGGAAGCAATTAAAAAGGCAATGGTTCAGGCAACAACAGACGGCAAAATGCGTCCTAACTCTGTGGATTCTTTAACAGGAAAAAACAGCGGGGATAACTTGGGTCTTGGCCTGCCCGTTATGAAATTTGACCAGTGGGAAAAAGATTATATTGATATCCGCTTAATATTAAAAGGCGGAGGCTGTGAAAATAAAAATATTCAATATAGCTTGCCATGTGAGCTTGAAGGTCTTGGCAAGGCAGGACGCGATCTTGATGGCATCCGCAAATGTATCCTTCATTCCGTGTACCAGGCACAGGGACAGGGCTGCAGTGCCGGTTTCATCGGTGTGGGAATTGGAGGAGACCGTTCATCAGGGTATGATTTAGCAAAGGAGCAGCTGTTCCGCAGCGCTGAAGATGTGAATCCGAATGAAGATCTTCGTAAACTTGAAGAATATATTATGGAAAACGCAAATAAATTGGGAATTGGAACGATGGGATTTGGAGGCGAAACAACTTTGCTTGGCTGTAAAATAGGCGTCATGCACCGTATCCCTGCAAGCTTCTTTGTTTCTGTAGCTTACAATTGCTGGGCATTCCGCAGATTAGGAGTAAACATAAACCCTGAAACTGGTGAAATTATGGAATGGCAATACCAGGATGGGGAAAAAATTGATTTTGCAGCAGAAAAAGAGCTGGAAACGGCAGTCGCTGAAACAGCTGCGGCAACAGAAGCTGCAAGCCGTGAGGTAACACTGGAGGCACCTATTACTGAAGAGCAAATCCGCAGCCTGAAGGTTGGAGATGTTGTCCATATTAACGGTATGATGTATACAGGCCGGGACGCAATCCATAAACATCTATCGGAGAATGACGCACCTATCGATCTTAACGGACAAGTCATCTACCACTGTGGTCCTGTTATGCTGAAGGATCAGGAAGGCAAATGGCATGTAAAAGCTGCCGGGCCGACAACAAGTATCCGTGAAGAGCCATATCAAGGCGATATCATGAAAAAGTTTGGAATCCGAGCTGTTATCGGTAAAGGCGGAATGGGTCCAAAAACATTAGCTGCCCTTGCCGAACATGGTGGTGTTTACCTCAACGCTATCGGTGGAGCTGCGCAATATTATGCAGACTGCATCAAATCGGTTGAAGGTGTCAATTTTATGGAGTTTGGAATTCCAGAAGCCATGTGGCATCTTAAGGTTGAGAAATTTACCGCAGTTGTAACAATGGATTCTCATGGAAACAGCCTTCATAAGGATGTTGCACAATCTTCATTAGAAAAGCTGGCCGCCTTCAAAGAGCCGGTATTTAAATAACTGCTGTTCTTTCTCCTTAAAGTTAAGTAATTCAGGAAAGCAGCAATTTGGCAGGCCGCTTATAAAAGGCCTGCCGTTTTTTTTATGCTCGCCACTGTCCTTGTCCGTTCTATCCAGAAACTGCTATCAATGGATAGGATATTTTTCTTCTGCCGCCACAAACTATTGTTAATACAATATGCAGGAGGAACATAATGAAGAAATTATTACTTATTCCATTATCGATTATCATATGCATGATGATATCTGTTCATACAGCAGCAGAGCCTTCCAATGCCTCGCTTCATTGGGGGTTTAAAAAAAGCAGCAATGGGCAGCCTGCAGATGCGGGATCTTTCTACGAACGGATACTAGAGAAGCATGGAGCGGTTTACAAAGGCGATCCATCAAAAAAGGATATTTACCTTACATTTGATAATGGATATGAAAATGGATACACAAAACAAATTTTAGCAGTCCTAAAAAAACATAACGTACCCGCCACATTTTTTGTTACAGGGCATTATCTTGATAGTGCTTCAGACATCACCAAACAGATGGTTAAAGAAGGACATAGTATCGGGAATCATTCTTGGTCTCACCCTGACATGACCCAGATATCGGATGCACAGATCGAGAAGGAATTAGCATTGATCAAGGAGGAAACCGAACGCCTGACCGGGCAAAAGAATATGGCTTATTTGCGTCCGCCCCGCGGTATTTTCAGCGAACGGACTATGGCAGTAGCTAAAAGGCTCGGCTACACCCATGTCTTCTGGTCTCTTGCATATGTTGATTGGTATGTAGACCGACAAAGAGGTCCGCAATTTGCTCATGATCAGGTGATGAAACAAATCCATCCAGGCGCCATTCTGCTTCTTCATACTATCTCTAAGGATAATGCCGAAGCCTTGGAATCGATCATCGTTGATTTAAAAAAACAGGGCTATCATTTTAAAAGCATTGATGATCTAATGAACTCTAAAAAACCTAACAATAAGGTAAACCAATAAATGTAAAACCTTGTCGGAAGACGGGGTTTTTTGGCCATTAATATATAATGGCAAGGTTTGCATTTTATCAAACTCACCGTTGTCATAACCTGCGACTTTCAAAAAAAACATGCTATAATACGGGAAGCGCAGGGAGGAAGGAGCAAGATGTGGGCTGATACACTGAAGGTCCAAGGACTATAGCTTTGACCTGGTTCTCGACATTCGGATTGGGCAGGCCAAACTTATTTCCTACGGCAGATACCGGCCTCCAAAACGCGTTAAAACAATTATATGGCCTACCGCAGAAGCCAACTATCACAGAAATGGAAGTCTATACAAAAAATGGTCACCATTCTTAAGCTATGCTTCCTCCATTTATGGAGAAGCATTGAAAAATGGAGTGAGAGAAAATGAACAAACAGCAAGAAGCGTCTTTGGAAGTAAACCAAAGCTTCCCATTGACCATAAAGCGCCTTGGTATTAATGGAGAAGGCGTAGGCTATTTTAAAAGAAAGGTCGTCTTTGTTCCCGGTGCACTGCCAGGAGAAGAAATTGTCGCCCTAGCAACTAAAGTAAACCCTAAATTTACTGAGGCAAAAATTAAAAATATCCGCAAGCAATCACCCGATCGTGTCGCGCCGCCATGCCCGGTTTTTGAGGAATGTGGCGGATGCCAGCTTCAGCATTTACGTTACAGCAGGCAGCTTGTGGAAAAGCGTGATATTGTCATTCAATCCATGGAACGCCATACTAATTTTCCAATTGATTCTCTTGATATCAGAGAAACAATCGGAATGAAGGATCCCTGGAACTATCGCAATAAAAGCCAGTTCCAAGTGGGCCTTAGAGAAGGCAATGTTATTGCCGGCTTATACGGACTTAATTCCCATAACCTGATTGATATTCCGAACTGTGCTGTCCAGCATGCCTCCAGTAACAGGGCAACAACAGCCATAAAGAAAATATTAAAGGATCTAAACATTTCCATCTATAATGAGAAAAAGAAAAAGGGCGTTGTCCGGACAGTAATTACCAGAGTTGGTTTCCAGACAGGAGAGGTTCAGGTTGTAATTGTAACAAGCACAGAGGAGCTACCTAAGAAAGAAAGACTGATCCAGGCTATCAAAGAGCAGCTGCCAGAAGTAAAATCACTCGTCCAAAATGTAAACGACAAACATACATCATTGATATTTGGTGAGAAAACAGTCCATCTAGCCGGAGAGCAGGTAATTAATGAAACGCTTGGCGACCTGTCGTACGAGCTGTCTGCCCGTACTTTCTTCCAGCTGAACCCTATACAAACAGTAAAGCTGTATGATGAGGTAAAAAAGGCAGCCGCACTAACGGGAAAGGAAAAGGTAGTGGACGCCTATTGCGGTGTTGGAACAATTGGACTTTGGCTATCTGGTGAGGCAAAAGAAGTCCGAGGTATGGATATCATTAAGGAATCCATTACTGACGCACGGAAAAACGCTGCCCGCCATAACCGCAGCAACGTTTCATACGAAGTAGGTAAAGCAGAACAGATTGTACCGAAATGGATAAAAGAAGGCTGGAAACCGCACGTAATTGTAATTGACCCCCCAAGGACAGGGTGTGACGACGGACTGCTGCAGACAATCCTTAAAGCAAAACCAAAAAAAGTTGTTTATGTATCCTGCAATCCATCCACACTGGCCAGGGATTTGCAGACATTGAGCAAACTGTATAAAGTGGAGTATATTCAGCCTGTTGATATGTTCCCGCAGACTTCCCATATTGAGTGCTGTGTTTCGCTTGAAAAAAAATAGAAGGTATGACGAGTCCGAATATCTGTCCTGGATACTCGGACTTAAAATCTTGGTTTAAAAGAATTGAAATGAACAAGGCAATGCTTTAGGAGGTCTATATGGAAAATAATGATATATTAATTAGATTGAGGTATGCTCTAGATATAAAAAATACAGATATGGTAGAGATATTTAAACTTGGGGGCATTGAATTAACAAAAACAGAAGTGCTGCAGATACTCACAAAATCAAATGATAATGATGGTGAGAGGGCCGAAACTACAGAAAATATAAAATGCAATAATAGTATGTTAGAGTCATTTTTCAATGGCTTTATTATTTTTAAAAGAGGAAAACAAGATCAAAAACCAGAACAGCCTATTAGCCAGGAACTACCTTTAAAGAGTAATGAAAGTATTAATAATATGGTTCTAAAGAAATTGAAAATAGCACTAGCACTAACGAGTGAGGATATGATTGATATATTGGAAAAAGCAGGAGTCGTTATTACAAAAGGAGAACTAAGTGCTTTATTAAGGAAAAAAGGCCATAAGAATTATAAAGAATGCGGTGATAAATACGCCAGGAATTTCTTAAAAGGATTAGCTCTAAAATATAGGGGATAAGAGTCAGAAATGTTGAATGTATAACGAAATTAAGCTGTTATAAAATGTTATCGGGCAATGGACTGTGGATTGACCACGATTATCCATTGCCTATTAAGGTTGCTTAGAAAAAGTGTTTTTTCCATAAACTGTACACTAGTTATAAAAAAGGGTATATACTTACGGTATATGTCATATGAGTGAGGTTTATATGGATAAAAACGAGGAAGAATTACTGCAAGAAAAAATTAAGGAATTAACTCAGCAAGTAAATGAATTAGAAACTTTAGTTCAAAATGTTTCGGTTCCGATAATACCTTCCATAATACCAGACACAATTTTAATACCAGTTTCAGGCGAAGTTTCTGTAAGCCGGTTTGATTTAGTTATTCCAAAGATATTAAATTATGTAAATAACGTAAATATAGACTCTGTTATTCTTGATTTTTCTGCTATTACCCTTAAAGAGGTTGAAAACCTGGTCATTCTTGTAAGGTACATTGAGAGTTTAACTTCATCTTTAAAGTTAATGGGTATTCAAGTTCTTATTGTTGGCTTTACTCCTCTTTTTGCCCAGGAGCTGGTCAGGTCCGAATTACCTTTTGTAAAAGAATTGAATGCATTCTCATCCTTTAAAACTGCTCTTCAATTTTTAATGAAGGAGAAGGGGCTGGCGTTTACAAAAGTTACTTAATCATGAAACTGCTAGAAAAATTTTATCTCAAAACCCACGGAAAAATAAACGCGGGTTTTTTCTTTTTAAAGGAATTGATGACTTAGCTATCTGTTGAAGATACCGGTTGAGAAAACAAAACTCGAAAGGAGCATTGGCGTGACAAAGCTATTAATTGCGGATAGGGATCATAATGAACGTGCAGGAATTTCTTGGCTTGTTTCTTCGTATGCTATTCCATTTGATAAAGTTTTGCTTGCGGGGTCGGTTGCTGCTCTTTTTCAAATTATGGAAACGGAGATTCCGGATGTCGTTTGTATTGAAATTGATATGATTCCAAAGGATCAGTGGGATAACTTTAGGGAATTGACTAAACGTTACATTCAAAAGGTGATTGTAATGACAGCAGAAGCAACTTTTGAAAGAGCGATTCAGGGAATTGAACTCCATGCTTATGACCTCTGGGTAAAACATAAATCACCTGACTACATGAAGCAAGTATTAAACAAGTGCTATAAGAGCCTTATTAAAACCAAAGAGAAACATTACCCGGATAATATATTGAATACACAAAGCGCGGTCTCCTACCGATCATTATTTCTGCCTCATGAAACCGCCAGCACCCACAGCCGGCTTCTACTTATGCAGCTGGAAAATCCAAAAAAACAAACGCTTCTCCTTTCTTTCCTGCAGGAGTATCCTTTCCATAACCCGCCTGTTTTGCTGCCGTTAAGCAATATGATTGTTTGTGTTTTTATATTTGACTTAAGGTACCCCCTGAAGCATTTAAAGCATATTGGAAACCGAATTTTAACAGAGTGGGAAGAACGGTATTCCGAACCGCTGTCTCTCGTTTTATATGATACAAATAACCCATCCCTTTCGCTTAATGAAAAATACCTCCATGCAAGGCAGGCATTAGAAATTCGCTTTTTTAAAGGATATCGGCAGCTTTCGGTTATTGAAGAAAAGGTCAATTGGGTAATAATCGACCCCTTTTTAACGCCTTCTGAACAAAGGGAATGGATTAATATGTTGAATGATGCTGATAGGGATAAACTAAAGCATTGGATGTACCAGGAATTCTTAAACTTGACAGAACCATATCCAGAGCCGGGTTTGCTGCGTACACGATTGACGAGCATATTAGCACAAGTGCGCCGGTTTATGAAATCCCATAATCTTGATGAAGGGACAATTGAAGTCCGATATCATCAAGTATTTGAAACGATCTTATATAATCCAATTCTCTACCGAATTGTCCAAGAGTTTTTACTGTATTTGTTCGAAGTCTTTGAACAGGCAAAAAGGCATAAAGATGTTTCCCGCAAAGACATTATTGAGCAGGCGATCCTTTACATTGAAGGACATTATCACAATCCCGACTTAAGGCTCGAGGATGTCGCGAGCCATGTTGGCCGGAGTCCGGCATATTTTAGCTCACTTGTGACAAAAAGACAGGGAAGTTCATTTCGCCAGCTATTAACAGCTATCCGTATCAAAGAGGCACAGCGGCTCCTGCTTGATACAAAAATATCGGTACAGGAAATAGCTGAAAAAACAGGTTTTATTAATGCCAATTATTTTAGCAAGGTGTTTAAGGGGAAAATGGGAATCACCCCTCGATCTTACCGTAATCATAAGGGTTAAATTGTTGATGTGTTAGCGCACATCTATTTTTTTTGGTAAGGCTATGTGAAAGCTCATTGTTTTTGACACTTTGTTGAATGGAGTGGAAGGCGCGGACTCCTTCGGGAAAAGCGGCTCAAGGGAGACCCCGCAAGCGCTGAGGAGGCTCCCGAACCATAACTAGGCGGAAATCCACAGGCAATTTTAACAGAGTCTTTGGTAGAAAAAGAGAAATTCTTTTCGAAATCTAAAAAAAAAACATAAACCTAAAATTATTTGCTTTTTTTATTGTGAACGCTTTCTATAAAAATTTAATTCTAAAATAAGTGCGAAAATTCGAAAAAACGTCATCTATTCTTATTTGCATTTCTTTTCTACACTTTAGATAGAGAAATAAGTATTCCAGTTTGTATGGGGTTTAACATTCAAAAAATCTAAAAGCGGGTGTAACTATGGCGGTTAATCAAAAAGGAAAAAGGATTATTCAAAACTATAATGGAACCGATCTCCACACAAAGGGTTGGATACAGGAAGCGGCGTTACGGATGCTGTACAATAACTTAGATCCTAATGTTGCGGAACGGCCGGAAGATCTTGTCGTGTACGGTGGGTTAGGCAAGGCGGCCCGTAACTGGGAGAGTTTTGATGCTATTGTTGAGACTCTCAAAAACTTAGAAAATGATGAGACGATGCTCATTCAATCCGGGAAGCCGGTTGCGGTATTCCGTACACATACTGACGCTCCTAGAGTATTAATTGCAAATTCTAATTTAGTGCCTGCATGGGCAAACTGGGATCATTTTCACGAATTAGATAAAAAGGGATTAATGATGTACGGGCAAATGACTGCTGGAAGCTGGATTTATATAGGCAGCCAGGGAATAGTCCAAGGAACGTATGAAACATTTGCCGAATGTGCACGAAAGCATTTTAACGGCTCATTGGCAGGAACGGTTACAGTGACTGCCGGACTTGGGGGGATGGGGGGCGCCCAGCCGCTCGCTGTATCCTTAAACGGGGGTGTCAGCATTAACATTGAAGTAGACAAGAGCCGGATTCAGCGCCGTTTGGACACGAAATACCTTGATGTCATGACTGTGGATCTGGTTGAAGCGATCAACATGGCCCTTGATGCAAAACGCGATAAAAGGGCTATTTCAATCGGACTTCTCGGCAATGCCCCGGAAGTATTAAACTCAATGATTGAGAAAGGATTTATTCCTGACATACTTACAGACCAAACATCTTCGCATGATCCAATTAATGGTTATATTCCCATTGGGATGAGTATAGAGGAAGCTGATAAGCTCCGTAACATCGATCCGAAAGTATATGAAGTGAAATCAAAAAATAGCATTGCGGAGCATGTGCGTGCAATGTTGAAGATGCAAGAACAAGGAGCCATTACCTTTGACTACGGCAATAATATCCGTCAGATTGCCAAAGATGAAGGGGTCGAAAATGCCTTTAACTTCCCTGGTTTTGTTTCAGAGTATATTCGTCCGCAATTTTGTGAGGGAAAAGGACCGTTTCGCTGGGCAGCGCTGTCTGGCGATCCTGAAGACATAAGAAAAACAGATGAAGTGATTTTGCGGGAATTTAGCTACAATAAACATCTTTGCAACTGGATTAAAATGGCTCAAGAACGGATAGAGTTTCAAGGCCTGCCAGCCAGAATTTGCTGGCTTGGCTACGGAGAGCGCGCAAGGTTTGGGAAAATTATTAATGACATGGTTGCAAACGGTGAACTTAAAGCGCCAATTGTTATTGGACGTGACCACTTGGACTCCGGCTCTGTAGCTTCTCCAAACCGTGAAACGGAAGCTATGAAGGACGGAAGTGATGCGGTGGCAGACTGGCCAATATTGAACGCGCTTATTAACAGCATTGGAGGAGCAAGCTGGGTGTCTCTGCACCATGGAGGTGGTGTCGGTATGGGCTATTCGATTCACGCTGGGATGGTAATTGTAGCGGATGGTACCAAGGAAGCTGAAAAACGACTGGAGCGCGTGCTTACAACTGATCCTGGAATGGGGATTGTTCGCCATGCCGATGCGGGCTATAGCCTCGCAATTCAAACAGCAAAAGACAATGGCATTCAAATCCCAATGCTGAAAGATTGAGAGGAAGACAATAAAAGCAAGGAGAAGGCTGTTTAAAGTTATTGCTTCAACAGGTGTATTACAGATGCCCTGTTAACCAATCAAATCATTGATCTTCTTGCTTTTATCAACTACAGTTCAAGCCGAATGTACCGAAAAGGAGAGACCTATTATTAAAAAACCAATATTTATCCGGAATGCAAACCAGATTGTTACGCTTGAAGGAAGCAGCAGCAAGCCTCTTGCCGGAAAGGAAATGGATCAGATTCAAATTCTCGCAAACGGCAGCATATGGATTGAAGATGGTGTTATCCAGTTTGTCGGCAGCGATGAAGAAGCGGCAGAACTTTATATAAACCGTCTGCAAGAAGCGGATATTTTCGATGCGACGGGAAAGCTTGTTACACCTGGTCTTGTCGATCCGCATACACATCTAGTTTTTGCCGGAAGCCGTGAGAAAGAGTTCGGCATGCGTTTGCAGGGTGCTACGTATATGGAAATCATGAATAATGGAGGAGGTATCCATGCTACCACTTCAGCGACAAGAGAGGCCAGCCATCAAACGCTTTTTAAGGAAAGCAGAAAACGCCTCGATCAATTCTTGCTGCACGGCGTTACAACAATCGAAGCAAAAAGTGGATACGGTCTTTCTCTTGAACATGAAATAAAACAGCTGGAAGTAGCAAGAAAGCTTGATGAAAAACATCCAATCGATATCATTAGTACATTTATGGGTGCCCATGCTGTTCCTTCTGAATATAAAAAGAACCCGGACGATTTCGTAGATTATGTGATCAATGAGATGATTCCGGAAGTGGCCCGATTAAAGCTTGCTGAATTTAATGATGTATTTTGTGAGCGGGGCGTATTTACACCGGAGCAGTCAAAACGGATATTAGAAGCCGGATTAAAACACGGCCTAACACCAAAAGTTCACGCTGATGAAATTGAGCCATTTGAAGGTGCTGAACTGGCAGCCTCCATTGGAGCCATCTCTGCTGAACATCTTTTAAAGGCGTCCGATAAAGGAATAAAGGCATTGGCAGAGAAAGGAGTTATTGCTGTACTTCTTCCAGGAACAGCTTTCTTTTTGATGGCCGAATCTGCGAATGGACGAAAAATGATTGACGCCGGTGTACCTGTGGCACTATCTACCGATTGTAATCCGGGATCTTCTCCGACCGTTTCCATGCCTCTTGTCATGAACCTTGGCTGTTTGAGAATGGGAATGACCCCCGCGGAAGTCCTTACAGCTTGCACAATAAATGCCGCACATGCGATTAACAGGGCAAATGAAATTGGCAGTCTTGAAAAAGGGAAAAAAGCCGATGTGACCATTTTTGATGTGAATAATTATATGGACCTTCAATATCGCTATGGCGTAAATCATGTACACAGTGTAATTAAAAACGGTGAAGTAGTTGTTAATAGGGGGAGATTGGTTTGCAACAATACCCGTACCCGCAGCTAAAGCCTCCAGCGTTTAGTTGGGACAGAAGTATGACAATTGAAGAACCGAAAGTAAATGAGTGGATTCAGACCCTTGACCCTCGTAATTTAGACAAAGTTGATTGGTCACACTTTCATGCGGCGATCCTTGGTGTTCCATTATCCCGTTCATCCATTTCAGCGTCGGCTGCCAGTGAAAATCCAGATGCCTTACGAAGAGCCTGGAAATACTTTACCACATATAATTTGGACCATGATGAAGATTTATCGGATTTAAACGTGGTCGACCTTGGAGATGTGCGTCAGCATGTAACAAATATTGAAGTGTGCCACAGAAATATTAAAGAAGCAATGATCAGTATACGAACCGTTCACCCGCAAGTTGTTCCAGTCGTTATGGGCGGAGATCACTCGATTACTGCAATGCTTGTAAAGGGGATGCAAACTGTTCATTCCAGTGAACGAATTGGGATCCTTCAGCTCGACACTCATTTTGATTTGAGGAATTTATCGGATAATGGCCCTACCAATGGCACACCAATCCGTAATTTGATCGAAAGTGGGGTTATAAAAGGAGAGGATGTCTATAATTTAGGGCTTCACGGTTTTTTCAATGCGCGTTCATTAAAAATGTATGCCGATGAAATCGGTTTAAATTATATAACGATGCGGGAATTCCGTAAAAACGGAATTGAAACGACAATTAATCAGGTGTTGGAGGAGCTAAGTCAAAAAGTCGATACGATCTATTTCACATTAGATATGGATGTTCTCGATTGTAGCTACGGACCGGGTGTGCCAGCTTCAACTCCAGGCGGCATGCGGAGCGATGAATTGTTTGAGGCTGTTTATCACACTGGTAAATGCACAAAAGTTAAAGCGATGGACATCGTTTGTCTGGATCCATACAAAGACAGAGGAGAGATGACCACAAAAACGGCTGTCCATAGCATGCTTTCTTTTTTAACAGGGCTGAAGCAGCGATTACACTTCACTGTGATATCCTGACAGCAACTGTTTGAACGTGGATTTATGCTCATTCCACTGGATTAATGTTGATTTGCTGGGATCAGGATGAAAAGCTTAGTAATAGCCGAAGCAGTTTTCCGCTAACCCCGAAAAAGGATAAGTTTCATAAATATTCTTTCTTTTTATAGAAAATTTCAATATAATAATGGCAATAATAGGTGATGAAGAAAGTTCACCCTTAATGGTTTATGGCTAATGGCTCCTGCTGGTAACGATGCTGGCAGGGGTCATTTGTTTTTGAGGAGGAAAGACAGTAAATGGTTTATGTTTTGGTAGGTTTAGCTGGTTTTATTGGTGCTGTATTAAGGAATTTCATAGGAATAGTATTTTCTGAAAAAAGTACAGTTTTTCCGATTTCTACTCTGATTGTTAACCTCTTAGGATGTTTTCTTTTGAGTTGGTTTACTACAGTGGTTTTTAAAAAAATTTCATTTCCTGCACATTTTAAAACTGCCATAGCTACAGGATTTGTCGGTTCATTTACTACGTTTTCAACTTTGAGCGTTGAGACAGTCCATTTGTTAAAAAGTAGTGATCCGCAATTAGGTGTTTTATATGTCATGGTTAGTTTGTCTGGGGGATTAATTATGAGCCGTTTAGGGTTTATTGTGGGAAAAGAGGAAAAAAGCTTATGACATTTTTTGAATTATGGGTAGTTGGTATTGGAGGTTTCTTGGGAGCGATAGCACGTTTTTCATTTAGCCGGTTCATCAATAAAAAGTTCACTTTTCGTATACCAATCGCAACGGCAACCATAAACTTACTTGGATCATTTTTACTGGGATTGTTAATAAGCAGCGGATTAAATAATAACTCCATACTTTTCTTGGGGACAGGTTTTATGGGAGCCTTTACCACATTCTCAACGTTTAAATTAGAAGGAGTACAACTTTATTTAAATAAAAGAAAAAAAGAATTTTTTATTTATAATTTAATTAGTTACGGTGGCGGGATACTGCTAGCTTTAATTGGATCGGAGATCGGAAAGTACTTGTTTTGAGACATGTAGGTGCGTTAATGGATTTCAAATTTTGGAATTCTAACATAATAAAAATAAGCCCTCTACATAGCAAACATAGAGGGCAGCAAAGTTTAACTCCGTTCGTTTATTGCATATTTTGCTGTATTAATGGCAAGTTTTTGCTCCAAAGCATAACCAAAACGATATAGTGTGGCTTCATCAAATTCCCGGCCAATCAGCTGGATGCCAATTGGCATATCATCAGCGGAAAAGCCGCACGGTACTGATAAGCTTGGTAAACCGTTAAGATTGGTAGGGGCTGTTAATTTTGTGATTGACCAGCGAATATGCTGACCTATATATTTTTCGATATTAACATGGCGTTCATTAATCTTAGGAGGCAAAATCGGCAATGTTGGCGTAAGAATCACGTCTACATCTTCCAGCACGTGATTAAACTCATTTTTAGCGAGTTTACGAATTTGCAGTGCCTGAACGTACTCATACCCTTTTGTATCAAGAGCTGTTAATAAACGTTCCTTTACTTCATCATCCCAATTATCTGGATAATCTTTTAAGTGCTGTTCATGAACAGCATATGCTTCACTTTTTAGAATCACTTTATGGGACTCCGATATTTTTTCTATATTAGGCAAATTAATAGATTGAATAACTGCACCCAATTCTCGCATTACTTCAATCGCCTTTTCAACTGCATGCCTAACCTCTTCGTCTATATCATCAAAATAAAAGGAGGTTGGTATTCCAATTTTCATGCCTTCAATACCTTTTCCAATGTCTCTGGAAAAATCCTGGCTCTCCTTTTGAATAGAATTCGGATCGTTTTGATCGAAGCCAGCAATCACATTTAACAGAATTGCATTATCTGTGACTGTTCTGGTTAATGGGCCGACATGATCAAGCGTCATGGAAAGCGGGAAGACTCCATGTTTACTTACGAGCCCATACGTTGGTTTCATTCCGACAATTCCGCAAAAAGAAGCAGGAACTCTTATCGATGCGCCTGTGTCTGTACCTAGTGAGCCATAGGCGAGACAAGCAGATACAGCAGCTGCAGATCCGCTGCTGGAACCTCCTGTCATCTTTTGCGTATTGTGGGGATTTCGAACCGGGCCAAAAAAGGAGCGATCTCCGGTCGGTCCATAAGCAAACTGATGTGTGTTTAATTTTCCAACTATTATGGCCCCAGCTTCCTTCAGCTTTTCAACTACTGTGGCATTATAATCAGGTACATAGTTTTGATAAATTTCTGAGCCCATAGTCGTTTTAAGAGATTGAGTGTATATTAAGTCTTTTAATCCAATAGGTACACCGTGAAGAGGGCCTTTATAATTGCCGTTTTCAATTTCTTGATCTGCTCTTTTTGCCTGTTCTAATACTTCTTCTTTATCAATTGTGATAAATGAATTAATTTTAGGATCGATTTCATTTATACGTTTTAAGAGCTGTATGGCAACTTCCGTCGGCGATATTTTCTTCTTTTTAATTAATTCTGATAATCTTGCTATGCTAAAGGTTAATAATTCTTTTTGCGTCGTTTTCACTTCTTATCGCACCTTTCCACATTTCCTGCCATCTATCATTATTGGTTTGTTTGTTTTGCTGCTTCGATATATTCTTCGCCGATTATCGGGGTAAATTCATCATAAATAGGAGACCAAACCTTACGGAATTCTTCTTTTTCTTCATTGGAAAGTTCATATATTTCTATTTCTCCTCTTTCCTCCAATTTTTTACGAGCTTCGATGTTCATATCTTTTGAAGCCTGACGTGCTTTCTCAGTCCCAGCTTTAATACCTTCGTCAATGATTTTGCGTGTAGGTTCATTTAAATCATCCATAAACTTTTTATTCGCAAAAAATACCAAGTCTACGCGAGCTTCTCCAGAAACGGTTAAGTATTTTTGAACCTCGTCAAAGTTTTTTGATTCAATATTTACAAAGGTATTCGTTTGGCCGTCGACTGTTCCTTGCTGAAGTGCAGTGTACAGCTCAGTGAAGGGCATTGAAACTGAGCCTGCTTCAGCCGCAGAAAATAATTTTTCCAGTACTTGTCCGCCTTGAGTACGGAATTTTAATCCTTTTAAATCTTTCGGGCTCTTAATAGGTCTTTTATCGTTTGTAAGGTGTTTCGGTCCATTCGGCCACATAGCAAGGCCATACATGCCATCCTTTTCTAAGCTCTGAATAATTTCCATACCCTTATCACTATCCCAAAATTTTATCGCCTCATCATCGCCCTTGAATAAAAACGGTAATGAAGGAATATTAAAGCGGGGGTCGTTCCCAACAAGTTTAGCCATATCTATCTGAGTAAATTGAATATTATTGGCTATTAACTGCTGATGAACATCTTTGTCTCCGAATAGCTGTCCATTCGGATAGACTTGAACTTTAATTTTCCCTTCAGATGCTTTTTCAATATATTCTTTAAATGCCATTGATCCTGTGTGCTGAGAAGTATTTTCGGCTACTTCATGTGCCAGCTTAATCGTCAATTCCTGGATATCATTGCTGCCGCTGGAACTGCTGCTTGCTGTATTCTCGGAAGATTTACTGCCGCATGCTGTCATTGATAAAAGAAGAGCGATTAAAAAGATTGTGAAAAAATTTTTTTTGAATAATCCCATAATGGTCCACTCCTTAAAAAGTTTTTAAAGCATTTAACATTCAGAAAACTATAAAAATATATATAAAAACTATGTACAAACTTATACCACCCCCTTTAAAAAAGTTTTAGGGTTTTTGAAAGTGAGTATTTATCAATTATTATCTCTACAGGATTTTTGGAATTAATGAAAAAGAAAGTGCCAGTGAGAAGACTTTTTCAGTATTTATTGCGAAGAAAGGACATAGGTTTCAGAAGTTGGAAAAATATGTTTTTCAGGGAAAAGTCGACATTTTAAACAGACCTTGCCGGCAGGAATTTCCCTGTGCGTGCATAAGAGAAACTTACAGATGATTAAGAGAAGACCATTTTTTTATGTCATCTTTGGACACAAGATATCTTCATAGTAGAGATAATTATTTGAAATTTCAAACAATTTTCTTCGACAATTTCTAGTAATTTTATTTACTATAGAAAATAAAATTACTAATGAACTGATGATTGAAATCCACTTTGTGCTGCCTGCGTTGGGAATCTATGTTATGCAGCTTTCCAATCTTCTTCCTCAAAAGACATTTTTAAAGGGCATAGAGGGTTGACATCGACAAAATACGACAATATACTGCAAGTTATGTGCTATTTTTCGATAGTTCTTTTTGTTTCGAATTTTTAGGGGGATTTAGTATGAATAAATTGTTTCGGAAAAAGCCGATCAGTGACTTAGTGGCTGCCAGCCACAACAAAGAGCTTAGCCGTTCAATGGGACTGTGGGACTTAATATTCCTTGGAGTCGGCTGTGTAATCGGAACGGGGATTTTTGTTATTACGGGTGTAGTCGCTGCTACAAGCGGCGGTCCTGCGATTACACTCTCATTTATCATTGCAGGGATTGCCTGCGCTCTTGCAGCGTTTTGCTATGCGGAATTTTCATCAGCGGTACCCGTCTCAGGCAGCGTATACACATATAGCTATGCTACCCTTGGTGAACTTGCCGCTTTTTTAATAGGATGGGATTTAATGCTGGAATATGTGCTTGCCATATCAGCTGTAGCCACCGGTTGGTCGGCTTACTTCCAGTCCCTGATTTCAGGATTTGGCTTTCATGTCCCTGCCAGCCTGGGCTCTGCACCTGGAATGGAAAAGGGCGGCCTTATTGATCTACCAGCGGTGCTGATCATATTATTGATAACTGCACTGGTGAGCAGGGGTGTAAAAGAGAGCATCTCTTTCAATAATGTAATGGTATTCCTTAAGCTGGCGGTTATTCTCGCATTTATCGCTGCCGGAATTGGCTATGTGCAACCGGAAAATTGGACTCCATTTGCTCCATTTGGCTTTGAAGGTATTATTACAAGTGCGGCGACCGTTTTCTTTGCATACATTGGTTTTGATGTAATTGCCACTGCTTCTGAAGAAGTAAAGAATCCAAAGAGAAACATGCCGATTGGAATCATTTCTTCTCTATTAATCTGTACAGTTTTATATATTGCCGTTTCCGGTATTCTTACAGGGATGGTTTCTTACGAAAAGCTGAATGTTGCTGATCCTGTATCTTTCGCGTTAAAAATGGTAGGCCAAAACGGCATGGCTGGGATTATATCCGTTGGAGCGGTAGCTGGGATAACGACTGTCCTGCTTGCGCTTATCTATGCTCAGGTGCGATTGTCTTTCGCGATGAGCCGAGATGGGCTTCTGCCTAAAAAACTCTCTGTGGTACACCAGGTGTATAAAACACCATTTTCCAATACGTGGCTAACAGGATTCATTGCTGCAGGGATTGCCGGATTTGTTGATCTGACAACACTTGCCCACTTGGTAAATATGGGGACGCTTGTAGCATTTACTCTGATTTCAATTGCCATCATTGTCCTTAGGAGGAATTTTCCAGATCTGAAGGCGTCATTCCGTGTTCCTTTTGTGCCGATACTGCCTGCAATTAGTGCATTTTTGTGCCTTTATTTAGCTTCGAGCCTTCCTGCGATCACCTGGATTGCTTTTGTTATCTGGATTTGTGCAGGTTTGGTAGTTTATTTTGGTTATTCAAAGAAAAATAGCAATCTAAATTAAATTAAGTTACTATAAGAACCCCAAAAATTTGGGGTTTTTTAGTCCAAATAAATAGAATATTATACTAAGATAATATTGGTGTTATAATGTAGATGATTTTATTCATTGCCAAGGGAGGACATCATGGGAAACGAACAGCTAAGAAAAAACATTGGCTTTTTTGTTGGAACATCTCTAGTAGTTGGAACTGTTATTGGCTCTGGAATTTTCATGAAACCCGGAATTGTCCTAGAGGCCAGCGGAAACTCCACAATGGCGCTTTTTGCTTGGCTTCTTGGAGGAATCATTACCCTGGCAAGCGGCTTAACCATTGCTGAAGTCAGTACACAGATTCCAAAAACAGGCGGGCTTTATGCTTATTTAGAAGAGGTGTATGGGAAGGTTTGGGGCTTTTTATCCGGATGGGTACAGACCTTAATTTATGGTCCTGCCGTTATGGGAGCACTGGGTTTATACTTTGGTGTATTGGTAGCTGGATTTTTTAATCTTTCAGAATCTTATACTACCATTATTGGAGTATTAACAGTTGTGCTGCTGGGAGGTTTGAATATTTTAGGAACTAGCTATGGCGGACTCATACAAAATGTGTCTACTGTTGCCAAGCTGATTCCGATATTTGCTATTGCGATATTTGGTATTACTATGGGGGACACGCCTGTATTTAATATAGATAGCGGATCTTCACAGCAGTCCATCAGCTTGGGAGCTGCTGTTCTTGCTACACTTTGGGCCTATGACGGATGGATGAATGTCGGCTTTATGGCCGGTGAAATGAAGAACCCCGCTAAAACATTGCCGAGAGCAATCATTACCGGTATTTTAATTGTTATGGCTGCTTACCTGTCGGTAAATGTGGCTATCCTACATGTACTTCCTGCCGATAAGATTGTGGAATTGGGGCCTAACGCTGCTAGTGAAGCAGCATCAATACTTTTTGGAGATTTTGGGGCGAAATTAATAGCCATTGGTATTATGATTTCTATTTTCGGATGCCTGAATGGTAAAGTCCTTACTTTTCCGCGGATATCATTTGCTATGGCTGAAGACGGGCTGTTACCGGGAGCGAATACATTTGCGAAAGTGCATCCTAAGTTTAAAACACCTGCAAATGCAACCATTTTACAGCTTGCGATTGCGATTGTCATGATGGTTTTAACAGATCCCGATAAGCTCACAAATATAGCAGTTTTTTCAGTTTTCTTGTTTTATGGATTAGCCTTTTTCGCTGTATTTATTTTGCGCAAACGGAATCCTGATGCCAAAACCTATAAGGTTCCCTTATATCCGCTAACTCCGATTGTAGCGATAATTGGTTCCGTATATATCCTTGTAAATACTATCATTGATAGTCCGCTTGATTCATTATTCTCATTGGGAATAGCGGTCGCAGGCTTTCCTGTCTATTGGCTGCTTACAAGGAAATCTCTTAAATAATAGCACTCTTAGGCTGGCTCTTTTGAGTCAGTCTTTTTGTTATACAAGTAAAATTTTGAATTACCAAAGGTTCCAGATGCAATTGTTATAAACATATCAGAAACGGATCAGAACTGTACTGCTGCAGGACAAGAGTGTTTCGCAGATTCACCGCAGGAAACAAAGCAGTCATTGTGAGGATGAACTAATCCGTTCTTCTTCTGACAAAAAGTTACAAGAAGTTACATTTTTTATTTTTTTAGAAAATTCATTTGATTTTAAATTGTATTATTGTATACTTGTAATACAACTTAAAGACAGCGCTTACATCACTTAGGAGGAAGGAAGTGGAAAAATGATCACCAAGAAAACGAAAGTCATCTTTACTGTTATTGGTTTATTGCTCACAATGGTTGTTGGTTTCCGGGCGGCTGCCATCAATAAGGACAAGCAGTTTGTTTCAGTTGCAACTGCATCTACCGGAGGGACTTACTATCCGATCGGTGTCGGCATGGCCAACATCTGGAGCACCCATCTAAAGGAAGAAGGCATTCGGGCAAGCGGACAATCCTCGGCTGGCTCGATTGAAAATATTGACCTTTTACGTAAAGGTGAGGCCCAGTTGGCGATCCTTCAAGGTCTGATTGCCACTGATGCTTATACAGGAGTAAGAAACTTTGAGGAAAATCGGTATAAGGATTTGCGTACAATTTCTATGCTATGGCCCAATGTAGAACATTTTGTGCTTATGAATAACAAGATTAATACAGGCACCATCGAAGATATTGAAGGAAATCGATTTTCAGTAGGACCACAGGCCAGCGGCACGGAACAATCGACGGTCGTTATGATGCAGGGACTCGACTTAACCAAAAAAGATATCCGGCCTGAGTATTTAGGATATGATGATACGATTTCGGCCATGCGCGATGGTCGCCTGGATGGCGGCTCACTGCCTGCGGGAATTCCTACTTCAGCTATTACGGATATGTATGCCAGCGGTGTAAAGGCTTCAGTGCTGGAAGTGACAGATGAACAATTGAACACAATTAATCAAGAATCTAATTCTTGGTACCGCTTTACGATTCCAGCCGGGACATATCCGAAAGTGGACAAAGACATTCAGACGATTGCACAGCCAAATCTTCTGGCCGTATCAAAGCAATTAGATGAAAAAACTGTCTATCTTTTAACAAAAACACTTTATGAAAACTTAGATGAAATGTACGCGGTGCATAGTTCCGCAAAAAATATGACGTTGGAAACGGCTTTGGATGGGATATCTGTTCCATTACATATTGGCGCTTATAAATACTTCACGGAGGCTGGAGTGGATGTCCCTGAGGAACTAATCCCTCCGGAAGCAAAATAATGACAGGAAAAAAGGAGGAATTTGATTGAAACCGACACAAGAAACCCCTGTATCTCTAGATAAAGAAGCTGGCGGGGGAATACGCGCTCTACAAGGACACTATAAAACAATCGCAGCTGTTCTTTCTGTTGCCTTCTCTCTGTTTGCAATCTATACGAATGCTCTTTCCACAACACAGGAAATTTATCGGAATTTAATCTTTTTAGCGTTCATCCTTATTTTGACTTTTTTCTTATATCCATCCACAGCCAAAAGCAATAATCAAAGATTTACAGTTGTGGACATTTTATTTGCAATTCTGACGCTTGCAGGGCTAGGGTATTTATTCTTCAACTATACAAATATTCATGTTGTCAGAGGATCCCAGCCAATCACAACCGATTATATTTTTGCGGGAATTACCATTGTTGTTTTATTGGAAGCGGCCAGAAGATGTATTGGAGCTTTCATTCCCTTACTGTCGATCGGTGCGATAGTCTATGCCTTATTTGGCCCATTCTTTCTCGGAGTTTTCGGCCATGCCGGTTTCTCGTTAGAACGATTGCTGTATCGCCTCTATATGACAACTGAGGGAATCTTGGGGATTACGCTTTCGACGGCTTCCACATTTATCGTTATTTTTATTTTATTTGGAGCGTTCCTGAATGTGAGCGGGGCCTCCCAGCTGTTTAATGATTTAGCATTAGCTTTGGCTGGACGCAAAAGAGGAGGGCCTGCGCAAGTAGCAGTCATCTCCAGTGCCTTAACAGGTTCGTTAAGCGGAAGTGCCGTTGCGAATGTTGCCACAACAGGAACTTTTACGATTCCATTAATGAAGTCAATCGGCCTTAAGCCGCAATTTGCAGGTGCTGTTGAGGCAGCTGCATCAACAGGCGGAATGATCATGCCTCCTATAATGGGAGCTGCAGCATTTATCATGGCAGGATTTTTGGGTGTATCCTACACCACAATCGTATTAGCAGCTATCATTCCGAGTCTGATGTACTATGGTGCATTGATCATTGCAATTGACCTTGAAGCAAAAAAACATGGGTTAAAAGGGATTAGCAAGGAAAATATCCCTCATGCGTTAACGGTTCTAAAAGAACGCGGGATTCTGCTTTTGCCGATTGTAGTCGTTATTTCTACCCTCTTAATGGGCAAAACACCACTATTCGCGGGATTCTTTGGAATTGGAGCTGTCATTGTAACAAGCTGGCTTACAAAGGATAAAGAAAATAGAGTGACACCTAAAAAAGCATTCTTTGCATTAGCTGATGCTGCAAAAGGAACAATTCAAGTCGGGATTGCCTGTGCTTCCATAGGGATTATTATCGCAGTTGTAACGATGACAGGTATTGGCTCAACACTCGCGTTTAACATCGTATCCATGACGGGCGGGGCTTTATGGCTAATTCTGATTGTTGTAATGCTGACTTGCATCGTGCTCAGCATGGGGCTTCCATCAACAGCGCTTTACATCGTGGTTGCGGTTACAGCAGCTCCAGCGTTAATTGAAGCGGGAGTGAATCCGCTTGCGGCACACTTCTTTGTTTTCTGGTTTGGAGTGTTATCAAACATTACTCCACCGGTTGCTCTAGCCTCTTATACAGCGGCAGGATTGGCGGGCTCGGATGCAATGAAAACATCATGGGAAGCACTTCGAATCTCATTGCCAGGATTCATTATTCCGTTTATGATTGCTTATAATCCCTTAATTTTATTGCAGCCTGAAGGAGCCGGTGAAGCGATTTCAGCAGTATCTATTATCACATTACTTGTCTCTACTTTTATTGGTATCTTTGCCCTGGCAATTGCCCTTAGCAACTTCTACTCTCAAAAATTAACAATACTGGAAAGGGCGGCATTCTTCATTGGGGCCATGTGCTTAATAAAACCAGGCTTGCTCACAGATATAATAGGAATATCCATCGTAGTGCTATTCCTTGGGCTTCACATTACAAGATATAGAAAAAGTGCGGTGAGCATGGAGGCAAATATGTCGTAGTTTAGGAGGTTCCTATGGTAGAACCGATTGCTAGAAAAAAGATTTCAGATCAAGTATTCGAGCAGCTGAAAGATATGATAAAACAGAACGTTTTTCCGCCGCATTCCAAGCTTCCTTCAGAAAATGAATTGGCCAAGATGTTTAAAGTGAGCCGGGTCCCGGTGCGTGAAGCACTGCGCGTGCTGGAAGCCGGGGGACTTATTGAATCAAGGCAGGGTGGCGGAAGTATCGTGAAGGAAATAAGACTTGTGAATAAACTTGATTCGATGTCCTTTGAACTAGTGGATATCGTGCAAGTTCACCAGCTGCTTGAGATGCGTTCAATTATTGAGAAAGAGGCCGCTGCCTTAGCAGCCATACGGCGTACAGAAGAAGATCTGGAATCTATTTATCAAGCATTGCAAGCGTTTAAAACAACTATAAGCGACCAGAATATTATCGGCCACGAATTGGATTTTGCATATCACAGGGAAATTGTCAAAGCTGCTGCTAACCCATTCCTTCTTCAGTCGATGGAAAACCTGGAGGAACTATACAGACAAGCGCTGCTTTTTTCCCTGATGAAAAATGTGGGTGCTCCGAGGAAACGTGAGCAAGTATATAATGAACACCTCCTTATATATGAAGCTATTGAAAGATGCGACGGAAACGCAGCCGCATCCCATATGGAGAATCATATCAAAAACGTTCGTCTTAAATTGGGTAACAATAATGTTAATCATCAGGAAGAAGGTAAACAAAATGTATGATTATATCATCGTTGGCGGGGGAATTGTTGGACTCTCTGTAGCATATGCATTATATGAAAAATATCCAGCAATTAAAGTTGCTGTTATAGAAAAGGAAAAGCAGCTGGCCGCCCACCAAACTGGCCATAACAGCGGTGTCATTCATTCTGGAATCTATTATAAACCAGGCAGTTTAAAGGCCAAGCTCGCAAAAAAAGGAAACGAAACAATGGTTGCTTTTTGCGAACAGCATGAAGTGAAATATGACCAATGCGGTAAAGTAATTGTGGCCGCTGACCAAAAGGAACTCCCGCTTCTTGAAAACCTGTACCAGCGGGGAATTCAAAATGGATTGGCAATTACAAAAATTAATCAGGAAAAGCTGCTGGACCTGGAGCCGCATGTGAACGGACTGGAAGCAATCCATGTCCCTATGGCAGGTATCGTGGATTATAAACAAGTCTGTGAAAAAATAGGGACGCTTATAAAGGAAAGAGGCGGAGATATTTTTCTGAATACCGAAGCGAAACAGATTAAAGAAACCTCTCAGGAAGTGGTTGTTGAGACCAGTCTTCAAACACTTCACGGTAAAATGTTAATCAATTGTGCCGGGCTTCACAGCGACCGTGTTGCAAACTTAACAGGCTACCATGTTGATATGAAAATCGTGCCTTTTCGCGGGGAGTACTATCAATTGGTTCCTGAAAAAAGGGATCTTGTAAAAAACCTGATCTATCCCGTTCCTAACCCTGATTTTCCGTTTTTGGGCGTTCATTTTACAAGAATGATAGACGGCACTGTAGATGTTGGCCCGAATGCCGTACTCAGCTTTAAACGGGAGGGCTACAAAAAGACTTCATTTAACCTGAAAGATGCCCAGGAAGTATTGACATACCCGGGATTTTGGAAGCTCGCCTCTCAATATATGAAAGAAGGCATGGATGAAATGTACCGTTCCTTCTCCAAAAAGAAATTTGTCGAGGGTGTACAAAAACTTATGCCGGGCATAACGGAACAGGATTTGGCACCAGGGCCGGCAGGAGTTCGGGCTCAGGCTCTGCGTTCGGATGGGTCGTTGGTCGATGATTTTTACATCGTTAATGGAAAGCGTTCAATCCATGTTTGCAATGCACCTTCTCCGGCTGCAACCGCTTCAATCGAAATAGGAAAACAAGTCGTTGGATCGCTCAATTCTTATTCGAGTGTTAGTTAATATTGTTGACCTCCTTTTAATGGGAGGTCATTTTACACATTGGGAAAGTTAAATTGCTGCCTTTTTTAATAATTAAGACATAAAAGGATGTGTTAGCATGGAACAATCGGTGCTTGCAGCCATTAAAAGCATCATACCTGAAGAACGAATTTTTCTGAATTTGTCAGACCGTTATTCTTACAGTTTCGATGCTTCATTTGGTGAATATTTGCCTGATATCGTTATTCAGCCAAAAAATACAGAAGAAATCAGTGAACTGGTGAAACTGGCAAATATCCACTCCATTCCTGTCTACCCAAGAGGAGCCTCAACTTCATTGAGCGGAGGGCCGCTTCCTGTCAATGGGGGTATGGTTTTGGATATGTCAAGGCTAAAGGACAAGCTGATCATTGACCGAGAAAATTTATTGGCCATTGTGTCCCCGGGAGTGATCACGGGAGATATCCATAAACAAGCAGAGGCGGTCGGCTTGTTTTATCCGCCCGATCCGAGCAGTTCTCATGTTTCAACGATCGGAGGAAACCTTTTGGAAAACTCAAGTGGTCCAAAAGGCTTAAAATATGGAACAACGAAGGAATATGTTATTGGCCTGGAAGTAGTTACCCCTACAGGGGAAATCATAAGGACTGGCGGAAAAACTGTGAAAAATGTTACCGGGTATGACCTGACCAGGCTGATTGTCGGTTCTGAAGGCACACTAGGCATTATTACAGAAGCGGTATTGCGCCTCATTCCGAAGCCACAGGAGCGGAAGACATTGCTGGCAAGTTTTGATTCCCTGGTTCAATCCGGTCATGCTATTACTGGGATTTTATCGGCGGGAATCCTGCCGAGCGCCATGGAGCTGATGGACAATGCCTGTATTCGGGCTGTGGAGAATTTTAGCCCATCCGGATTACCGTTGAATGCGGAAGCTATTATCATCGTAGAGGTGGATGGCCATCCTGCCGCTATCGCAGAAGAAATTTTAAAATGTGAGGAATTATGTATGAAGGCTGGGGCCGCTTCTGTCCGAGTTGCCCAAAATGAAGATGAACGGTTAAGCATTTGGAAGGCCCGTAAGATGGTTTCACCTGCTATTACCCAAATGGGACCGACCAAAATTTCTGAGGATGCAACTGTTCCGCGCAGCGAGATACCGAAGATGATGGAGCGGCTCAATGAAATCAGGGACAAATACCGGCTCAACCTTGTTGTTTTTGGCCATGCGGGTGACGGAAATCTCCATCCTAATATCATCACGGATAAACGAAATAAAGAAGAAATGAAGCGAGTGGAAGATGCGGTAAGTGAAATCTTTGAAGCAGCGGTTCAGCTAGGCGGTACCCTTTCAGGTGAACATGGAATTGGCATGCTGAAAGCTCCGTACATGGAAATGGAGCTCGGGGTGGATGGACTTTCCATGATGAAAAAAATCAAAGAGGCATGGGATCCAAATGGCATTTTGAATCCAGGCAAGATTTTTCCAAAGGCCGGCCAAAAAAAGGTGGTGCTTACGTAAATGGGAACTCTTACTCAAGAAAAAGAGTATCAGGAGAAGCTGTTTAACACAACGTACGACTGGACCAATCAATGTGTGCAATGCGGCTATTGCTTGCCGTCCTGCCCTACATATGCCTCAATGGGAAAAGAAACCGCATCGCCAAGGGGCCGGATTAACCTTGTGAAAATGGCAGCTGAAGGAAAGATCGATATTGCAAAAGATCTTGCGGAGCCAATTGACTTATGCTTAGGATGCCGCGCCTGCGAAGTCGCCTGTCCGGTTGATGTTCCTTACGGGCATATATTAGAAGCGGCAAAAGAAGTGATTGCAGACACCCAGCGGAATAAAAAACAACCGGCTGCTATGGTCAAAAACCTTGCGTTACGCCATCTCTTCCCTTATCCAAAACGAATGAAAACGATCGGAAGTTTCGTTTGGATGTATCAAAAAACAGGAATGAACAAGGTAGCGCAAAAAACAAATATCATTCAAAAAATTTCTGAACCGCTTGCCCAATTGGAAAAAATCGTTCCTGCCGTTGAATCCCCGTCCGAAAGGATAAAGGAAGGGACAGTCTATCCAGCAAAAGGAGAAACAAAAACTCGGGTCGCTTTCTTTAGCGGATGCATAATGGATGCCGTCATGGGGAGAATTAATCGTCTAACGATTGAACTTCTAACATCAGTCGGCTGTGAAGTGGTGATTCCAAAAAGGCAGAATTGCTGCGGGGCTCTGCATGCCCATCAGGGAGATACAGAAAAGGCAAAAGAGCTGGCGATAGCTAACATTTCTGCATTCTTGGAATCAGGTGCTGACTATTATATAAACAATGCCGGCGGTTGTGGGGCGGCATTGGCTGAGTATGACCATTTACTAAGAAATGAAACGGATTGGGCAGATTCTGCAAAAGAATTTGTACAAAGATCAAAAGATGTTAGTCAAATCCTAGTGCAATTTGGACCTCTTCCCTTTAAGAAGGAATGGAACGGTATCATCACATACCAAGATTCCTGCCACCTGAGAAATGTCCAAAAAGTGCAAAATGAACCGCGAATACTGCTCAACTCCATCCCAGGTGCGTCTTTTATCGAAATGGAAGGGGCGGACACCTGCTGTGCCTCAGGTGGAATCTACAATCTTCTTCATTTTGACGAATCAATGAAAATTCTTGACGAAAAAATGGAAAAGGCTGACCAAACAAATGCAGCCGCCATTATCACCGCCAATCCGGGATGCCAAATGCAAATGAGTCTTGGAATTCAAAGGAAAGGCTGTTCCGGAGAAATGAAGAGCATGCATATTGTTGAGATATTAGCAGAGGTATGCGGGATAGATTAGATTCCAGGTACTGTCCAATTCGGATAGTGCCTGTTTATAATTTGTAAATGATAGTGCTTAAGTTGGATAAAACGCTTTTAATATATTATTCTAATATAATATAACCCAAGATTCGGCCATGGTATTTATAGTCGCAAGGTATATTTGCGATAGGCCCAATTCTTAGTAATTTCGACTTTTTTCACCTGAATTTTTCAAGGATTCATTTTTTAATTCCCTGGGATCTTAGCTTCCCAGGAAACATAAACAAAAAGAAGGTGACACAGGTTGAAAATGAAAATAAAGGATATAGTTTCTAAAAGCATCTTGACTCCTGGAAAAGGTCAATTAGATGATTTTTCCCACTCTTTAAATCCGTATGCCGGCTGTGCTTTCGGGTGCAAGTATTGTTATGTCAGGCAGCTTCCGCCATCACTTTATCGGGACGAAGAGTGGGGAACATGGATTGATATTAAAACGAATGCAGCCGATTTATTGAAAAAGGAATTGATCAAAGCAAAAAAGAAAGGCCCCGTTACCTTGTTTATGTCATCTTCTACTGATCCCTATCAGCCAATTGAGTATAAAACAAAGCTGACTCGCAGCTTGTTAAAAGTAATGGCCGAGGAGCAGCCGGATTTTCTGCATGTACAAACACGTTCACCATTCGCAAAAAGAGATATTGATTTGTTTAAACAATTCGGGAATAAGATTAGGATCTCAATGACGATAGAGACAGACAAAGAAGAAGTTCGAAAGGCATTTTCACCATCAGCGCCTCCCATTCCGGCAAGAATGGAAGCGCTGAAGGAGATAAAAGAAGCTGGAATACCGACGCAGGCTACTATTGCACCGCTGCTGCCTTGCTCACGGGAATTTCCGAAAAAGTTAAAGGAAATTTCCAATCGAGTAACTCTGGATGATTTCTGGATGGGTGATGGCAGTGGTGGAAAGAGAACAGATAAATTAGGTATATATGAGGTTTACAAACAATTAGGGCTGGAAAAGTGGTACAATCCAACAGCGTATAAGGTTGTCCTCAAAATGCTGCAGGATGAACTGAATCATTCAGAGCTTTTCGTTTCAAAGGAGGGATTCAGTCCGCTTGAGTAAAAAGGCATGAGGATCGAAAGTGATCTTCATGCCTTTTTACTATCTATTAATCACTTAATCACGCTAAACAAGAAAATGCGAATCAAAGTTATAATAATGCAAAAATTATTCAGTATTCTAAATGTGTTGCAGCTACCTGTTAATAATAAAATTGGAAAAAAACGATAATATAAACATTGAATTTTACAAATTAGCTGCTTAGCTACCATAGATTAAAATTAAAATACGCCTCAAGGCTTAGCATTTTTTACATTTTGCGGACTATGGAAGAAATTTCAACAATCTTGTATCATTAAGAAAATGGTTTAAACAAATGAAACCTTATTAAGTGAAATTCGTATGTAGGAGAAACATGCAATTAATGTCAGGAGGAGTCGAATACGATGAACCCGTTTTTAGTATTTGTTACCCGTATGTTTTTTGCCATCCCAACTGCTGCAGTGATCTGGCTTGTAAGTATGTTTGCCTTTAATCAGAACTTTCTTTTATCGACAGCCTACTCTGTTGGTGGGGGAATCTTTATTTATTGGGCAGTTTCTGCTTTTCTTAGTTTCCGCTTTTTAAAAAAGCATGGACTTAGCAGAAAAGAATATCAGTATATAAAGAAAAACTTGAATGAAGCGAAGCAAAAAATTTCCCGATTACAAAAAGCGCTTTTTTCAATCCGGCAAATACCGTCATTGAAAAAGGGAATTGAATTGTTAAGGGTTTCAAGAAGGATTCACAGTTTGGCTAAAAAAGAACCGAAACGGTTCTATAAAGCAGAACGATTTTTCTTTTCCCATTTAGATTCGGCTGTCGAGCTGACTGAGAAATATGTTTTTTTATCAGCACAGCCCAAAAAGACATATGAACTTGAGCAATCACTGAGCGAGACTCGCAGGACATTGGAAGAGCTTACGAATACGGTTGAAAAGGATCTGTACCAGGTTTTGTCGGATGATATCGACCATCTTAATTTTGAAATCGATGTAGCCAAGCATTCATTTAAAATGATTGAGGAATCACAATTAATTGATGAAAGCGGGAAATATAAATGAGCGAAGATAAAACGTCTTTAATCAAAGACACGGGTACAGCCAATTTAATGGATGACTTGCTTGCCAACCCTTTCGGGGAAAGCCGGCCAATGCCTAACCTGGCCGTGAAGGAAGATAAACCGACTAAACTCATTGATGTCATACCCGAAGAAAACAGGGCAAAGGCCTATCAGCTTGCCGAACAAATTGATCCGAGAAATCACCAGGCAATGATCACATATGGCACACCTGCCCAGTCTAAGCTTTTGGCCTTTTCCAATACGATGCTTGAGCATGTTCAAAAAAAGGATATTGGCGAAGTGGGGGAAATCATTAGCGACTTAATGAAGAGGTTAAATGAAGTGAACCCCGATGACCTGAAGCCTGACCGGCCATCTCTTTTTTCAAGGGTGTTTGGCAAGTTATCGGGATCTGTACAAGAGGTGTTATCCAAATACCAAAAAACAGGAGCCCAAATCGAGCGGATCAGTGTAAAGCTTGAACGTGGAAAGAATGTACTGTTATCAGATATCGATATGCTTGAAAAGCTCTATGAAAATAATAAAGAATATTTCCACGCACTGAATGTGTACATTGCAGCGGGTGAAATAAAACTCGAGGAATTGTACCATAAGACAATCCCTGAGCTGAAGAAGGCTGCAGAAGAAACCAATGACCAGATGAAATTTCAGGAAGTAAATGACATGACTCAATTTGCGGATCGATTGGATAAACGCCTGCACGATTTAAAATTAAGCCGGGAAATTACGATTCAAAGTGCCCCGCAGATTCGCCTTATTCAAAACACTAACCAGGCGCTGGTGGAGAAAATTCAATCATCCATTTCAACGGCCATCCCTCTTTGGAAAAACCAGGTGGCCATTGCTCTAACTCTTATTAGGCAGCGCCATGCTGTAGAGGCTCAAAAGCAGGTGTCAAAGACCACGAATGATTTGCTGTTGAAAAATGCAGAAATGCTTAAAACCAGTACGATTGAAACCGCGAGAGAAAACGAACGCGGCATTGTTGACATTGAAACATTGAAGAAAACTCAGGAGAGCTTAATTTCAACTCTTGAAGAAACGCTAAGGATTCAAGAGGAAGGACGCCACAAAAGGCGCCAGGCTGAGAATGAACTGGCTGCCATGGAAAACGATTTGCGGCAAAAGCTGTTAAGTGTCAAAGGATCTTAAGCCTGCTTGGTTAAAAACAGGCGCAAACGCCGAGGAGGCTCCCGAACCGCCACTAGAGCGGAAATCAACAGGTAAGTCTAACAGGGTAAGTTATGTTCTTTTTTAAGGATTTTTCGAATAGGGTCTCTATGATGGAAATCCATAAGCAGAAAGGGAAGGCCATTTAAAATTTAAATTCAATATTTGACCATTTTTCTCCTAACACATATAATAAAGATACATACTTAATATCCATCTTCCTATAAGGGGAGTAGCTATACAGCAAAGTCGTCAGCACGGGATCTGGTCCTCGGCTTTGTTGGGCAACTTTGGTTGCTTGCGAGACCTTACCGATTATTTGGTGAGGTCTTTTCTGATGAAGGCGTTATAACCAAGTATTCGGTTATAACGCCTTTTTACAATTATGAAGACTGAAAGGAAATGAGTAGAATCAGGAGGGGGTTCATTTAGTTGAAGAGTTATCGGGAACTTGCCAACAGTGTAATCATTGACAGCCGGAAAAACATATTAATGGATTATGATGATTTATTGGAATTAGCCGGAGAAGGAAGAAGTGCTTTTGTTTTTAGAATTAAGGGGACAGACAAGGCAATAAAGGTATTCTTTCCTGCATTCACACATATTGCACAAGAGGAATCTGAGATTTATAAAGCACTTCAGGGAGATCCTTACTATCCAGTTTTATATGATTCAGGGACAAATTATTTAGTCATAGACTATATTCGGGGACTCACATTGTTTCAATGCATTGCGAGGGGAATCCCTGTAACCCCAGAAAAAATACGTGAAATAGATAAAGCCTTAAATTCAGCAAGAAAAAAAGGGCTGAATCCGTCAGATATACATTTGCGGAATATTTTCATTACCGCAGAAGGCCAAGTCAAGCTTATTGATGTGGCCCGTTTTAGGCAAACGAAGACCTGCAGCCAGTGGAATGACCTGAAAATGGCGTTTTATAAGTATTATATGAAACCGTACTTTCCAAAACGGATTCCTGAAATGTTGCTCAATACCATTGCAGCCCTTTATAAAAAAAATCTTATTCCCGGCATGCGCATAAAGGAAAAGCTCATTAATTGGGGACGCTGAAAATGTGCCGTGTTAACATTCTTCACACAGGTTGAAGTCAGAATGGAGGAAAAATAAAATGAAAAAAATTATTATCTTTTTGAGTACGGTCATTATGGTCTTTTTGAGCGGCTGTTCCATTTTGGGTGAAGTTAACAATACCCTCGAATATGCAAACAATGCAACAGGTTATATAGCCACAGCCCAGAGTTTTGCCGAGGAAATTCCACAGCTGGCAGAAAAAGCAGTAACAAGCACAGAAGCAGCCCAGAATTTAGAAAATGAATTGCTGGCAATGAAACAAGAAATAGAAGCCTTTAATAAAACTGATGCTCCTGCTATTGCAGAGGATATTCATAACCAAATCATAGGTGCAAACAAGAAGCTGGAGGCAGGGATCGATTCGTATTTAAATAATGTTGAAAACGGGAAAATTGACCCTGCCTTCCTGCAGGATTCTCAAATTCTGACGACCATTAATGAACTGAATACTTTAATTAACCAGATCGAACGTCTTGGAAACTAAAATTGGGAGCTTGCTGAAGCCAACAGCGAGCTCTTTTTATTTTTGATGGGAAATTGTAAAGTGGTAAAAGTTGTGGATAACGAAAGTAAGTTTGTCTATCTCTAGCTCCAGCGCCCAGTCCCGACGCACAGGACGTATCAGAAAGTTAGTCGACGTTCCTTCGTCACGATGTGGGTCAGAACGAGGTTGCCACAGGATGTGGCGATTTTAGCCGTTCTTCCTCTTGCAGGGCGCTTACACTTTGTCCTCGGAACGATCAAAACCTTAGAAAAAATGTAAATAAATTATTGACTGCACACCATAACAAAAGTTTAGAGGGAACGCGTTCGAGGAATAAAGTGATAGAAGACTGTTTTTAACCGAGTAAGAGATTATCGTACAATATACAAGTGATGCCTGAAAGTGCAGATAAAAACCCGGAAAATGGAATATTAGTTATTAACGCAGAAATAGCCAGGTGTTTACGCAAAATGATATTATGATAGGAACTCCTAATGAAAAAAGTGGTGAAACGATGTACCTATCAATAAAAGAAACAGCCGAGTTCTTATCACTCCCGGAATCCAGCATATTAAGCCTTATCCAGCAACAACGAATTCGCGCTGTACACGATGGTGAACAATACCTCATCAATAAAGAACAATTTAATAATCATAAAGAACAAATGGAGAAGTATAAGAAATTATTTGAAGAGTGGAGAAATGAACCGCTGCCTGAAGATATAGATGTAAAGGACGAGGATTAATTCAGAGGGTGTGTTCCTTTGTTTACCCGTCTTATTTCAGGGGATTCGCTAAATCAAATGAATTCCCACCCTCCATTTTTTTATTAAAGTACCATAACAAGGAGATGCTATATATTCAAAGAAATGCAGATAGTCCAGCGATTTATCCTGGTTTCCACCATTTTACTAGGGGATAATTGAACTTTTTGTGAAATCTAGTTTTAACGATTGATTCTTATTCCTGAACTTCATATGATATATAAGAAGGGTCTTGTGAAGTGTTTAACATTTCCAGTTAACACAGAGTTTGTGAAGTATTTAACATTATCTTTTACTTTTTTAGAAAGGGGTACTTTATGAAAATTAAATGGGTTTTTCTTTCAATAATTTTAACTATTGCCACAGTACTAACAGGTTGCGAACCTTTGCTGGTTTTAGATCCAAAAGGACCTCAAGCCCAGATCCAAGCTGATGATATTATGTTATCTATTTGGATTATGTTATTTATTGTTATTGTGGTTTTTGCCATGCTTGCTTTTATGTTAATTAAATACCGTGCATCAAAACAAGATAAAGACTATGAACCTCCTCATATCGAAGGAAGTTTTATTGTTGAAGCTCTCTGTATAGGGATTCCGGTTATTATTGTTGTTTTTCTTTCTATTATGTCTGTCAAATCCAACTATGAAGTTGAAGCAACACCTAAGGGATATGAAGATAAAGAGCCATTAGTTGTTTATGCTTCTTCATCTGATTGGAAATGGCATTTTAGTTATCCGGAAGAAAATATTGAAACTGTTAACTACTTGTACATTCCAACAGACCGCGCGCTTGAATTTAAGCTTTATTCATATGGGCCAATCACAAGCTTCTGGATTCCGCAGCTTGGCGGACAAAAATATGCAATGAGTGACATGGTTACTACATTACACTTAGCAGCTGACGTTCCAGGGGAATACATGGGCCGAAATGCTAACTTCAGCGGTAAAGGCACCGCGGAAAACGTATTTGACGTTAAAGCAATGCCTCCAGCTGAATTTGAAGAATGGGTGGATGAAGTTAAAGCCACTGCCAAACCATTGACTGAAGATAAATTTGAAGAGTTATTGGAACCAGGCCATCTTGGAAGATCGACTTACACTGGAACTCATCTAGAATTCAGCCCGCCACCATCATCGGAAAATGGCGGACATGACCATGGATCAAACAAGTCTCAAGCTGAAGATGAAGAGCATGCTGACCATGATAAATCATCTGAGAAGCATTCTGAACACGATAACCATTAATACTTTACGAGATTGCTAACCAACTAGTTTTATCTTTGAACGAAATAATATAATTCCTGAAAGGAGTCACAAATGCATGGAATTCTTTGATCGATTTGCGGTTCCGCATCCCAGCCCTGCGATTTACGCATCAATGGTTGCTATCAGTCTTACTGCTTTAGCTGTAATTGCAGGGTTAACCCATTTTAAAAAATGGGGATATTTATGGCGTGAATGGCTGACAACTGTTGACCACAAACGTATCGGTATTATGTATTTAATATCTGCTTTGCTAATGTTATTCCGCGGTGGGGTCGACGCTATTATGCTGCGCGCCCAGCTTGCTACTCCTGATGCTAAGCTGCTGGATGCACAGCACTATAATGAAATTTTCACAACTCACGGGGTCGTTATGATCCTCTTTATGGCAATGCCATTTATCATGGCCTTGATGAACTTTGTTGTTCCATTGCAAATCGGGGCACGTGATGTAGCATTCCCGCGCTTAAACGCATTAAGCTTCTGGCTGTTCTTTATGGGAGCGATGCTATTCAATATCTCTTTCGTAGTCGGGGGATCTCCTGATGCAGGATGGACTTCTTACTTCCCGCTTGCAGGAAATGACTTTAGTACATCAGTTGGAACAAATTATTATATGATTGCTATTCAGATAGCGGGTATTGGTACATTGATGACCGGTATCAACTTTATGACTACCATTCTTAAAATGAGAGCACCTGGCATGACAATGATGAAGATGCCTATGTTCACTTGGTCTTCACTTGTTGCAAACCTTATCATCGTTTTTGCATTCCCTGTATTAACAGTGGCACTTGCGATGGGAACAATGGACCGGCTCTTTGGAACAAACTTCTTTACAACAGATAATGGCGGTATGGATATGCTTTGGGCCAACCTGTTCTGGGTTTGGGGCCATCCTGAGGTTTATATCTTAATCCTGCCTGCATTTGGTATTTACAGTGAAATTATCTCAACCTTTGCTCGCCGTAACCTGTATGGCTATAAGTCCATGGTGTATTCAATGGTTGTTATTGCAGCATACTCCTTCTTAGTATGGGCTCACCATTTCTTTACTATGGGCCAGGGAGCATTAACCAATAGCATTTTCTCTATTACGACAATGGCAATTGCCGTACCGACAGGGGTTAAGATCTTTAACTGGCTGTTCACGCTTTATAAAGGAAAAATTGAATTTACTACTCCAATGCTTTATGCAATACTATTCATTCCGCTTTTCACACTGGGCGGAGTTACCGGGGTTATGCTTGCGATGTCAGCGGCCGACTATCAGTATCATAATACAATGTTCTTAGTCGCTCACTTCCATAACGTAATCATTCCGGGTGTAGTATTTGCAATGCTTGCAGGTCTCACTTATTATTGGCCAAAAATGTTTGGTTTCATGCTAAATGAGAAAATCGGCAAATGGACAGCTTGGCTGCTTTCAATCGGCTTTATCCTGGCATTTATGCCAATGTATATTACTGGGCTTGATGGCCAGGCACGAAGGATGTACACCTATTCTGAATCAACTGGATTCGGTCCCTTGAATATGGTTTCATTTATCGGAGCAGCTATTATGGGAATCGGATTTATATTGATCGTTTATAACATTTATTATAGCACCCGTTACGCTTCAAGAGATATCAGTGCAGATCCTTGGGACGCACGCACCCTTGAGTGGGCAACTCACACTCCGGTACCGGAATATAACTTTGCCGCTGTACCGCAAGCAGATTCTATTGAACCTTTATGGGATGCTAAAAAGAAAGGCCACGTACTTTTCAAAGACAAATTTGAAAAGATTCACATGCCAAATAACAGCGGAATGCCGTTTATTATTGGCTGCATTTTCTTTGCCTGGGGCTTCTCATTTGTATTTGGACTTTGGGTTCCTTTGATTATCACTACTATAGGTATTTTTGTTACTATGGCCCTTCGTTCATTTGAAAAAGACCACGGGCACTACATTTCCGTTGAAAAAATAGAAGAGACTGAAACAAAATTGCGAGGTGCTAAATAATGAAAATAGATAACTCGCTTCCACTTGAATATAGTACTGAAGAAAATCGCTTAAAAATCTTGGGTTTCTGGATTTTCCTTGGTGCCGAAATTATGCTTTTCGGAACGCTTTTTGCATCATATTTCACCTTGGTTGACCGTACGGCTGGCGGGCCTACGGGAGCAGAAATCTTTGAGATTACTCCAGTACTGATTGAAACCATCGTACTTCTAACAAGCAGTTTTACCATAGGCCTTGGCATCCATGCCATGCGCCTGGGCAAACAAAAAGCAATGATGATATTCTTTGGCATCACACTCCTTCTTGGCTTAGGGTTCTTGAGCGTTGAAATTTACGAGTTCATTCACTATGTCCATATTGGAGCAGGCCTTCAAACGAGCGCATTTACCTCTATCCTATTAACAACATTAGGAACACACGGAGCGCACGTTACATTAGGTTTATTCTGGGGATTGTTCATCATGCTGCAGATTAAGAAACGCGGCTTGACTCCTGAAACAGCTAATAAATCATTCATTTTCTCACTTTACTGGCATTTCCTAGACGTAGTTTGGATCTTTATCTTCAGCTTCGTCTACCTGAAAGGAATGATGTAAAAAATGAAAGAATTATTTCCAGCTAAACAAGTAATGGGATTTGTATTCTCCCTAATCCTTACGGCCGTTGCTCTCATCGTTTATTTCATGGACATGTCATTTGCTGCTGGCATGACCATCCTGCTTGTAACAGCATTTATTCAGGCAGGCCTTCAGCTGGTTGTGTTTATGCATGCCGGTGAAACGGAAGATAAAGGGGCAATCTATACGAACATATACTACGGAGTTGCCATGGCGTTAATTACCATATTGGGTACACTGCTATGTATGATCTGGGGTTATATTTAACCAAACAAAGAAAAGGAGTGCCGAAGCGGCACTCCTTTTTCTATTTAGAAAACTCATTACTCCGTGAGTTTTCTATTATTTATTGGACTGAGTTTAATTCCTTTATATCTTTTTTCAAGCATCTCTTCCGTTGCAATGAAGAACATTCCCATTAGAAAAATAAAAACAGAACCCATTATTGTGCCAATACCAATTCCTGTCACTGCGCTGTAATCGCTTACAAAGAAACCGTATAAAAAAATGGCAATTCCCAATAAAAACACGGCACCACCGACATACTTAGTAGCATTTAACATGTTCACTTTAGATCCCATTTAAATCCTCCTCCTTATATATATTATTCCTCTAGTTCACAAATTTGTCAAAACTTTTTTACTTTTTTTCGTACAATTTTCTTGACACTTCTAAAGAGTTAAAGGTGAAATATTATTTTTTATTTCCAAAACAAAGATTGAGGGTATCATTTTGTTTATACCATCTATTGTGGGCCGTACTTAAACACTGGACCTTAGAATGGAATTTGAGAATCTTTCCTTTATCTGGACAGCTATCAATAAAGGGTTCTATCAGATACAGAAGTTGCAAGCCTGAAAAAACATTAAAAGGAACTAAGGTTTTTTTTGGGATTTCTAATAAAATCCAGGAATAAAATAAATAAGAAATCTCTATCCTAGGGCAATGTCTCTCCTGAATGAGAGAGCTGGAAAATTTCGTTCTTAAATAATTTATTCAATTATAAAATTAATCTATCCAAACTCAGATTTATTTAGCCAAATGGTCAATTAATTTAGCAGAATGTCAAAAGGGCACACGAATAAATAGTGACATTTAGCTTCAGAAGTAAAAGCTGCTTTTATTATCGGGACTGAGCCTGGAGATATTCTGAAAATTATCTTCTGCGTTTTTTGTGATATAATAAGTTGAAATTTTGTTAGAACTTATTTCCTTTTTCAGAATAGACTTTTGAATCAAATAAACTTTTAATATAGTTTTATAATAGAGATACTTACACTGTCTTGTTTGGCGTTAAAAGATTTAAATAAGATGTCAAAAAGAAAGATTTTAAATTAGAATATGCAATTTTTTTTATAAACGAATGTTTAGGGGGCACCATGATGGGATCACCAGTTGATGTAATACAGTCAGTAAGACTTGATGATGAGAACGATATGCTTATCTTATTGGATCAGACATTATTGCCAAATGAAAAGCGTTTCCTGGAGCTTAAGGAAATCAAGGATATATGGGACGCAATTTATTTTTTGAAGGTTCGCGGTGCTCCGGCAATTGGGATCACGGCTGCATATGGTGTTTACCTCGGCACAAAACAATCGGAAGCAGACAACTATGATGATTTATTTGCCGATTTCACAAAGGTGAAAGATTATCTAGCAACTTCAAGGCCTACTGCGGTAAATTTATTCTGGGCCCTTGCACGAATGGAAGCACGCTTTAAACTAGAGGCAGGCAAAAGCCCTGAAGAAGTGAAGGCTGCGCTTAAAGAGGAGTCAGAGCTGATCAGGGATGAAGATGAGCAGGTTTGTAAGTCTATCGGGGAATACGCTTTATCGTTACTGGAGCCTGGCTGGGGTATCCTTACGCATTGCAATGCAGGTACCATTGCAACAGCTAAATATGGAACGGCCCTTGCACCAATTTATTTGGGGCAGGAAAAGGGATATAACTTCAAAGTATTTGCAGATGAAACTCGGCCATTATTGCAGGGTGCCCGCTTAACAGCATGGGAGCTTCAGGAAGCAGGAGTAGATGTTACTCTTATCTGTGATAACATGGCTTCTATTATTATGAAAGAGGGAAAAGTCCAGGCTGTATTGGTCGGCTGTGATCGTGTTGCCTCCAACGGAGATTCCGCAAATAAAATAGGGACTTCTGGTGTTGCAATTCTTGCGAAGCATTATAATATACCGTTCTATGTATGCGCTCCGCTGTCCACGGTGGATCTGGAGTGTAAAACAGGGGATGACATTCACATTGAACTGCGCCCATCTTCCGAAATTACTTCCGCTTGGTATGAAAAACCGATGGCACCGAAGGATGTTAAAACCTACAATCCGGCATTTGATGTGACCGACCATGAATTAATTACGGGAATTGTTACTGAAAAAGGAATCGCGTATCCTCCATTTAGCAACAGTCTGGCAGAAATGTTTAAAAAATAAATTTACAAAACCCTCCATCCGGAAATTTGCGGTTGGAGGGTTTTTTCGTCTTAAAAAAGGAGTATGCTTTTAGGCAGACAACCGGTCTTGGCTTTCTAATGTTTAATGTAATTTAATTCTTTAGACACGCAAGAAAGAAATCTTGCATGATATAATTAATTGTAAGTTCTAAAAATTAAAATAATTATTAGCTGAAATAGTTTTAGGGAGGAAATATATGCGAATCTCAGAGTGTAGGGCGGTTATTACCGGCGGTGCTTCAGGCCTTGGTGAGGCTACGGTTAGAAATATAATTAACAAGGGGGGGAATGCTGCAATTTTTGATATGGATGAGAAAAAGGGGCGGTGCCTGGCAGATGAGCTTGGCGAAAGGGCCTTATTCTTAAAAACTGATGTAACGAATGAAGAGGATGTGCAAAAAGCATTGGACAGGGCGGCAGAGGCCTTTGGCATGATCAATGCTTTGGTAAATTGTGCGGGAATTGCTCCGGCCTCAAAGCTTCTTGGAAAAAAAGGGGTTCATAACCTAGGGCTGTTTTCAAGGGTAATTTCAGTTAATTTAATAGGCACCTTTAATGTTATTCGCCTTGCAGCGGTCAAAATGGCTCAAAACAGCCTGAATGAAGCGGGAGAACGGGGTGTGATTATTAATACAGCTTCTGTTGCAGCGTTTGAGGGGCAAATCGGCCAGGCTGCGTATAGTGCTTCCAAAGGTGGAGTTGTGAGTATGACCCTTCCAATTGCCCGCGAACTGGCTTCATCTGCTATCCGTGTTATGGCGATTGCTCCTGGATTGTTCCATACACCGATGTTTGATTCGTTGCCAGAACAAGCGCGCGATACTCTTGGAAGCATGGTTCCTTTTCCGCAAAGACTAGGCTCTCCAGAAGAATATGCCAAGCTGACAGAAAGCATTTTTGAAAATTCAATGCTGAATGGTGAAACCATCCGGCTGGACGGAGCAATCAGGATGCAGCCAAAATAGGAGATTTAAGATACTTTTGCAAGCGGTTACATAAAAGAGGGCTGGAAAATGAAGCATCTTTATTTACATGAGGACCATCAAATCTTCCGGGAGGCATTGAGAAAGTTTTTAGAGAAGGAGGCATATCCTTTTTATGAACAATGGGAAGAGGACCGTCTTATTCCCCGTTCATTTTGGGAAAAGATGGGCGGCCAAGGCTTTCTATGTCCGGACATTGATGAAGTATATGGCGGCAGCGGCACAGATTGGGGCTTTTCTGTTGTTATAATTGAAGAGCTGGAACGTATTGGCTCAGGAACGGTGGGCATTGGGCTGCACAATGACATTGTAGTCCCGTATCTTACTTCATATGGCACAGATGAGCAAAAGCAGCGATGGCTGCCTAAATGTACAACCGGTGAAATCATCAGTGCCATAGCCATGACGGAACCCGGAACAGGCTCAGACCTCGCTAATATTAAAACAACTGCCGTTCTGAATGGTGATCATTTTATTTTGAACGGCCAAAAAACTTTCATTACAAATGGCATCCATTCTGATTTAATCATTGTCGCCTGCAAGACCGACCCTCAAGCTGTTCCGTCTTATAAAGGTATAAGCTTGCTAGTGGTTGAACGGAATGCTCCAGGTTTTTCAAGGGGACGAAAGCTTAACAAGGTAGGATTGTACTGCCAGGATACGGCAGAATTGATTTTTGAAGATTGTATCGTACCAAAGGAAAACTTGTTGGGTGAAGAAGGTAAAGGTTTTTCATATCTGATGGAAAAACTGCAGCAGGAACGTTTGGTTGTAGCGATTGCCGCACAAGTAGCTGCAGAGGAAATGTTATCGATGACAATTAATTATGTGAAAAGCAGGGAAGCATTCGGCAAAGCTGTTAGCAAATTTCAAAACACCCAATTTAAAATAGCTGAAATGGCAACGGAAATTGAAATGGGAAGGGCCTTTTTAGACCAGCTGATTGCAAGCCATATTTCAGGTCAGGAAATCGTAACAAAAGTATCAATGGCTAAATATAAGCTGACTGAAATGGCTAAGGAGGTTGCAGCTGAATGCATGCAGCTGCATGGCGGATATGGCTATATGGAAGAATACAAGATTGCCAGGAGATACCGTGACATTCCAGTAGCAAGCATTTATGCGGGGACAAATGAAATTATGAAAACGATCATCGCGAAAAATCTCGGATTATAGAAAGGGCGATTGTATGCGTGAAGTGGTTATTGTAGAGGGAATAAGGACCCCTGTTGGAAGAAGAAACGGTGTTTTGAAGGATATTCGGCCTGATGATTTGGCGGCAGAGGTGCTAAGAGAGCTAGTTAATAAAACAGGAATCGAGCCTGTGCTTATTGATGATGTAATTTTAGGATGTGTCAGCCAGTCTGGCGAACAGGCTGGGGATATTGCAAGAGTGTCAGCTTTGATAGCCGGGTATCCGATCGAAGTCCCAGGTACGACAATTGACAGGCAGTGCGGTTCAAGCCAGCAGGCTGTACATTTTGCCGCCCAGGCAATTTTGGCTGGGGATATGGATGTTGTGGTGGCAGGCGGTGTTGAAAGCATGACGCGGGTGCCAATTGCCTCCAACTATCAGGGAGCAGGATTGAGTGAGAAATTAAAGAGCAAGTATGAAATGATCCATCAGGGTATATCAGCGGAACGGATTGCCGAGAAATATGGAATAACACGTGAGGAATGTGACAGGTTTGCACTTGAAAGCCATCAAAAAGCGCTTAATGCTCAAGCTGAAGGATATTTTAAAAGAGAAATCATACATATAAAAGTTACGGGAGAGGACGGAAACGATTTTGTAGTAGCACAAGATTCCGGACCAAGGAAAGGTACCTCATTAGCAGCTCTGGCTGGATTAAAGTCGGCTTTTAAGGAAGGCGGCATCATATCGGCAGGTAATTCAAGCCAGATTAGTGATGGTGCTGCAGCATTGCTGCTTATGGAGCGAAGCAAAGCAGAAGAGCTTGGGTTAAAGCCCAGGTTCCGGGTGCATACAAGGGTCGTGGTTGGCTCTGACCCGACGTTAATGCTGACCGGCCCTATTCCTGCCACTAAGAAAGCGCTTGAAAAATCAGGGCTGACAATTGATGAGATTGATATATTTGAAGTGAATGAGGCGTTTGCACCTGTAGCGCTTGCCTGGCTTAAAGAAACAGGTGCCGCTCCTGAGAAGCTTAATCCAAATGGAGGAGCAATTGCCCTTGGCCATCCGCTGGGCGGCAGCGGTGCTCGGCTGATGGTCACCATGATGCATGAATTAGAGCGTACCGGCGGACGATATGGCCTGCAAACGATGTGCGAGGGACATGGAATGGCAAATGCAACCATCCTTGAACGCCTAGGATAGAACTAGTTACCGTTTGACCGCATCCTTTATAAGAACTTATAAATCGTGTTAATCTAATAGAGTGCAGACCGATAATATGTATATAAGAGCCACTAATCTTCCATTATGAAAGGTGGCTGCAACGGCTATTTTCCTATTAAAACAACACGATTTAGCCATCTTAAAGGAGACACGCGGAATGAATAAATCTTATCGAATTAGCTGGAACGCCCAGGTCGAGGATGAATCGGTTCTGGAAGGAAGAAGCCTGGTGCTAGGAGAAAGCCCTGAGGATGCAGCAAGGAAGCTGGTCGAATCGAAGTCTCAGGAGTATAGGGTTAAACCTCGGCTCATTTATATAGAATCAATCATGGAAATCCAAGCATAAAGTTTACCCATAATATTAGAGAAAAGGCACCGAGTCATTAATTTTAGATAATAGGATAGTTAGCGCTTTATGAGGGCTGATTATCCTTTTTTAGATTACATATCTATCGAATTTAATGATGGTTGATAGAAAGGTTGAAGGGAACGTTCTTAAATATAAGAATCAGCTTTCTTTTGTCGTTTGGCTAAAAATATTTATATTGGAGTGCAAAAGTGCAATGAATTTTACACCTTAAATCGAACATCGTCCTATTCAGACAGTCGGATTAAGTTGTGAATTGCGGAAAGAGATGAAGTGGAACTGATACTGGGGAAATTTTACGGATTGACAGAAGCAGAAGAGGATATAGGGTTAGGTAAAGAAGGGCTGCACAAATTTTGGCCGCAATAAAAAACCAAACAGAAAACAGTAAAGATTTACGAAGCCCATCAACATATTACTGGACAATAATTTCATACCTGTAATGGACCACTAATTTATCTATCCCGAGAAAAACAAAAACCCGTTTATTGGCGGGTTTTTAACGTTTAGAGCAACTTTTAACTTTCACTCCATTTTATCGGTTCGACAAGATAGGCCATCCATATTCCAATCGCAATCCGTTTTCATAAAACTACTTAGTAGATTCTCTAGTCATTCATTTTAGCAATTAGTCTCTATTTTCTGTATACCCGAAAATAGAATCGGGAATATCCGTTGGTTTTCGTCCTGTATGGATAAGGTCTGTTCCTGTAAATTCAATTTATAAATCCGTCCAGTACATGTTTCCAATAAACCTTTTTTATAATATTTAACGGTTACTACCGTTTTATTTGCCAGTTCTTTAAGTATCATGGTTCTTGATTCCCTTCACTAGTTGTATAAAAGTATGTCGTAAAAAAATACCGTTTAGTCAAGTATACTAGTAAAGTCAGTAAACGCTTACATAATTTTTGAACATTTTATGAAGTTTTCAAATTTTCTTCTCCATTAATAGTTTGATATTGCACTTTGCGTACCAATCGTCCATTCTCCATTCAGAATTCCCTTTAAATATTCTTCGATTTGTATTTGTAAAGGAAGGGGTTAACAGATTTGAACCCAATCTAATATTTTTACACTATTTTCTTCCTATAGATCCTTATTATAAGATAACATGGATGTTGCATACACCATTAGTGGATGGTTTGGTTGGTTGTGTCACCACCCATTTGGATGGAGATTTTTCTATATGTAATTATTAAAATAGAAAGATGAATAAGTAGTGGGGGAAGTTTAAATGACAGATATTATAATGCATGCTGGATTGTTGGCATTTGGCTTAATCTTGCCTTTAGGAGCTCAAAATGTCTTTGTTTTTCAACAGGGTGCTTCCCAGCCGAGTTACTGGAGGGCTTTGCCTGTTATCATAACAGCCGGGATTTGTGATACTTTACTGATTAGCCTTGCGGTTATGGGCATATCAGTCCTAGTGCTGTCAAACGAATGGTTCGAGCTGGCGCTAATGAGTCTAGGAGTAGTCTTTTTGATATACATGGGGTGGATGAGCTGGAAAAGTCGCCCTGACAGTATGGATGACCAAAATGAAGCATTTCCCTTAAAAAAGCAGGTTATTCTCGCGGCTTCACTCTCGATATTAAATCCGCATGCTATCCTCGATACAATTGGAGTAATAGGAACAAGCTCATTACAGTATTCTGGTACCGAAAAAATTATATTCAGTGCCACCTGCATAATAATATCCTGGGTATGGTTTGCAGCTTTAGCATTGGCCGGAAGATTATTCGGCCGGATTGACTCATCAGGGGAGTTAATGCAGCTGTTGAATAAGATCTCTGCCTTGATAATGTGGGGTATTGCCATATATCTAAGTAAATCAATCTTTTTTTGAATTTCTGAGATAAATTTCGAAGGGTAATTTTGATATTATGCTGGCAGGGAGGTGAAGGAACTCCTATTTTATAACGTATAATCTTTTTAACAAGCATAGATGTCTAGCTCAAGCGCTCAGCAGCCTTTTTCCGTAGAAAAATAAAGCCCCGGAGCATAGGACGTGCTAGTGCCGACGTCGCCACAGGACGTGGCGATGTTAGTCGGCCTCGAGGCCATAAGCCAATCACTTCGGAAGGCAAAAAGCGCCTGTTTTATGCTTGCCGGGAGCCCGCATAACCTGGGTCAGAACGGCATTGCCATAGGATAAGGAATACCTCGGGAGCGATACATTGCACGAAACAAAGCGACAGCTTGTGAGGATGTGGAGGTCTTAGCCGTTCTTCCGCTTTCAGGATGGCTGGCGTTACCGTTCCTCTAGCAGAGCGCTTGTGCTTTTCTTTGCAGTTAGGGGAGTTTTCTTACCTATAGATATCCACAGCGGTAAAGCCTGATAATTGAACAATCCACCGATTTATACACATTATCCACAGGGTTGCCTGCTTAATAGTGTGGATAAATCAGTGTTCCAGACATCTGATGAAACAATAAGTTCAAAGGTTTGTGCACATTATCCACAAAGTTGTGGATAATTAATCATATGCAATAAAGCATTCTGGAAACTAAATTTCATTAAATAAGAAGGATGAAAAATGGTTTGTGAAAGCTTTGTGAAATTGGCTGCAGCAGCCAATAAATGAGAGTATATTATAAGTGTAGAAAAAAAGTGAGGATTTTTACAAGAATAGATTTTATTGAAAAATTTTTTAGAAGCATTTGTGAACTATTTCACAAAACTTAGAGATGACCTAAAATGAATTTAACATGGAAAAATGGTCCAATTATTGGTATCTTATGGGCAATTCTTAGAATGTGGCTTGGTGTACAATGGCTTGAGGCAGGATTGCATAAGCTGACAGGCGGTTTCGATGCGGGCGGTTTCATGAAGGGAGCGATCGCCAGTGCAGGCGGTGAACATCCGGCAGTGCAAGGATGGTATGCAGCATTCCTTCACAGTGTAGCTCTACCAAATGCAGACGTGTTCAGCTTCAAGGTAGCCTGGGGCGAAGTACTCGTTGGACTAGGACTAATCCTAGGGGCAGCAACCATAACGGCGCTTATTGCAGGAGCGTTCAAGGACATGAAATTCTTATTGGCTGGAACGACAAGCATAAACCCGATCCTATATACAATAGCAATTATCCTCTTATTCGCAGGAGCAGGGGCTTACTATTACGGAGTTGACAGATTCGGAATTCGTTACATCAAAGACCGAGACGGAAAAGGGATCGCAAATAAACATGCAATGGTTCACTTATAAACAAACACATAAGGAATCCAGGGAGAGATTTTTCTCCCTGGAATTTTCCCTTGTAAGTGTGTTAGTGCGTGTGTTATCACAGGACGTGCCAGACTAAGTCGAAGTTCCTTTTAAAATACTTCAGGTCGGACAAGCTTTGCCACAGCACGCTGAGCACTAAGCAAGTCTTTCCTTTGTAAAGGCGCTTTCGCTGATCAGGATCAATTAAGAATTGCGCTGTCTGCTCTTTGCACGCTGATCAGCTTCGAATGACCGCTGCTGGGCTTCTATATCATCGGCATCCGCAAGCTCCCGAGAATACTCTACATCCAAACCATCTCTTTTCATGTTCTTCGGTGTCTGTGGAAGCGACGATTTGTTGTTGTTTTGCTGACCACTCATGGTATTGTCCTCCCTCCAAAAGAAACGTTTAGAAACATTTTGTTCCCATATATAGCTTTTGAAAAGATGACAGATTTATTCTACTTAACCGAGGTCTAACCAGCTCACTTTATTTATGCTTTTTTGGCATAAAACCTGCAGCACGATCAGCTGCTTTGAATTCATGAGCGTAGGTCACTTCCTGTGCGCTGGAAAGCGTATGTTTGATTTTTTCCTTTTTCTTGTTTTCCATAATTGTCAGCTCCTTCTTGTTCTGTTATTTTCATTTTTAGCCTGTTTATTATTTTCCATACCCTTTTGTAAGGGAATTAATCTATATAAAAATAAAATAAAGAAAATCCCGTTAAAACAAGTCATCCAATGCATCTTTTAAATGGGGCCATAAAAATGTATAGTTTGTTTCCATTAATTTTTTAGGGAGCACCGCTTGGCCTTCCAGTATGAGTATGCTAATCTCCCCTAGGACTGCCTTGAGCACAAAACCTGGAACCGGAATCCAATGTGGCTTGTGCAATACCTGTGCAATCGTACGGCCAAACTCTTCCATTTGTACTGGCTTTGGAGCTGTAAAATTAACAGGTCCGCTTAATTCATTTGTTTGGATACAATGAATGATGGCCCTGGAGACATCATCAATATGAATCCATGACATCCACTGGCGGCCGCTGCCTATTCTTCCCCCTGCAAACAGCCTATAGGGCAGCACCATTCTTGGAAGGGCTCCCTCTTCTTTCCCAAGTATTATTCCAAAACGCACCAACACTGTTCTTACACCAATTTTTTCGGCTTTAAGAGCCTCCTTTTCCCATTGGTACACAGTATTTGCCAAAAAATCATTTCCAGGATGGTATTCAGATTCTGTAAATAATTTATCTGTTGATGTCCCATAAAATCCAATAGCACTCGCATTAATAAACGTTGCTGGTTTTTTCGTCAGGCTGCCAATGATACGAATGATTTCCTGAGTGGTTTCAAGCCTGCTGCTGATAATTTTCTTTTTTCTTTCTTCTGACCATCTGCCGCTGCTAATCGATTCACCGGCCAGATTGATGAATACATCAATTCCCTCTAATTCCTTTTCAGGTGCAGAGCCCTCTGACATCCATTTTATATAAGCCAAATTTTTTGTTGATTCATATTTTTCGGGGCTTCTGGTAAGCACGTATATCTGGCAATATGATTTTTGCAATTCGTGAATGATGGCATCTCCTACAAATCCGGTTCCTCCAGCAATACATATTTTCATAGCGGTACCTCCTTGTTTTGTATATTCAATTTTTATTTAGGTAAACCTCCCGCCAATTGTGTTACATTAATCTTTAGGGAGTGATTATCATGGCTATTATCACTAAAATTACAACCCAGAAAAAAAGAAGTGACCGCTATAATGTGTATGTAGACAAAGGCAAGGGTGAAGAATACGGTTTTAGCGTCGACGAAGAAGTTCTAATAAAGTTCCAGCTGAAAAAGGGAAAAGAAATAGACGAGTTTGATTTCACTGACATTAAATTTTATGAAGATATTCAAAAAGCGTTTACCATGGCATTACATTATTTATCCCATCGAATGCGTTCAGAAACTGAAGTCAGGGTTCATTTAAGGCAAAAAGAGGTGGAAGACCCGATAATCCAAGAAGCAATCCATAAGCTGTACCACTTCCAATATTTAAATGATCTCGAATTTGCAAAGGCATATGTCCGTACGCAAATGAATTCCGGAACAAAGGGAACTTCCTTAATAACAATGGAATTAAAGGAAAAGGGAATTAGTGACCAGGATATTGAAGAAGCAATACAGGAATATCCTTACGAACTACAATTAGACAATGCGATGAAATTTGCTGAAAAAACGGTGCAAAAGAATCAGAAGACTTCCGAAAGGGAAAAATTGCAGAAGCTTGAGCAATCTCTTATGAGAAAAGGCTTTCCACGGGATATTATAACAGATGTGTTAAATGGCTTAACCACAGCAGCAGATGAAAATGCCCAATGGGAAGCATTATGCCATCAGGCAGAAAAAGCCCGTCGGCGTTATCAACACTTCGAGGGGCTTCAATATGAACAAAAGATGAAACTGGCCCTTTACCGTAAAGGTTTTCATATCGAACAGATAGAACGCTACCTGGAACAGGAAAGAGAGGGCCTTATCTAGTAGTTTTTGATTCGATAATTATCTCGTTTTTATTTTTATATTGCTCAACAATGAGCTGAGCAACTTCCTTTGGATGCCTGAAACGGGATTTATCTTTCACATGATGGGATTCCTCCCAGAATGGCGTGTCCATCCCGCCCATATAAACGGCAGTTACCGCTGTTGAGGTTTTTGCTAGTTCCTTCTGCAGGCTTTCGGTAAATCCACGCAATGCAAATTTACTAGCGCAATAAACGGCTTCATTTGCTTTTCCGCGAAGTCCTGCAGTGGAGATGACTTGGATTATATGGCTCTGCTCCTGATCAAGCAGGAGCGGCAGGGTTGCTTTTGTCATTAAAATGCTCCCTAAGATATTGGTATTTATCATGGCAGTAATTTCGGTTTCTGTAATGGCATCGAAAGGCCCGAAATGGCCGATGCCCGCATTATTAACTAAAATTATGGGCTTAAATTGCTTGCTGACTATTGTTAAGACTTCAGTTATCTGGATGCTGTCGGAAATGTCTAACTGAAAATGGCTGGCAAGACCGCCTTTAGCTTCAATTTTATCCTTTACGTATTGAAGTTTGGCTTCATTCCGTCCCAGCAGGATGATATGATAGCCCTTTGTAGAGAATTGAAGAGCCAGCTCTTTTCCAAGCCCGGAACCGGCTCCGGTAATAATAGCTGATAGCATATGGGACCTCCATGTTTTTAACAATGTGTTTAGTTAAAGAAACTTATAACAAATACAGATGTGTAGCTATAACGCGCAGGCCGGACGCAACAAAGCGTCAGCTGTGTGAGAACATATGTCAGAACGGTATTCCCCAAGAATGAAGGTTGTAACATGGTTTTGGTTACATGGCGGTTTTAGCCGTTCATCCTTTGAACATGGGGTTTGCATTTTTATAAATTGGTTAAAAAAATTGTAACAGATAACTGAGGTGTTTTCATGAGTGAGAAAAGGTATAGTGCAATGACTCCACACGAGCTGCAGCAGGAAATTGCCCAGCTTTCGGAAAAAGCAAGGAAGGCAGAACAAATGGGAATGGTGAATGAGTTTGCTGTACTTGAACGTAAAGCAGTTATGGCCAAGGCCTACTTGTTGGATCCTGATGATTTCAAGCCTGGCAGTATTTATGCTATAGACGGAGCACCAGGTTCATATTTTAAAGTGGAGTATCTAAACGGAGTGTTTGCCTGGGGATATCGGTTAGATGGAAACGGCAATGAAGAAGCATTGCCTATTTCCATGCTAAAGGAAGGAAAGAACTGATTTATGATAGGTTAATTTTTCCGCGATTGACCTGTCCAGTCCTCTCATTACAGATGTTTGTAAAAAGTTTTATCGTGCATCTCTGGATTCGCGTTCGTTAGATGCATGCATACGCTCCTGAGGATTCGTATTAATTGTTCCATCAGCCCGTTTGGATGCATATTCCGGCTTAGAGCGTGGCCTGAAATCATTTTCATTTTCAAGTGGATATTTATTGCTCATATTTATACCCCCGTCGCTATTTTCTACCACGCGAAATAAATCACGTACTGTTAGTATGGGATTCAGGGGGAAAGTTATGTTGTATGAGCAAGATAAAATTATGGCATAGAGGTGATATAAATGGAGGAATACCGCGAAAGCCTGAAAGAAATGCTATTGAAAAAAAACAAGAATATATCGAACTCACTTGCCCAGACATGGGTAGATCTGTTATGGGAGGACTTTGAAGCGACATACGCAAAAGCCGGGCATGACTATGCGGGGAGTGAAATGACTTTACGGGTTGTAAAGCAGTGGATTGAAAATTATGGAGATAAGCTGCACGAGTTTATAGCAACTAACCCAAAATATAAACATCTCCTTGAAGAGAAAGATAATAAACCTCTTCATTAAAGAAAAATGCAAGGCCCTGACCGGGGTTGCCACGGCCTTTGGTTGCGATGGCTTTTGATCGCAACTTGGTCACAACATTCGAGGGGCTTTATTTTCCTACGGAAAAAAAGTTGCTGGGCGCAGGATCCAGACATCTGAACTTGTTTAAAAATTATACTTTTTTATTTAGCCAGAAAAAGGCAGGCTTTGGGCCTGCCCTTTCTGCACCGCAGCATGAATCAGCTAAAACAATGAATCATTCGGGTAAAACCTTCATCCTCTTTCTCAGCTTTTCTTCACTGAAAATCCAGCCAGTATAAGAACTGATTATCTTAAGGTTTTGGTCCAGTTTTACAACAGCGACAAATGGATAAAACCCGTTGCTGCGGTATCTTAAATCAATGAAACGGACCTCATGATGATCTTTCACTTCTGTTATCTCCCACCGGTAAACAGGTGAGAAGGACAAGAAAGCGGACAGGTTTTTATCATGCTTCGCCGCATCAAGAATTTCACTTTCAGGGAGCGGGGTTCGGTCAAATTTGTCTAATACTGTGACATATCCATTGTATGCCATGGCAACATAGTAGCAATTTTTCGTTGTTACCGCCACCTTCCAGCGGTGATAGTTCATCGTAGGTGAGAGAACAATTTTTCTGGCACCAGGAATGTGCAATTTCACGGCTTTTTTAACTTTATAATGTTCTCTAAAACGAATTACATAATAGGCCATTATGAATACGTAAATAATGACAAACGTGAGTGCCGGATCCGATCCGAACCCCCACAATATTAATCCTGCTACATGAATCCCAAAAATAAAAGGATCGAACGTGTTGATTACCCCCAGTGCGACCCACCGAGGCGTAATCGGCCGAAGTGCCTGAGTCCCATACGCATTGAAAATATCAACGAACACGTGAAGGAAAACCGCAATAAAAGTCCATATCCATAAATGGAGCAAGTTGGCTTCCGGCATAAAGGTGTAAAGCACGCCGGTGATCAAAAGCGGCCATAGCAGCACAGCTGGGATGGAATGGGTGATCCCGCGATGATTCCTTATATATACTGCGTTATTCCTTAATTTTAAAACGGTATCAATATCAGGGGCCTGGGAACCAATAATTGTACCCAGCATGACTGCCTGGGCGGTAAATGCATTATCGGCTACAACGGGGTCTATAGTTGCGAGGCCGCCCAATGCCATACCCATGACAAAATGAGTGCCAGTATCCAAAGAGTGAAACCTCCTCTGTTCAGCCAAACTCATGAAATGCATACTATCATTGTATTTCAAGGGAATTGATTACAGTTTGATTTCTTTTTGACTCATATTACAATATAAATGGACAAGCCATTAATAATTCATATACACATCTTTACAGTTTATGAGCTTACAGATTTTTTGCTCTTATAAAAAGGAATCTTATTAGTATATTCCCAAATTAACGGAAGTTTAACATCATGGAGGACAAACATTGAAGGCCGATAATTTAAAAGCACTCGAACTTATCGATGCTGCTACTTTTCAAAAAGACTTAATATCCTGGTTTGAAACAGAGCAAAGGGATCTGCCATGGAGAAAGGATCAGGACCCGTACAAGGTCTGGGTGTCTGAAATCATGCTCCAGCAAACCCGGGTGGAAACTGTTATCCCGTTTTTCAATCGATTTATCGAGTGGTTTCCGACCCTTGAGGATTTTGCTGATGCAGAGGAAGAGAGAATTCTTAAAGCATGGGAAGGCCTAGGCTACTATTCACGAGTAAGAAATCTTCATAGTGCAGTCCAGGAGGTTCGCAGTGAATATGGAGGTCAAGTACCTGATACGCCAGCAGAAATTTCTAAGCTTAAAGGGGTTGGCCCTTATACAGCAGGAGCAATTTTGAGCATTGCATACGGCAAACCAGAACCTGCGGTAGATGGGAATGTTATGCGGGTCCTGTCACGCATTTTAACCATTGATGCTGATATTGCTAAGCCGAGTTCACGGAAAATCTTTGAAGCTGCTGTCAGGGAATTAATATCACATGAAAATCCTTCCTCCTTCAACCAGGCTTTAATGGAGCTCGGGGCGCTTATTTGTGTTCCGGGAAAACCGGCTTGCCTGCTTTGTCCGGTCCGTAGACATTGTCAAGCATTCGAGGAGGGACTCCAAAATGAATTGCCTGTTAAAAGCAGCAATAAAAAAATGAGGAATGTCCAAATTGTTGCGGCCATACTAACGGATCACTCCGGAAGGTTTTTAATTAGGAAGAGGCCAAATAAAGGCCTGCTGGCTAATCTTTGGGAATTTCCCAATTTTGAATATAATTCACAGCTGGCTCCAAAAAGAGAACGATTTGAACACGATTTTCAAGAAATAACGGCTGTCCACTGCGATCTAGGGATCCATCTTACGAAGATCGACCACGTATTTTCTCATTTAACCTGGAATGTTGATGCATATGCCGGATTGATACAAACTGACATTGAAGACGAAGTATTAGCATCTAACCGACTTAAATGGGTCTCTGCTGAAGAACTTTCGGAGTATGCATTTCCGGTGTCTCACCAGAAAATCTGGAAAGCTTGGACAAAACAAGGGTGAGGACTAGCTGAACATAGCAGTTCCTGACAAGAGATGCCTGTCTTTTCGATTTGCAGAACGGAGGAGGAAACGCTTAAGATCAAAGCCCTGCCAGATATGGCTCTTTTCCTGTCAGCAGGGCAGTATGGTTTTTTTAGAAGCGGATATGAAATTTTATAAAATACAGAAAACCCCTGCACACAGGACGCGTTTAACTGTAGTCGAGCCCCTTTAGTAAGGGCGCTTAAGCTTTTTCTTATTAATCATAGCTAGTTTCAGAACCATGAGCATAATCGGCTTCAGAGCGTTTTAAACCACCGCGGCTTTGGATTTCTTCTACTATTTCCCTGTGGATGGTCTGTCCTTCCAGGTTCAAATAAGGTACCATTTGTTGAAGGGAGTGGTGAAAATAAGCCAGCTCACTGTTTTCCCATTCCTTAATTGAAATCATTGATAACTCAGTCATATCTCGGCCAACGTACATAGAAAACTCTCCTTTGCTGTTTACTGATTATCATAGATAAATTCATTCCTTTAGTTTTATTTACATAGTTCATCCTTATGCATGAGAAACAAGAATAACTTTAGTACTTGAATTAATGTCTAGTTCCAGTGTCTAGCCCGACGCACAAGACAAGGAAACTTTCAACAGCGAGACATCGCACGAAACAAAGCTGCAGCTTTGTGAGGATGTGCTGGCGTCGACGCTTGGCACAGAACGTGCCAGAACTTAGTCGACGTTCCTTTGTCCGGAGGGGGTCAGAGCGGAATTGCCACAGGGCGTGGCGACCTTAGCCGTTCTTCCTCTTTCAGGGCTCCCGCTTTACTTTATTCCACTTTGAAAGGTTGATTAAACACATGACACAAAAGGTAGCACTTGTTACAGGAAGCAGCAGGGGAATCGGCAGAGAGACTGCAATTCGCCTTGCATCTGAAGGTTATGATTTGGTAATTAATTATGCGCGGAGCAAAACCGCTGCAATGGAAGTCGCAGCCGAAATTGAAGCTCTTGGCAGAAAAGTTCTTACGGTTAAAGCAAATGTAGGTGATGTATCCAAAATAAAAACGCTGTTTGAACAGATAGAAGAACATTTTGGACGTCTTGATGTATTTGTTAACAATGCTGCCTCCGGGGTTCTGCGGCCTGCAATGGAACTGGAGGAATCACACTGGGAATGGACGATGAACATTAACAGCAAAGCATTTTTGTTTTGTGCCCAGGAAGCTTCAAGGTTAATGGAAAAAAACGGCGGCGGGAAAATGGTCAGTATCAGCTCTCTAGGTTCAATTCGTTATCTGGAAAATTACACTTCTGTAGGTGTTTCAAAGGCTGCATTGGAGGCTTTGACAAGATACCTGGCAGTCGAGCTTTCTCCTAAAAACATTTGTGTAAATGCAGTTTCAGGAGGAGCAATAGATACAGATGCGCTTAAGCATTTTCCAAACCGCGAGGAGCTGCTGACAGACGCAGCGAGGGAAACTCCGGCAGGAAGAATGGTAAGTATCGAGGATATGGTTAATGCCGTAGTATTCCTGATTTCTGAGGAGGCAAGCATGATCCGCGGGCAAACGCTCATTGTAGATGGAGGCCGATCACTGCTCATGTAAGACAATTATCGATTCGACAAAACTTCTGCTGCATCAACAAAAACTGTCAGAGGGTAATCATGAACAGCAAAGAATATATATGGAAGAAGTATTCTTATAAGAGGCTGGTGATTAAAATGGACGAATTTGATCGGATTATTAATGAACAACTAAAAACCATGGATAAGTTATTATTTCTTCAGTCTGAAATTGAAAGATGCCAGGAAATTGAAGCACAGCTACGTGAGTTGGAGGAGAAAACCAAATTAAAGTCGATAACGGAAGAAATCAATCTAATGAAGCGGGAGCTTATGCATATACAGAATATGTTTGAACAACAGACAGAAGAAGTTATTAAAGTATATCAAGTAGGAGTCGGCGTATAGAAGTACATCCGTGCCCAGATTGTTCACTGAGCAAATTATTTTATATAAAAAAAATAAAAAGATATTATCGGCCCTTGCTTTAACAAAAAGCAGGGTTTTTTCCTGTACTTTGCATCTTTATGTCAGATAATTTCCGGCAAGTAGCGTCTTTTGTTTTAAATTTTTTTATAAATCGCTATAATAAAGGAATATAGGAAAAGCTGTATCAATAAAGAATCTATTTATTATTTATCTGAAAATCAAGAATCGGCGAGAGAAAGTAGGGGAAACAAATTATGGGGATTCCCACCGAAGGAGGAAAAATCCAAATCCATAGCTATAAGCATGACGGCCATATCCATCGAATCTGGGAAGAAACCACCGTTTTGAAAGGGACGCAGAATCTTCTAATCGCAGCAAATGACCGGACAATGGTGACGGAATCGGATGGACGGACATGGATTACCAGGGAGCCGGCCATTTGTTATTTTCATTCAAAGTACTGGTTTAATGTAATTGGGATGCTTCGGGAAGACGGTGTTTATTATTATTGCAACATTAGCTCTCCTTTTATCTATGATAAGGACGCTCTTAAGTACATCGACTATGATCTCGACGTTAAGGTTTTTCCTGATATGACGTTTAATTTATTGGATGAAGATGAGTATGAGCGGCACCGGAAGGAGATGAACTATCCGGAAATCATTGATAAGATTCTTAAAGCTAATCTTGAGACTTTGATTTTTTGGATTAGACAGCGCAAAGGGCCGTTTTCTGCAGAATTTATTGACTCCTGGTATGAACGGTATTTGACATACCGAAGATAAAAATTGGATTTTGTTATGAGCCTGTTGAATCCCCAACAGGCTTTTTTAAAAGCAAAGAATTTTTCTCGATGTCTGGCTTTAGTTCCAAGGAAAAAGGGAACCGGCCAGATTTTACGGATTGGCCTGTGATCTCAGGATGATAAGGGCTTGCGCTTTTTCAATGATAATTAAGAGTAACTTTTTAAACAAGAAAAGATGTCTAGCTGCAGCGCTCACCCCGACGCAAAGGACAAGGAAAGCTTCGGCAGCGATGTTAGTCGGCCTCGAATATGGTGACTAAATCACTTCGGAAGGCAAAAAGCGCCTTCTGTTAGTGCTTGTCTTATGCTTGCCGGAGGCCCACAGGAGGTGGGTCAAAACGGCGTTGCCACAGGACATGGTGACCTTAGCCGTTCTTCCTCTGTCAGGGCACTGCAGCTTTTCAATAAAGGAGTTTTTGGATGGATAGCATAAAGAGGTATATGCAATTTGTCAAGCCTTACAAATGGCAAATTGTAGGAACTATCATCATTGGACTTATTAAATTCGCCATCCCGTTATTGATCCCAGTGCTAATCAAATATGTAGTCGATGACATTGTCGGCAACAAACTGCTTTCCAATGCAGTTAAAACTGAAAAGCTGTTTTGGATCATGGGAATTATGCTCGTGGTCTTTGTTATTGTAAGGCCGCCGATTGAATATTACCGGCAATATTTTGCCCAGTGGACCGGCAGCAAGATTTTATATGACATACGCGATCTTTTGTTTACACATATTCAAAAGCTAAGCTTTAAGTTTTATTCAAATGCAAAAGTCGGTGAAGTGATTTCAAGGGTTATTAATGACGTAGAACAGACCAAGAATTTCGTAATTACCGGCTTAATGAATTTATGGCTTGATGTGGCGACGATTTTCATTGCTATTGCTATCATGTTTACTATGGACGTAAAATTGACTATTGTTTCGCTAATATTGTTTCCCTTTTATTCGTTTTCGGTAAAATACTTTTTTGGAAGGCTTAGAAATCTGACACGTGTCCGGTCACAGGCTCTTGCTGAGGTCCAGGGTTATTTGCATGAACGTGTACAGGGGATGGCGGTAATAAAAAGCTTCGCAATAGAAGATTTCGAGCAGACGCAGTTCGATAAGCAAAACAAAAACTTTCTTTCTAAAGCCCTTGAGCATACAAGCTGGAATGCAAAATCATTTGCAGTTGTGAATACGATAACCGATATTGCACCGCTTCTTGTTATTGGTTATTCAGCCTATGAGGTTATACAGGGAAATTTAACGGTTGGAACGATGATTGCTTTTATCGCTTACATTGAGCGCCTTTACGGCCCGCTGCGGAGACTTGTAAACTCCTCAACATCACTGACCCAAGCCTTTGCATCAATGGACAGGGTTTTTGAGTTAATGGATGAAAAGTATGATATTGATGACCGTCCTGACGCTAAGGAATGCAAGAATGTAGAAGGCCGCATAACGTTTGAAAATGTTACATTTTCCTATAATGAAGAGGAAGAGCCTGTACTGAAAAATATTAATCTTGAAATCAATAAAGGCGAAACGATTGCCCTCGTGGGGATGAGCGGTGGCGGGAAATCGTCTCTCGTCAGTCTGATTCCAAGATTCTATGATGTGAATGCCGGGCGGATCATGCTTGACGGCACCGACATCCGTAACTTTAAAGTCCGAAGTCTCCGCGATAAAATCGGGATGGTACTGCAGGATAATATTCTGTTCAGTGAATCAGTTTCAGCCAATATCCTGCTTGGAAAGCCAGATGCCTCAAAGGAAGAGGTGGAGCGGGCGGCAGAGGCGGCAATTGCACAAGACTTTATTGCCCGGCTGCCTGACGGCTATGAAACTAAAGTAGGTGAGCGCGGAGTGAAGCTTTCGGGCGGCCAGAAGCAGCGTATTGCGATTGCCCGTGTATTTTTAAAAAATCCTCCAATCCTTGTTCTGGATGAGGCTACCTCGGCGCTCGACTTGGAAAGTGAACATCTTATCCAGGAAGCCCTAGAAAAACTGGCGAAGGATCGCACAACCTTTATTGTAGCCCACCGTCTATCGACAATTACACACGCAGACCGCATCGTTTTAATTGAACATGGTGAAATTGCTGAAATGGGGACTCATGAGGAGTTAATGAAAAAACAGGGCTACTATTATAATCTGTTCACTGTCCAGCAGCTTGAAAGCTAAGGATAATAAAAAAAACTGCCTGCGTACCGGGCAGTTTTATTGCTATTGTTTAGGACATATAGAGTTACAGAAACTTTTTTTCACAGTAATTTGTTCCGCCTCAACATCTAATACTCATCTTCCACTTGCTGTACGTGCACTTCATTCTCAGATACATGATAAGATTTAAAGCTGTTTATCAAAGTGGTTAAATGATCGAGCTGCTCGCCATATTCAATTATGGACGAAACAAGAGGCATCATATGATACAATAAGTGCTCATTGTCCATATCACATTCTCTTTGCTGTGCAAAAAATAGCGCCAGAAGTTCTTTCCGGTTGGCAGTATGATCTTCCTTTTCCATTTGGCCTTCAACAGCTTTTACTTTGCCGATAAAGTGCAGGAGTGACTGTTCGTGATAGAAAAGTAAACGATCAAGCTGAGTCTGGACTTCCATTTGGAATCTTTCAGGCATCTGGTGCAGTTCATTTTCGAACCTATGGAGTTTTCTTAAAATTTCCACTGACTGCGTTGTCACTGTAATCATTTGCCTGTAAATGACCAGCTTGCGTGATTTAGCGAGACTGGCTTTTTTAAAATACTCACGTTCTTCTTTATACATAGAATAGGTTTGCTCAAGCTTTGAGAGACCACCCTTAATCCGGCTAATATCCTTTTTAAGCAAAGTATGTTCAGTTGCATGCCGGGAGCTGATCCGGATCCATTTCAGTGTCTGTTCCGTTACATCGGAAATAAGATGATAGAGTTTGGTTTCATATTTTGGCGGCAAAAAGACAAGATTTACAATGAATGAAGATAATATCCCAAGCATGATTGTTAAAAATCGGATTAGGGCGAACTCCATAAAGTCACCCTGCTGGCTCTCCATTATCGCGATAACGGTAACAATGGAAAGAATGATTGTCTTTTCCAGCTTTAACTTTAAATTAATAGTTATTGCAATCACTACAGCCAATCCAATGATGAAGATGTCATTTCCGAATAAAATAACAAAAAAAACAGCGATAATAGCGCCGATCAGATTAGCCTGTAATTGTTCAATGATCGAAAGATATGATCGGTAAATGGTTGGCTGGATAGCAAAAATAGCTGCAATACCGGCAAACACAGGGGAGGGAAAGCTGAAAAGATCAGCCAGATAAAGGGAAAGTACAATTGCAATTCCCGTTTTAAGGATGCGGGCACCAAGTTTCATAAGTGAATAAATTCCTTTCTTGTTCTCATTTTTGCCATACAGGTAAGCAAAAAGGATAAGGAACCTTAAATGCTTCACCTATATACAAGAAGGATATATATGTAATTTAGACAAAAACAATGCATAGTAAACAATGACAATACTGTAATATACAGTGTTTATCCTGCAGATTCAAGAGATAATTTTTAGAAATTGGCGGAATTATGTTGGATTTATGAATTACTATTACAGGCCAATGGAATCCTCTGGGAAGCTAGGTGGATTCCTTGTTTGATAGAGGTTTATAAAAAGGTAAGAATTGTGGATAACCAATTCAGTGTGTCTATCTCCAGCTCCCAGCATCTTTTTTTTCGTAAAAAATAAAGCCCCGACGCAAAAGACGTGCTAGTGCCGACGTCCTTACAGTGCTTCACGACCTTAGCCGTTCTTCCTCTGCCAGGATGTGCTGGAGTCGATGTTTGGCACAGGAGGAGGTTGAAAAGGCCTTATATACAAGTCTGCCACAACTTAGTCGATGTCCCGCTGTCGCTTTCGTTTTTGTTCTGCACAACAAAATTTCGTTTTTATAATTTTATTATAAGTAGCGTTTAATGCTTTAAAAGAAAAGGGCTCCTTCAAATAATCGGATAATGTACATTTAGCGGGATGGATTCATTAACTTCAGGTACTGCCTTAAGAAACGAAAAAGAGGATGCCCAAAAGTGTTATTTTGGGACATCCTCTCCAATACATCATTCTGTTGAAACTGAAGGATCTGCCTGCTCTTTAACCGGAACAACCTGAACAAAGTGCTTTTCCAGCTCCGGCAAGAATGTTTCCAATTCTGCTGCTTCTTCGTTCTGATTACGCTCCTTAAGAAGGCTGATGTAATTTCCCAGAAGTTCAGTAATATCTTGCTTTCCTTGTTCAGAAAGGGCTTCAATCGAAACATTTGCACCTTTTGCAACCCTGCGCAGAAGTGCTTCTTTCGTTAAGCCAAGCTCAGGCTGTTTGCGTAAGTATACAACCCCGCCTGTCATACCTGCACAAATCCATGGACCAGGATCGCCAAGAACCAAACCTCTCCCGTTTGTCATATATTCAAATGCAAATCCTTTAATATTGGCATGAACGGCGATATTACCGAATTCCTTTTCAGGAATTGGCTGCTTTAGTTTTCCGCCGATAATGATATCAGCGCCCGACAGCCTGATTCCTGCTCTGGCATCGGCATCTCCCTGTGCAACCAGAAGACCATGCTGCGCTCCATAACCAAATCCTTTTCCTACAGAACCGTTATAGAACTTGCCATTTTTGCCTGGCGATTTAAAAATTAAAAGCTTGCCGCCAAATGATGTCTTACCGGCACCATCCTGAGCCCCGCCGTCAACAGCGATGTTAATTCCAGCACTATTGTATGCGCCTAGGCCATTACCTGGAATTGAACCATTGCTGTAAGTAAGGTTAACAGGCGGCAAAGCCTTATAAGAGCCATCCAGTCTTCCTCGTACACGGTGGCAGGACACACGGCTTCCAAGTACACGCTGCTCGGACGTTACCGAACTATATTCACGTGAGTGGTGAAGATCATCTACTTGAGCATCAAGGTACTCAGCACCCACGGCAACCTGCATTGCGCCTTCCTTAAGGTATTCAGCAGTCTCTTTGTGGGAGAACTGGCCAATTTCCAGATTTTTAAGTAAGTAGGTAAGGTCAAGCATTTCTTTCCCCTTTACTTGATCAAGAAGCTCGGAGCGGCCGACCAAGTCCTGCAGGCTTCTAGCGCCGAGGGAAGCGGTTAGTGCCTTTAGTTCATTACCGAATGCATTGAACATGTTGACCAAGCCATTGACCGCAAGATCGAATTTACGAGGTACAAAGCGGCGAAGACCATGCTCTTTTGCCTGTGCTTCGGACTCAATTTGTGTTGCGATTCCAACATGACATGTATCAAGATGGCAGCCACGGCAAGTTGTACAGCCGACCGCAATCATGGATAATGTTCCGAAGCCAACTCGGTTCGCTCCAAGCAGAATGACCTTCATTACATCAAGCGCACTCTTTATCCCGCCATCAGCCCAAATTTCCACCTCCTGGCGCAATCCAGCTTCAAGCAATGCATTATGCGCTGCTTTAACACCGATTTCAACAGGAAGACCTACGTGCTGGAGGGCATGGATCCTTGCAGCACCAGTACCGCCGTCAAACCCGGACAGTGTAACGATATCAGCTCCTGCTTTTGCGATTCCGACGGCAATTGTACCAATGTTAGGAACAACTGGAACTTTAACAGCAACTTTTGCTTTATCATTTGCCGTTTTTAGCTCGTGAATCATTTGAGCCAGGTCCTCAATCGAATAAATGTCATGGTTATTCGAAGGAGAGATTAGGTCAGAGCCAATTGTTGCATTACGTGCTTCGGCTATCTTGGCAGTAACCTTTGAACCTGGCAAGTGTCCGCCTTCACCAGGTTTTGCACCCTGGCCAATCTTGATTTCAAGTAGGTTGGATGAGTTTAAAAGCTCAGCGTTGACACCGAAGCGGCCGGAAGCGATCTGCTGGCCTCTTGTTTTTGGATATTTGCCGAGCATATCCTTAATTTCTCCGCCCTCACCATTCATACTAACCATATTTAAGCGGTCAGCAGCCTCTGCATAGGCTCTGAATGCTGTTTCATTTTGCGAACCGAAAGACATCGAAGCAATTACGAACGGAAGGCTGTGTTCACCGACTGAAATATCTGCTGATTCTGGAGCGACGCTGCTATCCACCTTTTTCAGGCTTGTTAAGTGCCTGATTGTTGTAGGATTCTCTTCCTCTTGTTCACTGATTTTTTCGCGATATGCCTCATAGTCACCTGTAGAAGCCATTTCACCAATTGCCTTCCAAATACGAGGGAAGAGGTGGAATGTTTTTCCTACGCGTTCCTTCTCGTTATTAAAGTCTTCGTAACGCTTTTTTGCATCTTCTTTTAAACTATCAAAATTGTGCTGCAATTCTTTTGAGCCAAAGAAATTAACGATATTTAAGATTTTACCAATCTCTTCATTCAAACCAATGCTGGAAAATAATCTTCCATAGCCTCTGAGCTCATGAATTCCAATGGTGGAAATAACTTTCTCAAGTCCTTTGCTTAGTGCGGAATAAAGATTGACGGTTGGCACTGGATTTTCACCGGCTACAGAAAGGAACATGTAATAAGGGCTAATTAGGTTTGCTCCCAAACCGTAGGCAAGAATTACATCATGCAAGGAACGGATAGCTGCAGAACGCAGCAATACTGAACAATCCCGGCGCTTTTCGGTTTTTACAAGCTCCTGGTCAACAGCGGAGGTAACCAGATGCGGGTCAAGCCACAGATTTCCATTTTTGTGTGCATTCGCATCATCAAGCACAATCAGTGTTTTACCGTTATCTACTGCGGCAGTTGCTTCAGCGGCAATTCGATCGAGTGCTGCACCGACCGTTTCTTCCTCTGTATAGGTAGCTGAAATAATATGAGCAAGCTTCTTCTCCTGGAATGGTTTGAGAAATTGTTCTAAGCTCGGCTGTCCAATCGTCTTAGAACTTTCAAGACCAACTTTCCCTTCAATTAAGAGCGGTGTTAATAGTTCTACGATAAAGCTAGATTCCGAGTTTCCGAACAGGGATGGCCGTTTTCCAATAATGGTCCTAGTGGAGAAATGTTCTGCTTCACGGTCACGGTCAATAGCAGGATTTGTTACGACTGCAACGCTTTCCTTAATAAAATCAGCAATGTTCTTCCGCTGCGGATTTAAGGCAGCAAGAGGTGCATCATGACCTAGGGAGCGAATTGGCTCAACACCCTTTTCCGCCATTTGCTCAATGAGCTGTACGTGGTCGCGTTCCCAGCCAAATGCTTTATATTGGCCATTGTGGATGCCTTCAGGCTGTACAGCAGGAACTACCTTTTCAAGCACTGGACCCTGAAGTCTGAGCCTGTCATCAGTAAATGTTAGCCTTTTGCTGTAGCGTGTATAAACCTCTTCCTGATAGTTTTGGTAATTGAATAGCTTGATAGAATCTCCGTCCCATTTCAAGCCGATTTTCTCCCCAGGAGCAATAGGCTTCGGCTCTCCTGTATATTCTGAGGAAGGGATAATTCCAGGTTCAGATGAAAAGAGGTATGTGGTTTCAGTATCAAGCATCCATAACGGGCGAAGGCCTAGGGCATCTACGGAGAAAACAGCTTCATCTCCAAAACGGGAAATGATTCCGGCTGGTCCTTGCGAGAAATGGCCCCACGCTTCACGAAGATACGTATACATGTTTTGCAGATGTTCCGGATAGACCTTAATTTCATTAATGATAGGAGGGAAAACCAGATCCATAGCTTCAAAAAGGGTGTATCCATGTCGGCAAATGAATGTTTCAATCGTTCTGCTTAAATCCTGTGAGTCACTTCCGTCCTTAACAAGAGGAACACCGACCATACGCGCTTCATCACGCAGCTTGGCAATTGTGTTAATTTCACCGTTGTGTCCTAGTACACTGAACGGCTGTACCCTGAAAAAGCTGGAAAGGGTGTTTGTCGAGTACCGGTTATGCCCGAGTGTCATTGTAGAGGCAACGAGTGGATCAGCAAGGTCAGGATAATATTTAGGAAGGATATCGCCTGCACCCATTACCTTGTAAACAGCATGATATTGGCTTAAGGATGCGACATGAATGAAATCATTTTTCTCGATTGCGTGTATAAGCTCAAAAAGTACAGATGAAAGCTTTTCTTGAGCAATTCCCTCTGCAACCCCTGCAAACTGCCAAAAAACAGGGTTCTCCTGTATTGCAATCGGTCCAAGAGCTTCAGGCTTATAGGCCTGGTCTGATTCAAATAAAATGATTAGGCCGGCAGCTTCTAAAATGCCCTTTACTTCTTCTTGAAGCTTGCTGCTGCTTTCACTGCGGCTTAAGAAAAGATGTCCAACAAAAAAGTTCTTCTTATCCACTACGCCAGCATCTAGTGACTTTTCTTCAAGCTTCTTCTTCCAAAGCGCTTTTGGAATGTCTACATGTATGCCCACGCCATCGCCTTCGCCATTAATAAAACCGGCACGGTGATTCATCTTTACCAATGCATTAATACAAGAAAAGATGTTTTCACGGGTAGGTATTTTATTTTTTTCAATGCTGGAAACAATTCCGCACGCGTCATGTTCTTGCTTATGAAAGTTTTCAAATAAACTTGGACTCCAGTTTTGGTTCATAATTGGTGGCTTCAATAAGGTTTACCCTTATTCGCTGCCAGTCACCTCCCGAATTGTTATTTATTTTTGAGAATTACAGGCGAAGGTTCATCAAGAAAGGAAAAGTGGGTGACTAAAATGCATAACCCTTATATTAATTGAAAAGAGCACGGATCGGGGGAAATTTTTCAGAATAGTATCAATATAATATCATCTTAATTTTCAGAAATCAATTATTTATACAATTTATTGGATGGGAAAATTTGATAAAAATTAATACCGAATATGAAAAACTATATTTTGTAAGCGTTTTCACTGAAAATAAAAAAACCGGGAACAATTTCGTTCCGCGGTTATGAATATTCATTGAATATTTATTCATTTTATCATTGTACTGACAACGATTTAAAGGCGTTTTCAACTGCTTTCAATGTTTTAGATATGTCATCCTCTGTATGAGCAGTAGTCAAAAACCAAGCTTCATATTTAGAAGGAGCAAGGTTAATTCCCTGATTAAGCATCAGCTTAAAGAAATTGGCGAACATTTGACCATTAGTATGCTCAGCTTGAACATAATTTTCTACTTTTTCGGTTGTAAAGTAGATTGTAAGGGCACCCTTCAAACGGTTGATAGTGATTGGAATTTCATGCTTGTTCGCTGACGCTAAAATTCCTTCTTCCAGTATAGCGCCCAGTCTGTCCATTTCTTCGTAAATCCCCTCTTGTTTCAATACTTCCAGGCAAGCGATACCAGATAAAATTGATGCGGGATTTCCGGCCATCGTTCCAGCCTGGTAGGCAGGGCCGAGGGGAGCCACCTGTTCCATGATTTCCTTCTTGCCTCCGTAAGCGCCAATCGGAAGGCCTCCGCCGATAATTTTCCCAAGTGCGGTAAGGTCAGGTTTCACGCCAAGAAGGTCCTGAGCTCCACCGTACATAAAACGAAAGGCAGTAATGACTTCATCAAAAATGACAAGTGCACCAGCTTTGTGTGTATGCTTAACAATTGCCTCCAAAAAGCCAGGGTTTGGCTCAACAATGCCAAAATTTCCTACAATGGGTTCCACTAGTATAGCGGCAATTTGATCGCCCCATTTTTCAAGTGCTGCTATAAATGGCTCGAGATCATTAAAAGGGACCGTAATTACTTCTTGTGCAATGCTTTTGGGAACTCCGGCTGAATCAGGAGTTCCTAGCGTTGAAGGGCCGGATCCTGCGGCAACCAGGACAAGGTCGGAGTGTCCGTGGTAGCAGCCTGCAAATTTGATGATTTTGTCTCTTCCTGTATAGGCACGTGCCACCCGAATCGTAGTCATTACGGCTTCAGTGCCGGAATTTACAAAACGAACTTTATCCATATATGGCATTGCTTCCTTTAGCATTTTGGCAAACTTCACTTCGTGAGGGGTTGGGGTGCCGTAGAGAACGCCTGTTTCAGCTGCTTTAGTGATCGCCTTTGTGATATGAGGGTGAGCGTGCCCTGTAATAATGGGTCCATATGCAGCAAGGTAATCGATATATTTATTGCCATCTACATCCCAGAAATAGGCTCCTTGTGCGCGTTCCATCACAACCGGTGAACCGCCGCCAACAGCCTTATAGGAACGGGAAGGGCTGTTAACTCCACCAACAATATGTTCCTGCGCTTCCTTATGTAAAAGCTCCGAATTTGTAAAATTCATAACTAAGAACCTCCTGTATACTAACAACTTACCTTATCTATTCTAGCACATTCTTGGGCAATCCCTTCTCATAAACCATTCTGATTGATATTTATTGAACTGCGTGGAAAATTTGATGGGATGTCTGCATACGAATAAAAGGAAAGAATAATTTTTTTCATGGCCATGTTTGGTTTAAGCTTGTATATGAAGGGTGTAAGCGGAAGAAGGGAGGCTGAAACATGCTTAGGAGACGGCGGTTTCCAAAAAAGGTGAAAATGCGCAAAGGACCTCTGCCGTTTAAATATGTACTCCTTTATACAGTGATCTTTTTTGTCTTATCCAGCTTAATATCCCTTTGGGTAATTGATGAATCCATCGAACCTGTTTTAATGGAAGTAGCGACAAGCGAGATTAAACGGGTTTCAGCCCAGGTAATTAACGAATCCATCGATGAAAATATCTCAGAACAAATTGATATGGACGAATTTATTATCATTCACGGAAAAAATGAAAATGGCACACCTATTATCAGTTTTAACCCGAAGCTGTATAACAGCATAAGGGCAGAAACCATTAAGGATATTGAAAAGAAGCTCGGCATCGACCAAGGAAATCATATTTACGAATCGAAAGGGACGAATGACCAGGATCATTTGAATACAGAAGTTTATTATATCCCTTTGGGTGTGGTCACAGGAAATTCATTGCTGTCAAATTTTGGACCAAGGATTCCCATAGAAATGTCATTGATAGGAAATGTGGAATCAGAATTTAAAACAAAGTATACAGATGCGGGGATCAATAACGGATTTCTGGAACTATTTGTGAATTTTAAGGTTAATCTGCAAATTGTCATACCTACATATTCAGAGGAGGCCCCGGTTGAGCATACTGTAAAAATAGGAGATATTTTCATTCCGGGTTCAGTCCCTGATTATTATGGAGGGGACAAAAGTATGCCTGCACCGGCTATTCCAGTCCCGGGGAAAGATAAAAAAGAATGAAGGAAAATCCTTGTCTGCCAACAGGCTGATAAGGGTTTTTCTATGTAATTGTACACATATCTTTCAGCCAGGCTAATAACTCAGATAAATGTGCATATAGTTTAGAACCTGTACTTTATAATGGCATTACGTTACCATTTTTATCTTATTTATATAAAGCGTCCGTACAATATAGAAATAGATAGCTTGAACGGCAAGGAACTACAGGATGATAATCTTTCCAGCTAACACTTCATTTTTTATGCCATCAAAACGGTTTGCTTAATGACGGTGAAATCATACTTTTCAAGATATGAACGGATGATATTTTTGAATCATCTTCGGCAAGGTATACGGAACGCATTGAAAACATCCCCTTTATCTCTACCTATAATCTACCCTATTGATTGCTGCCACAAGTAATAATTTTTTCATATATCCCTTGGACAAGGAGTAGTAATAAATACAGGCTGTTTTCCATTGATTGTTGCTTTTCGTATTTGAACACCCCCTCTATTTATAAGATTTTGTCCCATCGTAAGTTTTTGAAGAATGCTTCCTTAAAAACTAAATAAATAGCCTTATTAGGCTTCAAGAGCAACAAGTTTCCGAAACGAGCCTAAATTAACGAGTATTTTGAAATGGGGAAGGGCTTTGAGTTTTTATATACTTTTGGCGGCAATTAGTTTTTGTATGTTCATGAGTATTAGGACATTGTTTGCTCCTGAACATGAAAATGAAAAACGGGTGTCTCTCGAAAATTTGCTTTGGCTTGCCTTTTTGTATGGAACGATCATGATAGGATTTGCCTTGATTTATTTGCTATTCGAACTGCAAAATTACTCAGTGATCCTTGAGCACGGAAAAAGAGTTTCAGGAGATTTTTTTAAACAGCTTGTAACGGCTTCTTATTTTAGTACCATTACGATGTTTTCTGTGGGTTATGGTGATATCGTTCCAATTGGGCTGGGAAGACTGTTTGCAGTTGTCCAGGCATTTATCGGTTATACATTGCCTGCTGCCTTCGTAGTCAGGACTGTTATAGATTTTGAAAACATTGACCGGGAAGGTTAGATGCACCACAGTTGTCATTCTGGCTATAATTGGGTACGCTTACCTGGAGATGTTATATATGGAGGTATTCATGATGACTGTTAAAATTGGCGAACAAGCACCTGATTTTGAGCTTCCTTCAAGCAATGGGGAAAATGTGAAGCTGTCTCAATTTAAAGGTAAGTTTGTCGTTTTGTATTTTTATCCGAAAGATATGACACCTGGGTGCACGACCCAGGCATGCGATTTTCGTGACCGCTATGAGGAATTTCAAGAACTTAATGTCGTGATAATTGGCGTTAGCCCGGACCCTGTTAGGCAGCATCAAAAATTTGCAGAAAAGCATAGTCTGCCATTCCTGCTTCTTGCCGATGAAGATCACAAGGCTGCAGAGCTTTATGATGTGTGGAAGCTGAAAAAGAACTTTGGCAAGGAGTATATGGGTATTGAACGATCCACGTTCCTTATCGACAAAGAAGGAAAGCTGCTTAAGGAATGGCGGAAGGTAAAAGTCGCCGGCCATGTTGAGGAAGCGTTAAACGAGATTAAATAATATAAGTTTTAAAAGTATAACAGAAAAATCAACTATTGCGGGTGGGAAAATGAGAGACCGGAGACTTAATGAATTGGCAGCGCTTTTGCTAAACCATTCGGTGAAACTGAAGGACAAAGAGAAAATATTAATTCGCGGCCATTTGAATGCAAAGCCTCTCATGACAGAATTAATTGATGAAGCATACAAGCTGGGAGCATACCCATATATTGAATTAATGGATGATGAGATCAGCAAGCATCTTGCCTTGGGTTATGAGCGGGAGCAGCTTGACACGTCTGCCAAATGGATAAAAAGTATATATGAGGACATTGATGCCGCCATCATTGTTTATGGTGAGGAAAACGACGCCGAGCTTGCAGAGGTGCCTGCCGAAAAACATAAGCTCCGTGGTGAAGTAATGAAGGAATCAACCTCCTTCCTGGTTAATAATCGCCGTTGGGTACTGTTAAATTACCCGACAAAAGGACTTGCCCAGAAGGCAGGAATGAGCACAAGCCGTTTTGAAGAATATTTCCTGAATGTCTGTACAGTGGACTACGAAAGTATGTATACAGCCATGCAGCCGTTAAAGGATTTAATGGAAAAAACGGATAAGGTCCGCATCGTTTCCCCTGGCACAGATCTTACTTTTTCAATTAAGGGCATATCAGCAATACCATGTGCCGGGGAAAATAATATCCCTGACGGAGAAATATATACTGCGCCGGTGAGACAAAGCGTAAATGGAATCGTCTCGTTTAACACGCCATGTCCGTATCAAGGTACCACTTTTAGGGATGTGTCCTTAACTTTTAAGGATGGAAAAATAGTGGAAGCCCATGCAGACCAAGCTGATAAAATCAATGAGATTTTAGATACAGATGAAGGAGCGCGTTATGCGGGTGAATTCGCTATCGGTGTTAATCCAAAGATCACGGAGCCGATGGGCGATATTTTATTCGATGAGAAGATATGCGGAAGCATTCATTTTACACCAGGAGAAGCATATGAAGTCGCCGATAATGGCAACCGGTCTTCCGTTCATTGGGATATGGTTCTTATCCAGCGACCTGAATACGGAGGAGGGGAGATTTATTTTGATGATGTGCTGATTCGGAAAAACGGATACTTTGTCCTGCCCGAGCTTGAGGGACTAAATCCAGATAAGCTTAAATAATGTAGCTTTTCAGATAACAGAGCCGACTATAGCTGATTTATACTGCCTATTTTGGCTTTGGAAGGCTATTGTCCAATTCAAAGTGAATCATCGTGAATATGCTTTAGTAAGGGAATACCTCCTCAGATTTCATATTGATGCAGGCCGTAGGCGGTCTGCTTTTTTTGTTTCGATAGGAAATTATAAAATAGTAAGAGTTGTGGATACACGAAATTAAGTTTGTCTATCTCTAGCTCCAGCGTCCGGCAACTTTTTTTACGGAGTAAAATAAAGCCCCGACGCAATGAACGTGCTTGTGCTGACGACGCCAGAGGACAAGGAAAGCTTCGGCAGCGATGTTAGTCGGCCTAGAATGTTGTGACCAAGTACCGTCACAACCCTGCTGCGATCAAGTGCCATGGCAACCTTGGTCATAAGCCAATCACTTCGGAAGGCAAAAAGCGCCTTCTGTCAGCGCTTAACTTATGCTGCCGGGGGCCCGCATGTTGTAGCTTAGAACGGCGTTACGACAGGACGTGGCGGTCTTAGCTGGCCTTCCTGTCAGGGCTGTTCTGCTTTTGCCCGATTTTTTAAAAATTGCAAATTAAATGCTAAAATGGAAACAGACTAGGAAAAAATGTCATATGGGCTTCATATGCTGGTATTACCAGCTTACTTCAATCGTCGTTTTTACTGAACAAAAACTTAAAAAGCATTTAAAGAGGTCAAAAGACCGAACAGAAAAGCCAGGGGAAACAGAAACTGTCGTTTGAGTAAATTATGGTGGAAATGCGGACTTTTAAATGGGAAAAAGAAAATATTAATTAATCGATTTAAGAAGGGGATACTAATTAGTGAAAATCTATACAAAAACTGGAGACAAAGGAACGACATCTCTTATATATGGACAGCGTGTTTCTAAGACGGATTCAAGAGTAGAAGCATACGGAACATGCGATGAAACCAATTCAATGATCGGACTAGCTGTTAGTCTGTTAAAGAATGAATCATTTGAAGGGAAAGACCAGTTATTAGAAGTTTTTCATGAAATTCAAACGAAGCTCTTCCATGTGGGGGCTGAGTTGGCAACACCGGAAGGAAAGGAAGTAAAGTGGAAAATTAAGGAGAAGGATATCTCTTTTATGGAAGCTGCCATAGATAAATGGGATTCACAGCTGGATCAACTTCAAAATTTTATTCTCCCCGGAGGCCATCCTGCCGGAGCTTCGCTTCACGCTGCGAGAACGATCGCAAGACGGGCAGAAAGATGTGCAGTGGCACTGGGGGATGAGGCAGACGTAATTATACTGGCTTATTTGAATCGTTTGTCGGATTTGCTGTTTGTAGCAGCCCGATATGTTAATATGAAAACCAATTTACAGGAACATGGACTTCACCAGCCAGTTGAATAATCTTAGGTTTATAAGATAACAGTGGTAGAAACGTTGACAATTCATACAATGAAAGAGTACACTAATTATAAAGATTATAATTTAGAATTTATTCTTGTTAAGGAAAAGGGGTGCAAGGCAGTGTCGGAGACTCAGCTAAAAGAAGCACTGGAAGCCCTTAAGGAGACTGGAGTCAGAATTACTCCACAGCGTTCGGCGATCCTTGAGTTTTTAGTGAACTCAATGACTCACCCAACAGCCGATGATATATATAAGGCGCTTGAAGGTAAATTCCCGAATATGAGTGTTGCTACGGTTTATAATAACCTTCGAGTATTTCGTGAGGTGGGGTTGGTTAAGGAATTAACATATGGAGATGCTTCCAGCCGGTTTGATTTCGTTACTACCCAACATTATCATGTTATTTGCGAGAAATGTGGCAAAATCGTTGACTTCCATTATCCTGGACTTGATGAAGTGGAGCATTTGGCTTCACACGTTACAGGCTTCAAAATCAGCCATCACCGGATGGAAATCTATGGTGAATGCCCGGATTGTGCTATAAAAGAAGCGCACTAAAAAAGTTCCGCCAAATGGCCGGAACTTTTTGTGTTTTGTTTTAAAAAGCATTCACTGCCCGTGCTTTTTTATTCGATGGTTTGGAAATAGTAGTGTATTTATTTATTGGCTTTCCTATTGTATTTTTCGTCGAAATCTCTTCCTTCGAGGTTTGGATCAAGGGTTAATGGTTCATTACAGTACATGCACATATCGACTCTTCCTAATATTTTGGTTTGTTTCCCGCAATTAGGGCAAATCACCTGAACCGTTTTAGTGGAAAGCATTCCGATCCAAAAATAAACTACGGTACTGGCAATGATAAATAGTAGGCCAAGAACCATGAAAATCGTCATTACCAATGGTGAACTTTTGAAGAATATTCCAGCATACATTACGATAATTCCAATAAAAATTAAGCTAAGGGCAAATGTCCGGATTTTATTTATTTTGCTTGAATATTTAGCCATAGTTGTCCCTCCTGATAAGGGTACTATATCACAATTTTTTTTAATTTGGTTAGGTTTCTTTTCAATAAAGAAGCGAAAATATCAGGTTTGATTAATTGATATTCTTAATTAAGGGATTTATCCTGTGAGAAGGAGGATATCGCAGTCCGCTGTAGAATACCATATATAGCAGAAGAAAGGTTTTTGGAGGAATTTGTTATGGAGGATATTCTTCGTCCTATATATCAAGAGCGGGCAAGCATGCCCTCGACTCTTGGGATTTTACTAATAGAAAAAAGAAATAATGCTGTTTCAATGACTGACACCTTCGATTTTATATTATTTGTTATTGCTGAGAAGAGTGAAGAAGCTGTCTATTTAAAGCATTATACATATAAAGATCAGAAAGCCGCTTTGCATATTGTACAGGAGGAACAGCTCAAGGAGTGGGTCCTGCTTGGGACCAATCGGAAAGTTGTCGAATGGATCCAAAGTGGCCGGATTTTATTTGACCGGAATGAGTATCTTCATGACTTAAAACAGGAATTAAGAGATTTCCCTTTTTATGGCCGAAAAATAAAAATGGGTATTGAGTTTGCAAAACTAATCAGAAGATATATGGATGGCAAGGCTTTTTTTGACAACGGCCATTATATTGACGCCTATAATCACATTGTCCATTCACTTCATCATCTCGCCCGATTGGAGCTGATTGAACAGGGTTTGCATCCGGAATTGAGTGTTTGGAATCAAGTGAAAATGATCGAACCAGAAATTTTCAAGTTGTATGAAGAATTAGTAAATAGTGAAGAACCCCTTGAAAAACGTCTTGAACTTCTATTTCTTGCAAGTGATTTCTTAATTTATTCACGAACAGGTTCAGGTTCTCAGCATATATTAGAAATTATGTCTAGCCAAAGTGAGCCTTGGAGCATTGCGGGATTGATGGAGCATCCTGAGCTGCAGTATTATTCAGTAGATATAGGAGTACTGCTGGAATACCTAATTGATAAAAATTTGATTAATATTGTCAACGTAGAGACTAAGAGCGAAGAAATATTTCATAGATATTATAAAGTATAGAAAAAAGTTATATTGAAAAATTAATTAATGTTGACGTCTTTCGGGAGAGGTGTTATATTAATAAACGTCGCTGAAAGACATCAGCATTGTTCTGCGGCATAGATAAATTGTCACAATAAGAATGTTGACTTATAATATTCAACGTGATAAGATAATAAAGTCGCTTCTGAACAGAAACGACGATAATAAAATTGCTCTTTGAAAACTGAACAAAACAAAGCGCCAACGTTTTA
>NZ_QVTE01000036.1 GCF_003429095.1 Peribacillus saganii
CCGCCCTGACTCGTGCTTCTGCCTCTGCCTTTGCTCGTGCTTCTGCTTCGGCCTTGGCCCGTGCTTCCTCTTCTGCTTTAGCTTGAGCTTCTGCTTCGGCCCTGGCTCGTGCTTCCTCTTCTGCCCTGGCCCGTGCTTCCTCTTCCGCCTTGGCCTTTGCTTCCTCTTCCGCCTTGGCCTTTGCTTCTTCTTGTAATGCTAATTCATTTTCTCGAGCTTTTTTATTATTTTTTTTAATCGATCTGTATTCAGACTGCATATCCCGCTCAGGCTTATTTAATTTGGGCTGGATAATATACATAAATGGTTTTTGATCCTGAGGTCCCTTCTCGGTGCTCATGCCAAATCCCTCCTGGTGTGTATTCTCACATCAATATCATGATTCTACTCACTATCCTTATGAAGGAAACACCAGAAATATGACAAACAGAAGGCGTGAATTCATATAGTAAACACTGTGTTTGTGTTATTAGAAAAAGAAATGGCCCCACTCCCTTAGAAAGTCAGCAAAAAAGAAAAAGAGAGGCGTTATCACCTCTCGTTCCATTTTCTATAAAAGCCTGTTCAATTCTTCAACTAGTCCTTCAAATACTTTCAATGCATTATTGACTGACTCTCCTGTTTCCAGAACTACTCCTGTTTTTCGCAATAACTCGAGCGGATAATCCGAACCCCCGCTTTTTAGGAAGGACAAATAATTCTCCAGCGTTTCCGAATCACCGTTCAGCAGCCGATCCGCAATATCGATAGCGGATGTAAAGCCAGTTGCATATTTATATACATAAAAAGGACGATAGAAGTGTGGAATACGAGACCATCCATACTTCACTTCATCATCGAAAACAAGAGATTCACCATTATATTGCCTAAACAAGGATTCATATATTTTATTGAATTCCTCTGCATTCAGCGGCTGTCCGGCTTCTGCTTTCTCATGGGTTATTTTTTCAAACTCAGCAAACATAACCTGAGTAAAAAACGTACCCCTAAATTGGTCAATAAAATGGTTAAGCAGATACGCCTTCATTTCCTGATCTTCCGTTTGTTTAAGCAGGTATCGAATTAATAAAACTTCATTTACAGTCGAAGCGACCTCAGCCACAAAAATCGAATATCTGGCTGAGATATACGGCTGATGCTTATTGCTGTAATAACTATGAGCTGCGTGGCCTAGCTCGTGAACAAGGGTAAACAAGCTGTCAAGATCATCCTGGTGATTCAGCAATACATAGGGATGGACACCATACACTCCAATATTGTAGGCACCCGACCTTTTCCCCTTTGTCTCACGCACGTCAATTATCCGGCCATTTTTGAATTCCTTTAAGAGAGAGATGTATTCCTCTCCCAGCGGCTGCAAAGCAGATAGCATTGTACTGTATGCCTCTTCATAGGAAATCTCTTTCTTTTGTCCTGGAATGAGAGGCACGCTCATGTCATAAGCCCGAAGTTCTCCCACTCCAAGCCTCTTTTTTCTCATTTCCAGATAATTGGCCATGCCTTTAAGGTGCTCCTTAGCAGAAGAGATTAAGTTTTCATAAACAGATACAGGGACTTTATCGCCGAACAAACCTCTTTCCAGAGCTGATGGATACCCTCTTAGCCTTGAAGTTGTAACATTGTTTTTAATGGAAGCAGATAGCGTAGAAGCAATCGTATTTTTCAGCTGGAGATAAGGCTTGTAATATGCCTTATAAGCTTCTTTGCGCTTTTCACGGTCTTCATCCTCAATCAGTTTGGAATACATACCTCTGGTTAGCTGGACTTTGCGGCCATCATCATCGGTTACTTCCCCAAATTCTATATCCGCATTATTGATCATCCCGAATGTATTTCTTGGCGCTGATAGTGCTTCGCCCAAATGAGAAAGAATTTCCTCCTGTTCCTTCGACAGTACATGTTTCTTATACCTGAATGAATCCAGAAGGTCTTCTTCAAAATATTTCAAACCATCTTCTGCGGCAATATAGCCTTTTAGTTTATCTTCATCCATTTCCAATAGAAAAGGCATAAAGAAGGACATAGCAGTGCTCAGTTTTGTTCCTAATTGCTGTGATCGTTGGAGCAATGCCTGCGAACTGGATACCCGAGTATCCTCATCATTAAGCAGCATCGTATAGATCTGGAGATGGCTGAATGTTTGGCTAACCTTTTCAGTTAGTGTTAAATAATTGAGCAGTGAATGTGCGTCCTTTATGTTCCCTTCGAATTGACGGATTTTATCTACTTGCCTGGAAACCTCTTCATAGTCCTTTTCCCAAGCCTCTAAATCCGAATAAATATCTGACAAATTCCATTTCTCCGAAGCCTGAACATCGTCCCTTGTCTTTGGTTGAGCCATATACGATAAACTCCTTTGCAATGTGGGTGAAATTACCTTTTTCTATTATACCTAACATCTTTCGAAAACCATTGTTTAAGGATTTTTTTACAAAAACGAATAAGTATTATTTACTTTTATAACGAATTGTGTTATAATAAAATCTTTATTTTGACTAACCATCATTAATGTAATAACCTATACATAGAATCTCATTAATAAGACCCCGCAACAGAAAAAATATTCTTCTGACCTATTAATGCCCAACTGGCTATTTAAATTTATAGGTAAGTTATCCTTTTATGATACCCTGACATACTAAGGTTACGCTGTATAGAGCTTAAATCTTAACTGAAGATGTTCCATTAGAGATGCTTTCATACTTTAAAAAATACCTACAGAGTATTATCTTTTTTGCCTTTTTAATAAACTTCTCTTACTATGTATGAAGTTTTCTGATTAAAAATGAGTAAGGGAAATGCAAACTTGAGTGAAATTTTTATACAATAATAAAAACGCCGGGAAAATAAATTCCGGCGCTTCTAATTTATCTGCTCTTATCCCATCACGTGATATCCGGAGTCCACATGAATGTTTTCACCCGTTATACCGCGTGCAAGGTCGCTGAATAAGAATAGAGCTGTATCGCCGACTTCTTCAGGCGTTGTGGTCCGGCGAAGCGGTGCTCTTTCTTCAATCTGCTTTAAGATGGAGTTAAAGTCGCTTATTCCTTTAGCAGATAGCGTTCGAATTGGACCGGCAGAAATGGAATTTACCCGGATTCCGAATTTGCCAAGGTCGCTCGCTAAGTATCTTACGCTGGCCTCAAGTGAAGCCTTTGCCACACCCATGACATTGTAATTAGGGAGCACACGTTCTCCTCCAAGATATGTTAGGGTTACAATGCTGCTTCCTTCCGCCATTATCTCTTTTGCGCCCTTTGCAACAGCAGTCAAGGAGTACGAGCTGATATTATGGGCAAGCAAAAAGCCATCCCGTGTTGTGTTCATATAGTCGCCTTCCAGCTCTTCTTTATTGGCAAAAGCGATACAGTGAGCTATCCCGTGAATGGACCCTGCTATTTCCTTAATCGATGCAAAGCACTTTTCGATATCTTCATCATTTGTAACATCACATGGCAATACAGGGGATGTTGTGCCCTCTAAAGATTCCGCAAGTTCCCGGACGCTTTTCTCCAGGCGTTCTCCAGCATATGTAAAAATTAAATTAGCACCCGCATTGTGGAGAGAACGAGCAATTCCCCACGCGATACTGCGTTTATTTGCTACACCCATTACAACAAATGTTTTTCCTTCTAAAGAAAAAGTCATTAGATTGATGCCCTCCTGTTTAACACAAGTTATTAGTACCTAGTACTAAATCTATTATAAACAAAAAGGCTGTATTAAAAAAGCTTAATTTCATATTCATGTTCTTTTCAATACAATCAGTTTCAGGAAACAGCAGCATCTTTTCTGTAAGCTTTACATTTACTTGTTAATACTCATTCTAACAACATGGGACATGGTATACTATTCGAAAACGAAAAGCGGGGATTTAAGATGGTTTTTCCTGAGCTAGAAACAAAGCGGCTCCACCTGATCGAAATAATAGAGGCTAACGCAATGGCTTTATATAATATTTTTTCCTTAGATGAGGTTACAAGGTTTTACGGTCTGGATAATCTTACATCCATTAAAGAGGCATTCCATATTATTGAATCATTTAAAAATAACTTTCACAGTAAACGTGGCATTCGCTGGGGTATCATCCATAAACAAACGGATCAATTTATAGGGACGGTGGGTATAAACAACTGGAGCTCTCCAAACAAACGTGCAGAAATTGGCTATGAGCTGCACCCTCATTTTTGGAGAAACGGATACACAACGGAAGCAGTCAGCAAGATTCTGTCGTACGCCTTTAATGACCTAGGACTACAGCGGATCGGCGCTGTCGTTTATCCAGAAAATATTGCCTCAGCCAATATGCTTAAAAAAATAGGATTTCAGCATGAAGGACTGTTAAGGGATTATATCTACCAGGGTGGACGTTCTCATGAAGTTAATGTTTTTTCCCTATTGAAGAAAGAATTTCTGGAATCTTCCATAAAAAAGGCTGGCTCACAAAAATGAGCCAGCCCTTTCTGCTTTACCATTTTTTTAATGCAAATAGCTCATGAACATAGTGGCCATCCCAAAGTAAATTAAAATACTAATGATATCATTTATCGTGGTTATGAAAGGCCCGGATGCGACAGCAGGGTCGACTTTCATTTTATGCATAATAAGCGGAACCAAAGAGCCTGCAAGTGTTGCCACGATGAGCGTTATAAGAATAGATAATCCCACAAGGAAACCCAGAAACCAATCCCCGTGCCAGAAGTATACAACAATAGTGATGAGTACACCACATGTGGCACCGGTTATGAGGCCTGTACCCGCTTCCCGGATAATCAGCTTCCACTTGCTTCCGTCATCGAGTTCACCTGTTGCAATTCCGCGCACGGCCACGGCTAGAGCCTGAGTTCCAGTATTTCCGGCCATGCCGGCTATTAGCGGGATAAATACAGCCAAAATCGCCTTTTGGTTAAGTGTTTCTTCAAACCGGCCAATTAGGCTGGCTGTCAGCATGCCAAGAAAAAGGAGAATCACCAGCCAAGGCAAACGTTTCTTTGCCGCAGCGAATGGTCCTTTATCTACCCGGTCCATATCGGAAACACCGGCCAGTTTGGAATAGTCGTCTGAAGCTTCCTCTTCCATTACGTCAATGATATCATCGACTGTGATAATTCCAAGAAGATGGTCTTGAAAATCGACAACCGGAACAGCGAGGAAATTATAATCTCTCATTAACCTGGCAACTTCCTCCTGATCTTCGCTGACAGAAACAGATACGACACGGTCGTTCATAACCTCAAGTATCATCGTATCATCGTCTGCCACAATTAGATCCCTTAAAGATATAACGCCAACAAGCTTTTTCTCCTCATCCACTACATATATATAATAAATAGTTTCCGCCTCAGGTGCTTCTTTTTTCAGTATATACATAGCTGACCGGACTGTCTGATTAGCTTCAATGGCAATAAACTCTGTAGTCATGATACTTCCGGCAGTGTATTCTTCATAGTGGAGCAGCTCTTTAATTTCCTGAGCCGCTTCATTATCCATGATCGTCAGATAGCTTACAGCCTGATCTTTATCAAGTTCATTTAATACGTCAACCGCATCATCGGTGTACATTTCTGAGAGCATGTCTGCAACATACGCTGGAGCCATTTCAGACAGGATATCTTCGTAATCTTCTTCTTCATTTTCGATATTTTCAAAAAGGGCGGCCATCTCTTCCGGCGACAGATATAGATATACTTTAGCCCTTACATTCTTATCCAACATCGTAAAAAACTGTGCCTGGTCGTATGGATGCATATCCAAAAACTCTTCACGGAACAGTTCGATATGTTCATTTTCAAGAGATTTGATCAGCAGGTCAGAATTGTAATTATTCCTTTCATGCTCCCTTTGTTCTGTCATCAGATGCCCCCCTCCCTACAACACTATTTTATATAAGCTGCTGCCGTTCCCATAATCCCATTCATCATTATCCTTCAAGCCGGCCGTTATGACAAGACAGGCAAGTTTTCCAATTTCTCATGGTTTCACTTTGTTTAATAGTGATACTATCATTCGTACCCGTAAATACTAAAACGTATGCGAATATATCTTTTTAAGTAATGCTCTGCTTCATTTCAAAATGTTATCATGGGTTAAACGTGTTTATACTGTCAACAAGTATGATGGAAAGCTGTAAGGGGGGAAAGACAATTTGAAATTGGATATTATCGGAGACATCCACGGATGTTATCAGGAATTATATGATTTGACTGTAAAACTGGGTTATTCATGGGAGTCAGGCTTACCCTTCCATCCGGATGGAAGGAAGCTTGCGTTCGTTGGTGATTTAACCGATCGGGGGCCTGAATCCCTTAAAGTAGTAGACGTTGTATATCGGCTGGCTGTTGAGCAAAATAATGCTTTCTATGTGCCAGGAAACCATTGCAACAAACTGTACCGCTTTTTCCTGGGCAGAAATGTCCAGATTACACACGGGCTTGAAACCACCGTTGCGGAGTATGGAAGCCTATCAGTTCGGGAACAGAAAAAAGTAAATAAAATGTTCAGGGACCTCTATGAATCTGCGCCCCTTTACCGTATCCTTGATAATCGCAAGCTTATCATTGCCCATGCGGGAATTAGGGCCGATTTTATAGGGAACACCTCGTCAAAGGTAAAAACGTTCGTGCTGTACGGAGATATTACAGGAGCAACGAATCCGGACGGAACTCCGGAACGAAGGGATTGGGCCCTTGCCTATAAAGGGAACACCTGGGTTGTATACGGGCATACGCCTGTAAAGGAACCTCGCAAAATTAATAACACCTATAATATTGATACAGGCTGCGTTTTTGGCGGCAAACTCACGGCACTTCGGTACCCAGAATTCGAAATTGCAGATGTACCCTCCTCCATGCCGTTCGTGCCTGAAAAATTTCGTTCCTTTGAAGAAAAATAAATATGTTTCATTAATAACGTATTCCCGTTACCATCAATTCGTTATTACACTCGTCCATTAATCCCTGCAAAATGAAGGAAAAGGGCGTATTCACGAAACAAAAGCGCAAGCGCCCTGAATGAAGAAGGACATAAGGTCTCCAGGTCCTCACAAAGCTGCCGCTTTGTTTCGTGCGATTTATCGGCAGCCGTAGCTGTCCATGTCCTGTGGCAACGTCGGCACTGGCAGTCGTATGCGTCGTGGATTTATTTTACTACGTAAAAAAAATTGCTTTATTTTTACTGCGTAAAAAAAAGTTGCTGGGCGCTGGAGCTAGAGATAGACATTCTACTTTAGTTATCCACAACTCTTACCTTACTATTTCCAAAACAGAAAGGGCTGAACTGCCATTGGATAATTCAACTGGCGTTCAGCCTTTGGTTTCAAGGTTTGGATAATAATTCACGAATATCTTGCGGAAGCGGTTCAGTTAACGTAATCAGATCATTCGTAATGGGATGAGTAAAGGAAAGCTGGCAGCAATGCAAAGCTTGCCTGGCTATTTCTTCATTACTGCCCCCATATAAATCATCACCGCATAGCGGATGTCCGGCATAAGCCATATGGACTCGAATCTGATGTGTTCTGCCGGTCCGCAGTTGAAGCCCTATATGCGTCCGAGATTCCAGGCGGGAAATAACAGTAAATTCCGTGCAGGCATATTTGCCGTCCATTCGGACCTCGCGCTCGATGATACTTGTTGGTTTCCTTCCTATCGGTACCTCAATAATTCCCTTATCGGCTTCAAGGTTCCCATGCACGATCGCTTCATAACGCCTCTGCACCAGCCCTTTTTTTTGCTGCTCACTTAGGAGATGATGAATATGTCTATGCTTGGCTATCAGAAGCAATCCTGATGTGTCCCTATCGAGGCGGGTAACAATATGTACGGTGGAAGAAAGCCCTTTTGCCAGATAATATCCTGCCAGTGCGTTGGCAAGGCTTTCTGATGGATGCTCCCGAGAAGGGATCGTATTCATAAAGGGCGGTTTTACGACTGCAAGTACGTAATCGTCCTCATATTTAATAGTTAGCGGAATGGTTTGCGGTATAAGGCCTTCACTCGGCTGCTCCGGCGGGAATGTAAGCCTGATTCGGTCACCTGCTTGAATCGGATGCCGGACAGTCACTTCCCTCTCATTCACTTCTATCCGTCCGCCCTTAAATTTTATGTCTGTTAAAGCACTCCGCGATACGCTATTTTCCTGAAGAAAACTGCGCAGCAATATTCCTTCGTACTTAGCGTCAGCAGTCCATTCAAGCTGAAATGAGTGCTGAAGATGTTTGCCCTTCATAGTCTCCATTCCCTTTAATTAGAAATAAATGAATCATGGACGCGCTTCCAAAACGGGAAGGGCCTAAAGCGGGCAAAACGAATTTTTTCATCGGCTACCCTATATTGTATCGATTTGACATCCTTGTGAAGGAGAGTCAAATGGTCAACTGTAATCTGAAAATCAACGTTATTGACCGGTTTAAGCATACAGGTATGATGAGCCGGCAAAATGAGCGGAGATCCGACGGTCCTAAAAACCCGATTATTGATCGAAGCCATCTCTGCCAGCTGAAGTGCATCAATAGCAGGATGAATGATCGCTCCGCCTAGCGCCTTATTATAGGCAGTGCTTCCTGATGGAGTAGACATGCAAAGCCCATCCCCGCGGAAGGTTTCAAAATGCTGGCCTCGGATTTCCACGTCCATTACAAGAGTCCCTTCAACGCTTTTAACCGTCGATTCATTCAAAGCCAAATAACGTGTTTCCCGGCCTCCATGCTGATAACGGACGATACTTTCGAGAAGAGGATATTCAACAATTTGAAAGGGAGTTTTGGCCAGGGCGATTACTAATTTTTCAATTTCATCGGGTGTCCAGTCTGCATAAAAGCCCAGATGGCCAGTATGTACTCCGACAAATGCCGTCTTATCCAGCCTGTTTTTATAGCGGTGGAAAGCATAAAGCAGAGTCCCGTCACCTCCGACAGAGACGACAATATCAGGCTGGTCCTCATCATATTCCAGATTAAAATCTAATAAATACGTTCGCATCTTATGCATAAGGGTATTAGATTTGGAATCTCCCTTTGAAGTGATAGCAAATTTCATTTCGTCCCTCCTTTAAGTCAAAAATCCGGATTATCCTTTTTAGTTGTAAAAATCCGCTGTGCTTCCTGTATTTCATGGCGTATTTTAGACATTTCCTCATCGAGATGAAAAGCGGCCTCAGCGGCACCCTTCAGCCTAAGCCGGATGTCTTCAGGAAATTGGCCCTTATACTTATAATTTAAAGAGTGTTCAACAGTCGCCCAAAAATTCATCGCCAGCGTACGAATTTGGATTTCCGCCAAAATCTTTTTTTCGCCATGTATAGTCTGGACCGGATAGCTGATAACGACATGATAGGAACGATACCCGCTCGCTTTCTTGTGTGAAATATAATTCCGCTCCTCGACTATCTCAAAATCATTTCTATTGCGAAGGAGCTCCACCACCCTGCGAATGTCATCAACAAATTGGCACATCATCCTTAATCCCGCAATATCCTGCATTTCCGTATCCAATTTATCGAGCGGTATATTTTTTTGCGCAGCTTTATCAAGTATGCTTACCACGGGCTTCACTCTGCCAGTCACAAACTCTATAGGGGAATGGATGTGATCACGCTCGAATTGTGTTCTCATTCCTTTAAGTTTCACTTTCAGCTCTTCAACTGCCTGCTTGTAAGGAGCTAAAAAATCATCCCAATGCACCATTGTTTCGACACCTGCCAACGAAGCTAAACTGAACACAAGAGGTACACTAGCATTAAGCATGCCTCTTTCCGAACAGCTTAAAGCTTATGTAGTATTAAAATATTTTTCTATCAAAAACTTGCCGCTCCAAGCGATCATACAAAATGCCAAAGGACTGGACACTTAACTGTATTCTGCTTATGCGGAGGGATTACGATATTACGGACGAATTTTAAAATTCACTCTCCGCAAAAAAAATCTCTTCCACTCTTTTTACTAGTTCTTCACCATAGTTGCCGTTTCCTTTTATATTTTCAATCAAATATTCCAGCTCGCTGTGGATTCCGATAAGCTCCAGCTGTGTACCTCCGGAGACAGCAACGACGCTGCTGTTTTCTCTTAATGCCACATTAAGCTCCGGCCAGATTGCTTCCGGCAAAGAAATATATATATAATCTTCGTCATCTTCTGTAATATAAATAAATGATAAGCCATCGGAATCTACCAATAACTGACCTTTCGGTTTTAGTACTGATAAGTCGGTTTCATTGCCTGGCACAAGAGCAAGCTCACTTCCTCGCCATTCTGCTTTGGCAATCGTAACTTTTTGCTTCATTTAAACAACCTCCTGTTTTAACGCTTTTATTTTATCATAACTGTGCCAACATGCATAAACTTTGGGAAATAAAGGGACAAATCTTTCAATGAAAGGATGATCGGGTTTGAATCAGGAATTAGAAATAGAATTTAAAAACATGCTGACAAAAGAAGAATTTGAGAAAATATCGGCCTTTTTTAAGCTCAAGGACGAAAGCTTTGCTTTTCAGGAAAACCATTACTTTGACACAAGTAACTTTTCGTTAAGAGATAAAGGGTGCGCCCTGCGGATCCGCCACAAAAAAGGACAATACATATTGACCTTAAAACAGCCGGCAAAGGAAGGATTGCTTGAAACCAATGAACCTTTAGCGGCTGAAATGGCTTTAAACATGCTTCAAGGAGCCCCGATTCCAGGTGGCACAATAAAAGAATTAATTTCCAAAATGGACATTGTCCCGGAAAACATCGAATATTTCGGGATGCTCGCTACAAATAGGGTGGAAATCAATTATCAGGGCGGTTTGCTTGCTGTGGACCACAGCATCTATCTTGGAAAAGAGGATTTTGAGCTTGAATATGAAGCCAAAAGCTTTCAGCAGGGCAAAGGAATTTTTGAACATTTGTTGAAAGTGCTTGAAATTCCCATCCGAAAAACCGAAAATAAGGTTAGGCGTTTCTACAAGCAAAAATACGCAGGCAAATGAACTGCGATTTATTGGTATGTTAACTATTCAACATTTACTTCTGACTATCATGTTTATGTGACTTAACAATATACCTTGAGGTGGAAAAAATTGAAAATACAGGATTATACAGTGGCGTTCGAGCTTCAGGCACTACAGGGGCTTACCGGCTCAAAGCCTTCCGGGGAAGCGAGCCAAACAAATCCGTTTCAGTCAATGCTGCGCGAACTAATGAGCGGAGATAAAGCTGAGGAGCTTGCATCATCACTTGGAAGTGTTTTGGATGAAATTACAGAGATGGGTTTAATTGCTGATGAAGAGGCAAAAAAACCTGCTCCTTTAAGCTTGATCCCTTCCCTGCCTCCCGCGTCTTTAACTTTTTCAAAAGGCCATTCAGGCGGTGAAGGTATTGAATCTTTGATTGAACAGGCAGCGGATGTATACAAGCTACCTGCAAAATTAATTAAATCGGTAATTAAACAGGAATCCAATTTCAATCCGAACGCAGCAAGCCATGCGGGTGCCTCCGGGCTTATGCAGCTTATGCCTGCAACAGCACAAGGACTTGGAGTAAAAAATATCTTTGACCCGCTTGAGAACATAATGGGCGGCAGCAAATATCTTCGCCAAATGATGGACAAGTATAACGGCAGTATAGAAATGGCTCTCGCTGCCTATAATGCAGGTCCCGGAAATGTAGATAAATATGGAGGGATCCCTCCTTTCAAGGAAACACAAAAATACGTTCAAAAAGTAATGAATTATTTTCATAGCTGACTTAGCACCACGAACTGCCACCAAGCAGGTTAATCCCTTAAATTATTTAAGGTTTAACCTGCTTTTTATTTTCCCCGGCCTTAATAGTTGTTTAAAATGGTACGAAAATCCCAGGAAAAAGCTAGATGTTTGAGATATTGTCCTTCCATTGATAAAATAAAATTACCAACTAACTTAAAAAGGGAGTAATCAGCATGACAATGGGTAACCCTACACCTTATGAAGCAATCGGAAAAGAAAGATTAAATCAATTAATCGACCTTTTTTACTCCAAAGTTAGCAAGCATCCTGACCTGATTGAAATATTCCCAGAAGATTTAACCGAAACAGCCAGAAAACAAAAACAATTTATGACCCAGTACTTAGGCGGTCCATCACTATATACGAATGAACACGGACATCCGATGTTGCGTGCCAGGCACATTCCTTTTGAGATCACACCAAAACGTTCCGAAGCGTGGCTTTCCTGTATGATGGAGGCAATGGATGAAATTGGCCTCGATGGAGAAATACGTGAATTCTTTTACCATCGCCTCGTTTTAACGGCGCAGCACATGATCAACTCACCGGACGCCAGCGGGAAAGGAGTAGACCTTTGAGCTCTCAAAAGCCGGTTTTCAATGTTTCGGATTGGATTCAATCACAACATTGCTACGGGACAGGAACAAAACCTATTGAGATTTATATCTTTATTGATCCTCTATGCCCCGAATGCTGGGCAATGGAGCCAATATTAAAAAAACTTCAGATCGAATATGGACGTTTCTTTAGCATCAAGCATGTTTTAAGCGGAAAACTGGCTTCTTTAAATCCGCGCAACAATAAAAGCTATGAAACCATGGCACAGGTTTGGGAAAAAACAGCCAGTAGATCCGGAATGTCATGTGACGGTAATTTATGGCTTGAAAATCCGATTTCAGCCCCTTACAGTGCTTCAATCGCCATTAAGGCCGCTGAACTGCAAGGCAGAAAGCTGGCTATCCGATTTTTGCGGAAGCTTCAGGAGCTTGTATTTCTGGAAAAAGAAGATATTTCTGATATGAATGTTTTGAAGGAATGTGCAAAAAAGGTCGATCTTGACGTCGAGGAATTTCTGAATGACATGAATTCAGCCAGCGCTGCAAAAGGGTTTCAATGTGATCTGAAAATCACATCGGAAATGGACGTAAGTGAAATCCCGACGCTGGTTTTTTTTAGCCAGTTTATTGAAGAAGAAGGAATAAAGGTATCAGGTGTCTATCCTTATGAGGTCTATGTACAGATTCTCAGAGAAATGTTGAATGAGAGTCCCACACCGGCTGAGCCTCCCTCTCTGGAAGCATTTATGTCCACCTTTAAACTTGTTGCCACCAAGGAAATATCCGTTGTATATAATATGAACAAAGAAGAAGTCGAGCGTGAAATGAAGAAGCTTGTATTAAAGCAGGTTGTAGAGAAAATTCCCGCAAAATTCGGGACCTTCTGGAAGTATATCGAAAAATAAATTTGCGGTACCGCTTTGAAATGAAAGTCCAGTTTCAGAGCAAAAGCGCAAGCGCCCTGACAGAAGAAGGAAATCGCCACATCCTGACAACTCGAGAATTTTATTATTTCCTAGATCAATGAGAAAACCCCTTGCCTGAAATGAAGCAAGGGGTTTTCCTATATTAAATACGAACAAAGGGGATGGGTTAAAGCTTTCACGAGATCAAACAAAGGGGTATATGTTTAGTTTGTGATTAACTTCACATCCATAATATCAAACAACCTTAATCACATCAATAACTTTGTGTGTTTTTTCACAATATTGTCAAAATCAGTGATTAAAGCCGAGCCCTATACATATTGTGTATATAAAAGGTTTCGGAGGTAAATATGAAAAAGATTCATATAGCCTTGGTCGCTGCAATTTTATTGGGTGCATTATTCATTCAGCTCCTTGGTTTGATGGAATTAATTCCATTGTATATAAGCTCACCCATCCTCTTTGTCACATTGTTTGTAATCGTGGTTTTAATTAATAGCCGTAACCGGTTTAAAGGATTTTGAAAGGCGAAAGTGTCTGGTCAGTTTAGAAGCACATTGCTAAGGTAGCCACTTTCTCATAAAGCTGCCGCTTTGTTTTGTGCGATGTATCGCTACCGTAGCGTTCCTTGTCCTGTACGTCGGGGCTTTAGTTTACTCCGTAAAAAAGTTGTTGGGCGCTGAGTTAAAAGAGTTAAGCATTCTTATTTAACAAAAGGCCAGTCCGGGTACATGTTGTACCGTGAGACTGGCCTTTTGTACTAGGATTCAAGCACCTGTAAACGGCGGCTAAACCGCTGAAATCCATCACTTTTTAATTCATTCCGATGCCCGATTAGCACATGTCCACACGTCTGGGAAACTTTTACTTTTGTTGGCTTATAACCGACATTCCATCAATTAATTTGTCCCGAATCTAGAATGCCATGTCCAAAATGGTGATTAATTTAGCCGTTGATTTTATTTAGTAAACGAATTAGGGCACGGTTTCAACGCGCCCTAAAGAAACTATACTTATAGAAGCTGTTCCATTTCAGTTAATTTTTCTTCGAATACTTTGAGTGCTTCCCTGATTGGGTCAGCCTCTGTCATGTCGACTCCCGCTTTTTTCAGTACTTCGATAGGATAATCAGAGCTTCCTGCCCTAAGGAATTCCAGATATCTGTCAACTGCCGGTTTGCCTTCTTCGAGGATCTGCTTGCTTAACGCTGTTGCTGCACTGAATCCTGTCGCATATTGGTAAACATAGTAGTTGTAATAGAAATGCGGAATCCTTGACCACTCAAGCCCGATTTCTTCATCAATAACCACGTCATTGCCAAAATATTTTTTATTGAGTTCATAATATTCCTTCGTCAATAAATCAGGGGTTAGTGCTTCCCCATTTTGAGCTTTTTGGTGTATCATATGCTCGAACTCGGCGAACATAGTTTGACGGAACACAGTACCTCTGAAGCCTTCTAAATAATGGTTCAGTAAATATATCCGCTTCTTTTCATCCTCCATTGTGTTCAATAGGTAATCATTCAACAAGTTTTCATTGCAGGTCGAAGCAACTTCAGCTACAAAGATTGAATAATTACCATAAGGAAATGGCTGTGTCGCTCTAGTAAAATAGCTATGGACAGAATGTCCGAATTCATGTGCCAGGGTGAACAGATTATTAACATTATCCTGCCAGTTCATTAGGATATATGGGTTTGTGCCGTAAGCGCCAGAAGAATAGGCTCCGCTTCGTTTTCCTTTGTTTTCATGTACATCTACCCAACGGTTTTCAAATCCAGATTGGAGCACTTTATTATAATCCTCGCCAAGCGGTGCAAGTCCTTTAAGGATCAGTTCCTTTGCCTCTTCATAAGGAATCTCCATTTTAACTTCTTTAACTAAAGGAGTATATAAATCATACATATGGAGTTCGTCGACTCCAAGGACGCGCTTCCGAAGAGCTACATAGCGATGCAAAAGATGGAGATGTTCATTGATAGTATTAACAAGATTATCATATACACTCTCCGGAATATTATTGTCACTAAGTGCAGCATGTCTGGCAGAATTATACTTGCGGACGCTTGCATAAAAGTTATCCTTTTTTACAGTACCTGCTAAAGTGCTAGCAAAAGTATTTCGGTACTTCCCATAGGTATGGTAAACCGCTTTAAACGCTTCTTCTCGTACACGGCGGTCTCCACTCTCAAGAAAGCGGATATAACGACCATGAGTAATTTCCACCCTGTTTCCATTTTCATCCTTAATGGTTGGGAACTCAAGATCAGCATTGTTCAGCATACCAAAAGTATTGCTGGATGCATTCATTGCCTCAGAGGCCTGGGCCAGAAGCGCTTCCTGTTCCGCTGATAAAATATGCGGGCGTTGAAGGCTTATTTCCTCTAACGCATGTCTATACAGCTCAAGCTCAGCCTTTTCCTTTAAAAACCGCTCAATTGTCGCTTCTTCTATAGAAAGCAGCTCCGGAACAATATAGGAAAATCCGCTGGCTGCCTGGGAATAAAGATTTTTTGCGCGGTCATCAAGACCTTGATAGTAGGAATTTGCTGTATCCTGATCGTAACGCATATGGGAATATGTATAAAGCCTACCAAGGCGCTCCATTACTTTATCCTGAAATTGAAGTGCGGCAAACAGCTTTTCAGCGCTTTCACCAAGTGTCCCTTTAAAGGATTCAGCCTTAGAGATTTCCGTTTTTATTTCATTAAACTCCTTTTCCCAATCATCATCTGTTGAAAAAATATCCTCAAGCCTCCAGGTTTCTTCGACTGGTACTTCACTCCGTGCAGGCAAAGCCTTTACAACTGATTTCTGTTCCATATAATAATCCCTCCGTTTATTATTTTTGCCAACAGCCATCACCGAAACAATGGGAAGTAATCAGAAAAGTTACGGTCCCCGCATTGCCAATGATCTTTTAGAATCAAATGCCATCTTCGGAAAAACTCCTGTTGCTCTTGCTTTGTTTCCAGTATAGTAAAATCTTTTCTTTTTCTCCAGGCGGAACCACTGATCTTCTCCAAATAACCGGCCGTATCAAGCAGTTTAAGATAGTCCATTGCAGGAATCCACGCATTCACTTCATCCAATAAAGGCAAACTCCTTAGCCGGATATCTCCTCTTTTAATATGCCTTGAAACGCATTTTTTGACTACACCCGCCGTAACGATTCCATTTACCGGCACATTTATTAAAGCGCCCAGATAGATTAAGAACTGCCATTGGATGGCCGCTGTTTCAATCATATGCGACCCGCAAACAGGTATTCCTATTTCAGCAGGTAATGACGCCACTGATAGCCCATTAGCATACAGTTTCAATAGAAAAGGATTTTTAATGGAACCATGGTTGACCATTGAAGCACACCAGCTCTCACGGTTTCTCCACCATTCATAAAACCAATTAGGAGTTTGCAATTTAAGATTCATTTTTGGGGGTAAGCGATCAAGGAGAAAAGCAGCTGATTCTCCAAGCCATTTTCTAGGTGAGAAAGCTACTATATTTCTGCGGATGATAAGAAGATTTTCGAGAGGACAATAGGTGAGGAGAAAAGGGGCTGCTGTGGAGCCACACAGAAATAGAGATTGAAAAGCATTCATATTAAAATTGGTCCTCGAATTAGAATCCATACTTTTTTCTGATAACAGCCAAACAGGGCTAATTCCGGCTCTCCGATAGGAATTTGTCCGTTTCTCAAACTCAGCCTGGCTGATGGAGGAACATTGGAATTCAACAGCGTATGTTACTTCTCCTATCACCGCTAAAATATCCGCTCTTTGACGAATCCCGGGCAGATAGGATTCCAGTTCAGCGCTAATGCCTCTAGACAGGAGCCAGCTAAACAGCTTTCTTTTTCCAAGTAAATGGTACTGGGATTCAGGTTCAGAAGCTGCCGTGCATTCGATGCTGCTTTTGTGTGCAAAGTGAGGAATTTTAATGGAGCCAGCCTTGAGGATTAGGTCGCCATCACAGCAGGGACAAAAGAATTTCCTTTTCCTTATTGTATGAAGCATCTCGAAATCGGCCGTTATCGGAAGGGTAAACATGCTGCCTGATGCATCCTTTGCTGTTAACAAAATATCATCTCCTTTTCTATATAAGATTCTATAGTCGTTTTCAAAATCCTTTAGAGTGAAAAAATTTCACCTTAACGGAGATGTTAGGGAGTTGAAGTTTAATAATACAGTGAAGATGGACCTTAATTTCCATGAATTTTCCGTGGTAATAGAATATTTTTATGTAGATTTTTTGCGTTAAAAGCCATGAACGTTTTTTAAAATTTGTACAATCTCTAACCTGAATATTCAGTCATAAAAAAGCCGCTTGCTGCCTAAGCAGCAATACGGTCTATAATAACGGAGATAGCAGCCTGCAGGTCGATTCCATGACCTTTAAGCCCAAATTCCGCTTACTGAATGTTTCAATATGAAGCTCCCGCGAAACTAGCAGATCGTTCAGGTAATCACTTACGAGAGTCTGTGTACTTCCAGTTTTGTATAAGAACGCATTTACCTCGAAGTTCAAGTGGAAACTCCTCATGTCCATGTTAGAGGTACCTATTGATGCTAGCTCATTGTCGACAATGATGATCTTGCTGTGCATAAAGCCTTCCTTGTATTCAAAAATTCTGACACCCGCTGCAAGCAGCTCCGGAAAATAGGAGCGTGAAGCGTGAAATACTATACGCTTATCAGGGTTGCGCGGCACCAGCAGCCGGACATCGACCCCACTTAGTGCCGTTACCTTTAATGCTTGGAAAATATCCTCATCTGGGATGAAATATGGAGAAGCGATCCAGACAGACTCCTTTGCTGATGTAATCATAGAGAAAAAGATACTTTTGATTACACTCCATTCATTGTCCGGCCCGCCGGCAATCATTTGGACGCCGCCTTGGCTATGGTCAATTGGTACACTAGGCGACAGATATTCATCTGTTAGAAAACTATGGTCCGTACTGTAATACCAATCCTGCAGGAAAATGAGCTGGAGCGTCCTCACTGCCTCGCCTTTGGCCATCAAATGTGTATCGCGCCAAAATCCAAAATGCTTGTCTCTTCCCAAGTACTCGTCCCCGATGTTTAAACCGCCAACAAATCCAACGGAACAGTCAATCACAATGATTTTGCGATGATTGCGGAAATTAAATTTGTTATTTAAAAACGGCAGCCGTACGGGTCCGAAAGCAACGATTTCAACGCCGGCATTTCGCAGGTCGTTAATATATCCCTTTGTAAGTGTCCAGGCACCTACCGCATCATATAAGAATCTGACTTTAACACCATTGCGGGCCCTTTCGATCAAAACTTTTTTTATATCACGACCAATCTGGTCATCACGGACAATATAATATTCAAGATGAATGTGATGCTTTGCTTTCTTTAATTCGTTGAGGATATGGGAAAATGTTTCATCGCCGTTCGTTAAAACTTTTGTCTCCGTTGCAAAGGAAATCGGACTTTGTCCCAGCCGCTGCGCGAGCCTGAAGAGCTTCTGCTGATGCTCACCCATCCCACTGATTTTTTCTTTGCTAACATCGCGCTCACCTTCAATACTTAGATAGGCTTGCTTGTCCAAAAAGTATTTTTTACGAAACATTTTTTCTTTTCGGAAATTCTTTCCAAAAAGGAAATAAAAAATAAATCCAAGCAGCGGAAAGGCCCCGAAAACAATCAGCCATGTCAGCGTCTGTGTCGGATGCCTGTTTTCAAGGAAGATCACAAAACCAATAATAACAAGAGAAAAAGTCAGGATAATACTAAAATAACCGACTAATCCCCCATTTATTTCCTCTTTAAAAAAGGTCCAAACTCCAAATAACAGAATAACAAATAAGAGAATACGTACAGTATTTTTCATAATCCACCTCAAGGCATGCCATCTAGTTACATGTTGATATACCCATAAACACCACAAGTCTACCCTTTTTACCGTTATCCTCCTAAAAAAGGATGCTTTATAACGAAACATCCGACTTAAGCACACTTTAGTAAAAAAACTAGAAAAACCTTGCCGGAGTAATGTAAGACAAGGTTTTTTAAGGGACGCATTCCATAAACCGTTTCTCTTTTAATGGACGTCCGGTTATATTAAGAAAAGTATTTGCGTGTTGTTCCAAATACATCAGATTCCATGACAGTTTTTCCATATTCCTCAAGAAAGTGTACGGTGAGATGCGATTCTTGGCTATACTCCAAAAGGATACTAAGCACATCGTCAATCTCATCTTCCTCAATCTCATCTTCATTAAACTCAACATATAGATAATACTTATTTTCAAAAGCAAACAACTTGGTATTGAGTTCGTCTAAACCATTACGGTTGCTGAGGGCAATCAAATCTTCAAAATCATTAAATACTGTAATGAATTCCAATGTGCCATCCTCAAATTGAATGCCACTTGACTCACTATGCTTTGTCTGAAAATGCTGATCCAGAAGAGATTCAATCTTTTCATCGACTGGCAGGTCCTTAAGCTTTTCTTCTGTCAACGGCAGCTCAAGCTTTTGGCCGTCCCTTGAAAGCTGCGCCTTAGTAACCAGTACTTCAAGCCCTTTGTCGAGTGCCTGAACCTGGATCCATAACGGACCTTCAACCATGAATTCCTCTTCCTGATGTACTTCATCCATCATTTCCCAGAAAAGTTCTTCACTTCTTTCGCGGTTATACCAGATCTCCTCGCGGTCGAATCCTCTTTCCTCTATATCGATATAAGAAATATAAAATTTAACAGTATCATCATTAATACGTTCAATTTCCATGCTGTCTCTCTCCCTTCTGCCTGGTTTTGAAGGGATAATTACCCCCGAACAATTTAAAATTGCTCTTTCTTTATCTTTACCCCTGCGAGCTATATCATAATCACATACGATGTGTAAATAATTGTATAGTAAGGTACACTTTTATTTTATGACAAAATTCTGAAATAGGGAAATAAAAGTGACGATGTTTAGAAAAACAATTGTTTGCCTAATATTCCATTCATTTTACTGAAAAATAAAGCTTATTGCAAATTATTAGGCCTATAGAATTATGTTAGTTGAAGAAGCTAAATACAAGTAAAAATCCCTGCCAGTATCCTGACAAGGATTGAAATTTAATTGACCATACGCTGTGCTTCTCTTAGCTGGAAAGTACGGACTTTACGAGGAAGGAATCTTCTGATTTCATCTTCGTTATATCCTACTTGAAGTCTTTTTTCATCAAGAATAATGGGTCTTCTGAGCAGTCCAGGATTATCCTTGATAATTTTGTAAAGCTCTTGTAATGGAAGAGACTCCAGGTTTACATTAAGCTTTTGGAATGTCTTTGAACGAGTTGAGATAATTTCATCTGTTCCGTCCTCAGTCATACGAAGGATTTCTTTTATCTCTTCAATTGAAAGCGGCTCAGAAAAAATATTTCTTTCTGAATAGCTAATTTCATGTTCTTCAAGCCATGCTTTTGCTTTCCTGCAAGAGGTACAGCTCGGTGAAGTATATAATGTTACCATGAATCACTCACACTCCCTTAGTATAGAATCGGCGATCTATGATGGGAAAACGAATTTGTCTTTTTAAGTATCCATCTTACTTTATTACTTTGAAATTACTTTAAATAAGAAATTTCTATTATTATTATACACTAAATCTCCATTTATGAATACCCTTTTTAAAAAATGTAAAAAAGCAGGTACATCAAGCATTAATTCGACAATAACACATAGCCGGGAGTTTATGTAACACCTTTTTCGAAAGTGCTGCAATTGAAAATAATAGCCTTACTTTCTCATTTACATGACACTTTAGAACTTTAACCTTTTAGCCGTATTAAGTTACCTTTCTTTGTTTACCCGTTTTAACACCACCTAAACCCGAGAATTATCAATATAAGAAATTCTCCTTTCCTTTAAAAATTCCTCTATTCGCATTAAAAAGTTTCACTTTCCTTCCAACTCGTATTTTTATAAAATAAATATATAAGGGATTTGTTACTAATTGGGATGCTTTAGCATCCAAGGAGGGGTATACGGTGGGTGGATATATTGCTGATGTAACCATGGTGGCCTTGCTTATCATTGCCTTTACAGCTGTTATGGGAGTCGTAACGAACGGAATTGGCGAAAAGCTTTTTGGGGGCAAAAAGTATACTGAATTTACAGAACCATCCGAGCGTGTCCAGACTGGCTGGAAAAGCGTAGGGGGCAAAAAAAAGTAACACCCAAGCATACATATGCAAGAGAAATCTAAGAATAGAAAAGGGGCCGACCCAAAAGTTTTTATACTTTTGCGTAAGCCCTTTATGACTGAAAAAGAAAGAAACCCTTTTTACAAGTGCCATGACATCGCCTTGTCACAGTAAACGTTTCACTTATCAGTGTTTCAGTTAACAGGTACTTGTACTTTTCTTATTTACGGAGTGTAATCAACATTCGCTGTGTACTTATTCGCAGCGTTCCAAAGCAGATATTCCTTTATCCCATTATCATTTAAAGCCTTAATTTGCGCCTCTACCTCCACTTTGCCATATTTCCTGTAATTGCCGCTGCCAAGATAGCTTGCTGTAAAGTCCTGGATCCACGGGCGTGAAATTGGAGGTGTCTTTAGCTGTGCCAGCTTTTGCTTTTCCAGCCTGGCGTATGCATTTACGAGCTTATATGGCTCCAAATCAGGCTTAGCAATGCTAAAATATGAGGTCCAGTGGCTTGGATAAATCATTGAAGAAATAACATCTACATTTTCAGAGATTTTCGAGAAATTTTGCCCAATCCCCGGCGCTTCCGGCAATGTAGCTGTATAACCAAATATATCAACTGACACCTTTACTCCATATGGCTTCAGCTTTTCACGGGCATATCCCACAAAATCAGTTACAGCTTTAACGCGCTTTTGGATATTGTCCATTTTAATATTCGCGTAATCACCCATAGTGTATGTAAGAATCTTATCCCTTTTTTCAAAACCTTCCGGAAAACGCACATAATCAAATTGGATTTCTTGAAAGCCCATTTTTGCTGCCTCGATCGCTATTCCTACATTATAGTCCCACACTTCTTTCAAGAATGGATTAACAAATGATTCTCCCCTGCCATTAACCCATACCTTGCTTCCCTCCTTATAAGACCATTGAGGTTTGGCTTTAGCAAGATAGGTATCTTTAAAAACAACGATTCTTGCAATCGGGTAAATTTGCTTTTGTTCAAGTGTCTTTAGCATTTCACTCGGATTCTTTATGTAATTTTTACCGATTCCCGAGTAAGGAGACTTAGGATCCTCAGGTTTATATGTTATATTTCCCCAATCATCTTTAATGTCTATTACCATAGCATTCAAATCATTTTTCCCTATATAATCGACAAGCTTGGAAAATTTGCTGCCCCCAGCCGAATGGCCTGTAACATATAACCCTCTGATCGCGTCGGGATACTTAAATGTTAAACCTGAATCATATTTAAACCGCGGCATCATTTCCGGCAATGTTTTCACTGCTAATACCATTTGCTTCTGGCCATGTTCCGATGTTTTAAGACTTTCCTCCGCATGGACGGGCATACCTGTCCCTAATAGCAAACAAGAAGCTGCTAATGCCCGCAATACCCATTTTTTCACACCGTGCATCCGTTGTCCTCCCATTTTGTATCTTGTAATCTACTAATCCTCTGGCCATTCCAACACTGCCTTACAACCACCAAATACACTGCTATGTTTCTACCCTTAATGATAATTGAATATACCTGCCGCCACAATTTTATTTAGAAATCCCTGCCCTTTTAGCGACACCGCTATTAATCCCAGCCAGACTTTTTGAGTACTGCTTGTAAACATCTCTTCAAAGTTATGAAAAGAAAAACGACCTCCCAAATTAGAGGTCGTTTTTCTTTTAATTTGCATATTGCTTCTTAAGCTGCTGGGCTTCTTTTTCTGAACAAAGCACCAAATGTCCGGGCGTAATTTCGCGCATTTGCACGTCATCACTTTCAGTATAGTTGTGTACACTTGGATTATAGGTAACTCTTTTTCTTGTCCGTTCACTTTCCGGATCTGGAAGAGGAATTGCTGATAACAAGGACTGAGTATATGGATGCATAGGTCTTTCATATAGTTCATCACTTGTTGTCAGTTCTACCAGCTTGCCGAAATACATAACACCAATTCGGTCACTGATGTACTTCACCATGGAAAGGTCATGGGCGATAAATAAGTAAGTCAGCCCCTTTTCCTTTTGAAGCTGTTTCATCAGGTTGACCACCTGTGCCTGGATCGAAACGTCAAGTGCAGAAATAGGTTCATCTGCAATGATAAATTCAGGCTGTACCGCAAGAGCCCTGGCAATCCCAATACGCTGGCGCTGTCCTCCTGAAAATTCATGTGGATAGCGGTTCGCATGTTCTCTATTTAATCCAACTGTTTCCAGAAGGTTATATACACGTTCCATTCGATCTTGAGGAGACTTGGCTAGGCCGTGAATATCAATCCCTTCAGCGATGACATCGGATACTTTCATCCGAGGGTTCAATGATGCATATGGATCCTGGAAAATCATTTGCATTTTCCGGTTAAATTCCATTAACTCGCTTTTTGATTTCTTGCCATGAACGTTTTCTCCGTTAAAAATTACTTCTCCATCTGTTGCATTATACAAACGGATAATCGTGCGGCCAGTCGTTGATTTTCCGCAGCCGGATTCTCCAACAAGCCCAAGAGTTTCCCCTTTATAAATATCAAATGATATATTATCAACAGCCTTTACCATGGAAGGCTTGCCAACATTAAAATATTGTTTCAAATTTTTGATTTCCAGCAGCTTTTCTTTTTGTTCCATACTATTTGACCTCCTTGCCTGCAGGGAACTGTCTCATTCTTCGCTTAACAGCTTCCGGCGGCTCTACCTTTGGAGCGTCCGGGTGAAGCAGCCAGGTTGCGGCATAATGTGTATCCGACACTTTAAACATCGGAGGCTGTTCTTCCAGATCAATTTGCATTGCATATTGATTTCTTGGCGCAAAAGCATCGCCCTTTGGAGGATGCAGCAGATTCGGCGGTGTACCCGGAATAGCATACAGCTCCTCGTCCTTAGCATCAAGGCTTGGCATTGAGCTGATTAAGCCCCATGTGTACGGATGCTGCGGATTATAGAATATTTCATCAACCGTTCCAATCTCCACTATCTTTCCGCCATACATAACAGCTACCCGGTCAGCCACGTTCGCTACTACCCCAAGATCGTGTGTGATGAAAATAATGGACGTATCAATTTTTTTCTGTAGATCCTTCATCAATTCCAAAATTTGAGCCTGAATTGTTACATCCAGCGCTGTTGTTGGTTCATCGGCAATCAATACTTTTGGATTGCAGGCAAGAGCGATTGCAATAACAACCCTTTGTCTCATACCGCCAGAAAATTGGTGCGGATACTGTTCAAACCGTTTCTCAGGCTGTGGAATCCCTACAAGACGAAGCAATTCAATCGCTCTTTCCTTCGCAGCCGATTTACTCATGTTCTGGTGCCGGACAATCGGCTCCATAATTTGTTTGCCAATTTTAATGGTCGGGTTAAGAGATGTCATCGGATCCTGGAATATCATAGAAATATCTTTTCCACGGATTTTCTGCATCTGCTTATCGCTCAGCTTAGCCAGATCTTTTCCATTAAACAGCATCTGTCCGCCTTTAATCTCCGAATTCCCCGGCGGCAATAGCCTCATGATTGATTTCGTTGTAACAGATTTTCCGGAACCGGATTCTCCTACAATCGCCAATGTTTCTCCTTTATATAAATCAAAATCAACACCGCGGATGGCTTTTACCTCTCCGGCAAACGTATGAAAGGAGATATTTAAATCTTTGACTTCTAAAATCTTTTCCACTAAATCCACCTACCCTCTTAATCTCGCATTTTTGGATCCAGGGCATCCCGTAATCCGTCCGCAAGCATATTGAATGCTACCATGATAACACTGATTACAATCGCTGGAATGATCATTTCATGCGGATGCAAACGCAATACTTTGTATCCTTCGTCGATGAGTGTTCCAAGTGATGCATTAGGAGCCTGAAGTCCCAATCCGATAAAGCTCAAAAAGGCTTCAAAGAAAATGGCGTTTGGAATAGTAAACATCGTGTTGATGATGATAACACCTGCCAAATTGGGCAAAAGATGCTTAAAGATAATTCTGCCGTCAGAGTTCCCCAGCGTCTTGGAAGCCAGAACAAATTCCTGCTCCCTCAGTTTTAGTGTCTGGGCACGAACAACACGGGACATACCAACCCAGCCCGTAATCGACATGGCTATAGTGATGGACAATATCCCCGGTTCCAGCACCAGAATCATCAGGATAACGACAACCAATGTGGGTATTCCGATCAGTACCTCGGTAATCCGCTGCATTACATTATCCAGACGGCCTCCATAATATCCAGAAATTGCTCCATAGGCTACACCGATGATCATATCGATTATCGCCGCTAAAAAGGCGATATATAAGGATACCTGGGTACCTTTCCAAAGGCGGGTAAAGAGGTCACGGCCCAGAGGATCCGTACCAAACCAATAATATTCGTCTACTTTTTTCTGCTCATACGGATTGATGACATTGCCGTTTGGCAGTTTCTTTTCTCCGTCAAATGGCAGCCAGCTCACGTTTTCCAGCCCAGGAATCTTTGGCGGAAGGTTTGCATGAGCAACATTTTGCGTGTCATACTCCCTGCCGCTGATAAGCGGTCCCAAAAAGGCCATAATGATTAACAGAACCATGACCACAAGGCTGACCACGGCCGCTTTGTTTTTGCGCACGCGCATCCAGGCATCCTGCCAGAAGCTTAGGCTGGGCTTGTTGATCTCTTCGCTTTTAGAAGAGTCAAGAATGGCGGGTGCGAATTTTTCTTTTGGTAGTTTTTCGAGATTCGATGCCATTACTTTTTCCCTCCTGCAAGCCTGATACGCGGATCAATGACTCCATATAAAATATCTACGATTAAGATGATAACAACAAACAATGCAGCAAAAAACAGGTTTGTACCCATGATGACATTATAATCGTTCACCGAAATCGATTTAACGAATTGCTCCCCGATTCCTGGTATTGCAAAAATTCTCTCGACAACGAGTGAACCGGTCATCATGGAAGCCGTTAACGGGCCCAAAACCGTGACGAGCGGAATCAAGGCATTTCGTAATGCGTGTTTAAATGCTATGTCAAAATAGCTTGCACCCTTTGCTTTTGCAAGAGTGATATAGTCAGAACCTAGAATTTCAATCATTTCAGTCCTCATAAAACGGGCCGCGATAGCTACTGGGAACATCATTAGCGCAATTGTTGGCAGAACTGTGTATTCAGGTCCCTTCCAGAAAAGAACAGGGAACCATCCTAATTTAACGGCTACAAAGAATTGCAGCAGACCAGCAAATACAAAGTTAGGAATGGCCTTTCCAATTACAGCAAGGAACGTGGAGCTATAGTCCACCCATGTATTTTGCCTTAAAGCTGCAAATACCCCTAGAATCATACCAATAATGGAGCCAATAATCATTGCTTGCAGGCCAAGGTGGATGGATGGCCCAATCCGATTGGCAAGCAAATCACTTACTGGCGTATTCCCGAATTGAAAGGCGATCCCAAGGTCACCTTGTACCAGATTGCCTAAATATTTTACGTATTGGACGGCTACAGGCTCATCCAGTCCATACTTTGCTTTCATAATTGCCATCTGTGCAGGGCTAAGCTTATTTGCACTGGCAAACGGCGTTCCGGGGATTAGCTTCATGAGGAAAAATGTCAAAGACGCAATGACAAAAAGGGTAACTAACATATAGAGTATCCGTTTAACCAAATATCTTGTCATACTGCCCACCTCCTAAAAATATTAAAAAGTTTGACAGTTTCCTTACAGGGAAAAAGAGAGTATATCTATGAAATATACTCTCTTTTCATCTTCTAAACTATTAATTATTTAGAAAAGAAAAACTGTCTTATTATTACTCTGCGGCAACTGAAGTCCACTTGTAGCAGTAATCCGGACCATAATCGTATGCAGCTACATCCTTAACTTTTGTAGCCATAAGCTGTGCGCTGTTACGCTGGTAAATCGGTGCGATTGCAGCATCTTGCTCAAGAAGGATCTTTTCAGCCTGCAATAATGATTTATAATACTCCTCTGGCTTTCCACCAAGTTGAGTAAGTGAAGTTTTGATAAGCTTATCATATTCTGGGTTAGAGTAGCCCATTCTGTTGCTTCCGCCGCCAGTAACAAACAGATCAGAGAATGTCATTGGGTCACGGAAGTCAGGACCCCATCCAGCAACTTGCAAATCATAGTCTTGCGCGTTGTCACGCTCTAAGCGGACTGCGAAAGGAACACTTTCAACCTTTAGTGTTAAACCTGGAAGATTCTTTTCCAATTGGTTCTTGAAGTATTCAGCTGTCTTCTTGGCATTTTCTGTGTCGTCCCCAAGGAAACGCACTTCTAGTTCTTTAATTCCAAGCTCTTTTAAGCCTTTTTCCCAAGAAGCTTTAGCAGCTTCTGCATCGTACTTAATCAAATCGCCATTAACTTCTCGCCAGTCTTTTCCGCTTACCGGATCAGTAACAAATTCTTTTGGCATTTGTCCATTAGCAGGAAGGGAGCCATTGTTCAGTACGCTTGCAACAAATGCTTCTTTATCAAAGCCTTGCGCAATTGCACGACGGATATTTACATTTTGGAATGCTTTGTTACCAGCACTGTCGCCTGTTTGATTCATTTTCAACCAGAAAACTGTCTTTTCCAATTTGTTAACCAGACGGTCATCGCCTTGGTATTGTTGAACAAGGTCAGAAGAAAGCTTAGCTGTAATATCAACTTCACCAGCTTCAAATGCGTTTACAGCTGAAGCAGGATCTTTTACTGAGTTGAAAGTCATTTTTGTTAATTTTACTGCATCTATATCCCAGTAGTTTTCGTTCTTTTCAAGAACCCACTCAGTGTCTGATGGGCCATCCCAATCAGTCATCACAAACGGTCCATTGTAAAGAAGGTTGTCTTTATTAGTAGCATACGCTTCGCCTTTTTCCTTCACGAACTTTTCGTTGATCGGGTAGAAAGTAGGGAAGGCGAACAGATCAGCCCAGTATGGGATCGGCTGTTCGAAAGTCACTTCCAATGTCTTGTCATCTTTCGCAACTACACCTAAAGATTTAACATCGTAAGGTTTTGGCGGTTCAGCAGAAGCTGCATCAGTGATTGCCTGTGCACCTTTAATTTTTCCACTCATCATGTACGGGCCATATGGAGAAGCGGTTTTAGGATCGATCGCACGCTGCCATGCATACACGAAATCATGTGCAGTGATTGGGTCACCATTAGACCACTTAGCATCTCTTATTTTAAAAGTATATACAGTTTGGTCATCGCTGATAGTTGGTTCGCCATCAGAAAGCGCAGGAACTGGCTTATTGTCTTGGTCAAGACGGTATAAACCTTCACCTACATTGTTTATGTAAGTGAAACTTGTAGATCCTTCAGCCAATGAAGTATCCATTGTTGGAATTTCAGATTGATCAAAGGCTTTGATTTCCTGAGCCACATCGCCAGCATTTCCACCTTTGCCGTTACCCTCATCCGTTTTACTAGACTTATCACCGCTGCATGCAGCAAGAAATAAGCTGAAAACAAGTGTGAGAATTAAAAGCAAAGAAAATTTTGACTTTTTCAAATTCAGACACCCCTTCTTTGTTTTAAAAAATTACTACAAGGACTATTATACAAGTTTTCAGATATTTGTATATAAACTTTTTTAAAAAAATTTACATACCTGTAACGAAATCCTGTTATTACAATTAAAAAAATTTTGTTTTTTTTACAAAAGATCCTTTCATTTCAAGTATTTCACGCTTTAAGGCGTTACAGTCCTAATCAAATATTTACCAATCCGAAATAGCGAATGGGCAAAATATCACTACGCTATATTCCACTAAATTCCAGTCGATTCCTATTCTTATATAGCATATGAAGGGCGGGACTGTATTTTCTCTATTTTTTTCTGTATACTACTTTTCATAATAGCAAAAGATGTCAAAAATTATCAATAAGAGAGGTTTTCCATATTGATAAAAGTCACAGCATGGACAGGGATATGGATTGTTGTAGCAATAACTGCTTCACTAATTCTATACAAAAGTATTTCCCTTATACATTTCATCGATATTATGTTTTACATCTCAGGGGCTTTGCTGATGTTCTCCCTTTTAACGATGGTAGTTCGAAAAGGTTTCTTTGATACCATGTTTTATAGCTTTAGGAAGGTTTTCGGTCCGCAAAAAATAGGCGGTAATTTAGAAGAGGAAGAAATCCCTCTTCTGTCTAACTTAATAGGATTCGAATACTTACGGACGTTCATGGTGGGATTAGCGCTTTTGGCCGTCATGCTGGCGGCCTTGTTCATTTATTACTTACGATAGAAACGGGAGAAATGTAAATGGCTGTTTGAAAAAATAATTAGCAGTGGAGCCTCCATTCATTTATTATTAAAATGATATGGACGCGTAATGAATTTCATATGAACGCATTGGAGTGTGACTTGTAGTTGAAACGGATTTTTTCAGGCATACAGCCTACAGGCTCTGTAACATTAGGTAATTATATCGGAGCAATGAAACAATTTATTGACCTTCAGCATGAATATGACTGCTTTTTCTGCATCGTCGACCAGCACGCCATCACTGTGCCTCAGGACAGGCTTGAGCTTAGGAAAAATATACGCAGCCTTGCTGCTCTGTACCTGGCAATTGGAATTGACCCTGAAAAAGCGACGATCTTTATTCAATCAGAGGTCCCAGCTCATGCCCAGGCTGGCTGGATTATGCAATGCAATTCCTATATAGGCGAACTCGAGAGGATGACGCAGTTTAAAGATAAGTCAGCTGGCAAGGACGGAGTGTCCTCCGGATTACTGACCTATCCGCCATTAATGGCAGCGGACATTCTGTTGTATCAAACTGATCTTGTTCCTGTCGGCGAAGACCAAAAGCAGCATCTGGAGCTGACAAGGGACCTGGCAGAAAGATTCAATAAAAAATACAATGATATCTTTAAAATACCTGATATCCGCTTGCCTAAATACGGTGCCAGAGTAATGTCGCTGCAGGAGCCAGCCAAAAAAATGAGCAAGAGCGATCCAAATCTTAAATCTTTCATCACACTTTTGGATGATCCAAAGCAAATCGAAAAGAAAATAAAAAGTGCCGTAACCGATTCAGAGGGTATTGTAAAATATGATAAAGATCAAAAACCGGGTGTTTCCAACCTCTTGTCTATCTTTTCGATCTTCAGCGGCAAATCGATTGAAGAACTTGAATCGAAATACGAAGGAAAAGGATATGGTGATTTTAAGGCTGATTTAGCACAAGTAGTCCTGGAGGAAATTACCCCTATTCAGGAACGCTATTACAGCATACTTGAATCTTCCGAACTAGATGAGATCCTTGACCGTGGTGCGGAAAGAGCAAATATCGAAGCAAATAAAATGGTTCGAAAAATGATGAATGCAGTTGGTTTAGGAAGAAAAAGATAATAAACAGAACAAAAGCGCAAGCGCACTGGTTAGCCCCGACAGAGTTGTGACGGCTTTTGGTCACAATACAGCATAAGCCAATCGCTTTTTGCCCTTCCAAAGCGATTGGCTTATGACCAGGGTTGTGACAGCCTTTAGTCACAACATTCGAGGGTGGGCGCTGGCGCTAGAGATAGACACAGTTACTTTCGTGATCCACAATTCTTACCTTTTTATAAGTTCCTATTAAAAGCGTAAAAGGAATGAGGCTCCGGCCCCATTCCTTTTTTGTGTTTACTGGCTGTACTTAATCGGCTTGGGTGATAATTTTTCGAGTCAGCTCTGATCGTGATACTTTTCTATTCCAATTTATTAGTCTGAAATACTGAATTATTTGTACAAATCCTTTTTTTGTCCAAAACAGAGGATAGTTTTCATTTTATGCAGCTAAATTGAAAAGGGCCGACTTTATCGTGCCCGCTCTAAATTCTGTATCCTTGCTAAATGGGAAAAGGAGTGTCCACTAAGTGACTAGTGGGCACCCCCCTTCTGAGTAAAATCCATAAGGTTGACTTTCAATTTACTTATTCCTTTTATGTCAGTTAAAGTGTGGAAGTACTGTCCCCAACTTCCATTTCCCACAGCTTTTCAAAAAATGGCTGCCCTTTCACAAGGTTTTCACAAAGCTGAATATGTTTACCTGACCATCCTTCTTTTGCTTTCTCGTAAAGTTCTTTCCAAGCCTGTTCGAAGTCAAGGTCTTGAATATAAGCATATTTTTCTGGTGCCCATTCAGTGTACCAATAACGGATTTCGGCTGTGTTTTTTGACGTAAACAGTCCATCGAGCGCCATAAAAAGGAGCTGCTTTAATTGGCGTTCCTTACGCGTTAATCCGTTCATTAATTCCGGTGATGGCGATAAAATGTGATATTCTTTTTCGGTTGAAGAGTCTTCAGAGAATTCATAGTCAGCCAGAGGATGGTTTTCGACCATTTCATATACCAGTTGTTCCTGCCGCGGGATAAGCCTGCTTTTGCGGATAGGGATATGATAACCAATAGTATCCACTGCCAATATACCGACACCGTCTGTAATGACAAAGCAATAATCCAATTGGGTCCGTTCATGATTTTTTCTGGAATATGCCTTTTGAAAAACGTCATTCAGGAGCTTTTCCGGCAATTCAAGCAAATCGTTTTCAATGTAATGAAATAAAGGAGATGAAACGTATAGTAGCGGCACCTGGTCGAGCAGTTCAATACCATCTTCCTTTCTCCATTCATGAAAGTGGCATACATTGTAACCATTTTCTTCTCCCTCGAACCAATTCACCCAGACATCATGGAGATATAGCATCATTTAACCCCTCACTTACATATAACTGTTTGTCCATCAGTATAGGCAGGACAGGCTGATTTTATTCCTGTATTTACTAATTCCGACATATTTAATACTCCTGCCTTCTTTTCTTGGCCATATGGAACTAAAGAGGATTTCACTATGCATCCGGTCGAATCTCTAACCACTGGATTTTGCTTCCCGCTCACATACACTATATGAATTAGAGCTCAAAATATGTGACTTGCACAGGTTTGAAGGAACTTTTCCGCTAGCTTTTCATTTGTTGTTGGGCCAGTGAATATTACTACGTATTGTGCTGATTAAAATTCTTTAAGTAAACTTCTGCCAAGGTTTGAAACGAATCAAGCCCCTTTATTTCCTTACAACTGTTTACAATCCTATATCCGGTACAGTATCCAAGCATAAAAGGTTTTCCGTTCGCACCATAAAGAAGTTCGTCATGCATTGAGTCATTTTTTTTGATGTTAATATGATCTTTCAAATATCTCTCATATAGTTTCCGAACTGTTCTGTCACTGTATAATGAAGTCCATCTGGCCAAATATGCCGGACCAACATAGGTTTCTACAGCTTGCTCAGCAAGGCCTTCCAATACCATAGCATCGAGTAGCGTAAAATCCTCTTCCCTCTTTTTAGATTTGTTCAACCGGCAAACATGGTGATATTCATGGACGAAAAGGGCTTCAAGCTCTTTTTCCGGAATTCCCGGATTTATAAATAAGAATAGTTTATCCTTAAAGGCTAATCCGGATTTATCTTCAGTTCTTCTGCTAAATAACCCTTTGGGCTGCAATGGGAAAATAAAAACAGGTACATCTGGCCCTTTCCATTTTTCCTGGTAAGATTTAAGGTATTCGCTTATTTTTCCCCAAACATTCTTTTTCAGCAGACCTTCCAGCCGACTTTTTATCCCGTATCCCTCAATATACATTCCATAATTTCGTAAATATGCATAAAGTCTTCGAGGGTTTTCCTCATTAAGCAGCTCCCGAAAATGGCCACAGACCTCCTCTTGGGTAACAACTTCTTTTTTCAGCCACTCAAAAGTGTTAATGACAGCCATTTCAAACACCTCATTTTAGTAAGTGGTCTATTATATGCGCATTGGGAAATAAAGGGCTTCAAAAATGAACATTTTGAGTATTTTTTTTCGTCCATAACCTGGATAAAAGCGAGCGCCCTGGCACAAGGAACGCCGAGTAAAGTCTGGCACATCCTCACAAAGCTGCCGCTTTGTTTCGTGTGATGTATCGCTGCCGAAGCGTTCCTTGTACTGTGCCAAACGCCGATGCCAGCACATCCGTACAGAGGAAGAACGGATATAATCGCGACGTCCTCCCAAAGCTACCGCTTTTTTCATGGGATGTATCACAGTCGAAGTGTTCATTGTCATGCCATCGGGCTTTATTTTACTCGTAATAAAAGTTGCTGCACTCAGGAGCTTGTGAAGACACTCTCTTTTTTCAAAAACTATTACCTTCTTATATATTTACTTCCATAGTAAAAAAGCCTTACCGCTCCAGCAAGGGAGTGATAAGGCTAATTTGAGAAAATCATTTACTCATATTTTTTAAAAACAATTGTGGCATTATGGCCGCCAAAACCAAGCGAATTGCTCATTGCCCCTGTAATTTCCTTTTTGCGTGCTTCGTTCGCAACATAATCAAGATCACAATCGGGATCTGCTTCTCTTAAATTAATAGTTGGAGGCATGATGCCATCCCGCATCGCCTGTAGCGTAAAGATAGCCTCGACTCCGCCGGCTGCTCCAAGCAGGTGTCCTGTCATTGATTTCGTCGAACTCATACCAATATTATAGGCATGATCGCCAAACACTTTTTTCACTGCAAGTGTTTCAAATTTATCGTTATAAGGCGTGCTAGTTCCATGTGCATTGACATATTGAATGTCTTCAGGTTTCATTCCCGCATCATTTAAAGCCATTGCCATTGCTCTCGCTCCGCCTTCACCTTCTGGCGCTGGAGCTGTGATATGATAAGCATCCCCGGTTGCACCGTAGCCAACGATTTCGGCATAGATTTTAGCTCCCCGATTTAATGCATGTTCAAGCTCCTCAAGCACAACGATACCAGCGCCCTCCCCGATTACAAAACCATCCCGGTTCTTATCAAACGGACGGCTTGCCGTTTCAGGATCCGGATTTGTTGAAAGGGCTGTATTTGCACAGAATCCGGCTACAGACATTTTAGTAATGGGGGCTTCGGCACCGCCGCTCACCATGACATCTGCATCTCCCCGCTGGATGACTTTAAATGCATCACCAATTGAGTTTGTACCAGTAGCACATGCTGTGACCGTACAGGAATTAACTCCGCGTGCTCCCAGCATGATCGATACCTGGCCCGTTGCCATATCAGGGATGATCATCGGCACAAAGAAAGGGCTTACCCGCTTATAACCGCGGTTCAAGAAGATTTCATACTGGTTTTCAAACGTTTCCATCCCGCCAATCCCGGAACCGATCCAAACCCCTATCCGATCCGAATTCTCATCGGTAATTTCGAGATTCGCATCCTTGACAGCCATCATGGAAGCAGCCACTGCATAATGCGTGAACCGGTCCATTTTACGGGCATCCTTCCGGTCAATATACTTTTCTACATCGAAGTCTTTAAGCTCCGCTGCCACTTTTGCAGGATATTCATCCTTATTAAGCCTTGTAAGCGGCCCGACGCCTGATTTACCTTCAATAATGGCGGCCCATGTTGTCTCCGCATCATTTCCCAAAGGAGTAACTGACCCTATCCCTGTAACTACTACTCGACGGTTATTCATTTATTCCCTTCTTCCTTTCGTATGCTGAATTTTTGCGAAATCATTATTTACCCCATCTAAGTGCGATTGAACCCCAAACCAGGCCTGCCCCGAAGCCAACCATAACAATCAAATCATTATCTTTAATCTTGCCCGCTTCCAATTCTTCTACAATAGAAATTGGAATGGACGCTGCTGAAGTGTTTCCATATTTATGGACTGTTTTAGACATTTTTTCAACTGGCAGCTCCAGACGCTCCCTGGATGCTTCCATTATCCGGATATTTGCCTGATGTGGAATAAGCATATCCACGTCTTCTTTCTTAAGTCCTGCTTTTTCAAGCACATTAACGCAAGACTCCCCCATTTGACGGACAGCAAATTTAAAAACCTCTCTGCCGTTCATCTTCAGGTGATCCTTAAAATATAAATGGCCACCGCCTGATCCATCAGATCCAAGCTCAAAGGAAAGAATCCCTTTACCATCTGAAACCGGGCCCATTATAGCTGCACCCGCCCCATCACCAAACAGGACGGCAGTATTGCGGTCATTCCAATCAGTGATTTTGGAAAGTTTCTCTACTCCAATGATCAGGACAGTTTTGTAAGCGCCCGACTGGATAAACTGTCCTGCCGTTATCATACCATACATAAAACCGGCACACGCTGCGCTTAAGTCCATGGCAGCTGCTTTTTTGGCACCAAGTTTATCCTGCAGCACGCAAGCCACTGAAGGAAATGGCTGATCAGGCGTTACAGTAGAGACCAGAATCATATCAATATCTTCTGGATTGATTTTAGCATTTTCAATCGCCTTCAAAGCAGCTTGGTAGGCCATCTCGGATGTATCCATATCGTCGCCAGCAATTCGGCGTTCTTCAATTCCGGTCCGTGTTCTAATCCATTCATCCGAAGTGTCCAATACTTTCTCCAGATCTGCATTGGTCACAATATTCTCGGGCAAACAGCGGCCCATGCCCCAAATCCCAGCATTCATACTCAGGCAACCCCTTTATTGTTAATATAAAATTCTATTCCAAAGATATTATTATCAATTATTATGACTTGGTACTAATTTTACCTAAATTTATTCTTTGATGCAACTCATTAATCTGACAAGAGCGGAGAGACAAGTGTCCATTCATCTTCATCCCTAGTGTCATATTCTATTAAAAAAGTTTTGGAGTGTGGAAAAAATGTTATTCAAGGACAGGAATGAAAAAAGGCATCAAGACCGGCTGTCGCAAATGATGTTTGGCACCAGAAGACAAATGAAAAAAGAATCAGATATCCAAAGTTTAATAGCTAATGTGGATTACATGGAACTAATGGAGCATGTTGATACAATTATGAAATCCTATTCGGAATTTAAGCCCTTCATTAACAAGATCAACCCGATGATTGGTCGTTTTCTTAAAAAATAATCCGACTTTGACATTAAGACCTTTATATTTTTCTTTTCTTAATCTAAAAAAAACTTGCCATGCTGGCTGCAATGGCAAGTTTTTTTTAAGTATAACTATTTTAACAAGTAGAGGTGTCTAGCTACAGCGCCCAGCCCCTCGAATGTTGTGACCAAAGGCCGTCACAACCCTGATCATAAGCCAATCACTTCGGAAGGCAAAAAGCGCCTTCTGTCAGCGTTTGTCTTATGCTTGTCAGAGGCCCACAGGATGTGGGTCAGAACGGCGAAGACATGCGGACGTGGCGAATTTAGTCGTTCTTCCTCTAAAACCGGGCGCTTTCGCTTTTCTATGGTGTCTAGCTACAGCGCCCAGCCCCTCGAATGTTGTGACCAAAGGCCGTCACAACCCTGATCATAAGCCAAGCACTTCGGAAGGCAAAAAGCGCCTTCTGTCAGCGCTTGTCTTATGCTTGTCAGGGCTGATCAGGGCGCTTTCGCTTTTCTTTTTTATTCATTTTCTTTTAATGCGTCCTCTTTTCCTAGCTCATAAGCCTCGGTCATTACTTTTTGGAAAAGCTCCAGGAAGGGCTGCATCATCTCCATCGAAAATTCGATGCCTGCTTCGTCCATTTTTGCTTTTGCTTCAGGAAAATACTTCATTGCAATCGTCATAAACTCCATCATTTTATCCTGGTTCATAGATATCGCTCCTCTTTATTCATTTGGCAGCTTTCCTGTTTCTATATACCTTTTAATATGCTTGTCCATTTTCTTTTGGAAAGCTTTATCAACAGAAGGACTATACTCCCCCATTGATATTACACCATCTTGAAAATCAAAATACAAATTTCCTGATTTTAATTCATTTTCATTGAATTTTTGGGCAGCCAATTCATAAAGGCTGTCGACATGCTGGACAGTACTTGTCAAAACAGTCGATTCTCCGAGATCCTTCTGATCCGAGACAAACCCGATTGCATACAAACCTTTTTCCTTTATTTTTTCAATAACAGGAACATTAAAGCCATCACCGGCCGGATATACTACGTCGACCCCATTCTTCATCATTTCATGCAGCATTTGGAGCGCTTTTTCAGAGTTGTCCCAGTTATTCACATATCGAATATCAACCTCTGCATTCTCAACCTGATACTCGGCTCCTTCATAAAAACCTTCCACCTCTGGCTGCCACTCAAAAGCCGCAATGACGCCCACTTTTTTTGTTTTTGACATTTCGGCAGCTACCATTCCTCCAAAAAAGCCCATCGCATTGGCTTCAAAGCGGAGGCTTGTGGTGTTCGGTTCCCTTGCATCCCCGTTAAAGCTAACAAAATGGATATTTTTATAATCACTTGCCAATTCATTAAAAATTTCCGAATAATCACTTCCATGACCAATAATTAAGTTGACGCCTTTTTCTTTAAAGTCTTTAACAGCCTGTTCTACAATAATATTAGAATTCATTCCTTCTTTATAGAAAACATCAATTCCGAAGTCCGACTGAATCTTCAGCAATCCTTTATAGCCTTCCGTTCCCCACACCTGATCATGGATGGTTTCAGGCACAAGCAGTCCCACTTTTTCAAGTTTCCCATTGTTCATTGGCTTTGCACAGCCGCCAAGCAACAAGATAAACACAATGAGAACTGCACCAAATTTCTTGAACATGATCCGCAACTCCTTCAAAAATGCAACCTGTCCTTCAATTAGGATAACAGGTAATCGTTTCCCTTTCAAAAAGCAGGTAAAAAGACTCTCTTTTAAAAAAAGAGAGAAATTTTCTTTCATTCTACTTGGATGAAATACGATTTAAAAAGCTATTTATTCGTTCTTGCCATCTCTTAAGGAATCGAGGAACTGACGGTACTCTTTTTGAATCTGTATACCCTCTTCTGGTGTGGTTTTATTGCTGATTAAATAGCAGTAGTCACCACTATTGATTTGCATGTCGCCAATTATACTTACACTGGAAAGCTGCTTTTCAGAAAACAGCTGTTTAGCGCACGTGAGCCACTGGTCCTTTTTTCGGCTTTTCACTATTATTCTTTCTTCCGGAACAGCCAGAATTTCGTTCAATTCGCTAAGAATATCTAAAATATGGACTGCATCATCAGTATATTCTTCTTGAAATGCTTGGGCGACTGCTTGCGCTGATTTCCCTCTTATCCCTGCTTCAAATGACATGTTTTCAGGCTGAAATGGGCCATAGATGGTTGGCAAATAAATACATTTTTCAGCCACTTCTTCAAGCTTTTCTGCTAGTTCCTGTCCGAAAGAATCTTCTTTTCTTGAGTTACCTTGCATGATTGGCAAAAAAAATAGAATTCGAGGCAGTTTTGTCCCCAGCAGTTTCCACTTCTGAACTAGTCTTTGTATTTCAGTATAAATATCACCGTATTTGCTGCCTTTCTTAATATAATCATAGATGGAAATATAAATGATTGAATCTTCCGTAATTGAATCGAGCATGGTCAATTGTTCCAAATAAGAAAAGTTTGCATTTCTGCCAATTTCCATCATTTTTTGCTCCACTTCATCCGCTAGGCTCCCATCAAGGGTTGTCCCGATTACTTCCAGTCCATCCTCCAATAGGAGCTTGCTAACGTGAAATCCAAGAAATTCATAAGCACCTATTACAATCGCATCGGCCATTGTATAACCTCCTGCGGTTCCTATCTTCAGGAACCTTTCTCTTTCTCGTCAGCTTTGCTGTATCGTATGCATCAACTTTTGCGATTATCCTTACTTTATAAACTGTTTTCAAATTTCTTAAAAAAACGGGAGGCTTCCTCTGCTGTTTTATATCGTTTTTCGGGCATCAAATATTGCATTTCAAATACTGTGCCTCTCTTTAAAGATCTCTGTTCCATTATTTTATAAAGCTGCACTGGAGCAGTTTCTCCTCCGCCGAAAATATGAATGATTTTTAAAGGGACATTTCCCCTCCATTCAATCCAATTCGAGTGATGTATCTTCTCTTCCATTTCCCTGATTTTAAGGCCATGGGCAGATGATGCTTCCTCGATCCACTTTTTATAAAAAACCCTGTTATGCTTTTCTTTTTCCATACTGGCCTTTAGAGAAAGAATGGGGTTTATAAATACGGCTGAACGAATGCTTCCGGGCAATAGCTCAATTAGTTTCAAAGCAGTCAAGGCACCCATCCCTTCTGCCAAAATATGAATTTTTTCATTTACAATCTCATTCCTCATAATGAAATGATATAGGCACTGAGCCAAATAAGCTGCCTTGGAACTGCCCCAATTTGCTCCATACAGGTTGGACGAAAATAGTGTATATCCTTTCCTCTTTAAATGTTGGACGATTTGAAGCCTTCCTGGATGCCTGGACCAAAACGCGCCGCTGCTGTCGACATAATGGGTGCGATCTCCAAGGACAATAACAGAAAAACCACTTGGCTGACTTGGGTAATAGATTATATTCCATTGTCCGTCCATTTGAAATGTGCGTTCCATTAGTAGTTGAACTCCTTTTTTGGTAATCCTCATATTAATGTATGAAGGTTCTCCTTAAGAGAGAGGGATTTTGCCCACTTCCAATGATTTTTAGTATCACGCGGTAGATTTGACAGCTCTGTGAAGACAGAATTACTTGAATTACAAAAAATACATGGAATTTTATTTTCTCCAATTTTTTTATGTGGTAATATAATAATGATTGCAAGGGAACGAGGTGATTATCGGTGAAGTATTTTTGGACCTTTTTCTGGACCTTTTTATTAGTGCAAATGCTTACATATGTTGTAGGCTCGATGATTGGAGTAGATTTCAATCTTCAAACCGGTACTATTTTATCTGTTGTTACAACAATCTTAATTTTAATCATTCCGACTATTATTCCAAATGACCCTGTTCATAAAGGAAGTCACTAACGGAAAAGCGTGAGCGGCCTGCTTAGTAGAGGAAGAACGGTGTCGCCACATCCTGTGGCAACGCTGTTCTGACCCCTGTCGCGACACATCGCATGAAACAAAGCTGCTGAAGTGTCAATTCATTACTTTCACATTAAAAACCTTGTCCAAAGAAGACAAGGTTTTTTTGCTGTTTTTTATGGCTTCTGGCTAATGATTATTTCTTCATTTTCCAATCCAATCATTACCGTTCCGTTATCTTTAATATTTCCTGCAACAAGCTCTCTGGCTAATTTGGTTTCTATATGCTTTTGGAGGAATCGTTTTAGCGGCCGGGCACCATACACCGGATCATAGCCATTCCTGGCAATATAATTGCGGGCATTCTCTTCCATGAGAAGAGTTATGTTTTTCTCCTTGAGCCTTTTTTGCAGCTCAAGAACCATTTTATCCACTATACGGCTAATTTCCCCTTGTGATAAAGGCTTGAATAGTACTATATCATCAATTCTATTCAAAAATTCAGGGCGGAAATGGTGCCTTAGCTCATAAAATACCTTATCTGCTGCTTCATTACTGATTCCTCCTTCGGAATTCCTTCCCTCAAGAAGGTGCCGGGAACCGATATTGGAAGTCATGATAATCACGGTATTTTTACAATTGATGGTCCTGCCATGGGAGTCAGTAATCCTTCCCTCGTCAAGCATTTGCAGGAGGAGGTTAAACACCTCTGGATGCGCCTTTTCAATCTCATCCAATAAGATGACCGAGTATGGCTGTCTTCTCACTGCTTCCGTGAGCTGACCTCCCTCTTCATAGCCAACATATCCGGGAGGGGCACCGATCAGGCGGGAAACTGAATGCTTTTCCATATATTCCGACATATCTATCCGAATGATATGCTCTTCACTGTCAAATAGGGATTCAGCCAGCGCTTTGACTAGCTCTGTTTTGCCAACCCCCGTTGGTCCTAGAAAGATGAATGAGCCAATTGGTTTATTCGGATCTTTAATTCCGGCACGTGCCCGCAATACGGCATCCGCTACAAGCTCAACAGCTTCATCCTGCCCGACAACACGCTTTCTAAGCGTACTAGCAAGCCGAAGCAGTTTCTCCCGCTCTCCTTCCACAAGCTTAACAACGGGGATTCCAGTCCATCTTGCAACAATAGAGGCGATTTCCTCATCTGTTACTTCCTCTCGCAGCAGAGCCGAATCTGATCGTGCTTTTTCAATTTCTTCTTCCATTTCTCGGAGTTCCCGTTCAATCAATGGTATTTTGCCGTGGCGAAGCTCAGCTGCACGGTTTAAATCATATTCGTTTTCGGCCTTTTCCAGCTCCCGGCGAAGACGTTCTAAATTTTCCCGTTTGTCCTGTACACTCTGAAGCGCAGCTTTTTCCATTTGCCATTGAGCTTTCATACTGTGTGCGCTATCACGCAAATCACCAAGCTCTTTCTGTAAAGCTTTCAGCCGCTCTCTGCTTCGTTCATCAGATTCGTTATTCAAGGCTGCTTCTTCTATTTCGAGCTGCATCACTTTTCTTGTGATTTCATCCAGCTCGGTTGGCATAGAATCAATTTCCGTCCGGATCATTGCGCAGGCTTCATCGACAAGATCAATCGCTTTATCAGGGAGAAACCGTTCTGTGATATAGCGGTTCGATAAAACGGCAGCAGCTACAAGAGCCCTGTCATGGATACGTACTCCATGGTGAATCTCAAACCGTTCCTTCAGTCCTCTAAGAACTGACACTGTGTCCTCAACATTCGGTTCCTGCACTAACACCTGCTGAAAACGCCTTTCAAGAGCAGCATCTTTTTCAATATATTGGCGGTATTCATCTAGGGTAGTCGCTCCAATACAATGAAGCTCTCCCCTGGCGAGCATTGGCTTCAGCATATTTCCAGCATCTAGAGCTCCATCCGTCCTGCCTGCGCCTACTATTGTATGAATCTCATCTATAAAGAGAATAATTCTCCCTTCACTTTTGCTGACCTCGGTCAAGACAGCCTTTAGCCGCTCCTCAAATTCCCCGCGAAATTTTGCCCCTGCAACAAGGGAACTCATATCCAGCGAGAAAATCGTTTTATCCTTCAGCCCATCTGGGACATCCTTTCTGACAATCCGTTGAGCCAAGCCTTCCACGATAGCCGTTTTCCCAACCCCGGGCTCTCCAATGAGTACTGGATTGTTTTTCGTTTTTCTTGATAATATCCTGATGACGTTCCTTATTTCGGTGTCACGCCCAATAACGGGATCAAGTTTACCTGTTTTTACTTCTTCCACTAAGTCCCGGCCATATTTCTTTAATGCTTCATAAGTACTTTCAGGATTTTGGCTAGTCACCCTTTGATTCCCCCTAATCTCCTTAATTATTTTGCTGGCAGCCTGATAAGTTAGCTTTTTTTTCTCCAGTTTTTTTGATACAGGATGTACTGTATCCTTTAAAACTGCAAGCAGAATATGTTCTACAGATAAATATTCATCATTCAAGTGATTTTTTTCTTTTTCAGCCCTTTCTAGCAGCTGATGCAGGGATTGTGATATATAAAGCTTGGGTTCGTTATTTTCCTCTATAGTAACTTCTGGCAGTTTTTTTAGTTCACTCTTTAAAAGGTCCTCCAGTTCGCCAGAAGGCAAGTTGACTTCTGATATCAGCCTTATTAGCAACCCGTCGTTGTGCCGGATGAGCGCCTGCAATAAATGAAACTCTGTTAACAGTTGATGGCCATGTTTAAGAGCCTTTTTTTGAGAATGGACAAACGCCTCTTGCAATTTTCCAGTCATGTTTTCCATATCCATAATCATAGCCTCCATTAATTAATTTGATAGAGCCGTTTTCTCTATAAAAAAGGAATGATTATTTGACCTTTTTTGACCTTTTTATATTATACAATTTTTAACTATTTAGTAAAGAAATATGTAGCATACTCCTCATTATTTTAGCCAATAAAAACAAAAAAACCTGTCTGTACAATTCTGATTCTCAATCAGTACATGTGCACAGCAAGGTTTTTCAGAAAAACATTTATTAGAAATACTTTATTTAATCTAAATTTCGCTGCTGATGATGGTAAGTCCAAATCCGGTTATGATTAGTATTCTCCGGAAATCTGTCACCCGCACTTAATTTAACCATTTTAGGGCTTGAAACACTGCTTCCAGTCTCGCCAATTTCAATATAGACTCCATTATTTGGAGCCTTTTGGCCTGCTTTAAATTGATGATTTTGTCCCATGTAAACATCCTCCTCTACAACTGTACCCTTATTTTTACCTGAGGAGGGGATGTTCATGTAAGGAAAGCGTAAGGGTCCTTAAAAAAAGGAACATCGGCTACCGGCACTTCCTATACCTTTACCCGCGCGCGAGCACATCCTTGTAAATCTTTCTTATAATAAAAAAGTCTGTATGGCAGGTGCCATACAGACCGATTTATCACTATCTTATTAAGCCATCAAATCCACGAGGATTGCCTTTTGGGCATGAAGCCTATTTCCTGCCTGATGGAACACCGCTGAATGCGGCCCGTCAATGATTTCTGCTGTTACCTCTTCTTCCCTGTGGGCAGGAAGGCAGTGAAGGAAAATATAATCTTCCTTTGCATATTTTACAAGTTCACTGTTGATTTGGTAATCCTTAAAGGCCCTTAGGCGGACCTCATTTTCTGCCTCCTGGCCCATTGATGTCCAGACATCGGAATAAATAATATCGGCATTCTTAACGGCATCTTTAGGGTCGCGGAATACTTCCGATTTACAGCCTGACTGTTCAGCAGCCTCCTTGGCAAGCTCTACGACCTGGCTATTTGGTTCGTAGCCTTCCGGACAGCCAACTGCAAAGTCCATCCCTGTTTTCGCACAAGCCATCATAAGAGAATGAGCCATATTATTCCCATCCCCCACATAAGCCATCTTCAGCCCTTTAAGAGTTCCCTTAATTTCATGGATTGTCAGTAAATCCGCCATCGCTTGGCATGGATGAGAGAGGTCAGTCAATCCATTAATGACCGGGATGCTGGCTTCTGCAGCCAACTCTGTTACCTTTTCATGTTCAAAAGTCCGGATCATAATCCCATCTACATATTGTGACAATACCTTAGCAGTATCAGAAACTGTTTCTCCCCTGCCGAGCTGGATATCATTGCTGCTTAAGAAAAGAGCATGGCCCCCGAGCTGCAGCATTCCAACTTCAAAGGATACCCTTGTACGGGTAGAGGACTTTTCAAAAATCATGCCAAGTGTTTTGCCTTGAAGAGGCTTGTATTGTTCGCCTAGTGAATGTGTAGCTTTAATTTGCTCAGCCAGCTTTAAAAGTTTAGTGATTTTTTCCCCTGATATATCTGTTATAGACAGAAAATCCTTCTGCTGAAGTATTTTGGCTGATGGAATTGCTGCAGTGGTCATACGTACATCACGCCCTTTGGTTGTTTTTGCTGCCACTCCTGAAGAGGAAACACGTTTAGTTCCCCTGTGTGTACAGTTTGCAGGTAAGCCTCAAAGGTTTCCGGCTCTGAAAATGCAAGCAGGCGGTACTTTGCTGAAGTAAGGCGTAATTGCTTATCTTCCTCTGAATTCCCAAAGGCTAATACAATTGAACCATTGCCACCCTCAAGCCAGCCTTCAAAGTCCTGATTTTCAATATGCAGGCCTGCACTGGTTATCTGTTCCTGCATTGCCCCGGTTTTTTCAGCCGAGGATGCGGACATATATAAACCGGTTTTGCCTTGCCATTGTCTGCGGTGACTGTGGAATACTTTAGCCATAGTCTCGTGTATTCCAACGCCAATAGCAATTCCTTCACCTGTCGATTTCATTTCCGGCCCAATTTTTGAATCCATCCCGCTTAGTGCAAAGGTAGAAAATACTGGATACTTAACGACTGTAAACGGAATTTCCTCCATAAGCCCTGTATGTGAGAAGATATTCGACACTGTATATTTCCCAAGCAATATTTTTGTCGCAATTTGGACGAGTGGCACACCGGTAATTTTGCTTATTATCGGTACGGTTCTGCTCGCTCTTGGGTTTACCTCAAGAACATAAACAGTTTCACCATCAATGACAAACTGAATGTTCATTAACCCCTTGTAATCAATTTCACTGACGATTTTTTCAGAATACTGAACCAATTTTTCTTTTACTTCTGCTGAAAGTGTTTGTGCTGGCAGAATCGCCATGCTGTCGCCTGAATGCACACCGGCACGTTCTACATGCTCAGCAATCAGTGGAATATAGACATTCTTTCCATCTGCTACCAGATCAATTTCAGCTTCCTTAGCTGGGAGGTAAGAATCGATCAGAACCGGAAATGAAAGTTCGTTTCCGGTCTTTAATCTCGCAAGAAGGCTGGATTCATCCTTGAATATTTCCATTCCTTGTCCGCCAATTACGTAAGAAGGGCGCAGGAGGACTGGATAACCGATAGCATCCGCCTTTTCAAGCAGCTGTGATTCACTTTCCGCCATCGTACCAGGGATATGCGGGATGTTCAGCCTTTCCAGCAGCTGATAAAAACGTTCGCGATCTTCAAGCTGATCGACAGTATCACAGGATGTACCAAGCAAGTTAACTCCAAGGGATTCCAATTGGTCAGCAAGATTTAGCGCTGTCTGGCCGCCAAATTGTACGATAACATCTGTAATTCCCTCAGCTTCAATCACATTCATGACGTACTCCAGGGTAAGAGGCTCAAAGTATAGACGATCAGCTGTTGCATAATCAGTGCTTACTGTTTCTGGATTATTATTAATCAGAATGGTTTCAATGCCTTCTTGTTTCAGTGCATAAACACTGTGCACTGAGCAATAATCGAATTCAATCCCCTGGCCAATGCGTATTGGCCCGCTTCCTATAATCAGAACCTTTTGTTTATCTGATGCAATCTGCTCATTTTCTCCAAAATAAGTCGAATAAAAATAATTGGTAAACGAAGCGAATTCCGCAGCACAGGTATCAACAGTTTTATATACTGCACTTACTCCAAGGCTAATTCTGTGTTGGCGGACCTGCTCTTCTGTTACCTCCCAAACGGACGCTAAATAACGGTCCGAGAAGCCCTTTTCCTTATAGATCTGCATTTCCGCTTTGGAAACCTTGGATAAGCTTGAAGCGGCAATCTCTTTTTCAAGTGACACAAGTCCAGCAAAACAATGAAGATAAAAATAGTCAATTATAGTTGCTTCATGGATTGTCTTGGGAGTTACACCCCTTCTAAGAAGCTCAAATATTGTAAAGATCCTTTCATCTGTAGCTTCTGTCATTAGCTTCCAAAGCTCTTCATCTGTTTTACTGCGAAGGGCAGGCAACTGCAGCCCTGCTGTTTTTAATTCCAGCGAATCGACTGCTTTTTGAAGGGCTCCTTCCAAATTACGGTGAAGGGCCATTACTTCACCTGTTGCCTTCATCTGCGTACCCAGTTTTCTATTTGCAGCAGTGAACTTATCAAACGGCCAGCGCGGGAATTTGACCGCAACATAGTCTAGTGCTGGTTCAAAGCTTGAATAGGTGCTTTGTGTAACTGGATTTTTCAGTTCAGATAAATGATAGCCAACTGCAAGCTTTGCAGCAATACGGGCAATGGGATAACCTGTTGCCTTAGAAGCGAGCGCTGAGGAACGGCTCACACGCGGATTCACTTCTATCAAGTAATATTGCTTACTATTTGGGTCTAGTGCAAATTGAATATTGCAGCCGCCAATGATGCCAAGGGCGGAAATAATCTTAATAGATGCAGAGCGCAGCATATGATATTCATCATCTGTAAGTGTCTGGGACGGTGCCACAACAATTGAATCACCGGTATGAATCCCAACCGGATCTATGTTTTCCATATTGCAGATAGTAATACAGGTACCATTGCTGTCGCGCATTACTTCGTATTCAATTTCCTTATAGCCCGCAATGCTTCGTTCTATGAGGCACTGTGTAATCGGGCTTTCCTGGAGGCCGCCCCTGACAAGTTCCTTAAAGACATCCATTGTCTGTGCGATACCGCCGCCAGTGCCGCCAAGGGTATAAGCGGGGCGAACTATGATTGGAAAACCGATCTTTTCAGCGAATTGTACAGCATCGCCTAGTGAATGGACAATTTTGCTTTCCGGAACTGGTTCATTGATCTCCATCATCAGTTCACGGAACAGCTCCCTGTCCTCCCCTTTTTTTATAGAGTCTATCGGTGTGCCAAGCAATTTCACCCCATATTTTTCAAGGGTGCCAGCCTCATGCAGCTGATAAGCAAGATTTAAGCCGGTCTGCCCGCCTAAAGTTGCCAATAAACCATCAGGCCGCTCCTTTTCAATAATTTTTTCCAGAACATCATGTGTGAGCGGTTCAAAATAAACGACATCCGCATTTAAATCGTCTGTCATAATTGTTGCAGGGTTATTGTTCACTAGAACTACCTTATAGCCTTCCTCTTTTAAGGCCACACAGGCTTGTGTGCCTGCATAATCAAATTCTGCGGCCTGCCCGATTACTATTGGACCTGACCCGATGACTAGGATTGTTTTGATTGATTGATCTTTAGGCATAGACTTTATCTCTCCAACTTGTGTCTTTTACTGTTTGCAAAAATTCTTCGAATAGGTTCATGCTCTCTGCCGGACCCGGGTTAGCCTCCGGATGGTACTGGGCAGTTAAAATTGGCAGGCTCTTATGGGCAAGGCCTTCTACAGAACCGTCATTTACATTGCGGAAACGGACGGATAACGGTGTCCCTTTCAGACTCTCTTCTTCAATTTCATAGCTGTGGTTCTGAGAACTCATAAATACACGCTTAGTTTGAACATCTACAACTGGCTGATTTGCTCCTCTATGGCCGAACAGCATTTTTCTTGTGTTACCTCCAAATGCAAGGGCAGTCAGCTGGTGGCCAAGGCAAATTGCCATTGTCGGGAAAGTGCTAAGAATTGCTGTGATATTTCCGATCAAATGGTTAAGCTGTTTCGGATCTCCAGGTCCGTTGGACAACATTACTCCATCCGGAGAAAGTGATTTAACTTTTTCAAAAGAGGTATCGTAAGGGACAACGGTCACCTTACAGTCTTTTTTTAGCAGGGAATCCAGAATCGATTTTTTGTATCCAAAATCCATCAGAACAATGTGGTATTTCCCTTTTCCATATGTTACAGCCTCTTTAGAAGAGACCTTTGGGACTGTCTCGTTCAACTCCTGTGAATCCAGGAGAGAAGGATCCGGTTTCTCAGATAAACTAAGGACGGATGCCATGGAGCCTTCCTTTCGAATCTGCTTAACAAGTGCCCTTGTGTCCACTCCTCCGAGCATTGGTATCCCCCATGAGTCCAGGTATTCCTTTAAGGAGGATTGTGCCTGGAAATGCGAATAATGCATATTTCCCTCGTAGACTATAACACCGGCCACATGCGGTTTTTTGCTTTCAAAGTCTACGGGGTTGATTCCATAATTACCGATAAGGGGGTAAGTAAAGACAACAATTTGCCCTTTATAAGAGGGATCTGTCAATACTTCTTGGTAACCTGTCATGCCAGTAAAAAAGACGACTTCCCCTGAGATATCCTTTTCTATGTGATTTGTAATGTATTCTCCTTCAAAGGAATTACCATTTACTAAGTGTATATAGCCTTTCATATTTCCACCTCTACAATGAATATTTATTTACATTTTAGGATTTTTATTCATTTTTGTCCATAAATATCAACCTTAATGGCTGATCGCTACTTGTTTCATAGCAGCCAGGGCAATCATGTTAACTGCAGCGTCGCTTTCATGCTTTTCCACAGTAAGCGGCGGCAGTAATCGAAGGACATTCTGTCCTGCCGATAGTGCCAGCATTCCTTCTTCCTGGAGGGAAACCAAAAACGGTGCTACTTCAATTGTTAATTGAATTCCAATCATGAGCCCTTTGCTTCTGATTTCAGATATGAACGGAAACTCTTGCAGTTTACCTTCTAATTGCTGGACTAGATATTGGCTATTTTCTTCTACTTTTTCAAAAAATCCCGGTTTTTTTAGTTCATTCAATGTAGCTTTGGCAGCAGACATGCTGACAGGGTTTCCTCCAAATGTAGAACCATGGCTGCCTGGTCCGAAAAACTGATTAAGATTTTGCTTGCCAAGCATGGCTCCGACAGGCAATCCATTTCCAAGACCCTTGGCTGCTGTGATAATATCCGGCTCGACATCATAATGCTGAAAGGAAAATGCTTTGCCTGTTCTGCCTATTCCAGTTTGAATCTCGTCAATAATCAGCAAGGCACCGGTCTGTTTGCATATAGTTTGAATTGCATGAAGGAATTCTTTTGATGCTATATGGATTCCGCCTTCACCCTGGATTATTTCCAGCATGATGGCAGCGGTATTTTCATCTACGGCTTTTTTCACAGCTTCTGGATCATTGAATTCAATGTATTCAAAACTTTCCAGCATAATTCCATAGCCTATTCTTACTTTTTCCTGGCCGGTAGCAGCCATGGTCGCGAAAGTTCGGCCATGAAAGGATTGTTGGCAGGTTACAATTTTTGAACGGCCTGTAGCCTTCCTTGCCAGCTTAATAGCAGCTTCATTTGCCTCGGCCCCGCTATTGCAGAAGAATACCTTATCTAAGCCTGACAGTTCCGTCAGAAGGGCTGCAGTTTCCTCCTGAAGTGAACTTTGAAACAGGTTTGAAGTATGCCAGTACCGATCGAGCTGTTTTTGTACCGCCTGCTGTATGGCTGGATGCCGGTGCCCTAAATTCAAGACCCCTATACCGGATGTAAAGTCCAGATACTTTTTTCCTTCGGTGCTGTTCAGCCAGCATCCTTGAGCTGATTCAGGTTCTATAGTCCATCTTTGGTAGGTTTGAAAAAGTGCGCTCAATTCAATACCCCTCTTCTTTTACAAATTTCGTTCCGATAAATTCACCATCTTTAAAAAATCGTTCCGTGCCGCTCACAATCATGACATCATTTACACCCTGATCTAGGACAGCAAGAGCTGTCTTTACCTTTGGAATCATGCCGCCATAAATTGTTCCGTTCCTAATATACGATTCTGTCTCGGTTTTTGTTAAACTTTTCTGGATTTTTTTCTCAATCAGGACTCCTTTAACATCCGTTACAAACAGGCACATTTTTGAATTCATTGCCTTTGCTGCTGCTCCGGCAGCCATATCGGCATTTACATTTGCCTTTTTCCCTGGCCCTGTTGAGGAAATAGGTGTCAGGACCGGTGTTATCCCTTTTTCCAGCAAAGAATTTAGAACTCCTGTATTGACACTTTTGACCTCACCAACTGCTCCGAGTGCCGCTTCGTCAATCAATTCAGCTTGAAAAATACCACAGTCTGACCCATTTAATCCAATAGCTGGTATCCCATGGCTCTCCAGTTTTTCCACCAAGCTTCTGTTCGTCTTGCCTGACAAAATTAGCTCCGCGATCCCCAAAACCTCTGCTGACGTTTTTCTAAGTCCATTTATAAAGACCGGTTCAATGCCTTCTTTTGATAGCATCTCATTGATATCTGGACCTCCGCCATGTACAAAAACAAGGCTGTAACCCCTAGACTTCAATTCATTTAAACTTTCAAAAAAAGTGTCAGATAGATCATTTATGATGCTTCCTCCGCATTTTACCGTCAGAATGTTATTCATTATCTCTCTCCTAAGTCCGATAGCTGGCATTGATTTTAACATAATCGTAAGTCAGGTCGCAGCCCCATGCTGTGCCTTCCTTATCTCCTTCTTCAAGGAACACATTAATCACTATATTGTCCTGGTCAAGATATGCTTTTGCCTTTTCTTCAGAGAATGCAATTGGACGTCCATGCTCCAGGAGTGAAATGTCACCGAATGAAATGCTTACTTTGTCAGGGTTAAATTCCACACCGCTTCTGCCCATTGCTCCAATGATTCGTCCCCAGTTAGCATCTGAACCGTAAACGGCTGTCTTCACAAGGTTAGAACCGATGATTGTCTTTGCAATCTGACGAGCTTCCTTTTTCGTCCCCATCCCCTGGACGTTCACTTCAATTAGTTTAGTCGCCCCTTCTCCATCTTTGGCAATTTGCTTTGCCAAGTCTTCACATGTCGTTCTCAGCAATGATAAAAAGAGCTCCCAATTCGGGTGTTCCGCATTCAGCGGTTCATTACCGGCCGCTCCATTTGCCATTACTAATACCATATCATTTGTGGAAGTATCTCCATCAACAGTAATCTGATTAAAAGTCTCATCCGTTACTGCTGATAATGCAGCCTGCAAATCAGCCGGCTCGATGGCCGCATCGGTTGTAATGAACCCAAGCATGGTTGCCATATTAGGGTGTATCATCCCAGAACCCTTTGCGGCACCGCCCATTTTTACTTTTTTATTATCTATCTCTGCTTCATATGCGCAGTTTTTAGTAACTGTATCAGTTGTCAGGATGGCTACTTCAAAATCACTTGCACTTGTCGCATCATTGTTTGGAGCCATTGCCTGGATTCCCTGTTTTATTTTATCCATCTGCATATATTCACCAATTACTCCGGTAGAAGCCACCGCTACATAATGGGGTGGGATAGTGAATTTTTTGGCTGCCGCCTCTCTCATTTCATAGGCATCTGCCAGTCCCTGTTCACCGGTACATGCATTGGCACAGGCGCTGTTAACAACGACCGCCTGGATTTTGCCTTCTTTAGAGATACTTTCTCGGGTGACAGCAAGCGGGGCTGCCTGAAAGGTATTCAATGTATATACAGCAGCACAGGATGCCGGAACTTCGGAAATTACAGTTCCCATATCCTTTTTGGAATACCGCAAGCCTGCGTGTACTCCGGCTGCATTATACCCTTTTGGGGATAAGATATTTCCTGATTTTATATGTTGGATATTTTCAACCGGATTCATTATTTTCATGTTCTGCCTCCCGAGTTATGGATATAGAGGTGCTTGCATCAGCCCTGCTGATGGATCTGCACCAATAAGAATATTTGCATTTTGGACAGCCTGCCCAGCTGCCCCCTTCATTAAATTGTCAATAACCGATACGATTGTAGCCTTATTAGTCCGCTCATCAAATGCTACGCCGATATCACAAAAGTTGGAACCATATACCTGTTTGGTACAAGGAAAATGGGCTTCTGGCTGAATTCGGACAAACGGCTGGTTTTCATAGGCTGTTTTATATAAATCTAGCAATTCATGTGTAGTAGTTTTCCGCTTCAATTTCACATACATCGTCGCCATAATGCCTCGAGTCATAGGTACAAGGTGGGTATTGAAAGAAACTGGGTCAATTTCTCCTGCCCACTCCCCAAGCTGTTGTTCAATTTCCGGAATATGCTGGTGCTGGTGCACTTTATATATTTTGAAATTATCATTCATATCACTGAAATGAGTTACTGCTGTAGGGGATTTTCCGGCACCTGACACGCCTGATTTTGCATCCACAATAATATCGCTTGTTATAGCGAGCCCTTCCATGAATAAAGGAGCCAGGCCTAGAAGAGTAGCAGTCGGATAACAGCCGGGATTCGCAATTACACTTGCTTTCTCAATTTCCTTCTGATTCCACTCGGACAATCCATAAACTGCCTCATTTAAGATTTTTGCCGGTGCAGAAGCTCCTTTATACCATTTTTCATATTCTCCTGTTTTCTTTAACCTGAGATCGCCTGATAAGTCGATGAGCTTAACACCAAGATCATGAAAGCTCGGTGCCAATTCCTTTGATATCCCCGTAGGTGTTGCTAGAAACACAATATCGGCAGTTTTTGCAATTTTTTCAGGATCAATTTCTTCGAGTATATATGGAAGATGTGCTAAATGATTGCTTTCTGCCCCAATGGGGACCCCTGCCATTGATGATGTATGGAGCGACTCTAAATGAAAATGCGGGTGATGAGTTAACAGCCTGATTAATTCCAGTCCTCCATAACCTGAAGCCCCAATAATTGACACTTTCAAATGAAACCCACTCCTTTTTTGCTGATCGAAAAAGCAATTGATATTTTTACTGGCTTTATTTTCCCAGAATCTTATTGTAAACCATTATAGAATTGAATAAAAATAAAATCAATTGTATTTTTATAAATAATTTAGCATTCTGAATTTTTTTATTCTCCAACAAGCATTCCCAGGTAGGATTTTCCCTGTTGACTGATTATTTTTTTAGAAGATGCTGTAAACTTGTGATGAAATTTGGTAAAAACTATGGGTTCATAAGTCTACTCTTTATGTTTATATCGTTCTATTCAAAATTGACTTAAAATAACTGCTATTGATTAAAAATCAATACCTTATGTATCTGGTAATCTCAAGGATAGAAGGAAAGTTAAAAAATGATTACGTGTGCCTGGGATAATTCCGATAAGCCCTGGAGCTGATCCATACCTGGATTAGAAGGTTCAAACTATGCACACACAGCTATAGGTTCTATGGTTTAAGTTTGACATTATAAAGTAGAGGATTGCGATGCTGTGATGTAAATCACCAAGTGTCTCCTCGCTATTATTATTAATATATAAAGGATGCCTAAAAGGGGAAAACCATCACCATCACCTATCCGTAACGAAGTACATTTCTAAGAGATACTGTTAACTTACCAAAGGCCATCATTTTATTGTAACGATTTCTGCGTCAAAAAGGCCTCTGCATCTGCTGCAGAGGCCCTCCTTTATCCGCCAATATAGGACATTTCAATTTTTCCATCATGCTTTATTTTGCCTTCCGTTCTTTCATCAGAATAACGATCGCGGCGATGGTTCCAGATTTCGATAATATGATTCCTTATCGCCTCATCACTGAGGTCTGAACGGACAAGCGATTTTATGTCATGCCCGTTTCCATTGAACAGGCAAGTATACAAATCTCCCTTTGCAGACAAGCGGGCACGGGTACAGCTGCCACAAAAGGATTCAGATACGGATGTAATAAATCCAACCTCTGTATCCGTACCTGCATAGCGGTACCGCTGGGCTACCTCTCCAAAATAATCCTGCTCCATCGGTTCAAACTCGAATTCCTGCTGCAGAAGCGCAAGAATATCATTCTTTGTAATAACATTATCAAGATGCCAGCCGTTAGTACTGCCAACATCCATAAATTCAATATATCGCAGCTGAAGCCCCTCTTCTTTGCAGAACCTGGCCATCGGCAAGATCTGGGAGTCGTTTAGCCCCTTTTTGGCTACCATATTTACCTTGACGCCAAGACCTGCCTCTCTTGCAGCAAAGATGCCTTCAAGCACTGGCTTGGTTCCAACATTCCTCCCGTTAATTTTCTTAAATAACTCATCATCCATGCTATCAAGGCTAACATTTACCCGATTCAAACCTGCCTCTTTCAGCTCTTTTGAATATTTCTTTAAAAAGATGCCATTTGTGGTTAATCCAATATCCTCGATTCCATCTATCTTTGATAATTGTGACACTAAATAAGGCAAATTCTTTCGCAATAACGGCTCCCCGCCTGTAAGCCTGATCTTTTTTACCCCGAGGACTGCAAAGATTTTGGCCAATCTTTCAATTTCTTCATATGATAAAAGCTCTTCTCTCGGGAGGAATTTAAAACTTTCGTTAAAAATCTCCGCCGGCATGCAATATTGGCACCTGAAATTACAGCGGTCAATAACAGAAATACGTAAATCCCTCAGCGGCCGTTCCAAGGCATCGGTAACTTTTATCGGGTCCATACTAGTCCCTCCCAAGGTTTTTTAGTTTATATATTTTGTTCCCTTTATATGAGAATGTATGATTTAATTTACTTTCAAGGATGAAGCTCTATTCTCCTGTAAGAATCTGATTTTCACTCAATTATATATCATTACCCGAGATTTACAAGATTCATTACATGAATCTTAACAGAGCTTAGTCTTTTCCGTAAAAAATTATCACAGTTTACACTATGTTCATAAAGAAAACATAATTAGTTTTAAATAACATCCTTTCACTGGTGCAATTTCCTTATAATAATCACATCAGCTTAAATTATGCATGTTATTAAAACAAACTCATTCAATTACAATAAGTAAAATACAGTTAAAGGACAGGAGCTTTTGCTAAGGAATCTGAGGTAACCCTATTTTCAGAGCAGCCTAAGTATAAGTTGAGGGTGAAATGGCTATTTTTAACCGTGATGTATTGGAAAAGGAGTTATTTTCAAATCCCTCGCTTGCTTTTGAATTCATGAAGTGAATGAGCGAACACTTTCTCAAATCTCAAACAAAGTTTCGCGATCTTGTTCTAAATGGCAAAAAAGGGGCCCTTTACTCCACTTTAATTAGAATCACTAATAGCTATGGCCTACAAGTTCCTGAAGGCATCTTAATTTATATTCCGCTGACCAATCATGGCCAACTTTTGTGCCACCTCGAGGGAAAGCATTAACAGAATGCTGAAAGATTTAAAACGGGATAAAATACTGTCATTCAAGAGAGGAAAAATTAGGATACATGATTTACAGGTTCTAAAGGATGAAATTGGCTGTGAAAATTGTTCGTTAATTTATTGCAGTATTAAATAAAAAACTGCAGAGGCTTAATGAAAAACTGGGATTCTATAGGCGATTTAGAATATTGTATTAATTTACTGCTATAGATATGATAAACCTTGTCATCATTAACATGTTGATAAGGTTTTTTGTTTGGAATAAGAGAGGTGACGCTGTGCCTCATGCCGTTATGAAGCGGCAATTCAAGTTCTTTAAGATGCTTTATTATTTAAAAGCGTGAGTCAGCGAGGGACGCGTGCACTGAAATGATCCTTTATTTCCTCGTTTGGCCATTTTGGCTGAATGCCTATTGGAAGATTTAAAACTTCCTTTGTTTTTCGCGGTTGCATCAATGATGGCTTTAGAGTTATTGAGGGATAATTACCTTAATCCGCTTCTCTTATAAACAAGCCACAGCAGATGCTATGTGAAATAACTCACACATTTTGTTTTTTGTTGCATACTTGGTCTGAATGGTGAAGGAAGTTGTATATCGTAAAAACAGAGGCTTTGCGGGTGCGTAAAACATTTTTAGCTGATGCTATATGGGTACGGACCTTTTCCAACAGTTTTATAGCTTAAAACATGGGCTTTTGGATCATTTTTGAAGACTTATGAGTCCATGTAAAAAACAGGAATAATTATCATCAACTTTGAGGGTATTATCATCAGCTATTTTATCGATATCATCATTTTACTGCGTACCAAATAACTCATAAATTTGTTTGAAATTTTTATCGTCAACTATCGAAATTTATCGGCAACATTCGATTTTTATCAGCGACTTCCCATTTTTATCAGCGACTTCCCATTTTTATCATCGACTTCGGTGATTTATCGTCAATTTCGATTTCCCGACAAACCGCGACAAAATTACAACTGCCCGGGATCCCCGGTTATTGGCAGCGCCTAACATATTCATTCAAAGAGGGTGTCCCAGCGACACCCTCTTCAACTTTAACTTTTACTTCTTCATAATCGGCAGCCAATTTCAATAATAAATATGGCTGCCAAGCTGCTGATTTTTCCTCCAGTAAGGCGGCCTCCAATTCCATAATGGTCTACGCAAGTCCGGCCTCTTCCAGTTCTTTTAAAGGGAGAAAGATTAGCGATTCATCTGTTAGAGTGGGCACGCCGGAATTCATGCGGCTTTACGGCTGCTGCTTTAGAAGCGTAAAGGGCGTTTCCAGTACTGCTCCGCCCAGATCGCTGTCTCCTTTTGCCAAACTGATTAGAGCTTAACCGTTTCCTATCTGATTCCTAAAGCAATTTTAGCGTATCGTGACATACGGTCCTTTGACCACGGCGGATTCCAGACGATATTTACGTCAGTTTCCTTTACTTCCGGGATGTCATCAAGCACAGTCTTCACTTGGTCCACGATCGTGCCTGCAAGCGGGCATCCCATGGCTGTCAATGTCATAGTGACAGTCGTAAGGCCCTGTTCGTCCATATCAACATCATAGACAAGGCCAAGATTTACGATATCAATCCCGAGTTCCGGGTCAATAACTTGTTCCAAAGCACCCAAAATATTGTCTTTTAAATCCTGATCCATCAACCTCACTCCTTTTATTTTTATAGTAACAGACTAATGTTCTCTGTTTAAGTATTTTGCACATCTGGAGCCATATGCCTAGTGAACCATTCTGCGGTTTTGAGAACCCCTTCCCTGCTCACTTTATGTCCAGCCCTTTTATCTCTTATAAATGAGAGTTTATCTTTAGATTGCTCATAAACAGGCAACAATGATTCATATAATTCAAAAGCATGCTGAATAGGAACCACATTGTCGTTTTCTGCATGCCAGAACATGATTGGCCTGCCCGCAATTTTTTCTGGCTGGAGGCTGAGATCAAATTTTCCTAATTGGTTCAGCTGCCTTTGGATTTCTTCTTCCGTTAACGTTAACCCATAGCGCATTTTTGCTATTTCATCAATCTGTAGTTTGGCAAGCTTCACATAAGCCGGATTCCCCATTAAGCTTACGGCTGCTGTGATCCAGTCATAAACTGCCAATGAGCCGAGTGTAATGATGCCGCCCAGCGAGGTTCCTGCAACCCCAATTTTTCCGTTTTCAATCAAGCCGCGATCATCAAATTCCTGTTTAATCCGTTCAAGCTCCTGGATGGTTCGGATAACTATCTCCCAAAAGGACATTGCCAGCTTGGATTCCTTCATGGCCTGCTCTCTTTCACCATGCAGAAAAGCATCAGGAAGTACGACCCTAAAGCCCTTTTCCGCCATAAGATATGCATAATGAAGATTATGCTCCTTGGCACTGGTAAAACCATGGATAAACATGATGAGCGGAAGCTTTTGATTCCACATATCCTTTTTTGCTATATGCAATGCGGGAATAGTGCCGATACACTCTTTGTTAACCAAAATCAAATTATTTCCCCTGCCCTATCTTAATCGTGTTCTTATTATTCACTATACCTTAATGCAGAATGAATGAAAAAGATTTAACTATAGCTTAAAATTAATTTTACAGTTTCAGGATAAAATTAAATAAAAAATACTGCATAAACAGAGGAGACTTTTATGAGAGAGAAGCATCTAATTGTTTTGGATCTGGACGGTACACTTTTAACCGATAATAAAATCATTTCTGATCGCTCAAAAAATGTGCTGAAAACCCTGCAAAATGACGGCCATGAAGTTATGATTGCCACAGGCCGACCATACAGATCAAGCAGCATTTATTACCGGGAGCTTGACCTGACAACTCCCATTGTGAATTTTAATGGAGCTTTCGTCCATAACCCTCTCGACAACGGATGGGGCATTTACCACTCCCCGTTAGATATTAGCGTAGCAAAAGACATCGTAGAGGCGTGCGATAATTTCCAATATCATAATATAATCGCGGAAGTTCAGGACGATGTATATTTTCACTATCACGATGAAAAGCTGATTGAGATTTTTAAAATGGGAAATCCGCGCGTTACAACAGGTGATTTACGCAACTTTCTTGAAGTCAGCCCTACAAGCATGCTGATTCACACGGAAGAAGAACATGTCGCCCAAATCAGAAAGCATCTTTCCGACGTGCATGCTGAATTAATTGATCACCGCCGTTGGGCTGATCCATGGCATGTAATCGAAATTGTAAGGGCTGGATTAAATAAAGCCGTCGGGATCGACCGAGTAGCAAAGCATTTTGGTATCCCGCAGAGCAGGATCATAGCATTCGGTGATGAGGATAATGATCTTGAAATGCTTGATTATGCAGGAACCGGTGTCGCAATGGGCAATGCAATCAGCCAGCTGAAAAGTGTTGCAAATGCGACGACATTGTCCAATGAAGAGGATGGAATCGCCGTATTCCTTGAGGAAAAATTCAATATTAAAATCGCTTAGTTGATTGTGACTTTTTTTACCTTTATGAAACAGGCAAATTATAGCCACAATAATATTGAGGGATGCACCTCAGTCTCTTAATTTCTCAGAATGCGGGTGATAACCATGGGAAAAAGCAATAAGTCAAAGCGTTTTGTACAGCAGGGCAGAGACACTGTAGCAAAGCATGATGAACGATTCCCATTCCATACAACGTACGCTGAGGCAGAGGCCAAAAAAATGCAATCGGCAGAAAACTCCAGTTTAGGCGGCTTTTAACAGCTCTTTAAACCGGTCATAACCGAGCGGAAAAACGTGGAATATGCAGTTCACCGTTTTTTTCAACAAGAAACTCGCCAATGGTTAGAAATTGGCGAGTTTTCTTATATTCCATCAAAAAAAAGAGACTGACCAAAAATAACATGGTCCTCTTGCTATTAATTGTTATTAAATCTTGATTTCCCTCCCTTTTTTCCAATTTCCTGATAGAACTCACGGTCATGCTTTTCAGAGGTTGCTTGCCCGCCTTTTTTTCCGATTACCTGGTAAAAATCCTTGTCGTGATTCCGAGAGGTCGCTTTACCTCCCTTTCGGCCTATTTCCTGGTAGAATTCCCGGTCGTGCTTTTTTGCTGTAGCCTTCCCTCCTCTTCTTCCTGCTTCTTGCCTTGACATTTTATTTTGTTCAGTCATATTGTCCTCCTTATAAACATTAAGGTTATAGCCTTTTAAATTACCAAATTAGCTAGATGTTAAACAAAAAATGTGATAATTTCACCATAAAAACTCTCAAATGACCCTCTTCTTTGGATGTGTCCACACTATGCAAGAAGTTAATCCTTTCTAAAAAACCCGAACACAGCGGTTGTTTCGATAACATTTGTAAACGCCTTGGGGTCTACATCCTTTATTATCCTTTCAAGATCATATAACTCATATCTTGTAATAACGATCATCATCATATCTCTTGTTTCATTGGAGAAGCCGCCTTTTGCCTTAATGGCAGTAATTCCTCTTACCAGCCTGGCATGGATGGCTTTTTTCATTTCTTCGCCTTTACTCGTAATAATCATTGCTGTAAGTTTTTCGTGGCGTGTATGGATGGCATCTACGACACGTGTTGAGACATATAACGTTACCAGAGTATAAAGGGCTTTTTCCCATCCAAAAACAAAGCCTGCCGTCAAAATAATAACCGAGTTAAGCATAAAGAAATAGGTTCCGATTGGCCGGTCTTTCATGCGGGACAATAACATTGCGATAATGTCCATTCCGCCGGTTGAAGCACCATATTTTAAAGTGATACCCACACCTAATGCCCCAATAACACCGCCAAAAACACTGTTTAATAGAATGTCGGGGGAAACACGGACTATTGGAATTATTTCAAGAAATACGGAGGAAAGCAAAACACTTAAAAAGCTGTAGAAAGTAAATGACTTTCCTACTTTAAGCAAGGCGATTATCGTTACCGGCACATTTAGAATCAGCAATAAAATACCCGTAGAAATTGAAAAAGGAGCAAAGGATTCCAACAGCCTGGATATGAGCTGCGCTGCCCCAGTAAATCCGCTAGCATACACATTTGCAGGGATTAAGAACAGATTTATAGAAATAGCATTCAAAAATGCTCCTATTATGACAATCAAGATTTTCTTTGTTTCAGCCAAATACATATTTGCTCCCCTCTTTCCTAAAACTCTCTGTTTATTATTTTAATACCCGATAACTTCTATACTAGACTTGATTTGTATGTAATTTCACACGCAACATGCTACACTTGGAGTAAGTAATTTATATCTTATAAAATCATAAAAGCGGGTGTATATATGAAAGTACATATAATTGCCGACAGTGCGAGTGATTTGCCATTATCTTTTTATGAGCAGAATAATGTGGCCTTTCTGCCGTTGCAATTGCTTCTGGACGACAAGCAGTACGAGGATTTGCGTACAATTAATCCAAATGAAGTTTATAATGCGATGAGGGCAGGCAAGATTCCAAAAACGTCGCAGGTCTCCCCTGAAACAATGCAAAAAGTGTTCACTGAAGTTGCCCAATCCAGAAAAAGCGGCATTTATATCGCGTTTTCCTCTGAGCTTTCAGGGACTTACCAGACTGCCGTGATGATCCGCAATCAGGTAAAAGAGGATTACCCTGAACTTGACCTTGAAGTAATTGATTCAAAATGCGCTTCACTTGGATATGGCCTGGTCGTCATGAATGCAGCAAAAATGGCAGCTGAAGGCGCTTCAAAAGAAGCAATTTTAAAGGAATCCGAATTCCGTGCAAGACATATGGAGCATCTGTTTACGGTCGATGAACTGGAATACCTCGCCAGGGGCGGCAGAATTTCCAAAGCATCTGCCTTTATTGGCGGTTTATTGAATATTAAGCCACTATTGCATGTGGAAGACGGGAAGCTAATTCCACTTGAAAAAATCCGCGGCAAAAAGAAGCTCCTTAAAAGAGTATTGGAATTAATGCATGAACGCGGGGTACAGTGGGAGTCACAGCAGCTCGCCATAAGCCATAGCGATGATGAAGCAACTGCATTAGAATGGAAACAGGCGATTCAGGATGAATTCGGCGTAAAGGAAGTCTACATCAGTCAAATCGGATCAGCCATCGGAGCCCATGTTGGACCGGGAACTCTTGCCCTCTTCTTCCTGAACGAAATGCCACTTCAAGAATAGTAATATAATGCAGGAGCTGTCCCCGGATAGCTCCTTTGCCTTTTGAGAAACTGAGTTCTGCAAGGCTTTTCGGGGGCAGGTTTTACGGTTGTTATCAACAATTGAATTGACTATAATGAAAGAAAATACACGGACACTGGAGGTAAAGGATGACAAAGGAAAGTTCATTTGACATTGTATCTAAGGTAGATTTCTCGGAAGTAACCAATGCGGTAACCCAGGCTCTTAAAGAGATTAAAACCCGCTATGACTTTAAAGGCAGCAAAAGTGATATAACGCTTGATAAAGAAGAACTTGTTCTGCTCTCAGACGACGAATTCAAGCTTGAACAGTTAAAGGATGTGCTGATCAGCAAGCTGATTAAGCGCGGAGTGCCGGTAAAGAACCTGGATTATGCAAAAATTGAGGGTGCTTCAGGCGGAACAGTTAGACAAAGGGCCAAGCTAATTCAGGGGATAGACAAGGAAAATGCCAAGAAGATCAACACCATCATTAAAAACACCGGTCTTAAAGTTAAGAGCCAGGTACAGGATGACCAAATCCGGGTAACCGGAAAAAGCCGGGATGATCTACAGGCAATCATAGCTGCTATCCGGGATGCGGATCTTTCCATTGATGTTCAATATATGAATTACAGGTAACAAGATCGGGGAGAAGCCTAATGGCAATTTAAATCAGGCGGGCTGAGGAAAAGATATTCCCTTATTGCATTCTCTGATGATTGAGGCTTTTGAAGAATATCGTCTCATTGCGCTTCCTTCAAGCGCATTAAATGAATCAGAAGAAAGGAAGCCCTTGCCAGCGTCTAGGCGAAATTATGCATGGTCGATGGGCTTCCGCTTGGTTCTGCAAGGTTTACTTTAAAGAGCAATATTCTATATTTCTCAAGCGTATCCGCAACACCAAGAGCAAGGGGAAAAGGACTAGCCAAAGTCATGATATTGCGGCTGGAGGAATTCACCATTGAAAAGGTAAACTAATTATGGAATGCCGCGGGCGGTCATCATTGACTAAGAACATTAACTTGTATGAAAGCTTGGGCTATATGTTTCCAAAGAAGAAGTTGTTACCAATCCAAATGGCTTTAGTGTTGAAACAGTGGTAATGGAAAAGTCCATAAAGGCAAAAGTAATTCAGTGAATATCTCCCCTTGAAGGGACTCTGGTTAATGGAGTCCCTTTTTATTTTTGGGTTATGTTAAAGTTCGTGGCTGATATTGACACGTATTTTGATGTCTAGCTGCAGCGCCCAGCCCCTAAAGGTCATACGCCAATCCCTTCGGAAGGAGCGAGACTCCTCGAAAATGCTTCGCATATCCTATCCTTCGTGCGGTGTTTTTTCAGTGATGCTAGTTCAATGTCCTGCGGGAGAAGCGGGTCAAGGGAGCCCGTTGAAAGCGAGTGCCTAGAGCGGAAATCAACAGGCAAGTTTAATAGAGCTTATTTCAAAAATCCTATCTACATTTCATATTTCATTATTTTTCCATGTTTTTCAGCTTTGAATCCATGGAATAAGAAGGGAGAGATTACATTTATGGAGGGATTCGATGAGCAGTCAAGATACGAATAAACAAGGATTTCCGGCACAGCACCAGGATCGCCAGCCAGGGGTAGAAACAGAAATGAATCCAAAACCCGAATCGGTAAGACCTGAGTATAAAGGCAGCGGCAAACTAAAAGGAAAAACAGCGATCATTACCGGAGGAGACAGCGGTATTGGTAAATCCGTCGCTATTTATTTTGCAAAGGAAGGTGCCAATGTTGTCATTGTCTACCTGGATGAACACGATGACGCGGGCCAAACAAAAAGTCTGATTGAGCAGGAAGGGCGGAAATGCTTGCTTATCTCCGGTGATATTGGACAAGAATCATTCAGCCAGGAGATAGTAGAAAAAACGATAAATGAATTCGGCTCTATTGATATACTTGTTAATAACGCGGCAGAACAGCATCCGCAGGAAAATTTTCTGGATATTACAGGGGAGCAGATGGAACAAACTTTTAGAACGAATATATTCTCTATGTTCTATTTAACCCGGGCTGTAATTCCTCACTTAAAGAAAGGCAGCAGCATCATCAATACAGCTTCCATCACCGCCTATGAAGGCAATCCGCAGCTTATTGATTATTCTTCAACAAAAGGAGCAATCGTTTCCTTTACAAGAGCGCTTTCCAACTCGATTTCTAAGGACGGCATTAGGGTTAACGGCGTTGCGCCAGGACCAATCTGGACTCCTTTGATTCCATCCACCTTCCCTGAAGATAAAGTGGCGAAGTTCGGTACAGATACGCCAATGGGCAGAGCGGGACAGCCAGAAGAACTTGCCCCGGCTTATGTATTTCTTGCCAGTGATGATTCTTCCTACATCAGCGGCCAGATGATCCATATTAACGGCGGCAAAGTTGTAAACGGGTAACCGGAGGAACTACAATCGATTCAAGTAAAACGCACACCTTGAGAACAGCAAAATGCCTTTTGGGAAGACAAAGCGAAAATTCAGATGAATGTAAGCGAATAATTCGATTTAAGAGAAATTAAACCAATTAAGCGAAACAGCCTTTTCGTAGAAAAACCAGCGGGCCCCGGATCCGCTGGTTTTCACATTAATATAAATATACTCTAGTTTCATACGGACGCAATGTCAGTTGTTTAGGCAGCCTTTCTTCCGTTTCCTGATAATTTGCTAATAACAGCTTTGTTTTTTTGCGGTCGATAGCAGGGAAAGCAACAGCAGCTTCCAGCCCTGCGAAATTGCATATGATTAAGGCTGATTTATCATCGAGGGTACGTGTATAAGCATAGACAGCAGGATGGCTCTCCAGCAATAAGCCATAATCCCCGTAGATGAAAACATCATTGTTTTTACGGATCTGAATCATATTCTTATAGAAATGATAAATGGAATTTTCGTCATTCATTTGATCTTCTACATTGACTTTTTCCCCGAAATTCGGATTTGCTTGCAGCCATGGAGTTGCGTCAGAAAATCCGCCATTTTTTCTGCGGTTCCATTGCATTGGTGTACGGGAGTTATCACGGCCGCTTTTCCAGATAATATCCATAATTTCCTTATGGGGTCTTCCTTTCCCGGTTTCAATATGATAAAAGTTGACCATTGCTACATCATCATAATCCTCTATTGAATTGAACCGGACATTGGTCATCCCAATCTCCTGGCCTTGGTAAATGAACGGAGTTCCTTGCATGAAGAAGTAAAACGCACCAAGCATTTTTGCACTTTCTTTCCAATACTCACGGTCATTTCCCCAAGTGGATACACTTCGCGGCTGATCATGGTTTTCAAGGAATAAAGCATTCCATCCTTTATTATGGAGGCCTTTTTGCCACTTTGTCAGTGTCTTCTTTAAGGCTGCTATATCAACTCCATGATCTTCGCCTTTATCCCACAATCCCAGATGTTCAAATTGGAAAATCATATTAAATTTTCCATTTTTCTCTCCGACCCATTCATCAGCTTGTTCTATCTTCACACCATTCGCTTCGCCAACAGTCATGATATCATATCTGCTGAATGTCTCTTCCTTTAATTCATGGAGGAAGGTTTCAATGCCTTCCTGATTCATGTGCATATCAAACGATGGAACATAATCAAGGCCTTCAGGGTTTGGCATGTCAGGGAAACCATCACGCTTTTTAATATGGCTGATTGCATCAACGCGGAAGCCATCGATACCTTTATCAAGCCACCAATTTACCAAACTGTACAGGGCACTGCGGACAGCAGGATTTTCCCAATTAAGGTCCGGCTGCTTTACCGCAAACAAGTGAAGGTAATATTGTTCGGTCGCTTCATCAAATTTCCAGGCACTGCCCGAAAAGATACTTTCCCAGTTATTTGGTTCCTTACCGTCTTTTCCATCCTTCCATATATACCAATCCCGCTTTTCATTATCCCTTGAAGAACGCGATTCAATAAACCATGAGTGTTCGTCGCTTGTATGGTTGATTACCAAGTCCAGTATCAGCTTCATGCCGCGTGAATGGATTTCCTTCAGTAGAAGATCAAAATCCTCCATTGTCCCGAATTCTTTCATAATCCCCTGGTAATCGCTAATATCGTAGCCATTATCCGCATTTGGAGATTCAAAAAATGGACAAATCCAAATTACTTCGATACCAAGATCCTTCAGATAATCAAGCTTTGAGATAACTCCCTGCAGATCACCAATTCCGTCTCCATTACTATCCATGAAACTCCGCGGGTAAATCTGATAGCATACAGCTTCTTTCCACCATACTCTCTTCATAACCCTTTCCCTCGCAATCTAATTCTTCAATTCTTCTCTTTGTTGCGCTTGGACCTTTTCCAGAGAAGGACGATAAAGACGACAAATAGGAAATAAACCAGTCCCATAACAATCATATATGGAATATTGAGGCCTGATTCTTCAGCAACAGCGTAAATTTCTACTTCGTCCCTGTCGGTAATGACTGAGAACTTATCATCATTTGCACGAACCAAATCACCGCCTAATAAACCTCTTAACTCCTGGTTCTTTCTGACAACATTTTTACCTAAGGTAATTGCCTGTGACTTTGTGCTGTTATTAATAACGACAATGATGGTTTCATCCTTATATGTGCGCTTGAATACTGCCATCCCATCTTGATCATGCAGCCATACGATGTCACCGCGTGTGAGCGCGGGCAGCTGCTGCCTTAATTCCGCCAGCTTGGTAATATAATCAATTAACTCTTTTTCTGCTTTAAATGCCATCAGCGCACGGTTCTCCGGTTCCTTATTACCGTTCATGGCAATTTCGGTACCATAGTAGACAACCGGGATTCCCGGAGTGGTGTATAAGTAAGATAGAGCTAATTTCCAGCGGGTTCCGGGATGTTGTTTATTCAAGATTGCATCCCTTGTAAATCTTGGCATATCTTGATTATCGAGGAAGTTGCCCATCAGTTCAGGGTGCTTAAAGTGATTTTGATTGGTTTCCGTTGCAGTAACGAGCCCTGCCAAATCTTGTGCCGGCTTTCCAAAGAAAGAACGCAGCTCCTCATTTAAAGGAAAGTTCATAAACCCGTCGATACCCGTTTGCTGATAAGCTGCAATATCCGCTTCTCCAAGTCCTGATGTATCACCTAGAAGATAAAAATCTTTTTTCTCCGATTTTACTGCCTTTGTAAAATCAGACCAAAATTCCATAGGAACATTATTTACAGCATCTATCCTGTAACCGTCGACATCCGTTTCTTTAACCCACCACTTGGCTGCATCAATCAAATACTTGGCGGTTTCAGGATTTTCCTGTGCTAAATCCGGTAAATCATCAATCCACGCCTTTTCCAATTCATTTTTAGAACTGGTAGATTTAGCTGATTTTTTTTCATGAATCCAATTCTTCTTTTCAGGGTCAGCCAGCCAAGGATGATTCGGCCCGACATTGTTTACATTAAAATCAATTATAACCTTCATTTTTCGTTTATGAGCTTCTTTTACCAAGGCCTTAAATTCCTTCATTGTTCCAAAGTGTTCTTCAGTTTTATAGAAATCGTTAATCCAATAGCCATGATATCCGTTTGCCTCATTGTCAAAAACCGGAGATAGCATAATAGTTGTAAACCCCATCTTCTGCAAATATTCCAGCTTATCCGTTATCCCTTTAAAATCCCCGCCGTTATAAGCTAACGGGTTATCCACGTCTACTTTAAAGTCATTTTTGGAATCACCATTAAGAAAACGATCCACCATAATAGAATAAATAACTTCGTCTTGCCATTTTCGTTCTTCTTTTTCAACAGCTCCTGCGGGAAAAGCGTAAAAAAGAAGAAACGGAATCAAAATAAGTGCTCTTGCTTTTTTGTGCACAATCCGCTCCCCCTTACATCTTTTTACCGTTATAAGCGTAGCGTTTTGAAAAGATGACGTCAAACTGAAATATTCATTTGGAGGAAAAAACTATTATTTCCTAGTAAGTTTAGCACTCCTGATATGTGTATTTAATTTGTGAAAACGATTGCACAATTTCAAAATAATTATATAATGTTTTTGATGTTTGAAAACCTATTTTTAATACCTATCTAGGTTGATTGATTTGCCATAGTAGAGCCGATATGACTCATATGTTTCTCTTCTATTTAAGCAGGGGAGCTTTGAAATGAGTAAAAACACCAAAAATGTATCGCTTTTCGCTCTCACCTGGCCAATTTTCATCGAAGTTTTCCTTCATGCTAATGGGGATAGCAGAGACGTTGATGTGGAGCAAATATTCGGATGATTCGTTAGCTGCGGCTGGATTCGCCAATCAAATTTTACAGCTTGTCATCGTAATGTTTGGCATTATCGCTACCGGTACCGCTCTGTCCTTGTAGCTCAAAACCTTTGGAAAAAACAGCCTGTACAAATCTTAAATAGAAGATTCCCTGGTACTGTCTCCAGACTAAGATATCCACGAGCTCCTTGTCTTAAAACCTCTATGGTGATGTAATAATAAACAAACGACCCAGACCACTTAATCAAGTGGTTAGGTCGCAAAATATGAGAAAAACAGTTTGCCCTTTTGCTCATGGTCTCTATGATTCAATCAGCTTAATATTATAGTCCTCAAACCAGACATGCATTTGTGCCAAGTATGCCAGAAGCTGAGGGCCAGACATTAATTGTCCGAACCAGGGCACCTTGAATGCTGAACCGTTTGAATCAACAATATCCGTCAGTTTTCTCTTATCAAACAGTTCAAAAAGAATCGATTCTTTACCCATCAATTCACGCAGCCAGGTTTGAACAAGCTTTGTGTATTCAGGATTATGCGTTTTCGGATAGGGACTTTTCTTGCGGTATAATACTTCATCTGGGAGCACTCCTTCAAGTGCCTTCCGCAGAATACCCTTTTCCCGATTACCCGCCATTTTCATTTCCCAGGGCATATTCCATGCGTATTCTACTAGCCTATGATCCGCAAACGGTACACGCACTTCAAGGCTCGCCCCCATGCTCATCCGATCTTTCCTGTCCAGCAGGGTAGTCATAAACCACACCATATTTAAGTAAAAAAGCTCCCTGCGTTTGGCTTCTTCAGGATTTTCCCCTTCTAAACGCGGAGTCTCGGAAACCGTACGCATGTATTGTTCTTGGACATACTCTTCAAGATTTAATCTGCGTTTCCAGTTTTCACTTATTAAATCTGTGCGTGCCTGAATAGATCTCATCCATGGAAATCCATCCCGATTTAAATCGGCTCTTCTGTGAAACCATGGATATCCTCCAAAAATTTCATCCGCACATTCTCCGGACAGGCTAACAGTGAAATCCTGTTTAATTTCCCTGCAGAACCAGAGCAGGGATGAATCAATGTCTGCCATACCTGGCAGATCCCTAACATGGACTGCTTCAGTAAGAAGTTCTGCCAATATCGTCTGGGGGATTACTCTTCGATGATGAATGGTGCCAAAAGCCTCTGTCGTTTGGTTAATCCAATAGCCATCCGAATTAGGCTGAAACTCATTTGCCTGGAAAAATAAATCATTGTCTTCATAATCAATTGAGTAAGTATGGAGCGGCCCTTTTCCTTCTCTACCATATACCTTCGCCGCGACGGCAGTTATTGCGCTGGAATCAAGTCCTCCAGATAAAAATACACTTAATGGAACATCTGACACCAGCTGGCGGGTGATCGCATCTTCAACTAAAAACCTTACCTTTTCTGCGGTCTCCCCCAAAGTATCTTCATGTGGCCGGCTTTCTACATTCCAGTATCGCCAAATTCTTTTTCCTTGACGGGACAATACCATGGCATGACCTGGTCTCAGTTCCTGAATTCCCTTAAATACACCGCTGCCCGGAATACGTGACGGACCTAACCCAAGTACCTCAGCCAAGCCTTCCCGGTTAATTTCCGTGTTCATCTTCTCATGTACCAGAATAGCTTTTAATTCTGAACCAAATAGAAGACCGCTGTCTTTTTCCGCATAAAATAGCGGTTTGACCCCGAGCCGGTCCCTTGCTAAAAATAGCTTTTCTTCTTTTTCATCCCACACGGCAAATGCGAATATTCCGTTAAAAAATTCCACGCATTTTTCTTTCCATTCAATATAAGAAATGAGCAAAACTTCAGTATCAGAATGGCCTTTAAATGAATATCCTTTTAATAGTAGTTCTTTCCTTATTTCTTCTGTATTATAGAGTTCACCGTTATAACATAAAGTATACCGGTTTCCTTGATGCTCCCTTGTCATCGGCTGCTTGCCGCCTACAGGGTCTACAACAGTAAGGCGCTTATGACCAAAGCTGACATGCGTATCCGTCCAAATATTCGTATCATCCGGCCCTCTTTTCGACAGCGTTTCTGTCATCTTTTCGACCGTTCCTCTTTTGCTTTTCAGGTCTTGTTGAAAATCTACCCAACCCGTTATCCCACACATAGACATCTTCCTTTCTTACCGGATACAAATCGAGAAGGACTACCGGCTGATTTAGATTATGAATACTCTCATATTCTTTTTGGCTATAAACCGTCAGTTTTGGATGCATAGGAAAATAAACTGCAATGCCCATTAAACGATTTAACATAGCCTATGCAAAAAATCCAGGTTGGTTATTTGTCCAGCCTATAAAAATTAAACGGTTATATTTTTCACAATATTTGTCTAAAAAAAAAGTAGGTGACACATTCCGTTTTTGGAGGGTTATTATGAACAAGCAGCAGCGCGCTACACTATTAAATCATCAATCCCGGGCTTATACGGAAGGTATCGTTGATTATATTAACGAGCAATGGGTCTTTTTTGATGAGGAAACTGATGAAGCCTATTCCATGGAGGATTATGTTAACCATGATATAGAAATCTATCGGGGTAACCGGTGGAGAAAGGGCGTCCTGGGAGAAAACGGCCTTGTGGCCTTGGGAAAAACAAACGTATACTTAATGGAGAAGGAGCAAATCCGGATTCGGAAGCAGTTGCTTTATTCTTTTGAACGGCTGCTTGATGAGATAAATGATGATTCGTTCTTTCAGTTTGTTACGACACTGAATTCATTGGATTTCTCAGTGTATGATAGTATTTATTGCTATAATCAGCTTACGTTTCTACGGGACTTATCAGCGCAATCAGGGGTAAACTTCCTAATCTTCGATAATGGAACCCAAATATGCAGCGTCCAGCATCATTTTTGCTATTCTAAAAATGAGCAAAATAGATTTGAATTTACGATAAATACAGGCAAAAGGATTGTTATTGAAAAGCTTAATTCCCATCCTTAAAAAGAAAAGCGAAAGCGCCCTGGTCAGCCCCAACCAGCATAAGACAAGCGCTGACAGAAGGAGCTTTTTGCCTTCCGAAGTGATTGAATTATGACCAAGGTTGCGATGGCACTTGATCGCAACACAGGGTTTTGACGGCTCTTGGTCACAACATTCGAGGGGCTTTATTTTACTTCGTAAAAAAAGTTGCTGGGCACTGGAGCTAGACATCGGTACTCGATAAAAAAGTTATAATTTCTTTTCTTTTACAGTAAAGTACTCTCACCACTTGCCGGGAACGGTAACACCATCTCTAAAAATAAAAGAACCTGCTAAAACCCCCTGTCATTTTACTGACAGGGGGTTTTAGCTACACAACAGGCACGGGCTTCTCCATAAGTTAATCCCGATTCAAATTCAGAAACAGTAAGCGGCTAATGGATATAGAACTTCTTAGCGCAGGTGACATTTTATATAAGTTTCTAATTGTTGAACTATTTTCATAGGCACAGCTGAATGTTTGCGACAAATCATCTCATCACACTTAACTAAAAATGGAATTTTGTCTTTCCTTCTCCTTCTAAAATCCCATATACATGATGAGATGAATATATGAATTTACCCAAGAACTAGCCAACGGCTGGCCTGTGAAAAATGAAATCTGCAAAATAAAATACACTGCCAAACGGCAGTGCTTGTTTCCTATTATGCAAATGGTTGAAACCCTTGAGGCAACGACAAGCCCATGTAAAGGACAACAATAAAGGCTACCACAAAGACAATCCAGAGTACTTTAGTGTCCTTTCCTTTTGCAGAGCGGACCAATATCATTTCCATCATACCGATAACAATAATCCCAATCAGCGCTTTGACAATATACGGTCCGTACATTGAACTGATAAGCATACCGCCAGTAATGATAATAAGCAGATAGAAAACACGCAAAATCATGTGGTTGATTTTAGCTGCTTTATGATTGCCGCTTTTTTGCATAGAAACCACGACAAAAAAGAGGATCACAGCAATCAGCCAGGTAGTAATATGTGCATGAGTCATAAAGAAAATATCCTCCTATCAAATTTTCCCTTTCATCATAACACACGTAAGAAAGTAAAACCAAAAATACGTTATTGTACTTCGTTCACCAGTTTTCCCAAGCCCTCGATAGTAATTTCAATTACATCTCCAGCCTTTAAAAATTTAGGCGGCTTTAATCCTTTTCCTACGCCTGCAGGAGTTCCTGTGGCAATAATATCGCCTGGCTCAAGGGTCATCCCTTTTGATACAGTGGATATGATTTCTTCGATAGGGAATATAAAATGCTTAGTATTCGAATCCTGTCTTACCTCTCCATTAACAGATGTTCTGATGTTTAGCTCATTTGGATTTGGTATCAGTGATTTTTCAACGATGTATGGGCCTATTGGACAAGTCCCATCAAGGCTTTTGCCAAGGAAAAATTGCTTATGCCTCGCCTGCATGTCCCTGGCCGTTACATCATTCAGAATTGTATAGCCAAAGATGTAATCAAGTGCATCTTCCTTTTGGATTCCGCGGCCGGTTCTGCCGATAACCACTGCCAGTTCCCCTTCATAATCAAGCTCTGATGTTACATCAGCATGAGCCGGAATGCTTGCACCATCGCCAATCACCGTTGTAGGTGCTTTTGTAAACAACATGATATGTTCTGGAATATCTGCAGCACTGCCCATTTCAATGGCATGATCCGCATAATTTTTCCCAACACAGAAAATATTTTTGCGCGGTCTGACTATTGGAGATTCAAATGTCACATCGTTTTGATTGACATAAAACTCTGCATTGTTTTCCTGGCTGTCTGCCCATTCCTGGAGTTGGCGTGCCATATCAAGGAAAGCAGAACCCATTTCGATTGCATCTATTACTGTAGACGGCACTCTTTCTGTCTGTCCGGATGCTTCTGCAGCTGACTTAAGTAAAAGTACTCTATTATTCTCTGTATCTACCAAAGCTACGTGACTTTCCCGATTGTAAGTTACAGTTGCAATTTTCATAAAATTCAAATCCTCCCATGTTCTTATTATTAATGCAATTCCTTTCAGGAAACCAAATGGATAACCGGCTGCACATTTCAGCCGTCGTAATAAGCGAAAATTCAAAAAATTAAAAGTACACAGGTGTAACGTCTATGCACAAAAAAGTCTTAATTTTATTGTATAAAGGAGCCGCCACTTTTTCTTTAAAGTAAACACCGTCCATGCGTGGAATGAACGGTGTTTGCTTCCTTAGAACCTATTAAGACATTGAATTAAAGATATCCGTTAATACAGGAACAATTTGCTTTTTGCGTGAAACTACACCCTTAAGCACCGCTGTATTATTGTCAAGCTTCACATTATACGCACGCTCAACAGCTTCAGCTTTTCGGCCTAATGCCAATCCGATAGAATCATTTGTTAAAATATCAGTCACAACAAACAAAAATAAATCTAAATCCTTTTCAGCAATAATGACGGCAAGAGCAGCTTCCAGCTCGTTTTGGCGCTCCATCACTTCTTTGGTATCAACAGCATTTACCTGCGCGATTTCAACCTTGCTGTTACCCATTTGGAATTCCTTGGCATCAAGCGAGATAAGATCTTTAACCGTTTTATCGCTTAAATCTGCTCCAGCCTTCAACATTTCCAGTCCATAGCTTTCCGCATCAACGCCAGCAATTTCCGCTAATTCACGGGCGGCTGCAACGTCCTGGTCTGTACATGTTGGTGATTTGAACAAAAGCGAATCGGAAATAATAGCTGAAAGCATTAATCCGGCAATTTCTTTCGGAATTTCAACACCATTTTCCTTGTATAATTTATTCAGGATAGTGGCCGTACATCCAACAGGCTCAGCCCTGTAATATAACGGGTCGCTTGTTTGAAAGTTAGCGATACGGTGGTGGTCAATAACCTCCAGGATTTGTACCTTTTCAATGTCTGAGGCACTTTGCTGCCGCTCATTATGGTCAACCAAGATAACACTTTTCACCTCAGTTGCAACCTCTTCAACCTGGCGCGGCGCTTCAGCCTTAAAGTAATCCAGCGCATATTGAGTTTCCCCATTAACCTGTCCAAGCCTAACCGGTTCAGCATTCCAGCCAAGCTTATTTTTCAATTCCGCGTAAGCAATGGCGGAGCAAATTGTATCTGTGTCTGGGTTTTTATGACCGAATACCAATACTTTTTCCATTCTCTAGACTCCTTGATATTTATAGATTCTATAGTACCCTTCACTTTCATAGAGAAGTAAAGGATATCCATACAAAAAACATTTTAACACATTCTATCTATTTTCACTCATTCAAATTCATCAGATAAACGTTTTGATAAAAGATTGTAAAAGTTTAAAATATTATGTTTTAGGAGCAATAAGTCGGGTAAAAAGAGTAATGTAACACCCATTCTCAACCAAAGGAGATGGTTCAGATGTTTATGAACAATGGCCAATGGAATAAAGAGAATGATGCTGCGGTGTACAGTCCAGGCGATAAAAGTTAGATTCTTTTAAATTTAGTTGAGAAGTAACCATAATGGACAAGACATTCTTAACCCAAAGGAGAGGATTTACTATGAGTACGATCTATTTCCAATGGAAC
>NZ_QVTE01000037.1 GCF_003429095.1 Peribacillus saganii
CGGCGTTGCCCCAGGACGGGGCGAACTTAGCCGTTCATCCTTAGAATGGATGTGCTGACGTCGACCTTTGGCACAGGACGTACCAGAACCTAGTTGTCGTTCCTTTGTTCGCTTTTCTATCTTAAGATAAAAACTCAGCAGGATTCAGGCCGAGTTCGCGGCAAACTTCGCTTACGACCCGCTGTTCGTTTCCGTCAAAGTGCCCATCTGCGAAACCGATTGCAATGCAATAACGGGCCACAAGCCGGGCGATTTCCGGTTTGGATCTTACTTTTCCTAAAGCCTTAAAGGCCTCGGCGCGGCCAATGATTTGATCAAACTCTATTCGCTGGACGAACATATTAAACTGCTGAATGACTTTATTTGTATCAAACACACGAAGCTCTTCGCTTTGATTTACAAATTCCATCATCTTTTGGCGTTCCGATGGGTCAAGACGGCCATCTGCCATTCCAACCAAGGCACAGGCGGCTACCACTGCATCAAGGACATCCTGGCTTTTGAAACGATTGAAGAGTTCCATGGCTTTATTTTTTTGTTGTTTTGCCCACTCAGTATAATCAGTCTGAGATGGGGACCAGGTGTTGCCGCAGCTGTTACAGGTGAACTTCAGCTGATTTTTACCGATGAACCCGCCAAGCAATCCGATAGGGCCTAGGATTAAGCCGCCGACAGCTGCTTTACCAAGACCGAAGCCTTTCTCTCCAGTCCGTACGTTTGTCGAATGGCACCTTGAGCATGTTATATTCTCGCTGCCGTAGACGTGGCTCGGAGGAGCGGAAGAAAAGGATTGCGGTGAACTGTTAAATGCCGGCTGACTAAAGCTTTGCTGTGATGAGCTAAAAGATTGGGAAGCAGGCGGCGGGCTGTATGCAGCTGGCTGATTAAAGGAATTTTGCTGTGCCTGTGGAGCGGGTACGTCATCCACTGTGACACCAAAATTACGGCAAAGCGCAGCTAGTCCTCCCTGGAAACCGCTTGCTATGGCGTTGAATTTCCACTCGCCATTATGGCGGTAAAGTTCGGCAGTGACAATTGCTGTTTCTACTGTAAAATCACGGCCAAGATTAAAGCGCAGAAGTTCTTCATTCGTCATTTCATTGAAAATGCGCACATATGCATTCGACACCTGTCCGAAGCTTTGATTCTTGATCTGTGCATCATGAATGGTAATGGTAAACGCAATCCGGTGAATGAAAGCTGGAACTCTATGTAGATCGATGCGAATTTGTTCATCATCACGCTCGCCCACTCCGGTTCTGTTATCTCCGCTATATATGACCGAGCCGTTCCCGCCAGAGGGATTGTTGTAAAAAACAAAATCTAAATCGCTTTGAACCTTGCCATTTTCTCCAACTAAAAATGCTGATGCATCAAGGTCGTAATTAGAGCCTTGGCTGCTGTTTATGTCCCAGCCTAAACCTACAACCACATTGGACAGCCCCGGATTGGACTTGGTTAAATCTACTTTTTGGCCCTTGCTTAAAGTAACACCCACAACAAATCACTCCTTACTCACAAATTTAAAGGTAAGCCTTATTTCAAATTCATACCTTCACTTTACCATATACAAAGTTAAAAAGCAGACCAAAAAGTATCCGAAGAGATAGGGGGGTAAGTGTGAATTGACTGGTGCAACATGCAAGGAGGATTTCAGAGATTTTTTAGAGAAAAAGACTTTATTTGGTGAAGTAATCGAAAAGATTCCGACTATTTAAAAAAAGGTGCAAATGGTATGATAACAATAAGTTACTATCGAGATATTCGATTATCTAAACTTTTTTGTTAACGAAAAAAAGGTGGGAGCACAGCTATGATAAAAGTCCTGTCATATTTAAAACCATATCGTCTGCATGTAGTGGTTGCATTGTGTCTCATGCTCGTTGAACTGGCAGTGGAACTCTTGCAGCCTATGCTGATGGCAAAAATAATCGATCAAGGCATTTTGAGGAGAGATATGAATTTTGTCCTTACGTGGGGGATGGTTTTGATTGGGATTTCTTTGCTTGCTTTTGTATCTGGCATTGTAAATTCATTTTTTGCTTCTCATGTGAGCCAAAGCTTTGGGTTTGATGTGCGGAGAAACTTATTTGAAAAGGTGCAATCCTTTTCCTTTTCTAATTTAAGCATTTTTCCGAATTCATCTTTGATAACGAGAATAACCAATGATGTCACCCAAGTGCAAAATACAGTGTTTATGAGCCTGCGGATCATGTTAAGAGCACCGCTGCTGATCATTGGTGGAATGGTAATGGCTTTTTTCGTACATATCCAGCTAGCTTTGATATTGGCCACAGCTGTTCCTGTGCTGCTTGCTTTCTTAATTTTTACGATGACTAAGGCGGGCAGGCTCTTTAGGGTACTGCAGTCTAAACTAGATTCGGTTAATGAGGTTCTTAGGGAAAATTTGGCCGGTATGAGACTAATAAAAGCATTTCTTCGACGAAACCACGAAAGAAAAAGATTTGCAGCAGCAAACAGAAATTTAATGATGGAGACTGTGTCAGCTTTGAGGTTTATCGAAGTGGCCCTTCCTGTTTTGTTGTTTATCATGAATGCAGGCATCATGACGGTTTTATGGTTTGGCAATGCTGAGCTGACTGCCGGTACTGCGAGTGCAGGAGAAATTGTAGCGATTGTGAATTATGCCACAAAAATGACTTCTGCCTTTTCGGTATTTACCTTTATTATTATGGTATTTTCAAGAGCGAAGGCATCAGCTCACCGAATTGCTGAGGTGCTTCAAACTGAGGTAGACATGGCGGATGCTCCTGAAAGCAGTTCAGATGTTCATAAGGGAACTCTTTGTTTTAAGAATGTTTCATTTACGTACCCGGGAACAAATGTTGAAGTGCTTCGGGATATTTCGTTTGATGCAGGGATGGGTCAGACGGTTGCGATTATGGGTGCCACTGGTTCTGGTAAGACCTCTTTGTTTCAGTTGATTCCACGTCTATATGATGTTACGGAAGGCAGTATTAAAGTCGATGGAATGGATATTCGAGAAATTGAAGTAGATACACTAAGAGGATCAATCGGATACGTGCCTCAGGAATCGCTGCTTTTTACGGGAACGGTAAAGGACAATATTTCTTGGGGCAAAGATGATGCTTCCATGGATGAAGTGGTCGAAGCTGCAAGGATCGCACAGATCCATGAGACAATTGAAAAGCTACCGGCCAAATATGACACGTTAATAGGGCAAAAAGGTGTGAATCTTTCAGGAGGGCAAAAGCAGCGAATTGCAATAGCGAGGGCTTTAGTCCGACAGCCAAAACTGCTGCTGCTTGATGACAGTACCAGTGCGCTGGATGTTAATACGGAAGAACGGCTGCTGTTGGGGATAAATACCCTTCAATGTACGACCCTGATTATCACTCAAAAAATCAGTACTGCAAAGAAAGCAGATAAAATTATCTTAGTAGAGGATGGTAGAGTACTAGCTAAAGGCACTCATGAAGAGCTTCTAAAGGAATGTGATTTATATGGCAGGATTCATCAGTCACAGGCAGGAAAGGGGATAAGCGGGCATGCGAGACCAGCTAATAAAACCTTTTCAATATAAGAAAATAAAGGATTGGACAAACGAGATGGGACAGCCGAAGAAGAAAGTCCCGAAAGTGAAAAATTGGAAGACAACGCTGAAAAGAATTTGGGGATACCTTGCCGCTCAAAAAGGAATGCTTAGCCTGGTCCTTATGATGGTTTTGCTAAGTTCTGCTTTTGGACTGCTAGGTCCGTTTCTTATCGGAAGGGCGATAGATGATTATATTGTTAAGGGGGAAACAAGCGGCCTAGGAGAGATTTTGTTCGGGCTTGCGGGTATTTTTCTTGCATATTCTGGTTCGCTATGGATGCAAAATTATTGGATGGTCGGCATTGCCCAGCAAACTGTTTCGAGGATGCGGGTTGAGCTGTTTGGGCACCTTCATAATCTGCCGATTCAATTTTTTGACCATCGGCAGCATGGTGAGCTGATGAGCAGGGTAACCAATGATATTGAAAATGTTAGCTCGACATTAAATAGCTCTGTCATACAGATTGCTTCAAGTTTGCTCACACTCTTAGGAACAGTTGGTGTAATGCTTTGGCTAAGTCCACTGCTAACAGTCCTGACATTGTTCATCGTACCGGCCATGTTTTATGGATTAAAGTGGATTACTAAACGAACAGGGCCCTTATATAAGGAGCAGCAGCGTAATCTTGGGCGATTGAATGGTTTTATAGAAGAGACAATTTCGGGACAAAGGATAGTCAAAGCCTTCTCGCAGGAAGAGAGGGTTTTAGCCGAATTTCTTGAGAAGAGTGCCATATTGAAAAATTCGGGGTTCTGGTCTCAGACATTTTCCGGCTTTATTCCAAAGCTTATGAACGTGCTAAATAATCTAAGCTTTGCTGTCATTGCTGGTGTGGGAGGAATACTTGCGTTAAAAGGAGTAATTACAATAGGGGTAATTGTGATTTTTACAGAGTATTCCCGGCAATTTACAAGGCCTTTGAATGATCTGGCTAACCAATTTAATACACTCTTGTCAGCGATTGCTGGAGCTGAAAGGGTTTTTGAAATACTGGATGAAAAAGAGGAAGAGCAGGGTGATGAAGCATCAATTGAACTTCAGGACCTGAGAGGAAGGGTAGAATTCCAGGATGTTTCTTTTTCGTATGAAACAGGCGGAGATACTGTAAGGGAAATATCTTTTACAGCAAATGTGGGCGAATCAATTGCTCTTGTAGGCCCGACTGGTGCGGGAAAAACGACATTGATTAACCTGCTATCACGTTTTTATGACAATGATAGCGGAACTATTTTGATAGATGGGATTAATAGCAAGAAAATCAAACGGGATAGCCTCCGGCGCCATATGGGGTTTGTTCTGCAGGACTCTTATTTGTTTCAGGGAACAATCAGGGAAAATATTCGGTACGGCAGATTGGATGCTACAGATGACGAGGTCGAAGCCGCTGCGAAGATGGCAAACGCCCATTCATTTATCAGTAAATTGAAGGACGGATATGAGACTGTCCTAAAACAAGATGGCAGCGGAATAAGCCAGGGACAAAAGCAGCTGATCTCGATTGCGAGGGCGATTCTAGCGGATCCCGCCCTATTAATCCTTGATGAAGCGACCTCTAGTATTGATACCATTACAGAATTGAAAATTCAGGAGGCTCTGCAGCGATTGATGAAGGGACGTACAAGCTTTGTAATTGCCCATAGACTGAATACGATTCAGCGGGCCGATCAAATATTAGTACTGCAGAATGGCAGAATAATTGAGAGAGGCTTACATGAATCGCTGTTAAGTGAAAAAGGATTTTATCATAGTCTTTTCCATGGCCAGCTAAAAGACCAAATAAGCTGACGACGGTAAATCAAATATCGAACAACATTATCCATGACCATTTTTATAGGTCATGGATTTTTTATGGAATGAACCATGGTGTAAACCCTTTTAATAACAAATGTTAGAAAATCTAACATAAATTTTAAAAATTCTCTTGAATTTTTAAAAAATTGTGTTTATTATTAGTTCATACAACATTTGATGTTAGAAAACCTAACATTAATTATCTAGGAGGTTGGTGTTATGCAATTAGGTGATTCTGTATTTATGTTTTTGGCAACATTATTGGTTTGGCTTATGACTCCGGGTATTGCCCTTTTCTACGGGGGAATGGTAAAAAGCAAAAATGTGCTAAGCACAGCGATGCACAGTTATATGCCTATGGCAATTGTCTCCATTATTTGGGTTTTAGTTGGTTATTCACTTTCTTTCTCTACTGGGGGGAATGCATTTTTAGGGAACTTAGACTGGGCAGGTTTAAACGGTGTAACATTTGAGCCTAATGAAGACTATAGTGCGACAATCCCGCACAATTTGTTTATGATGTTCCAAATGACATTTGCGGTACTTACAGTTGCGATCATTTCAGGAGCTGTCGCAGAAAGGATGAAATTTTCCGCGTATATACTCTTTATTGTGATTTGGTCAGTTGTTGCATATGCACCGGTTGCTCACTGGGTATGGGGAGTCGGCGGATGGCTGCGTGAACTTGGGGCTCTTGACTTTGCGGGTGGAAACGTTGTTCATATTTCCTCAGGTGTGACCGGGCTTGTGTTGGCAGTTATGCTCGGCAAAAGAAAGGAATGCAATGAAAGCTCACCACACAATTTGCCTTTAACTGTTTTAGGAGCTTCGCTTATATGGTTTGGCTGGTATGGATTTAATGTAGGCAGTGCGTTAACGATCAATGATGTGGCTATGACAGTGTTTGTTAATACTGCGATAGCAGCTGGAGCAGGGATTATTGGCTGGCTGATTGTTGAATATTTGATTAATAAAAAACCTACAATGCTTGGGGCTTTATCCGGCGCGATTGCCGGCTTAGTTGCTATCACTCCGGCTTGTGGATTTGTGACTCCTGCAGCTTCTATTTTAATTGGAATTATTGGTGGTGCTGTTTGTTTCTGGGGAGTATCCTCGCTAAAGAAAAAGCTTGGCTATGATGATACACTTGATGCCTTTGGCCTGCATGGAATCGGAGGTACATGGGGAGGAATTGCAACAGGTTTGTTTGCAACAACATCTGTCAATAGTGCTGGAGCTGATGGCCTGTTTTACGGGGATCCTGGCTTGTTATGGAAACAAGCGGTTGCGATTGTTGCTACCTACATCTTCATTGGGGCGATTACATTCGTAATTGTTAAAGTGATTAATGTGTTCATGCCGATCCGTGTGAATGAGGAACAGGAAACAATGGGTCTGGATATCACATTGCACGGCGAAAAGGCGTATCACGAAACCATTTAAGGAGATGAAGAGTATGGGAGAGGTATTAACAAAGATTGATATTGTCGCAAGACCGAACAAATTTGAACAATTTAAACAGGAGCTTGCCAAGATAGGTGTAAGCGGGATCACTGTTTCAGACGTCAAAGGAACAGGGCTTCAGAAAGGTTTTGTCGAAACATATCGCGGAGTAAAACGGGAAATCAACCTGCATGAAAGAATTAAGATAGAAATAGTTGTTTGTGAGGTCCCTGTCCAGGATGTAATCAATGTTGCCAGGAAGTTTCTTTATACGGGAAAGCCAGGAGACGGGAAAATCTTCATTTATGAACTTGCTAATGTAATCAAAATCAGAACAGGAGAGGAAGGGCACGCTGCCTTAAAAAATGATAAATAATATCCTGGCCGGCGGGGAAATAAGGCTGGAGGATAGTATATGGGGAGATTAGTAAAGCTTGTAATAGCAAAGAAAGAAAAAATTATTAATGCTCTTATCCTAAATAAAATATACAAGCCTGAAGACCGGCCTAACCTTTTAAACCTTCCTTTGGAGGAACTTGAGAAACTCTTTAATCAGCAAACATTTTTAAAGTAATAACCGAGCCATCCCTAATCGGATGGCTCGGTTCAATGTAGGCAAGAATTTTTTCGCGTAATTTAAAACTGATTCTTATATTCGAATCAAACGTATTCTTTATAAATTACCGGTTATTGGATTATACTGAATTCTGATTGGGCTGTACAAGTGGCAATATTATTTCGAATACTGTACCCGTCCCTTTTTCACTTTTAACCTTGAACTCACCGCCCATATCCCTGATAATCTGAAGCGTAACCATCAAACCAAGGCCTGTTCCCCTGTCTTTGGTCGAGTAGTAAGGGAGCCCAAGGTTTTCAATTTGTTGTTCGTCCATTCCTATTCCATCGTCTGAAATGCGGATGATCACTTTTTCCCTTTCAGTGTGTATTTTTACTGTAACATGTCCATGGGGTGCTGCCGCTTCAATTGCATTCTTAATCAAATTAATAAACATCTGTTGAACTCTTCCGGATATACCAACAATATGAGCATTTTCCTGAATTTCGGAAGAAACATTTACGCCATGAAACATCGCGTATGAAGAAAGAGACTTGATTGATTTTTCGGCTTCTTTGTTAATATCCAGTTTTCTAAACTGTTCGCTTGACTGATTTGTTCCCAAAGAAAGATAATCGGAGATAATGTCATTGGCCCTGTCCAATTCTGCCAGGCACACCTTTAAATAATCCTTTTCTGAGACGGAGATGTTTTCGGAAGTTGTGAGCAGCTGGATGAAGCCCCTGACACTCGTCATCGGATTTCTGATTTCGTGTGCAACGCTTGCGGCCAATTGGCCAACCACATTCAATTTTTCATTTTTTTGGACTTCTTTTATCAGCTGTCTTTTTTCATGATGAGATTCCATTAAATAAACAGCAAACCATGCCATGATTCCGTTCTCGATGACAAAAAAAATGTAAATAGCCAGTTTCATAAGGGTGATTGACTCATGTAAGAGAATTGATCCGATTAGAGGAAGCATAGATGATGAAACTATTAGGAATATTATGGATACAGTTATTCTCTTTTTGGGAGTCCAGGTTTGAAACTTGTCCTGAAGTTTATATACTACCAAGCTGGATATAATCATCACAATGAAGGCGGGAATCATGCCTGAACCGCCAGCCAGAAAACGGGCGCCAAAGAAAAACAATGTTACTAAAATCCCGGTGCCGGTTCCGCCGTAAATAAAAGCCAAAAACCAGGGTACCATCCGTAAATCAAGGAAAATACCATTATCTATTTTAATTGCTACAGAAATAGACAATACCATTGTTGCTGCACATACTATTCCCCACAAGGTTCTTTCCCTTTTTTCGCCTCTGGGCTCCTTCGCTAACGCAAGGTAAAGGATAATGGGGAACAACACCATCAGCATTTGAAGAAGGATTTTGTCATATTGAAACTCCATAATTAACTACCCCGCTCCGCTTTAAAAACTCTCACAAATTTCGGTTCACTTGCTATGATAAAATCAGAATAACATGGAAGTATATATTGGTCACTAAACTATTCGGAATTTTCTTTTGATTTATCTGTAGAATTTCATTACATAGAAAAAATCTAGGGGAAGAATCGGCTGAGGAAACTGGGGGGCAGGTCTTAAAGTGATTAGCCTAAATAAAGAATCTCCAATTGAGTGAATTTGGAAAGCTATAAGTTTTTTAATTAAAGACTTCCCTTTTATGGCAAAGATTTAGGAGGCATTATACAAAAACGCGTATTTACTAAAAAGCCATTTAATGTTTTATGTGAAATGGAAAGCATAATTACAAAAGAACAAATTATGAAAAGTAAGCCTAGCGACAAGTCCGAGCACTTTCAATTCGATTAAAATCCTACTTGAAAATCTGCTAGAATTAATTTTACACTTTTATTTAAACAGTGGTTAATAAAAAGGAGAATGTAATTGTCACCAAGAAAAGCAGTAGATGTCGAACTATCCAGATCCCGTATTATGGAAGCTGCCCGAAGACTGTTTGTAAAAGAAGGTTATCGCAATGTTTCGATGAGGAAAATCGCCAAGGAACTGGATTATACGCATGGAGCAATTTATTATCACTTCGAGAACGAAGCGGAGCTTTTTTATGCCTTGGTTAAAGAAGACTTTTCCCTTTTGGATGGTGAACTCAATAAGGTAATGGCACAGGAACTGGAGGATTCTGAAAAACTAACACAGATTCTTCTTGGTTTTATAAAGTTTGGTCTGGAAAATCCAAACCATTATGAGATTATGTTTCTTATTACTGATGAAGAGATTAAGGGGAATTCGCTTAATGAGCCTGATAATAGCTATGCCAGATTTGCTCAGGCAGTGTATTTGCTTTGCGCCAAACAGGTTGATACGAAAACAATTTGGTCTCTATTCTTAAGTATTCATGGATTTGTAGCAGTATATTGCCGCAGCGGCCAATCTTATGAAGATGTCAGGGATCTTGCTGAATCACACGTTCAATTGCTTTTAAGGGCAATTGGGAATACGTAAAAGATTTTGTATATTATTAACCACTGGATAATTAAGCGGAGTATTATATTTTTATGATAGTGCTTTAGCAGTAAGAAGCTAATTCTATGAGGATGTAAGGGCTCTGGCTAAATCTTACATTCAGTTGCTTCTTAGGGCATTTGGGTAAGCGTAAACTTTTTATATTTTATTAACCGATGGATAATTAAAAGGGGGTATATATTTTGAAAACGGCTTTAGTATTGGGAGCAACGGGAAGTATGGGGAGCGCGATTGTTCATGAATTGCTGCAAAGAGGGTAGGGGTGTCGGTTTTTGCACGGAATAAAGGAAGGCTGGATGATCTCTTTCAAAAGATGAATGTCAATATAATGGCGGGTGATGGTTTTAACCAAAGGGAATTAGACCAGGCAGCTAGTGGTGTTGATACGATTTTCAATGCAGTGAATATTCCCTATCAGGATTGGCGGGAAAAACTGCCTGTTTTAAACGGTAATATATTAAGTGAAGCTAAAAAATCAAAGGCGCGGCTTGCTATCGTTGATAACATATATGCGTATGGAAGAGCCAAAGGGGTTCCGGTTAGTGAAGCGGATGAGAAAAACCCGCACACGAAAAAGGGGAAGATTCGCCTGGATCTCGAACGGATGGCTAAGCAATCGGGAGTGGAACTGTTTATTGCCCATTTCCCTGATTTTTACGGACCAAATGCAGGGAACACACTCCTCAACTATACACTAATGGCAATGGCTAAAGGGAAGACCGCAAAATATATCGGAGACCAAACGCTATTAAGGGAATTTATTTATACACCTGATGGAGCGAAGGCATTAGTGGAATTGGCTATGCATGAAAAAGCCTATGGCCAGAATTGGAACATTCCAGGGACTGGAACGATTACAGGGGAAGAGGTCATTAGAATAACGGGGGAATATACAAATTACCGTAAAAAGGTTCCAACTGTTACAAGGAATATGATCCGTTTCCTCGGATTCTTTGATAAATTTATGAAAGAATATCTCGAAATGTACTATTTGACGGAAGAACCTGTTGTTTTAAATGGAAGCAAGTATGAACGTGAGATTGGTGAAATTCCGAGGACGCCTTATCAGGAAGGAATTCATAATACATTGGCCAGCATATTAAAAACAAAGTGAGCTATTAAGAGGGTTTATATGTATGGGCATTAGAATGAATTATCTACAAATGGGAAAATTACTTGTTAAAAAACAAAGAGGTTTCCATGAAAACTAAAATTCTCCCTGGCAGAGATTTTGAAAAAAAGAGGCTTACTCTTTATGCCATTCTAAATATAGGCATAATTGGCTTGCTGATTATTTATTCCATTTTCACTCTGAAAAAGGGTATTGGTCTATACACTTTGTTATTAGTTCTGATATTGGTGTTGATTAGCTGTTTACTTCTGCTTTTTGAATTTATTATTTATATTCCCCAGACAGGAGCGAATCTTAAGAACATCTCGATCGGATCGGGTTTGCTATTGTCGTTAACGATTCTTACTTACGCGAATCTGTATTACCTTATTTATAGAATAAAAGGGGAAAAAGCATTTAGTTTTACCGGTGAAAATCTTTCCGGGGATGATTTTTTATACTATAGTATTACAACCTTTACCACGACAGGCTATGGGGATATTACTTCAATAGGGATATTTTCCAATGCTCTCGCTGCATCAGAAATGCTAATCGGAATGATTACTAACTCTATTTTAATGGCTGTTATCACAGCCAAACTGGTTAAAAAACTGCAAAATTAAAAGAGAAAGTAGCTAAATCAAAAAATGTTGTTTGGATCTATTGAGTGCACCGCCACAAAGCTACTCTAAACGCCCATTCAAATTAATTCTGCCAAAACCCATAACAATATTGCCAAAGCAACTTATTTCAATTCATGCAAAAAGGTGGAAGCAGTTTAATAAATTTCCAGTTATTAGTGAAAAGGAATGGATTGGGACCTTGGCTGAATTAGGAAATTATTTGCCGGGCATTAAATCAAAGCACTTTAAAAAAGAAGAGCTGGAGCAGGCATGGGACTGGATAACAAAATAAGAGCAAAGAAAGTATAACTGTTTAAAAATATACAAATGTCTAGGTCCAGGTTGGGTGTCTCGCTCCGAGGCTGGACTCAAGGTCATAAGCCAAGCGCTTCTGAAAGCAAAGAGTGCCTTCTGTCAGAGCTTGTCTTATGCTTGTCAGGGCTAACCAGGGCGCTTGCGGTTTTTTCTTAACCTCGGCTTTGAAATACTACCTTCAAGCCAAGTCCGATATAGATGGCCCCTACGATTTTGCCGCTCCAAAGGCCAATCCAGGATATTCGCTTGACTACCCTTCCCAATGGTTTGATACTCAAAGCTATCATCGTTGTATAAATTATGCTCATCAGCACAAAGATTAAACCAAGAATCAAGAATTGGATTAAGCTGTCTCCCCGATCTGAATGTATAAATTGAGGCAAAAAGGCTAAAAAGAAGAGCGATGTTTTCGGATTAAAAACTTCAATGAAGACAGCCTCTCCATAAGCGCGCAGACCAGATACGGAAGAAACCTTGGGAAGCTCAGGGTCTGAAGCTTTCTCAAGTATCGCTCGGATACCAAGGTAAAATAAATACACTGCTCCTGCAATTTTGATTACATTAAATGCAAGTGAAGACGTCATCAATATTGCTGAAAGTCCTGCTGCCGCAAATAGAGTATGAACAAGATCCCCAGTAGCAATCCCCAGGCCAGCCATTATCCCGGCTTTGCGGCCTCCCTGAATGGTACGGGTAGCGGTAAGAAGTACCGCAGGACCAGGTATAATAAACAACCCTAATACTACAGCTACAAACGCACTCAATGTAGCTAGACTAAACATTTTTACCCCCCCAGTTCCTTCAAATTAAGAAGGATCATAATCTTATAAAATATTCTGTTTACTTAAATTATGTTTATTATATCAAAAAGCAAGGGTACCCTGCTTTTCTTCTCTTCCTGACGGAGTTCAGGTCTATTATTTTTGTTATAAGCAAACAAGCCATTGCGCTGCATATAAATTGTGCCAGGCTTTCACCAAATTTATCACCTGTTTTTGGTGAACCGTTAATCATAAATACAGCTGGCCGAGACCTTTAAAAGCATCCAGTGAAGTGCCCATTTCGTTTAATAAATCAAACCATTCCTTAATCGCTTCCTGAGCTTCCTTTAATTCAGCTGGCTCTTGACTCAATGCGGCGAGTTTTTTATAAATCGTTTTCATTTTCTCAGACATGGCCTGCTGTTGAGAAAAATATAAAATTTTTAGTACCTAAGAAAAAATCCTGTAAATTTATGTTAAATTACTGTTAATTAGAACTTATTTTATACGCTATCAACTATAATTGTAAGAAAGTTCATTAGAAAGGGTGTATTTGAAATGACCAATTTCAAATATCAAAAAGAATTGCTTATGTTGCTGACTGAATTAAAAATACGCAAAACTGATAAAGAAAAATATGCCCTTGCTGAAAATGAGATAAAAATTGCTTTGATTGAAAAACGCGGTGATTGCGGAAGAGTCAAAATGAAATTGCAATCCTTCTTTAGCTCTCGTTCATAAATCGTCTATAGATAGTCAAGATAACTGTGAAAAACTTCTCATATTTACGATTAGAAATAGCGATAATTGGCACTCTAAAAAGGAATACGTTAGGAGGTGCTGATTATGGAAAATGAAAAAGGAAAAATCCAATATGATGCTGAAGGGAACGTTGTCCAAAACGTATCCAAGCAGAAGGAAGCAGAGCTTGATTCCAAACGCGGAATCCAGGATGAAAAAAACCCAGATGATTTTGATATCCTGGAGTAGACTGCGATACAGGAATAAAAAACTATCCCTGTTCTGCCCTTAACTTAAGTGATTTAAACCTGAACTCCTTAGCTGCTTAAGGAGTTTTTTGCTGTTCGTTTAAAATATTGCATCCAGTTCATCTGGCTTAATATGATAAAGTTTCAGTAGAGATGTTAAATTCATTAATTTGGAGTGGGGAGTTGTGAAGGTTGGATTACTGCGACATTTCAAAGTTACAAGGGGATATCCAAATAAAATAGTCACATCAGAGGAATTAAGGCAATGGATGAGAGAATACGATGCCTCAGATGTAGAAGAAAACAGAATTGACTTATGCAATGTTGATTGGAGTAAATGCTATGCCAGTGATTTATCAAGGGCAGAAAAAACAGCTAGAAAGGCATTTGATGGCCAGATTATTTTTTTAGAAGAACTGCGGGAAATTCCTCTTTCGCCATTTTTTCAGAGAAAAATAAGGCTGCCTTTGCCGATCCATTTGCTCTTTATTCGAATAGCCTGGCTGTTTAATCATAAATCGCAGTCTCTGAGTAAAAAGGATGTATCCAAACGGATAAATGTGATTCTCGATAAAGTGCTGCAGCAAGATGAGAATGTGCTGATCGTTAGTCATGGCGGAATTATGATGTTTATGAGGAAGGAATTATTAAAAAGAGGTTTCACCGGCCCGAAATTCAGGACAGCAGATAATGGGAAACTGTATATTTTTGAAAAGTGAGAAACACTGATTTTACTTTAATTCCTGATATTTTTCACCACGCCAGTTGTAAGTCTTGGATGAACAAAGGCCAAAGTTTTGGACGCCGTCTCACTGCTAATGGGTGGTAAGCGACTGCTGTCTGAAGCCGAGTTAAGAAGTGATATTTGGTAAGTTCCTTCTAATTTATGAATCAAATTGTCGAGGCTTCATATATTTCGACTAAAAAAGAACCAACCCGATATGGATTGGTTCTGTATCTGCTCAAACTTATTTAAGTGCAATTTTCTTGGCTACTGATCCTGCCATTTTTCCGCCTTGAGCAACTTCCGGATGGAATTCTTTTTCTGTCTTAGAGATTACTACTGTAGCCACACCGTTACCAATCAGGTTAGTGATGGCACGAGCTTCAGACATGAAACGGTCAACTCCAAGAAGTAATGCAATACCTTCGACTGGAATCATCGGGAAAGCAGCAAGAGTAGCTGCAAGTGTGATGAAACCTGAACCTGTAACACCGGCAGCACCCTTAGATGTCAGCATCAGGACTCCGAGTAACGTTAATTCCTGCCAGATAGTTAAATCGATACCATATGCCTGTGCAATAAAGATTGCAGCCATGGATAGGTAGATGGAGGTTCCATCAAGGTTAAAGGAATATCCTGTTGGTACAACCAATCCTACAACTGATTTTGAACAGCCGTACTGTTCAAGCCTGCGCATCATAGCTGGCAATGCGGATTCAGAAGAAGAAGTACCCAGTACAAGCAGGATTTCTTCTTTGATATAGGCAATGAACTTAAAGATGTTAAACTTGTAGAACTTCGCAATCGCACCAAGAACAAGTACGATAAAGAAGAACATTGTCAGATATACGGATCCCATCAATTTTCCCAGCATGACAAGTGAACCGATCCCGAATTTGCCGATTGTATACGCCATTGCACCGAAAGCGGCAATTGGGGAAACCTTCATGATAATATTAACGACTCCGAAAAACACTTCAGCCAGCTTTTCAAAAAGTGACACAACTGGTTTACCTTTGTCACCCATTGCAGCCAAGGCAACACCGAACAATACTGCAAAGAACAGGATAGGGAGCAATTCTCCCTTTGCCATTGCCGCGACGATATTGTCGGGAATGATTCCTACAATAAAATCAATCATACCGTGGCTTGTTTCAGAAGCAGCTGTCGTATACTGTGATACATCTCCGCCTTCAACCGCATCCTTATTGAAGCCTACACCCGGCTTAACGATATTTACGACCAGGATTCCGATAGCTAGTGCGAATGTGGTTACAATTTCAAAGTATAACAGGGCCTTTCCGCCAATGCGGCCCACCTTTTTCATATCGCCCATTCCGCCGATTCCGATAACGACCGTGAAAAACACGATTGGTGCAATGACCATTTTAATGAGCTTAATGAAAACATCAGCCAAAACCTTCAGCTGTTCACCAAAAGCCGGGAACATGAACCCGACTGCAATACCGAGGATAATACCAATGACTACTTGGACAGTTAAATTTTTTAATATTCTCAAGCTTTTCAGTCTCCTTTTCATTGTTATTAATATAAAAGAATTTGGCACAGGCAAGGATGTCTTACAGAAGTTGTGAGCCGGATAGATAATGGATAATTGCTAAAGGCTCAGGCTATGAAATGACAGCGCTTTCTTTGTGTGGTGAATGAATTTATAATAACAGAAATTTCGGAAAATCTAGCATTATGGTTATAATGTTCATTTTGGTCTTTTTGGTCAATGAAAAAGTATCAGTGAAAATCAAGGTAGGGGGACCTTTTAATAGGACGGAAAAAGGATGACCCCCAAAGGTCATCCTTTCTTTACATGGAAACAATCATTACAAAATGACTAATGCAGTATGCATTTATGGGAAGTGCAAGGAGTGACCTCCAAAAGATATAAGATAAAAAGAGGCGCCCATATGGATATGGCAGCCTCTTTTTATCTTATATTAATAAAATACCTTAACTTTGACCGTTTTGGAGCCCCATTTGATAGCTCGGGATTTATTAGGGATAAAAACATCAATCTTGCTGCCCTTCACTGCACTGCCCTTATCCGCAGCAACTGCGTATCCATAGCCTTCCACATAGACTTTAGAACCTAATGGAATGATCCGGGGATCGACCGATATAGCCTTGATGGAAGGATTCTTTTTTAGATTTAGCCCGGTAGCGGTGATTCCGCTGCAGCCCTTGCATGATGCAGTGTAAGCTGTGGCTGTCATGGTAAGTTCTTTGAAAGCGCCTTGTTTAGCGGCAGGCTTTGCAGCTGCAGTCTTTACAGGGGCATTCTTTTGGACGCCAGGTGCAAGCTTTAAAACTTGAGAAAGCTTAATTGTATCTGAAGTAAGTTTATTCCATGATTTAATTTGCTGTACTGTAAGTCCGTTTCTCTTGGCAATAGACCATAAAGTATCACCGCTTTTTACCTGATATGTACTTGGACTTGCTGACGCCATGCCGGTAAAACCAAATGTTACTAAAATAGCTGCTGAGACATTGAGTAATAGTTTCTTCAAAATAGAATCTCCTTTACTTTCTATCATAGGACTTTAATACCATTTCTTTCGATTGTAGGATTATAATACCAGAGTTATGTAACAGGAATGTTTCAAACAGTCGGGTTTTATATTACAACTTGGTTACACGGTCAATCGATTGATTAAAAAAGGTAAGAAAGGTAAAGGCAAGAATCTAGCCGCTGAAATTACATAAAACAGGAATTTATGAAAGGTAGCTTACAGAAGAAACTCTGAGAATGTTTGTTTTTTCAGTAATAAGGGGAAAAAGAGACCCGGCTTTTCCGCCGGGCGTTAAGTATTTTGGTGAGCTTCTTCAACCGTGAATTCAAGACAATAGTCCACCAGCATTTTTTCATAAATGGCGAGAGACTCTATTTCGACGTATTCATCATTGCCGTGCCAGTTTCCGCCAGTAGGGCCAAATTCAATAGCGGGGATTCCATATGCTGCGTAAAACACGGTATCAGCAGAACCATGCTGACCAAACATTCGTGTTTCCTTATTGGAGTTTCTCTCAATAATCACCTTCAGCAGCGTAATATAAGGATTATCAGGCTGTGTTTTAACCGGCATAGAAAACATTTCCACTAAAACCTCGCCGTCTGTAGTGCTTTGAATTTGTTTTAAAATTTCATCCTTATCCTGGTTGGGGAGGTAGCGTATATCAAAGGTTAGCACACATGTTGCAGGAACCTTGTTAAAAACATCACCCCCGGCAATTTTTGCAAGGTTTATTGAGGGAGAGCTATAAAACGGGCTGCTTTCATCGGCAAAGGGAAGCTGTTTAATTTTTTCATAAACTGTCCATGCTTTTTCGATGGCATTAATTCCTTCCCAGGGCCTGCTGCCATGTGCAGGTTTTCCATGCACTAATATCTCCAGTCTAAGTACGCCTTTTGCCTGGAGGCCGATACCCAGTTGGGTTGGTTCTGAGCAAATGACAAAGTCGCCGAGAAAACCATGCTTTACAAGATGGCCAGTACAATTGAAACCACCTGTTTCTTCATCAGATACGATATGAAGCTGGATTTTTACGCGCAGATCTTTATCCTTTAGCTGGACCATGGCGCACATCATCGCTGCGACTCCGGCTTTCATGTCTGCAGAACCTCTCCCATAAAGCCTTCCCTTTCTTTCAATCGGAAAGAACTGTTCCGGTTTGCCCGGGACAACATCCACATGGCCGTTAAAGATGATTGTCTTGTTTCCTTTTCCGATTTCGCAAACAAGCATCTGATGGCCATTGTTTTCAATTATTTCCACAATTAATCCTCGATTGGAAAGCCATTTTGCACAAAAATATACTGCTTCATTAGCTCCCTCTCTATTTGAGCTATCGATCAAAATCAGCTCCTTAAGTAAATTGAATAGCATTTCTAACAAACCTCCTGAAAGAATATGTCCACTGTGCTGCATCCGGCTGCATCTATATCCGGACTGCTAGAAAGACTTCTGTTATGTATATACCCCTTGACTCGCGGTAATTCAACAATTTGGCGGAATCGCTCTGCTTTACCCTTTAGACTCTGTTGCAAACCAAGACTAAACTAATGGATTTAAGATTATTTTTTTGGAGAAAGTAGAAAGGAAATCGGATTCTGTATTTCTTGACTGATTTGTATATACAAGTTAAACTAACAGTGGAAAATTTGTATATACAAGTTACTTTTAATGATCTTTCATAATACCAATTACAATTTTAACGGTTTAATGAAAACGGTACCACAGGAGGAATGCTTTTTATGGCAAAAAATTATCGGCAGGCAGCCGAACAAATTGTTGAAGCAATCGGCGGAAAAGAAAACATCGTTTCGGCAACACATTGCGTCACACGCCTTCGTTTTGCCCTGGATGATGAAGAACGAGTAAATAAGGAAGAATTAGAAAAGATTGAAGCAGTTAAAGGTTCGTTTTCCACAAATGGACAATTTCAGGTAGTAATTGGCCAAGGAACAGTTAATGAAGTATATAAAGAAATGGTGTCTGTCGCAAATTTGGACAACGCTACAAAAGAGGACACAAAAGCCGCGGCTGAAAAAAATCTGAATCCGCTTCAGCGGGCAGTTAAAACACTCGCTGATATTTTTATACCGATTTTGCCAGCGATTGTTACAGCCGGTTTATTAATGGGGATAAATAATATCCTGACTGGAGCCGGGATTTTTTATGATGATAAATCTGTAGTGGAAGTGCATGAGCAATGGCGGGACTTTTCAGGCATTATTAACTTGATAGCTAATACTGCTTTCACATTCCTTCCTGCGTTGATTGGATGGTCCGCTGTAAAACGGTTTGGGGGCAGCCCTTTATTTGGGATAGTTTTAGGGTTGATGCTGGTACATCCAGACTTGCTGAATGCCTGGGGATACGCGGCAGCAGAGGCAGAAGGAAAGATACCAGTGTGGAACCTATTTGGATTTGAGATAGAAAAAGTAGGTTATCAGGGACAGGTCTTGCCAATCCTGTTTGCTTCTTATGTATTGGCCAGGATAGAAATTTTTCTTAATAAGCGTGTTCCTGATACAATAAAACTGCTAGTTGTTGCGCCTATTACATTGCTTGTCACGGGTTTTCTTTCGTTTATCGTTATAGGGCCGGTTACTTTTGCTGTAGGTAACGCAATTACATCTGTTTTTACTGGAATTTTTGATACCGTACCTGCTATTGGCGGGCTAATTTATGGAGCTCTCTATGCCCCATTGGTTATAACAGGTATGCACCATACGTTCCTTGCAGTAGATTTTCAGTTAATCGGTTCAATTGGCGGAACATTTTTATGGCCAATTGTTGCGATTTCAAATATTGCTCAGGGATCATCTGCGCTTGCAATGATGTTTGTTGCAAGGGATGAGAAGGTTAAGGGGTTATCGCTTTCTTCTGCAATTTCGGCTTATTTGGGAATTACAGAACCAGCAATGTTCGGAGTAAATATCCGTTTCCGCTACCCGTTCTTTGCAGCAATGGCTGGTTCAGCCTTAGCCGCGATTTTTATTACAGTGAATAAAGTCATGGCGCCTTCGATCGGTGTTGGAGGCCTGCCGGCATTTTTCTCAATCGTTCCAGAAAAATGGGGACCATTCTTTGTCGGCGTGGCTATTGCGATTGTAGTTCCTTTCGCACTTACTTTCTTGATGGCAAAGTTCAAAAGAGAAAAATAAATGATTGAATCCTTATAGAAAATAAACTGTTACAAGACCAAGGTTCAACTTTTTCAAATTTATAGAGGCGGTGTTAGTTAATGAAGGAATGGTGGAGGAGATCTGTAGTTTATCAGATATATCCGAGAAGTTTTAATGATACGACTGGGAATGGTGTTGGTGACATCCAGGGGATAATCGACAAACTTGATTATTTAAAAGAACTTGGTGTTGATGTTATCTGGCTGACTCCGATTTATTCATCCCCACAGCGGGATAATGGCTATGATATAAGTGATTATTATTCCATACATGAGGAATTCGGGACGATGGAGGACTTTGACCGTTTGCTGAATGAATCCCATGACAGAGGAATCAAAATCATCATGGACATAGTGGTCAACCATACATCAACAGAGCATGAATGGTTTCAGCAGGCAAAAAAATCGAAAGACAATCCATACAGGGATTATTATATATGGAAAGAATCAGCTCCAGAGGGAAAAGAACCAAATAATTGGGTATCGAAGTTTGGCGGCTCTGCCTGGCAGCTTGACCCAGCTACAGGAGAGTATTATTTGCATTTATTTGATGTGACCCAGGCAGATTTAAATTGGGAAAATGAAAAAGTCCGGGAAAGCGTTTATGAGATGATGAACTTCTGGTTTGAAAAGGGTGTCGATGGCTTTAGGCTCGACGTCATTAACCTTATTTCAAAGAGGCAGGATTTTCCTAACGATGTTCCGCCTGGAGACGGCCGAAGATACTATACGGATGGACCGCGTGTCCATGAATACATCCACGAAATGAACCAAAATGTATTTTCAAAATATGACGGTATGACAGTCGGTGAAATGTCTTCTACAACAATAGATCATTGTATTAAGTACACAAATCCGGAATCGCAGGAATTAAGCATGACCTTCAATTTCCACCACTTAAAAGTCGATTATCCTGGCGGCGAGAAATGGGCTGTTGGAGACTTTGACTTTATGGCCTTAAAGGATATTCTCTCTACATGGCAAGTGGAAATGAATAAAGGGGGAGGCTGGAATGCCCTGTTCTGGTGCAACCATGATCAGCCGCGGATTGTAACGCGATATGGAAACGATGGCGAATACCATAAAGAGTCTGCAAAAATGCTGGCAACCACTATTCATATGATGCAAGGCACACCGTACATCTACCAGGGTGAAGAATTTGGAATGACAGATCCTAAATTTGATGATATTTCGGATTACCGGGATGTTGAAACGCTGAATTATTATAAAATCATGAAAGACCTTGGTAAATCAAATGAGGAGATCATGGACATTATTAAGCGAAAATCACGCGATAATTCTAGGACTCCAGTTCAATGGAATGACTCAGCGAATGCAGGCTTTACGGAAGGCACACCTTGGCTGCCTGTAGCGAGCAACTATCCAGAGATCAATGCGGAAGAAGCCATGAAGAATCCGGACTCAGTGTTCTACCATTATCAAAAGCTAATTGCTCTTAGAAAAGAGCATGATATTATTACACACGGTAACTATGAGCTTTTGCTGCGTGACCATCCAGAACTTTTTGTATACACAAGATCAATGGATGATGAAATTCTATTATCGGTAAATAATTTTTATGGAAAAGAAACAAGTGCAAAGCTGCCGCTTGATTTAAATCTGGACGATTATGAATCAAATATTTTGATTTCCAATTATAGCGAATCAGCTGCTTATTCTAATGAACTGACCTTGCGCCCATACGAATCAGTTGTTTATCACTTGAAAAAGAAGTAAAGAAGCACTGATTTTATTGGATGTAAAGGATACTTGCTCATCCCTGCCATTGGCAGGGTTTTTCTTTTTAGTGTGTTAGCTTTGTGGGGATGTGGTAGTACCGAAGTCGCTATACTACAAGGAATGCTGCCGGCAGCGAAACATCGCAAAACAAAGCAACAGTTTTATGTGGACGTGGCCCACCTAGCTGTCCTTCCTCTGACAGAGTATTTGCCGTTTTCTTAGTAAATAAAATTTCTGTAATATAAGTGAAATGTTATCCTCCGCGTGAATAGGGGTATGTATATATTGAGTTCACTATAAAAGCAAGGAGGAAGATTACTATGGAAAAACGAGTAGTAGGAGTTTATAACAATGGTGATGAAGCAATCCGTGCAATTGAGGACTTGAAAAGACAAGGCTATGACCGGGATGATATTTCAGTGGTGGCAAAAGACCGCGATGAAGTCGCAGAAGTGAATGATGCAACAGATACAAAAACAGAAGAAGGGCTTGCAGCGGGAGCGGCTACAGGCGGTGTTCTTGGCGGTGTAGCTGGTTTACTGGCAGGCATTGGTGCTCTAGCTATTCCGGGTATTGGCCCAATTGTTGCTGCAGGGCCGATTGCGGCAACCTTGACCGGGGCAGCGGCAGGGGCTGGAGCCGGCGGTTTGGCAGGTGCGCTTGTTGGAATGGGAATTCCTGAAGAGGAAGCAGGCCGTTATGAAACTGATGTAAAGTCGGGAAAAATCCTTGTAATGGTTGATCCTGACGGAAAACGGGATAAATCATCGATGAGATTTACCAGCATGGATGACAATTTATCGACTGGCAGAGACAGAGACAGACTAATGGATAGAACTGATGATGGATTTCTTGGCGGCGACGGAACTATGCGCCGTTAAAACATAAATAAATTACTCCAGGCTGTGATGCAGGCTTTTTAATTTTTCCTTTAATGGAAAAGTTAGGTTTAAAAGTCAGTGCATTCACGGCTTTTTTTTATTTTAGTATAATAATCGTTTTTTTAAAATTATTACGATAATCGACTTGATCCCGTATTAACAAACTCAATTTTTTCTGCTACTTTTAGTACATACTTATAAAAGATAATAATGATATGGAGGAAAAGGAATGGATTTTGGTATTATTGCCTCTATCAGCATCTATATGATTGGAATGCTGGTTATAGGCTACTTTGCTTATAAAAGAACCGCCGACTTGTCCGATTATATGCTTGGCGGCAGAAATCTTGGCCCTGCGGTGACGGCACTAAGCGCCGGGGCATCTGACATGTCGGGATGGCTGCTGATGGGCTTGCCGGGTGCAATGTATGCAAGCGGGCTCAGCAGCGGCTGGATTGTAGTCGGACTGACCCTGGGGGCTTATTTAAACTGGTTATATGTTGCACCCCGCCTAAGAACATATACTGAAGTTGCGGACAATTCAATTACAATTCCCGATTATTTAGAAAACCGTTTTAAGGATACTTCTCGCATTCTAAGGATTACTTCTGCACTCGTTATTTTAATATTTTTTACTTTTTATACTTCCTCTGGAATGGTTGCCGGCGGAGAATTGTTTGAAACCGCATTTAACATGAATTATGTATGGGGAATATGGCTTACTGCCGGTGTCGTCATTCTTTATACTCTTTTTGGGGGCTTTCTCGCAGTTAGCTGGACTGATTTTGTGCAGGGAACGATTATAGTTATTGCTCTCGTCCTCGTCCCGATTGTCACACTCGTCCATACCGGAGGCATGGATACCACCCTTAATGAGATTCGCTCAATAGACCCTGAATTGCTTGAAGCATTTAAGGGTGCCACACCAATTGGAATCATCTCACTGCTGGCATGGGGACTTGGCTATTTTGGACAGCCGCATATCATTGTCCGCTTTATGGCTATCTCTTCGGTGAAGGAAATGAAAACCGCCCGCCGGATTGGCATGTCGTGGATGGTCTTCTCAATCGTAGGAGCAATGATAACCGGACTTTTTGGAATAGCCTATTTTAGTATTGAAAATCAAAAGCTTGAGAATTCTGAAACAGTTTTCATTGTGCTCTCTGAACAGCTGTTTCCGGGGCTGATTACCGGTTTTCTCCTGGCAGCAATCCTTGCAGCAGTAATGAGCACGGTAGCCTCGCAGCTTCTGGTAACATCCAGTGCCCTTACAAAGGACTTTTATAAAGCCTTTGTAAAACGTTCGGCTTCTGATAAAGAGCTTGTACTGGTAGGGAGGCTTTCAGTTTTAGGGGTCGCATTAATAGCGTTAGTTCTTGCGTTGAACCCAAGCAAAACCATTCTGGAACTTGTCGGGTATGCCTGGGCTGGTTTTGGGGCTGCGTTTGGCCCAATCATTTTGTTAAGTTTGTATTGGAAACGCATGACAAAAGCAGGGGCACTTGCCGGAATGCTTGCCGGTGCTGCCACTGTTATTATTTGGGAGAGGGTCGAAAAATTTGCTGCTGTATATGAAATCATTCCAGGGTTCATTGTGGGGGCACTCGCTATAATACTGGTAAGCCTGGCTACACCTAATCCATCCCGGCAAATTGAACAAGAGTTTGATGAAGCGGTAAATAAATTGAGATATTAATTGATCATGTTTAAAGCTGATGTTTCCTTATTTAGGAAAATATCAGCTTTTTTCTATATCGCCAGGAGATGGAATAGCAGACAAAGAGAAAGTTTTAAGAGGATGTGCTATCGCCATTGCAAACAGACTAAGGTTGTGACATGGTCTATGCTGCAAGACTGGCGATTAAAGCCGTTTTTTCTATTAGAGGAATCTTGTGTTTTTGTTCAAAAAGGAACCGGACTTGCACTTGTGGTAATATTAAACGGAATCGTGTCAACTTCGGTTAATCAGGGTAGAATAACAGTATAAAATTTATTCGGTTACGAAGCATCATTGCTAACAAAAGGAGAAATATATGAACCAATTAGTCAAGGAATTGAAACCATTTTTACATAAAGGCTGGGAAAATGCAGGATTTGATAATCCAACACCCATTCAAGCAAAAGCAATTCCTTTTATTTTACAAGGCAAGGACCTAATTGCGGAGTCACCTACCGGAACAGGAAAAACACTTGCCTATTTGCTGCCTTTACTGGAAGCAATTGATCCGCAAAAGCAAAGTGTCCAAGCCGTTATCCTGGCATCCTCCAGAGAGCTTGTGATGCAGATTAGTGAGGAAATCAGAATTTGGGCAGGGGACAGCGGTATTAGCGGTGCTTCGTTTATTGGCGGTGCTAATGTAAAAAGGCAGCTGGATAAGCTAAAAAAGAGGCCCCAAATAATTGCAGGCACGCCTGGACGAGTATTTGAATTAATCCAGCAAAAGAAAATCAAGATGCATGAGGTTAAAACCATTGTCCTTGATGAAGGAGACCAGCTTCTTGTCCCGGAGCATTTAAATACGATCCGAAATATAATCAAAACAACGTTAAAGGATCGGCAGGTACTGCTTTTTTCTGCAACATTGCCTCCAAAAACAGAGGAAATTGCAAGAGAATTAACTGTTGAACCGGAAATGATCCGGATTGGAAGGGATGAAAATATTCCTTCAAAGGTGGAGCACATTTATTTCCTGAGTGAGCCGAGAGAGAAAATAAAAATACTTGAAAAGCTTTCCAGGGTAAATGGAATGAAGGGGTTGGCATTCGCCAATGACATTGGCGAAATAAATGTGATAAGTGAAAAGCTTCAATTCAATGGCGTTGATTTAGGCGTGCTGCACGGTGAAACCAACAAAAGTGAAAGGGAGGCTGCCCTGAAGAATTTCCGCTCGGGGAAGTTCCCATTGCTTTTGGCGACGGATGTGGCGGCGAGAGGCCTTGATATAAAAGGTTTATCAGCAGTGATACATGTTAATTTGCCGCATAATATCGATCAATACGTTCACCGCTCCGGAAGAACTGGACGGGCTGGTGCTTCAGGGACTGTTATCTCGATTGTAACTGAAAGGGAGCTAAGAGAACTGAAACAATTTGCCAGAGAGTTAAATGTTCCTGTCAGTGAAAAAACTCTTTATAAAGGGGAAATATCCGACATAAGGCCGCAAAAGACAGCTCCCGCTAAAAAGAAGCAATGTGACAAGAGAAGCCGCTAAGAAAAGGTGGAAAATTTTAATTTAAAGTAAAGTAAAGTAAAGTAACCTGGCTAAGATAATGGCCGGGTCTTTTCTTTCTGTACAAATAATAATTGTGTTTTTGTTAAACACCATCATTTCCAGTTTAGCAAGGATGTTTTTGTCTTTCTCCTTTTTTTTTATTATCTCTGATACAGCTCCTCTGAATGTTTTGCTGAAAGCGGGTTTATTGAATAAGTAGTTTCTTTCAGTTAGCATTTAAACAAGATTAAACTTAGGGGAAGGATGCTGGATTATGAAAGGAAAAACAGCCCTTGTTGCGGGGGCTAGTGGATTAGTTGGAAATGAACTCCTTCATGTAATGTTGAAGGCTCAGGAATATGAAAAGATTTATGCAATCGTTAGAACACCCCTTGGGGTAGAACATCCAAAATTAATTGAAGTGGTTTGTAATTTTAACAAACTAAATGAATTAGAAGAATACTTTGGTGTAGATGATGTCTTTTGCTGTTTAGGCACAACAATAAAAACCGCAAAGACGAAACAAGCGATGTACAAGGTAGATGTTGAATATCCTTTAACCATTGCAAAGTTAGCACAAAAAAAGCATGCCAGCCATTTTCTGCTGATTAGTTCAATGAATGCTAATCCAAAATCTCCGCTATGGTACCCAAAGATGAAGGGAGTACTTGAGGAAAAGTTAATGGCTATCCCCTTTGATACGATTTCAATTTTGCGTCCTTCCCTTTTAATCGGAAATCGCAAAGAATACAGATTAGGGGAGCACATTGCAGCTAAAGTTTTTCATGGAATATCATTTCTCCTGAAAGACTCATGGAAAAGCCGCCTAGCAGTTGAAGCTAAGACTGTAGCTTTATCGATGTATTACATTTCTAAAATGGACAAGAAAGGAGTAAGTATCTACTCGGCAAACTCGATAGCAGACATAGCCCGAAGCAGGAGAGATAAATAGCTCAGTCTGATGTTTATAACCATTACGTAAAAACTTAATCTAATTGAAACTCTGAATAAACAATTGCGTTAATATTGAGGACTTCAATTAGACGCATTGGGACGCATTGAGCCTAGGAATGATTCCATTCTTAATTCATTTCTTTACATTAAATACTGTAAAATGATAAAATTCAAACAATCAGGAGTATAATACTATCAGGCAAAGAAATGGGATTGAATATCATAATCAAATCCTTCTAATTGTGATGGTATACGCTTTTGATTTCTGAAAATATTTGAATAAGCAGTCCTTCGGGGTCGGGTGTGAGTCCCAACCGGCGGTGATGAAGCAATTCTAAGCCCGCGAGCCTTAATAGGCAGGATTTGGTGTGAATCCAAAGCCGACAGTATAGTCTGGATGGGAGAAGGACGTATGGAATGTATTTAAGCAGCAGCCTATTTTGAAAAAATTCAAAGGTAGGCTTATTTCGCTGTACACATGAAACCATATTCTCCCTTAAACCCCTTAGAACACCTGAGGGGTTTTTTTGCAAATGAGAAAGGGGGTTAAGAAAATAGACGAACAATTTTATATGAATCTGGCTTTGGAATTGGCATCCGCCACAAGAGGGCAAACAGCTCCAAACCCTATGGTTGGCTCAGTGATCGTAAATAATGGGGAAATTGTCGGAATGGGTGCCCACCTAATAGCAGGGGAACCGCATGCTGAAGTTCATGCTTTACGAATGGCAGGTGAAAAGGCAAAGGGAGCAGCCATATATGTAACACTCGAGCCATGCAGCCATTATGGGAGAACTCCGCCTTGTGCAGAGGCTATTATTGCAGCGGGCATAAAAAGGGTAATCATAGCCTCTCAAGATCCGAACCCCCATGTGTCAGGAAAAGGCATTAAGCTGATGAAGGAAGCGGGAATTGAGGTAACTATTGGTGTCCTTGCCCAAAAGGCAGACAAGCTCAATGAGGTATTTTTCTATAACATGGCTAAACAACTTCCATTTGTAACTATGAAACAGGCCATTACATTAGATGGGAAAATAGCTACAAAAACGGGGCATAGTAAATGGATCACTGGGGAACTCGCTCGGCAGGATGTTCACATTGACCGCAGTGTGCATGATGCAATATTAGTCGGCAGCAATACAATTTTAAGAGATAACCCCAGGCTTACCAATCGGAGTCAGACATCTAAAAGGCAGCTTATTCGGCTTATTCTGGATACTAATTTAAATATACCTAAAGACAGCAATGTATTAACAGATGGAGCAGCTCCTACGTGGATTATCACTGGTTCGGAAATAACGGATGAAAAGGCAGCTCAATATGCAAACGAGTATATTAAAGTAATAAGGATGAGTACTCCTGAAATTCAAATAGAGGAGACCTTGAAAGTGCTTTTTGAAAATGGAATTACTTCAATTTATGTTGAGGGAGGCCAACAGGTTAACGCCAGCTTTTTAAAAAGCGGTTTTGTAAACCGGATCGTTACATATCTTTCGCCAAAAATAATAGGAGGAAGTGAAGCTCCTAATATGATTGGCGACCTTCAGATAATGACCATGAGTGAAGCCTTCCAGCTATCTTTTGAATCTATTGAGCAGCTTGGTGACGATATTAAGATCACTTCAAAACTGAAATAAGGTGAAATAATGTTTACTGGAATTATAGAAGATATTGGAAAAATAAAAGCGATCCGGCAGGGTGCCAATAGTATGGTACTAACATTGTCTTCAGGAAAAATTACGGAAGATATGCGCCTTGGCGATAGTATTTCAGTGAATGGTGTTTGCCTAACTGTGACATCCTTCAGCGGAGAAGACTTTACTGTTGATGTCATGCCTGAGACTGTAAAAGCAACGTCTTTAAGAAGCTTGAGGGTTGGATCATCAGTAAATCTTGAACGTGCTATGAGTGCAAATGGGCGATTTGGGGGGCATTTTGTTACCGGGCATGTGGACGGGACTGGAACTATAGTAAAAAAAGAACGGAAAGAAAATGCTGTCTACTATGTAATCGACATCGGTGAAACTCTGGCGAAAAACTGTATTCCAAGAGGTTCTATCGCACTTGATGGAACCAGTCTTACGATTTTTGGTCTGGAGGGAAATATAGCCACAGTGTCACTGATTCCACTCACCCACCAGGAAACTGTCCTGGGTATGAAACAAGCTGGGGATATTGTTAATGTGGAAACAGACATGATAGGAAAATACATTTTTCGAAGCATGGAACAAACAAATAAAAAACAGACTTTAACCATGGATTTTCTTGCAGAACATGGATATTAAAAGGGGCGGTGAAAAGTATGTTTAACACGATTAACGAAGCGCTTGAAGATTTAAAAAACGGAAAAGTCATTATTGTTGTTGATGATGAGGATCGAGAAAATGAAGGTGATTTTCTTGCTCTTGCTGAGAAAACAACTCCTGAAGTGATTAATTTCATGGTCACTCACGGACGAGGGTTAGTTTGCACGACTATTACAGAAGAACTGGCTGCAAAATTGAACTTGATGCCTATGGTCGAGCAAAATACAGAGCATATGGGAACAGCATTTACTGTAAGTATTGATCATAAGAACACAACGACAGGAATCAGTGCAGCTGAACGATCGTTAACAATTATGGAATTATTGAATAAAAACTCAGTGCCTTCTGATTTCAAGCGTCCAGGACATATATTTCCAATTGTCGCAAAAGAAGGCGGCGTATTAAGGAGAGCGGGGCATACAGAAGCTGGCGTAGATTTGGCCAAGCTTTGCGATGCGACACCTGCAGCGGCAATTTGTGAAATTATGAATGAAGACGGTACTATGGCAAGGGTACCTGACTTAAAGCTGATTGCTGAAAAGCATGGTTTGAAAATGATTACAATTGCTGACTTGATTAGGTACCGCCATAAGACTGAGCAGCTCGTGAAAAGGGAAGCAGATGTAAAAATGCCAACGTCCTTTGGAGAATTTAGAATGGTTGGTTACTCCAACCCTCTGGATGGTAGGGAGCATATAGCTCTTGTGAAAGGTGAATGGAAAGAAGGCGAGCCTGTCCTAGTACGTGTGCACTCTGAATGCATGACTGGCGACGTTTTTGGTTCTCATCGGTGTGACTGCGGTCCGCAGCTGCATGCTGCACTGGCACAGATTGAACAAGAAGGACAGGGTGTACTTTTATATATGCGCCAGGAGGGCAGGGGCATTGGCCTCTTGAATAAGCTCAGGGCATATGAGCTTCAAGAGCAGGGCTATGATACGGTGGAAGCTAATGAAAAGCTTGGTTTCCCTGCAGAACTCCGTGATTATGGTATTGGGGCACAAATCCTGCGGGATTTAGGTGTCGAGAAAATGCGTTTGTTGACAAATAATCCTAAAAAAATATCTGGACTGACAGGATATGGACTGGAAATTACAGAACGGGTGCCTATCCAGGTGCCATTTGAAAAGAATAATGAAAAGTATATGAAAACCAAACAGGATAAAATGGGACATTTGTTCACATTCTAAAGGAGGAAAAAGCATGGGTAAAGTGTTTGAAGGTAATTTAGTAGGTACAGGACTTAAAGTAGGAATAGTGGTAGGGCGCTTTAATGAACTTATTACAGGCAAGCTGCTTGGAGGAGCTATGGACGGGCTGAAGCGCCATGGAGTATCTGAAGATGACATTGATATTGCCTGGGTTCCGGGAGCCTTTGAATTACCGCTTATCGCAAAAAAATTGGTAAATACAGGTCAATATGATGCTGTTATTGGTCTCGGTACGGTAATTAGAGGAGCAACTACACATTATGATTACGTTTGTAATGAAGCTGCAAAAGGAATCGCTTCGGTTTCCCTTGAAACAGGAGTACCAGTCATTTTTGGTGTTCTTACAACTGAAAACATTGAACAGGCAATCGAACGAGCTGGGACAAAGGCTGGAAATAAAGGATATGATGCAGCTGTATCTGCTATCGAAATGGGTAATTTACAAAAAGCGATCGGCTAATAGTTCTGGAGGTATAGTCACTTAAGTATCTGGCGAATTGGAAAGAGGCTGTCCGAAAAGTAGTTTTTTCAGCACAAATGTTAAAAAAACAAAACCCAAGAATGCTGTTATATCAACATTCTTGGGTTTTTATTTTGGTAGAATTCTACCCTATAAAGGACTTTCTGGACAGCCTCTTTCATTTTTTTAAAATGCTATTTTCCAGAGTCTTTAGTATATCAGATTTAATGGATGTCCACAGTTCCTGGTCAGTAATAAAACGGTTGGTTACTGTCTCGATAAAAAGTTTGAATGCTGAGTTATATGCAGGATCCTCTTTTGCCGGCATTGTATTTTCTTTTAGGTCATCAACAAAAGCCTGTACTTCCGGAGCCCTTGGTCCCCACCTGGCAACTTCGTCTCCATTTGAATCAATAAAGATAAAAATCGGTATGGAACGGGCTGTCCCGTTTGTCAAATACTGATCCATTAGCTCAAGGTTTTCATCCCGGATTAAAAAGCGGATATCAATGCCTGCTGAACTGGCAATGTTCAATAAGATTGGGATGTTTACCATTGCATCACCGCACCAGTCCGCTGTAAGGACAATGGCTCGGAGCTGATTCTCTTTTAACGGAGCAAGTCTTGCCTCATCATCGATATCAAGCTGGAAATTTTCCTGTACCGATTTCAGATTTTCTTTATGAACCTTCATGCTATCCAAGTATTCTTCTTTTGTCATTCCCTTTTCAAACCAGCTGTTTAATGAACTCATACACAATCCCTCCTATTGAACACATTTTACCATAATGATTTAATAGTTTGTTTGTCGATGCTCTAGAAGCTTTTTTTGATTGTGCTCTTTTAAGAAAGGAAAAAGCATCACTGGAAAGCACGCCTGTATTTCCATAAAAAAGGAGTGTTCATAATCTATGAGATTAAAACACTCCAAAGATCTATACCCTTTAATATTATTCTGAAAAATTGCTTTATCTATGTTACCAAGTTATTTTGCCGCTTTTTGAAGCTTATGGATAACCTCTAGCGAGCGGCCAGTTCCAATTGCTACAGCTTCCAATGGATTAGGGGCAACATGGACTGGTACGACAATTTCTTCGCTTAGCCATTCTTGCAAGCCATTCAATAATGCTCCGCCTCCAGTTAAAATCACACCCTGGTCGACAATGTCGCCGCTAAGCTCAGGAGGGCAATCTTCAAGTGTGGAACGGATCGCTTCGAGAATATGTAAAAGAGATTCTCTAATAGCGGTCTGGATTTCGTCAGAAGTAAGATTAATCGTTTTCGGAAGGCCGGTTACTAAATCACGTCCACGGATATCCATTGAAAGAATATCATGCTTAATGAGCGCATATCCGATTTCCATTTTGATTTGCTCTGCTGTTCTTTCGCCAATTAATAGATTGTATTTCTTTCTTACATGCTGAATGATATCATCATCAAGCTGGTCTCCGCCAATCCTGATAGAATTGCAGGATACGATTCCGCCAAATGAGATGATTGCCACTTCTGTTGTACCGCCTCCGATATCAACGACAACATTGGCAATCGGTTCATCAACCGGTAAATCCGCCCCAATTGCAGCTGCTACAGGCTCTTCTATAAGATGAACATGCTTTGCGCCGCAGCTTTTTACTGAGTCCTGGATTGCCCGGCGTTCTACCGAAGTAGACCCGGAAGGAGTACAAACGACAACATTAGGCTTCCGGATTGAAAGGCCCAGCTGTTTGCCGGCTTTTTTCATGATTTGCTTCAGCATTTGTGTAGTAATGTCAAAATCGGCAATAACTCCATCTTTAAGCGGGCGTACCGCTACGATATTGCCCGGTGTTTTACCTATCATATTTTTTGCATCTGTTCCAACTGCAAGTACTTGTTTTGTTTCGGTGTCAATTGCTACGACAGAAGGTTCGTTTAATACGATTCCTTTATTTTTGCTATATACTAATGTGTTAGCTGTTCCTAAATCAATTCCAATTTCAGTATTGTTAAACAACCCAGTCACCCCTTAATCAGATTCCCATATAAGCATTCTACATAATTTGTCGTATTTATGGGGGTATCTGGTTGTGGTAAATAATGGGTAACATACTATATACGCTTTCATTGCCTTAATAAAAGGATTCTTAGGGAAAAGGGATTTTTTTCTGCATGTAATAGTTCTGTGGCTACTTTATAACTTTTAGTGGAAATTAAACGATGATTATTTTTATTTAGCAATTATTTCCCAGCAGGGAGCTGAAAATAAGGAAGAAAGAAGCCTCCCGTTGATTTTGGGAGGCTCCAATCTTAATTTTCTCAACTATATTAAGAACGGCTAACAAAGAAAGGCAATGTTTCAATTCCGATTAAACGGGCATAGGTGAAAAGCTGGCCCTTATGATGAATTTCATGATCCTTCCCGCTTTCTAGCAAGGCTAGTCCAGGCATTTTCATGCCATAGAACTCAACAAGCTGTTCTAATTGTTCATCAGTAAGAGATTTAAGATCGGATACTGTTTTCTCTGTTTCAGCCTGAACAACAGCTTTTAAATCGCGGGCTGTTTCAACGGATATTAATTCAGGTGGAGGGGTAAACACACCTTTCTTCACTGTTTGTACGAACATGCTGGTTGCGCCTGTTATATGCAGAACCAGCTCCGATAGATTCATTGCATTTTCCCATGGTTTGAAATGTAGCTGCTCGTCACCAAAAGTATCTACTAATTCAAGCAATGCTTTGCGGTGGCTTACCCAGCTGTCGATAAAACCATTAATTTTTGCCATAATTAACGCTCCTTTAATACCGGCATGAAAGCCTTAGTCTAATGAAGACATTATATAATATGATTATCAAGTTTCAAACTCAGGCGCCTTGGTTTGCTCCTAGGTTTTGCTTTTCAAACATTCTGAACATAAGATGATATATCAAGGAGCTAAGCAAAGCCAGCAAGGCTAGCAATAGAAAAGTATTGAAGTAGCCAAACCATGCGGACAGCGGGATGGATAAGGGAGCGATCATCCTTGCGATTGTGAAACGCAGGCTGCCAGCAGCAAAATACTGGCCCCGCATATTATCTGGAGCAAGCTTTGAAATGAAGCCCTGCTGGATTCCGACTCCCATTAACTCAGCAAATGTGAAAACGGCCATTGCTAGTATCATTCCCCATATCCAATTAGTCTGGCTGAACATCATTATGGATAAAGCATATACAGCAGATGAGAGGATAAAAACGTTTTTCTCTTTGTACATGGTCATCCATTTGGTTACAGCAATTGTAAAAAGGGCAACCAGAAATCCGTTTTCCGAAATGAGAACCCCAAAAGCCTGCTCCCCGGCAATCATAAAGGAGCGGTCGCCTAACGAAAGAAGAACCTGGGAATCAATAATAACATCCTTAGTATAAACGGGAATCAGAAGATCCAGCTGCATGAAGGTTTGTCCGGCCAATACCCCTGCAATAATAAATAGAAGGAACGTTTTGTCCTTAACAATAACCCGATAATCCTTTAACTGGTCCTTGAAAAAGCGGGTCCAGTTTTTCGTGGATTCATTCTCCGGGTTGTGTACAAAAGGAGGTGCTGTTTCGCCTAAGAGCTTAAGAAGGATTAGGCCAAGCAGCGTATTCAAAATAGCGGCAGCAAGTAAAAGTTCAAACCGATGCTCTGCATAGAAAATGCCTCCGATAATAGGGCCTATAACAACAGCTATATTAATAGAAGTGTAAAAAATGGCAAAAACATTGTTCCGGTCCTTTTCCGGCACCACATCAGCTACCATCGCCTGGCTTGCCGGCCAGTAGAAGGAACCAAAAATACTTACAGCTGTAAAACTGATAAAGCCCAATACTGGGGAGTCAAGCCATGGGGAGCTGGCATATGCAAAAAGAAAAAAAGCAAGTCCTTGTCCAATCGCCGACAGTACCATCATCCGCTTCCGTCCATACCGATCAGCACAATAGCCACCCATTAAATTTGCAGCAACCGAAAATACCTGTGAAAAAATTAAAAGCAACCCGGCTGCAGTTTTTCCAAACGACTCAGTAAAGTAAATCGCAAGGAAAGGAAAGAACATCCAGAATGAAATATTCACCAGTGCCTCTCCAGCCAAACGGATTTTCAAGTTCCTATCCCAGTCTCTAAGACGCATATATTAGTTCTCACTTTCTCCAGAGTTATTAATTATCGATAACATAAAATTTATATGGGACATTCTGTACCATCTGCTTGCGCTTTTTTACTATAACCCGCTGGTTTTAAAAAGTATATGGAAATTTCAGTGTGTGTTTAAAGAGCACAATTGCCCTTTAAGAGATTACAAAATTTTGCTTATAGCATCATTAATGCCAGCATTGGGAAAAATTTTGACAATTCTCCCGTATTTCCCGGACAATATTTTCCTATAGCACAAAAAACAGAGGTAAACCGACAAAATAACCAAAAATTCATAATAAATTTGAAATATAAATAGAGTCAACCTCCTATAGATCACTCTTATTTGCAGTAACATCAAATAGTTACCTTGAAATAATCGAGCTATGTAGCTGGGAGTAATAACTGGTCAACAAGCTTACACTTTCATCACATGTGGAAAGAATAGCTGCGCTTAATACATGATCCAGAAATCTAGAACTGTATCATTTAAGATAGTTTTATTGTTTCGGAAAGGGCAAGTATTGATAAAAGAGATTGATTTACTTGAAATATGGAAAGATAAATAGCAAAGAGACCGGAAGAGGAGGAAAGAAAGTTATGGAGAAGAAATCGCTTCGGGCTATCATTGTAATCGGTGTAAACGAGGGTTATGGAGAAAATGAAGAGACAGATCCTCTCCAAATGGCAGTTCAAGCCTGGCAGGAAGTCGCAGAAGAGTTATATGGAAAAAAGGGTATTTATGTATCAGCAATTGCCCATAAAAGCAAGGCGGTGTACAGAAGGGAATGGGGATGCCCCGCAGGAGGAGAAGATACTGTGACTTTCACAGCTAGTACGAATCCGGAATATAATAGTGATGTTGAGGTTTGGAAGGAAGCAGTAGAGAACATAACGAAAAAGATGAAAGATTTGCTGAAGCAGGATACAGTCACACTGGAGTTTGAAGAAACCAAAATGGTGTTTTTTGACTAAAACATGTTTGCATTGGAATGCAGGCGGGTAAAAAAATTAAAACAGCCAGCGTAATGCTGACTGTAAATGTAGTGATTAAATTCTTTTGCTTCCTATGTATTTATTTTTCCAATAAGAGCTGTTTAATGAATCAATCCTTACGCCTTTAGAAGATGAGGCATGGATAAATTTGTTGTTTCCAATATAGATTCCGGCGTGAGAAGCGCCTTTTTTATATGTAGTAAAAAATACTAAATCACCTTCTAGAAGATCAGCTTTGGCAACTGCTTTGCCTTTGGTGAAAATGGAAGCTGCAGTCCGTGGCAATGTTTTTCCTGTAGCTTTTTTATATGTATATCCTAAAAATCCGGAACAATCGAATCCACTCGGAGTTGTTCCGCCAAATTTATATTTCGTTCCTATGTATTTCATTCCTTCGGCTACAATATCTTTTGTTGAAGCCTCAGCAGTGTCAAAAGGAGCAACTAAACTAAATAATATGCTAAGCGATAATAAAGCAGCAACTACAATCCTCTTCATTTAATCCTCCAACAATTCTTAGAAAGTTCCGTCTTTCCTTCAATAAATTCACTATATCAAAAATTTGCAAAAATTTTAGTTACAACTCTATTAAGTTTTATTACAAAATGATTACAAAAACGACATAATTGTTTGCCGATTGACATAATAGCCACACGTAAAATGATTTGATATTACATAGAGAATAATAGCGAGGGTCTTTACCTATCCTAATGGCTTGTGAAGGTAAAAACTGACACTTGATTTGGGAGGAATGGGGCAAGAGAAAATGGTATAATCAGGAGTAATAACATTAAAAGCAATCGTAAAGGAGGGAAGAGGATGGACTTTTCTCATATTATTGCCGAGGATAAAATTAAGAAAGCCATAAGGGAAGGTGAGTTCGACAACTTGCCGGGTCGCGGGAAACCATTGGTACTTGAAGATCTGTCTGCTATTCCCGAAGATTTGCGCATGGCTTATAAAATGATGAAAAATGCCGGGATGATAGTGGACGAGGGTTCATATAAAAAGGAATTCATGCAGATTGAGGATCTTCTTGCAAACTGCAAGGATAGCCAACAAAAGAAAGAACTAGAGCGGCAGCTGACAGAAAAGCGGCTCCGTTATCAAAAATACAAACAAAAAAATTCTTCTCATTCATCCGTCTTCAGAGAATATGAAAATAAACTAAATGATTTATTATCATAAAATATGAAAGAATTAGCTCACGGTAAATTTGAGAGCTTTTTTATTGGCTTTAAACTGGTTATTTCACTAATGTGGTTCATCATTAATACGGTAAATTTTTTTATCTCCCGAGTAAAGTTCAAAAATAGACTCATTTTTTGTTCATATCTACCGATATAAACAAAAGAGTAACTTGAATATTTGAAGAACGGGTGAGTTTTGTGGATAAAGCATCGATTATAGGGTTTGTATTAGGATTAATAGGCGTCTTCGTGGGTATGTACATGAAACACGTCTCACCATCAGTTTTGTTAAACCCGGCAGCTATTTTAATTATTATAGTAGGAACTATGGGTGCGGTAGTTACCGCATTTCCAATGTCTGAGCTAAAGAAAGTCCCTAAATTATTTAAAATAATTTTCTCCGAGCAGGTGCTGACAACACCTGAAGAGTTAATCAAGACGTTTTCCGAGTGGGCAGTCATTGCGCGTAAGGAAGGACTTCTAGCTCTTGAAGGAATTGCTGAACAGGTTGAAAACCAGTTCTTGAAAAATGGTTTAAACCTTGCTGTAGAGGGACAAAGCGCCGATTATATCAGGGATATTCTTTCTGAAGAAATCGATGCAATGGAAGAGAGGCACCAGGCAGGGGCAGCGATATTTACACAGGCCGGCACATATGCACCGACTCTGGGGGTTCTTGGGGCAGTAGTTGGTTTAATTGCTGCACTTGGAGATATGAAGAATATTGATGCGCTTGGAGTAGCCATTTCAGCTGCTTTTGTTGCAACACTTATGGGGATTTATACAGGTTATGTCCTATGGCATCCATTTGCAAACAAACTGAAGAGAAAGTCTAAACAAGAAGCACGCATCAAGAACATGATGATTGAAGGAATCTTATCAATCATTGAAGGTGAGGCACCGCGAACAATTGAACAGAAGTTGACTTCATATTTACCTGCAGAAGACCGTAAAAAATACCTTGAAGGAAACGTGAAACAGGATGGCTAAACGAAAAAAGCATCAGCACCATGAAGAGCATGTTGATGAATCATGGCTAATACCATACGCAGACTTGTTAACGCTTTTGCTTGCCTTGTTTATTGTACTTTTTGCCTCTAGCTCAATCGATGCGAAAAAATTTGAACAAATGTCAAATGTATTCAATCAGGTTTTCAACGGCGGGACAGGTGTGATGGATTACGAGGCGCCTGTACCTGATCCTTCTTCCTCTTCTGCCGATAAACAGGAAAAAACGGCTGAAACCTTTGCTAAGGATGATGATGGTAAGGGAAACTTTGGACAGCAGGAACAGAAAGAACTAGCTGAAATTCAGGCACGGGTAAATCAATATATCCAAAAAAACCAGCTTACTGATAGAATTGGTACCAATCTCACGGAAGAAGGCTTGCTCTTAACTATCCGGGATAATGTTTTATTCGAATCGGGAAGTGCAGAAGTAAAGGAGATTCACAAGGGAATTTCAAAAGAAATATCGGAATTGCTGGTAATGGATCCTCCACGAAATATAGTAATTAGCGGACATACTGATAATGTGCCAATCGAAACATATCAATTTCGTTCGAATTGGGACTTGAGTGTTATGCGTGCCGTTAATTTTATGAAGATCATGCTCGAAAATAAAAAATTGGATCCTGTATGGTTTAGTGCAACAGGATTTGGTGAATTTAAACCAATTGCTTCGAATGATACTGCTTCAGGAAAGTCAAATAACAGGCGAGTCGAGGTTTTGATAAAGCCGCGGACACCTCTTGATAACAGTTAATATAAAAGACCGCGGCAGTTTCTCAATTACAAAAACCCCTAAAGGGGTTTTTGTCAGGCTGTTGAGAAAGTTTTTTCTCAGCAGCTTTTTTGCGTTC
>NZ_QVTE01000038.1 GCF_003429095.1 Peribacillus saganii
GAACGCAAAAAAGCTGCTGAGAAAAAACTTTCTCAACAGCCTGACACAGGTCCCAAATCATTTTGGGACCTGTGTTTTATTTGTATACTCGTTATAAAGAATAGGGTATGGTTTCATGAATAAATTCAAGAAAGTTCTCAATGGGTCCTGTAATAATTAAGTCCTTTTGATACACCAGATGGGAATAGCGGATTATTTCAGGGAATCCTTCAACAGAGATTGTTTTTAATGTACCTTTTTCCAGCTCATCCTGAATTGAAATTAATGGGAGAATGGATATTCCCATATTTATTTCTATCATTTTCTTGACTGCGTTAATATCATTTAATTCCATACTGGTTTTTAATTCAAGTCCTTCGTTGGAAAATAAATTGCTAATGTTTGGCCAATAGCTTGATTTTTTTCCAAACACTATAAATTGCTCATTAATGATTTCTTCAATTGTTGTTGTCTCTGCTGCAGCCAAAGGATGGTGCGGAGATATGACAAAAGCAGAGGGGTCCTGGCCCAGAAGTACACTATGCAGATGATTATCCGTGTAAGTAGGCGAACTAGTTCTTGCAACTGCAAAATGGACTTCTCTGTTTTCCACCATACTTACCATTTTGGGAGTAAATTCTGTATGCAGGATAATTTCAACAGAGGGGAACTTTTGTTTGAATTTTTCTAATAGCGGCGGCAGATAAAAGGTACAAAAAGTATGGGCCGTCGCTAATGACAAGGCGCCCGAGTTGCCCTGCTTATAGTGACCCAGCGAAGCTTCAGCCTCTCGGACGATAGACATAATTTGGGTAGAATACTGATAAAGAATCTTCCCGGCGTCAGTCAAATTGCCCGTTGCCTTATTTTTTCTATTAAATAACTGTAACCCTAAATTTTCTTCTAAAGATTTGATATGTGAGCTTACTGTAGGCTGCGAAATTAAGAGCTCTTTGGCAGCGCTCGAAAAATTTTTATGCTTACAAATGGTATTAAAAACCTCTAACTGTTTGATATCCAATTAAACGACCTTCCTTTTCTTTCTAAAAATTATAGATAAATTCTATATTTTTATAAATTATAACATATTTTTCTATAATTTAAAATAATCTTTATTCCCAACAGTCAAAATTATCTTTCTATTAACCGGGGCAAATTGTAATAACAAAACCCCGGGATATTGGGCCATAGAAAGGAAGAGGAAGTTCTGGTGCCAGGGGTGGTTATGAAATGTGAGATTGCGGATGCTGAAGAATTGTTTTGTTTATTGACAGAAACGATCGATGGGAGCTCATGAACGGACAATGAAGCTGAAAGTGGTTTGTAAAATGGCGGTTGGCTATAACAATATTGATGACGGGGTAATTTCTAAGCGGCGAATCACGGTAACGAATACCCAGGTGTTCTGACTGAAATGCGCTATGCGGCAGGCCTTACTTATATTTTATAAGGAATCCAAGTTGACGGATGTAATTATTATTAATGCAAAATAAAAGCTGCATTTGAGCGGGTAATAGTTTGGGCATAAATTTAATTGTGAGGTCATTGGCTTGATAGAGTATAATGATAAAGTGTTAAACGTGCTAATACGTTATATTCCGCTCTATTTAAAGTTCAGCAAAACGTGAAACAATAATATGGTATTCATAAAAGACGGCAAATAATGTGGTCTTTTTTTATTCACATTACAGATGCTAGCTGAAACGATAGACATAATTGATAATATAAAGGATGGGGAAATTTTGGAAAATAATAACCAAAGACCGGTTTTTGTATACACTTTTGCCTGTAGTCCGGATGAAATCTCCTTATGTCACATGGAGATGCGCTCACTATTTGGAAAAGAAACAGGAAAGAATATTTTGAAAACCCCAACTGAAATTGATCCAAGCCGAAGTCCGTTCATAAAGGAGCGGATTGAAGTAATGTATGAAGGGGACACTCTAGCAGTTATTTGCGAACAAGTAGAGCGAATTCAATTAAATGGGTCGACGTTTAAAGTCATCTTCCTCAAAATTAATGATTTGAATACAACAGAAAAGATAGAATATGATCAACGGCGTTTGATTGAGCGGGAAATAGGGATGCATATAGATGGAGAAGCGGATGTACATCATCCTGAACGAGTGTTTGGTATTGTCACCCTGGGAGGTCGGTGGTATTTCGGAAAATACCGTAAAAGCAAACCAGTTTGGCTTTATCATTCGAAAAAACCACGTGAATATTCCACTGCCCTTAGTACGCGAGTAGCTAGGGCAGTGGCCAATATCGCCGTCCCTGAACCTGAGGGAATTCAAGCGATTGACCCCTGCTGCGGAATTGGAACGGTATTGGTGGAAGCCCTCTCCATGGGCATTAATATTGATGGTCGTGATATAAATCCTCTTGTTACAACTGGGTCAAGAGAGAATATTGCTCATTTTGGACTTGAAGGTAATGTAACGCTGGGTCCCATTTCAGACGTCTCAAAAGAGTATGATGTAGCAATAATAGATATGCCGTACAATCTATATACGCATGCAACACCAGAAGATCAGTTTTCTATTCTCCGGCATGCTCGCCGTTTCGCCAGTAAAGTGGTAGTTGTCACCATTGAAACATTGGATCAAATGATCGAAGAAGCTGGATTTGAAATTACAGATCGCTGTGTAGCCAAAAAAGGAATGTTTTCAAGACAAATATTAGTCTGTGAGTAGTTGGCTAATTTTGATAGAGACAGATGAAAAAGCACTGGCCTTTTTTCTTTTCTCGGCTTAAATCATATAAAACAGCAATTAACCCGAATTTTGTGCCTTTAAAGTCCAATTTCGGGGTTTTTCTTATACTTGAATCAAGGTGCTGCCGAATGTGACATTTCAGCTGTCAGGTGAGAAGATTGCTCTTTTAATTGGAAAACGTGGATATCATAGTCCGAAATTCACGGTTAACCAAAACTTGGTTCATAACAAAATAGGCGTTTGAATCTTTTTTTTCGCATCAATTTCGTAAATTGTAAAAATATTAAAAAATAACAAGCTAATTTCCCCCACTCTTACTAAAAGTATGGTATATTTATTTTTAAAATTCTAAGAATTTACACACTAGAGGAAGGTGAACGAAATGACAACAGGATTAGAGATTAATGACAGCAGTCTTCCGCTGCGCAGGGATGTAAAAAAACTTGGCAACATACTTGGGGAAATACTCGTTTTTCATGGAGGAACCGAGCTGTTGGATAAGGTAGAGAAGATCCGTGCGATGTGTAAAACCATTCGGAATGAAGAAGATAAACAAACATATCATTTGTTAAAACAGGAAATTTCAAACCTTAGTCCGCCCATCCGGAGACAAGTAATACGGGCTTTTTCGGTTTACTTCCATCTAATAAATGCGGCTGAACAAAACCACCGCATTCGGCGTCGCCGGGAATATCAGCTTCAATCAGAAGTGAATGTGCAGCCTGGATCAATTGAAAGCGCGATTGTTTCATTGAAAGAAAATAAGATTACACCAGAAATTATTCAAAGCGTCTTACATACAATATCTCTTGAGCTAATCATTACGGCACATCCAACTGAGGCTACTAAGCGCTCCATTCTGGAAATCCAAAAAAGAATTGCAACGATTTTAAAGAATCAGGACAACCCTTTGCTTTCCAAAAAGGAACGCATTAAGCTGGAAGAGAGTTTGTTTAATGAAGTGACAGCCCTTTGGCAGACAGACGAATTGCGGCACCGCAAACCAACCGTTATCGATGAGGTACGCAACGGCTTGTATTATTTTGATCAAACTTTATTTGATGTTCTTCCGGATATCCATCAGGAAGTGGAGGATTGTCTCGCGGAGCATTACCCGGATAAAGAATGGCAGGTGCCGAATTTTCTTCGGTTTGGATCCTGGATTGGCGGAGATCGTGACGGGAATCCGAATGTTACGACTGAGGTCACATGGGAAACACTCCACAAACAGCAACGGCTTGTCTTGAAGAAATATAAAGCTGTTTTAGTAGAGCTAATGAAGCGATACAGCCATTCAACGACTAGAGTCAAAGTGAGTGAAGAACTGGTTCGTTCCGTTAATAAGGAAGAGGACTTATACCTTTCAGAGGACAAAAAATGGACAGTAGCAACAGAAGTGTACCGGCGTAAATTTGCAATCATCCTTGAACGGCTGAAACAAGTAGGAAACACCGAATTGGGGTATCATTCATCAGATGAACTTCTCGAAGATTTGCTGATGATTCAGCGGAGTTCCTATCAGCATCATCCTTCTAACCATGATTTAAAGCTTCTGAAAAAACTGATTCGCCAGGTAAAGCTGTTTGGTTTCCATCTTGCCACACTGGATATCCGTAATCATAGCGGGGAGCATGAGGCTGCAATTACTGAAATTCTGCAAAAGGTTGGGATTACGGAGAACTACGCTGCTCTAGCAGAGGATGAAAAGCTTGGCATGCTTGAAAAACTGCTGCAGGATCCACGTCCGCTTCTATTAATTCATGAAGATTATTCTGCTGATACACAAGAAATTCTAGCTGTGTTTCAATTAATTAAGAATGCTCATCAGAAATTTGGAAAACGCTCCATTTCTGTTTATCTTATTTCGATGACCCAATCCGCAAGCGACCTGCTGGAGGTACTCTTATTAGCAAAAGAGGCGGGAATTTACAGGCTCCATTCAGACGGTACTATAGAAACAGATATAAATGTTGCACCACTGTTAGAAACCATTGATGATTTGGTCTCAGGGCCACAGATAATGGAAACATTGTTCCGTATGCCTCTTTATAGGAACCATTTGCAAAAAAATAGCGATCAGCAGGAAATCATGCTTGGTTATTCTGATGGCAGCAAAGATGGCGGAACGTTAACGGCCAATTGGCAGCTATACAGTGCACAGCTGGAGATTAGTGAAATGGCGAGAAAGCATGGGATTGCATTGAAATTTTTCCATGGCCGAGGTGGCTCACTGGGCCGAGGTGGCGGACCGCTGCACAAGAGTCTGCTGTCCCAGCCGGTTGAAACACTGGGAGATGGTGTGAAAATAACTGAACAGGGTGAGGTTCTGTCATCAAGATATCTGCTTGAAGACATTGCATACCGAAGCCTGGAGCAAGCAACCTCTACGTTATTGAAGGCAGCAACCCATGTATTAAAAAAATCTGTTCATGGGCATCTTCGTGATGAAAGCTGGGTTCGGGCGATGGGACAGGTATCCGAAGCGGCTTTGGCAAAGTATCAATCTCTCGTTTTCCAGGATCCGGAATTCTTGGTCTATTTTAATCAGGCCACGCCTTTAAAAGAGCTTGCGGATTTAAATATCGGTTCCCGCCCGATGGCCCGGAAAAACAGCAATAAGTTTGAGAACCTGCGGGCCATTCCTTGGGTATTTGCCTGGACGCAAAGCCGACAGCTTTTCCCTGCATGGTATGCAGCCGGAACAGGCTTGGAAAGCTTTGCTTCAAAAAGTACTGATAATCTTGTAATACTGCAGGAAATGTACCGGGATTGGACATTTTTCCGTTCTACGATTGATAATCTGCAGATGGCTCTGATGAAGGCTGATATTACTACAGCCAAGGAATATTCCTCACTTGTGGCAGATCAGGCCATTGCCGAGAGGATTTTTGGAAACATTGTTGAAGAGTATAATAAAACAAAGAATATTTTGCTCAAAATTACAGGTGACGAAGAGCTGCTGGACCATACACCAAATATCCAGGAATCTGTTCACCGCCGAAATCCATACGTGGACCCGCTAAACTTCCTGCAGGTTGAGCTTATCAAAGAGCTTCGAAGTGTGGAGGAGCCTGATGATGAACTAATCACTCAAGTGCTGCTGACTATCAGCGGTATTGCGGCAGGATTAAGAAATACCGGCTGATATTAAAAACAGCCGATTTAATTTAAGTAGGTTACAAATAATAAAAGCGAAGTTTAAGAGAAAGCAGGGGGAAAAATTGAAAATCGATGTTCAATTAACTACAGCAAGAAAACAAAAACCAGCTTCAGATCAGCTTGTATTTGGAAAAACTTTTACCGACCATATGTTTATTATGGATTATACAGCAGGAACAGGGTGGCATGATGCAAGGATAGTACCATACCAGCCAATCACTCTTGATCCGGCTTCAACTGTATTCCATTACGGGCAAACTGTATTTGAAGGGCTAAAGGCATATATGACCAAGGATGAACAAATTCTGTTATTTAGGCCCGAAAAAAATATGCAAAGAATGAACCGCTCAAATGATCGGTTATGCATGCCGCATATAGATGAAGAATTTGCTTTAGAAGGATTAAAACAATTAATTACGATTGAGAGAGATTGGATTCCGACTGCAGAGGGCACTTCCCTTTATATTCGGCCATTTATTATCGCTACGGAACCTTATTTAGGTGTGTCACCTTCCAAAAGGTATCAGTTTATCATCATTCTGTCACCTGTGGGAGCTTATTATAAGGAAGGCATCAATCCGGTTAAAATTGCGGTCGAAAATCAATATGTCCGTGCGGCTGTAGGTGGTACGGGGAACGCCAAAACAGCAGGGAATTATGCAGGGAGTCTGAAAGCGCAAGAAGTAGCAGAAGCTGCCGGCTATTCACAGGTTCTATGGCTTGATGGAAAAGAAAAACAGTACATTGAAGAAGTAGGCAGCATGAATATCTTCTTTAAAATCAATGGAGAAGTAGTTACTCCCGCTCTAAACGGAAGCATCCTAGAAGGGGTTACAAGAAGCTCCATTATTGAACTGCTGCAGCATTGGAATATCCCAGTGACTGAACGCAGAATTTCTATTGAAGAATTGTACCAGGCATATAAAGAAGGATTGCTGGAGGAAGCGTTCGGAACCGGAACAGCAGCAGTCATTTCACCGGTTGGAGAACTTTTCTGGAATGGAGAAAAGCTTATAATTAATGATGGCAAAACAGGTGAATTATCGACAAAATTATACGATACTTTAACCGGTATTCAAACAGGAAAAGTAGAAGATCCGTTTGGCTGGACTGTGAGAGTGTTGGAAAACAGGGTTTCAATTTAATGTCTATTGCGGTACTCTATTTTTTGGAGTATCGCTTTTTTATTGAATGATTTAGAGGAGATAATATGAAAAGGAAAACAGCGAAAATTTTGGAGACGGATCTGTATGAGCCAATCCGGAATTTTTTTGTTAAAAAGGGCTTTGATGTATATGCCGAAGTAAACCACTGTGACGTTACTGCCGTCAGAGAACAGGAACTGGTTATTGTGGAAATGAAACTTAACCTAACTGTTGAACTATTGGTCCAGGCCGCCAAACGCCAGCGGATCACTGACCTTGTCTATATTGCAATTCCAAAGCCAAAACACAGGCTTGGCTCAAAAAAATGGTATGATATTTGCCATTTGATTCGGCGCCTGGAGCTTGGCCTGATTCTTGTTTCATTTCAGAAGAGCGGGACAAACATGGAGATTGCCATTTCTCCAGAACCTTTTGACCGGTTAAAAAGCATGCAGCGAAACCGGAAAAATAGAGCCTCCATGATTGCTGAAATCAATGGCAGGAATGGTGACTATAATGTGGGGGGCAGCAGTAAAACAAAACTGATGACTGCCTACAAGGAGAATTGCATTCATATCGCCTGTCTGCTTGATCGTTTTGGGCCATTATCACCAAAGGCTTTAAGAGAGATGGGAACAGGTGATAAAACCTTATCTATACTAAATAAAAACTACTATCACTGGTTTGATAAAATCAAAAGAGGCACGTATACCATTAGCGCGATCGGCAAAAAAGAACTGGAGGCTTATCCAAAACAGGTCCAGTATTTTTTTGGCTTATCGGATGAACAATAGGCAGCTGTTCTATGTGAAGAGCTGCCTTTTTAATTTTTGGATCTGCTTAAACTTGCCTGTTGATCTCCGCTCCAGGTACTCGCTTTTTCGGGGCCGGTTCGCAGCCTCCTCGGTGCCTGCCGCCTATGGGGCTCCCTTGACCCGTTTTTCCCGCAGGACGTTGAATTGACGTCCCCGAATAAACACAGCTCGAGAAAATTCGGTTGCATTTTCGAGGAGTCTCACTCCTTCCGCTCCAAGAAAAGCGGAAGCTCCCTCCCATAAGGAACGTCGACGCCAGCATATCCTGTGCGTCGGGGCTGGGTTCTGCACCTAGACATCAACAAAGTGTCAAAATCAACAATGAACTTTAATATGATGCTATCTGACTAATGATTTCAATTTGGTAAAAATTTTTTATAGATATTTCGCGTAAGGGTTTACAACTCAATTTCCACAATAAAGAAAGCGTTTTTATTTACTTTGCTATAACAAAGCAAGACGTTTAGCAACTTCTCCAGCGGGAACTTTTACAATATAACAACTTGGGGAAGTGACAAAAAATGAATAATAGTAAGAGCAAAAATGTAGCGGCCTTAATAATCATGGCCGTTACGATGTTCCTATTAGGAGGGCTTGGAAGTACAAAAGGTATTGTACTAGATGAAGTCAAAAAAAGTATTGGTCTTGATTTAAATACGATGGGAATGGTGGTTTTCATATTCCAGTGGGGTTTTACGATAGCAGGTGTGGTAAGCGGCTATCTAGTTGATAAAAAGGGTCTCAAATATATGACAGTGGCAGGAGCAGTGATTATGGCGGCAGGCCTGTTTGGTACAGGTGCAGCCCAAACGGTACTGTTCTTTCTAGGGTTTTACTTGATTGTAGGATTTGGAATTGGCGCGATGACTGTTGCCTCTAATGCGATTGTTCCTGCTGTTTATCCTAACAGGCAGGGGATGATGTTTAATATTACAATGGGAGTATACGGGGTGGGAATGTTCGTTACTCCGCTTTTACTTAGATGGATGTTTGCAGTGAATATTTCCTGGAGAGCTTTTTATATCGGTATCGGAATATTAATGGTTGCCTTCATTGCGATGCTTCTATTTACAAAGATACCGGAAGGAAAGACTGAAAAAGCAAGTTTCGCAGCCTTTAAGGAAATGCTAAAGAATGCTCAGTTTGTTTTCATTATGATTTTCCTGATCTTCTACGTTGCTGCAGAAGTATCATTCCTTAATTTCTTTCCTAGCTTCTTAAAAACACTGGAACTTGGTGGAGCAAGCTCTGCTGAAAAAAATGCAATAGTGGCAACAATTTTATCCGTTTTTTCACTGCTATTTACACTGGGCCGATTGGGTGGAGCGTTTATCACTCAAAAATTGGGGGAGAAAAAGACGATTATCCTCTTTTCTATGCTATCGGTAGCAAATATGACATTCAGTAAGTTTTTTGCAGAACAATGGGTCTATTCATTTGCTGCAGCTGGATTATTTTTATCGGTATTATTCCCGACTGCGACAGCAATCGGAACAAAGCTGTCGGACACCAGCGGTTCGGCTCTTGGTCTCGTGTATGTAGCTTCAGGTATAGGCGGGGCTTTTGCAGGCTGGCTTATCGGTGCCGTATCTGAAAAATTTGGTCCTGCAGATGGTTTTTACCTTCCTATCCTCTTCCTTTTAATACTCGCGATCATTGCTTTCTTTATTAAAGATAAACCTGATGTCACATTGCAGCAAAGAAAAGCGTCTTAAAGAGTTTTTATCTTTTTGTTTAGGATAACAGGATACGGATATTATAAAAGTAGCGAACGTCTTGCATAAAAGAAAGGGTGATAAAAATGGAGCAAAGCGAAAAGCACGAAATTCTTGAAAAAATAAATCAAGTTTCTCTTGATCAAAGAGACAATGCTCAAAACAGATTAGAGGTGAGCCAGATGCTAGAAAAAGAACCTGGCAACAAGGAATTAATGGACAAGCTGGATGTTTTGTCGGAGGAAAACAAAGAACTCTTTAACACTTACGCAAAATTAGAATCTAAACTATTAGGAAAAAAGATGTAAGCAGCTGATGCTTACATCTTTTTTTCCTTTTGCAGAAAAGGTTAGGATGTTTTTTCCTTTTGCCCCCCATTAATCGGAATGAGGACTCCTTTTCTTATCCAGTATTGAAAGTTATCCAACGGAAAAACGCCTCTGCACTTAGAGTTATTCATTTGAATTATGACACTGCCTTGTTTGCTTTCGATAATCTTTAATGTATCTGAATTGCTAAGGTTCGGCATAAAGCCGCTTTTTATTTCAAATACCATGTTGTTGTTTAAATTCATGCTAAAACCTCCATGATTTTATGATTCTAACATTAAAATTCCCCATTTTTTTAATATTTATCCATATAATGGTTTATTGTTATCAAAATGTATATTAATATCAAAAATGATAATATTGTTTTACATTCCTGAAAGAAATTCAAATTTTTTGCAGGTAACAGGGTGAAAAATAAAACAAAACTTGTACTGCATCCGGTCCGGATGGAAATTATACAGTCTTTATTGAACGGAAAAACCCGAACTGTCCAGCAATTATCTGGTCACATCAAAGATGTGCCGCAGGCAACCTTATATCGCCATTTAAACAAGCTGCTCGAAGCCGATTTAATTGAAATTCTCGAGGAACACCGGGTACAGGGTACAGTAGAAAAAGTCTATGGATTAAAACAAACTGCAGTTTTATCCCAGGGGGAGCTAGCCGAACTTTCAATCGAAGATCATCTTGAATTTTTTTCTTGCTTTAAACTGCACAGCTAGCAGGTATGTATGAGGACTATTTGAACCAGGAACATGGGGATTTGTTGACAGATGGGGATATGTATCGTGCTGCCGGCCTAAATTTATCAGACTCAGAATTCATGGAGCTTATGAGAGGCATAGGCGCGCTGATCCAAAAAGCGATGTTAAATGAACCATCACCGGAGCGGACTGCCAGAAATATTGCTACGATCATTCCCGAAAGAAAAGATAAATAAAATCACCTGCTGCACCGTTATGCACTGGGTATATAAAAAAGGGGGAAATCAAAAGTGAAAAAGAAGGATTTTAAAATTGCTTTGCTTTTAGCATTTATCAGTTTTGTTGCTGGGTTATTCCTGGTACCGTATCAGCTGGATACCTTAAAGGAAACATTGAGTTCAGGAGATTACCAGAAATTTATCAATAATATACAGATTCCTATGGAGTTAGTGAGTGTTGCCGCAAGCTTGCAGATCTTTCTTACGAGTTTAGTTTTAGGTTTTATCGGAATAAAATTAGCCAGAAATACAGGATTATCTTTTGACATATTGGATTCAGTTTTTACAAAAGGGAAGAAAGTATCGTTTGAAAAAGGGCCGCTGCTTTTATCCATGCTGTTAGGTGCTGCTGCCGCCTTGTTGATTGTGGGCGCTGACCGTTTTTACTATCAATACAGGATAGATGCAATCGGAGATAGCACGCCCGAGTTTTCTTTTAGGGGAATGGTTACAGGTGTATTGTACGGAGGAGTCCTGGAGGAAGTTCTAGTCCGGCTGTTTTTTATGAGTCTTCTTGTATGGCTGTTTCTTAAAGTGGGGAAGCGGAATAAAGAAAATGCTTCTCCTGTCTTTTACTGGGCTGCCATCGTGATCGCGTCTCTCGTTTTTGCGGCATTGCATCTTCCAGCCACAAGCCAGCTGTTTGGTGGATTAACGGAAGTAATCGTTCTTCGCTGCTTTCTTTTAAACGGCATCGGCGGAATCTTCTTCGGCTGGCTTTATTGGAAAAAAGGATTTGAATATGCCATTGTGGCTCATATGTTTGCGCATATTTCCATGCAGCTGCTGGTCATTCCGTTGTTTTATTAGATTACTATATGAATAGAAAAAAGTGTGATGCGAAACAGGCAATCACACTGTTTTTCTTTATCTTATTATCAAAAGGATTGAATAAAACTAGGGAACTGGTTCTCATGCGCCATGAGCTTTGGACAGTTGAAACTTGGACAAATAAATAGTGTACGAGGACAAAATCTCTTAGAAACTGGAAAATGGATAAAGAACTTACAATTGTCAGCCGCTACAATTTGTATACTTTAGGTCATTTTTGGCGGGTCAATCGTCGTTGCGTCCTCCGGTGCCACCGCTGATCTAAAAAAATAGGAAAAAAATCCGCCAACCATTCCGAGAATCATCACATATCCTATCGTTACCGTCCATAAATAAGCCAAAGAAACCCCTCCTTTTTTGATATATATGCAAGGTGTAAAACTAAATATCCATACTTGTTTGTGAGACAAGAGAAAGTAAATTGGGTTAAACAGATACATAAAGCACAAATCTCTAAATATTGCAATGAATAAAATAGCCCCGTTCAACTAAGGTATAAAATTTTTTTAATTGTTGGAAATAGTGAAGGAATTTGATGTGATTGTTGTTGGCGGAGGGCTTGCGGGGCTTACATGCGTCCTTGAGGTTACCTTAAAAGGAAAATCAGTTCTATTGCTGGAAAGAGAAAAAGTTGTAGGAGGGAGAACTTCTTCTTATGATGAAAAAGGTATGTATATCAAATCCGGATTTCACCGATTTATCGGCTATTATACTTATTTGCCAAAAGTGCATAGAAAGGCTGGGATCGATCCCGACAAAATTGGAAGTGGGAAGAGAAGGTCCATATTCATGTGTATGATTATTATAGTCTGGAGCCAGGCAACCAAAAGCTGCGTCCGATTCAAGAGACACCTATTGACAGATTGATATTTGCAGGCGATTATACAAAGCAGCCGTACTTTGCCGCAATGGACGAACAGCTTATTAGGTATGAAAGCAGCCGAACTTATATAGTGGTTCTCCGTCAAATGTTGGGGTGATGACGATATGTCGTCACCCT
>NZ_QVTE01000039.1 GCF_003429095.1 Peribacillus saganii
CATAAGCCAATCACTTCGGAAGGCAAAAAGCGCCTTCTGTCAGTGCATGTCTTATGCTTGTCAGAGGCCCACAGGATGTGGGTCAGAACGGCGTCGCCACAGGACAAGGAATGCTTCGGCAGCGATTCATCGCACGAAACAAAGCGGCAGCTTTGTGAGGACGTGGCGAATTTAGCCGTTCTTCCTCTAAAACAGGGCGCTTCCGCTTTTCCATTCGCATTTTCTCGTGCGGTGTCTATACGGGGAAGCTAATCTGCGGGAAAAACGGGTCAAGGGAGATCCCACAGGCACAAGCGCCGAGGAGGCTCCCGAACCGCACTAGAGCGAAAATTAACAGGCAAGTTTGATAGAGCCTTTTGAATAAAAAACTAACGGGTAACCGTGTTATAATGGTTATGTAAGGGAGGTCTCAAGATGAAGAAAAAGAATCAATTCCAAGAAAGAAAAAGCAATAAGGCACAAAATGATGGAGCCTTGACACTAGGGGATATGGTCAATCAGGAAATGCTTGCAAAGCTGAAAAATACAAAAAATGAACTTTCAATGGCGGAAAAGAAAAGACAAGAAGAAGAGGAAGCAAAAAGGGTGTTTGAACGCAAACAAAAAGAAAAAAATAAATCCTTTGAAGAGCTGCTGAACGAGAGCAATACTGACTGGCGGAACTTTAAATAGAAAAAGCCAGCGCTTTTCCCGTACAGGAAAAGCGCTATTAAATTGATTTAATAGTTTTCCATGTAACACTTTCGAAGCCAGCTATTTATTGAGATTGTGTAAAACTATAATCTTAATAGAATAAGAAAAATATGGTAAAGTGAAATAGCGAGGGAAATTGCTGAATACTTTGAAGGACGGGCAGAATTTGTAGAGTTGACCAGCTGTGGCCACTCTCCGTTGATAGAAAACCTGGACTTACAGTTAATAAGATAGAAAACTTTATAGAAAGAAAGGAATCGAAGGCAGTATGAGATTAAAGGATAAAGTTGCAGTTATCACTGGTGGGGCTAATGGCATTGGGTTTGCGGCTGCCCGGGTTTTTTTAAAGGAAGGAGCGGTGGTGGCCATCGCCGATTTTAATGACAAATCTGGTGTGGAAAGTGTAAATAGGCTGAAAAAAGAGGGATATCAGGCAGAATTTTTCCAAGTAAACGTAGCTGACCGTAATAGTGTCGATAGCATGGTAGAAGCCGTGCTTGAACGGTTCGGCAAAATTGATATCCTGATCAATAACGCAGGCATCACCCGTGATTCCATGCTTACTAAAATGAGTACAGAGGACTTTCAAAGCGTTATCGATGTCAATCTGACTGGTGTATTTCACTGTACACAAGCCGTTGTGCCCGCAATGGTTAAGCAAGGATACGGAAAAATCATCAGCACATCTTCAGTATCAGGAGTGTACGGCAATATCGGCCAAACCAACTATGCCGCATCTAAGGCCGGTGTAATCGGCATGACGAAAACATGGGCAAAAGAGCTTGGCAGAAAAGGTATCAACGTCAACGCCGTTGCACCAGGCTTCATCGCAACAAGCATGGTTGAATCCGTACCGGAAAAGGTAATTGAACAGCTTAAGGCAATGATTCCGCTGCACAGGCTAGGAAAACCTGAAGATATTGCAAATGCCTATTTATATCTTGCATCAGACGAAGCTAGCTATGTAAACGGAACCGTCATTCATGTTGATGGCGGAATAATGATGTAAATCAATAGTGCTTGGGGACCCTGTCATTTAATAGACCGGGTTTTTTTATGGAAACTTATTGAGATGGTATAACATAATTAAGAGGTAATGATTGAATATATGAATTTTATTTTGGTATAGTCCTTGAAAAAGAATAAAAAGAGATTTGCTGGTTAAAAAAGTGCTAAAAAAAGAAGAGGGGCAAGGGAGTAAGCCAATGTTACGCCCCCTTCTTAGTTTCGCTAATGTTACTTAAATCATAAAAATGAAATTCGGCTAGATTGATTGCCGTTTTGGATAGATTTTTTTGAATCGGATAGATATTCCTTAATTCGGCTAGATTAATTTTCGAAGAAGGAATCGGTTTCTAGTAAAACCATTGTGTGTAGAAACACATCCTGTTTTTAAACGAGTTAATCTGCATAAAAATGACTTTTTCCATAAACTTTTGCTCATTTTACGTATTAGCTTAGTTGGTGAAGGAAGGGTTCCCGTACCTCAAATTCAGTGCCGATGGCTCTCATAGATGGACTGCTTAGTAATCTCATTTAAAATCTTCTGCTCTTCCTCAGTAAGCGGCGGACTATTCACTGCTTTCACATTTTCTTGAAGCTGTTCGATTGTGCTGGCACCGGGTATGATCGCTCCTACAGTTGATGAAGTAAGCACGTACTTCAAAGCAATCTCATTCATGCTTCTTGACGGCAGCTTTTCCGCGATCAATGGCAATATATGCTCCAGCTCCTGAAAGCTGTAATCCAAATAACCATTGTCCTTTACGCCGCCGGAAGCTTTGGATAGCATTTTGTCGCTGAGCAATCCTTTAGCCACCGGTCCGCGGGCGATGACGCTGACATGATTTTCTTCAATAAGCGGCAGCCATTCCTCCGGTCGCCTGTCAAACAGGCTGTATTGCATCATGATGCTGACGATTGATGAACGTTTTAAATACTGTTTTATTACATTGGGACGGATCGAAGAAATGCCATAATAACGAATATATCCTTCCTGGACAAGTTCCTCAAAAGCTTCAATTGTTTCATCGATAGGATCGTCAATGGTACCGCCGTGAAGCTGGTATAAGTCAATATAATCGGTGCCGAGCCGTTTTAAGCTGTCTTTTACGGCTGCCTTGATATACTGCTTGGATGGATCCCAGCTCCAGCCGTCTCTTCGCTCATTCCAGCGATTTCCTGCCTTGGTTGATAAAACAACCTTATCACGGAATGGCTTCAATGCTTTTCCAACTATTTCTTCATTCCTGCCAAAATCGTATAAATCCGCAGTATCAAAATATGTAATCCCTTCATCTATAGCAGCATGTAAGATATGTGCCGCTTTCTTTTCATCTGTTCCAAGCGACATGCAGCCAAATCCCATTTCCGATACAAATAGCTCCGAGTTTCCAAGCCTTCTTTTTTTCATGTGGACCTCTCCTTTTCCTGTTTTAGGTACTTTCATTGTATAGGAGAGCCACTTTTATCTCAAAAAAATCACTTTACCCTTTTTATTTCACTTGTTTTAGCTAGACTATGAACATCGCTGATCCAATCATTTACCAGAACATATTTACGGCGGAATTCTTTCAATTTCTGTTGAATCTCCCAGCCTTTTCCTGCTAGAACGATTCCTTTATCCAATACATATACCTTCATACGACTACCTCCAGAATCATTATCACTGATTAACGGGCAGTAATTTCCCCTATTAAATCTATAGGGATTCAAGGGCATTTCTTTTTGGGAAAACTGCCCTTAAAGGCCCGAATAACAGACCACAGACAACAAACTTCACGTCCTGTGGCAAAGTCTGTGTGACCCACATCCTCACAAAGCTATCGCCTTGTTTCGTGCGATGTATCGCTGCCGGAGCTTTCCTTGTCCTGTGGGCCTCAACTAACCATCAGCGGGAAACTAATTATTTGATGAAAATGCACAAAGTTTGACAATGCCTGCATGTCCACATCCAGTGGGGCATACCGCTGATGGAAGTTTCACTTTATGGTAAAATGTATGAACAATAATGCTGTTAATAGAACAAGGAGTGGCAAAAATGAAGAAATTTGAAGAAAAAACGTTATCTACGGAAAAAATATTTGATGGTAAAGTAATCTCGCTTCAGGTTGATGAAGTTGAACTGCCTAACGGCAATAAATCAAAACGTGAAATCATCAAGCACCCCGGTGCAGTAGCGGTTATTGCAATCACTGCGGAAAATAAAATAGTGATGGTTGAGCAATACCGTAAAGCAATGGAACGCAGTTTGGTAGAAATTCCAGCCGGCAAACTTGAAAAAGGAGAAGAGCCTCTCGCAACCGCTCATCGTGAGCTTGAAGAAGAAACAGGATATGTAACTGAAAGCATGGTCTATGTAACATCTTTTTATACATCCCCTGGTTTTGCAGACGAGCTTATTCATTTATTTCTTGCCGAAAACCTGAAGAAGAAGGAAGATCCAGCCTCTGCTGATGATGATGAGTTTGTTGAGATTCTGGAATTGAGGCTGGAAGAAGCCATAGATTATATGAAACAGGAAAAAATATACGATGCTAAGACGGCCTTTGCTGTCCAATATTTACAGCTGAGAGAGGCAACGAAAGAAAATGGATGAATATTATGTGGATCTGCATATCCATATTGGCCGGACGAAAACCGGCAGGGCCGTTAAAATTACGGGATCAAGGTCGCTTACGCTTAGCAATGCTTTGACAACAGCAAGGGAAAGAAAAGGCTTGGATATGATAGGCATTATCGACTGCCATTCTCCGGAGGTAATAGAGGAAATTATGGAGTTGTTGGAAACTGGTCAATTAGCCGAAAAACCTGATGGCGGGCTTCAGTACGGAGACATGACCTTTATCCCGGGCTCTGAAATTGAGATCAATGATGCTCATTGCAATGGGCCGATACATGTGCTCGCATATTTACCCACAATTGAAAGGATGAAAACCTTTTCAGCTTGGATGAGCGGACATGTGAAGAATATTCATTTAAGCTCACAGCGTATTTATACTAATGCCACAACCCTTCAAAAAGCAGTAAAATCTCTTGGGGGGCTATTTATTCCCGCCCATGTGTTTACTCCATTTAAAAGTATGTACGGCAAAGGGGTTAAGCAAAGCCTAAATGAGGTTTTTGACAGTGATTTAATAGATGCAGTCGAACTTGGTTTAAGCTCTGACACTCAAATGGCAGAGTCCATTACAGAACTGTCGCGCTATACTTTTCTAACGAACTCCGATGCCCACTCGCTCGGAAAAATTGCGAGGGAGTACCAGAAGATAGAGATGCAGGCATCCAGCTTTTCCGAGCTTGAAAAGGCATTGAAGATGAAAGGCGGGAGAAAAGTAGCAGCCAACTATGGATTAAATCCTTTACTTGGAAAATACCATAAAACAGTTTGTGCAAATTGTCTTACCGGGCAGGATATTAACGCTGCAGCTTGCAGCCATTGCGGCAGCAGTAAGATTATTAAAGGTGTTTCAGAACGTATTAAAGAACTGGGCGGCGATGACATCGAAAGACCGGAAAGGCCTCCATATATTCACCAGGTCCCGCTTGAATTTATTCCAGGGCTAGGACCAAAGCTGATGAACCGCCTGCTGGATGCATTTGGAACAGAAATGTCGATCCTGCATAAGGCTGAATATAGTGAACTGCTCAAGGTTGTTCCCGAAAAAGTAGCTTATTATATTGATCTTGCCAGAAGCGGAAAGCTGCAGATTGAAGCGGGGGGCGGAGGGAAGTATGGAAAGGTCAAGGTATCGGATAAGACTCTCTAAATAGCTTTTCACACACTTGGTAGGGTTTACACGAAATATGAAACTTTCTGCAATCAGGCTGTCGAGGAAAACCTCGTCAGCTTTTTTGCTCATTTAGGATTATTATATTAAAAAAGTAGATTGAACTGAAAATATTGGAAGTATTCAGGGAAAAATTTTTACTCTATAAATTCTGAACTTTTTAAGAAAAGAAATGTTACATGACCGGAGTGGAAAATAAGATTTTAGACCTATTATTTGTAATAGTTGTAACAAATAATAACGGATTTTTACAAAAATAGAGTTTCTTTATTGCATCTCCTCCACTTTCACATCCTGATGAATCATTGCTTTTTACCTAAATTATTCCTCCTGTGCTGCAATTTATAGGATTTATTTCTTATGCAAAATTTGACAAATTTACTGGCGAGTTTGACGTTTTTGTGAACAGATGATACTTATTGTGTAGAGATATATGGTATATTTCCGGTAAATTTTGGTTTATAGGTTTTTAAACGAGGTAAAAAGTAATGATTAAATTTCCATATTTTAACTCGGAAAAACCTATTTTAGGAGAGAAGATGCAGGATGTTAGAGTCAAAGAGAAGAGCCGCTATATTTTTGCTTCTTGCCTTTCTTTTAGCTTCTGTTGCGGCTTATTTAGTGTACGAGAAGGTCAAGAATTTAAACGCAGAACTGGGGGGCATGACAAAAGTATATGTCGCAGGGACTAATATTCCTGTGAGGGAACCTATTCAAGAGAATCAAATAACTACAATGGATATTCCAAACAAATTCGTAAATGAAGGCTTCATTAAAAATAAGGATGACTTGCTGAATATGGTGTCCGTTGTCCCTTTATCAAAGGAAGAAATAATAACCAAAAACATGATAAAGCCATATTCAAACCTTCGGGAAGAAAACAATAGGCTGGTTGCTATGTATCCTTCCGAAAAAGTCCAGTTTGATCAAATAATTGAAACGTTAGATAGGGTAGACATAATCGTCTCTACTGAAAATAAAGGGCAGACGAAAACGGAAATCTTTATGAGAGATGTGCCAGTGGCTTTTGCACAAGGGAAAGGCGATAAATTTGCCGGCGTTGCATTGGAAGTTAAAATGGAGGACGCTCCTAAATTAATACATATACAAAATTATGCAGATAAAGTGAGAGTACTGAAAGCCAACGTAGGAAAAGAGGATCCTCCTCAAACTGCAGGCCAAACGAAAGCAGCGAATCAAACGAAGGCCGCACAGCCAGCGCCCGCTGCAAAAACAGCACAGCCCGTGACGAATGCCGGTCAAACAGTGTCTAAACCAGCTGCAGCGCCTAATCAGCCAAAAACATCAGCAGCAACAAATGAAAGCAAAAATAAATAGCAAGAGGGAATCATATGGAGCCGGATCTGAAAGTTCTATTAATCAGTGACGATGAGGTCATACATAATCAAATATTAAATGCTGTCTCAGCAAGCTATCCTGTCCAGCTGATACATACCCAGGAAGCTGTCCGAGAAGTGAACAGGGACGTGCAGGATATCGTTATTTATGTACAGCCCCAAACCGATATTGCAATGGAAAGCATTCAATACATAAAATCGGTAGGACCATCCACATTAGTCATTTACATTGCAAAAGAAACAGATTTTACCCAATTGAGAAACATCTCAAAAGCCGGAGCAGCTGAGTTCTTTGTTTATCCGGAGGAACACAGTCTTTTCGTTAGCCGCTTTCCTGCCATAGTAAAAAACTATGAAGCTCAAAAAATGAAAAAGGCGGATGCCCCTGCTTCATTTAGAAGCGGTAGAGGAAAGATCTTCTCGTTATTTAGCGGAAATGGGGGAAGCGGAAAGTCTAATCTGGCTACCGCTTTAGCTCAAACGATAAAAATAGAATCGGCCGCCGAAGTGATTTTAATAGACCTTAATCTCCAATTTGGAGGAATTGAAACGCTGTTATCTATCCAATCCAACCGGTCGATTGCCGATCTGACACCGGTTATTGATGAATTAAACGAGAGCCATATCCGAAATGTTTCTCAAAAACTGGACTCTTCTAAGCTGGAAGTACTGATTAGTCCTTGTGACGCGGAAACAGCAGAAACAATATCTGAGGAATTTATTGCGAAATTATTAAGAACCTGCAGGCGAAGCTTTGATTTTGTAATTGTCGATTTGCCATCGTATATGAATAGCCATGTTGTGACAGCACTGGAAGAATCTGATCAGATTTACTATGTATTGAATCCAGATACCCCTTCATTAAAAGTGTTAAAGCAATTTGAAGAGCTATCGGTCAGATTGGGAATTGAGCTGCCGTCCAGGACCTCCATTATCCTTAATAAAATTGGAAGAGAAAATGAAGTACAGGAAAAAGACCTTAAAAATGTTCTAAGGTTTCCCATTGCGGCCGCTGTCCGTTTGGACCATAAAGGGCTGCAGCCTTTCTTGAACAAGGGGGAGCCGGTAAGAAAAACTGCAAAAGAGAGAAGGCTTATCCCATTTGCAAAAGATGTGAGAAAATGGGGGCTTTCTGTATTGAAGTAGGGGGATATGCATAATGGCATCCTTATTTGAAAAACGTAAAGAGAAAATTGCCAGCTCAGTAAAACTGCAATCCTATCAATATGAAAATCATCTTGTGGATGAATTGGTGGAGCACTATAAAGCAAGGCTCTTAAGAGATACGAATCTTGAAGCGCTAACCCAGCTCTCACAGGGCGAGATGAGGCTTAGGATCGAACAGCTTGTGAGTCACTTTATGGCGGAAGAAAAGGTTATTATCTCCCGCCATGATAAGGAAATTCTGATAACACGCATTCTTGATGAATCGGTTGGTTATGGACCACTTGAACCATTAATCAATGATCCTGCGATTACGGAGATTTTGATAAATGGCTGGAATGAAGTGTATGTCGAGAGGCTTGGAAAGCTTGAACTAACAGATGTTGCATTTCGTGATGATGATCATGTCCGCCATATCGTCGACCGGATTGTCGCTCCAATCGGGAGAAGGATTGACGAAAGCTCCCCGATGGTTGATGCCCGCCTACCTGATGGCAGCAGGGTGAATGCGGTTATCCCGCCCATTAGCTTGAATGGGACATTGGTATCGATCAGAAAATTCAGGAAAGAACCGTTTAAAATGGATGATTTGCTGAACTTCCATTCCCTTAACTCTGCGATGGCCGACTTTCTTGACGGAATTGTCAAAGCAAAAATGAACACATTGATATCCGGCGGAACAGGAAGCGGAAAAACGACCGTGCTTAATGTTCTTGCAGCCTCCATTCCATATGGGGAACGAGTTATCACTATTGAAGATTCTGCAGAGCTTCGGCTCGACCGTCCAAACGTTGCCGGACTTGAAGCGAGGCCAGCCAATGTTGAAGGCAGCGGTGAAGTTTCCATCAGGCAGCTAGTGAAAAATGCTCTTCGGATGAGGCCGGACAGAATCATCGTTGGAGAGGTCCGAAGCGGTGAGGCATTTGACATGCTTCAGGCGATGAATACAGGGCATGAGGGATCATTAACAACGGTCCACGCAAATTCTCCGGATGATGCCCTCCGGCGGGTTGAAGCGATGGTGGTTATGGCCGGAATGGAGCTGCCGAGCCATATCATTAGAGAATATATTGTGGGTGCCCTTGATATTATTATCCAGGCTACCCGGCTTACAGATGGTACCCGGAAAATCATTTCTATATCCGAAGTCGTCAAAAAGCCGGATGGATCCCATGAAGTAAAGGAAGTCTTCCATTTTAAAAGAACCGGCATGACGCAGGATGGCTCAATTAAAGGATATTTCACGCCTACTGGATACATCCCGCAGTGTCTGAGCAGGCTTGAGGTTTTTGGAATAACGATTCCCGAGGCGGCCTTTACTCCGATATACGAAGGGGTGAAGCAATGACACTTTTTATAGTTACTGCACTTACTGTCCTGATGTTTATCATTTCCGGATATTACTATCTGGACTATCGAAAGGACAAACGTGAATGGAGAAAGAATGTTCACGATTTTTATAATAAAGGAAATAAGCGAAAAAGCTTCATCGTTTTATTAGGGGACAGATTTGACCGAACAGAAACAGCCCAGCCGATATATGAAAAATTAACGGGTGCAAATATACCGTTTACCCCTTCCGAGTATATTGGCGCCCTGGTGGTTTCCTACATGGGCATCATCATCATCCTGCAAAACTTTTTCAGCTTAAAACTGTCAATCACCTTTATTTTGGCAGGCTTTATGCTTGAGGCTGGCAAAAGGGTGCTTTTTCTGATTAGAAAGAACATGGTAAAGCAGCGGATTATTGAGCAGCTTCCTGAAATTTGCCGGCTCTTGGCGAACTCCACTCGTTCAGGGATGACTTTAACCCAAGGAATAAACCTGGTAGCACAGGAAATCAGCCAGCCGGCTAAAGGCGAGTTTCAAAGGCTTGCACAGGAAATTACCCTGGGGATTGACTTTAATTCAGCGTTAAGGTCAATGGAAAAAAGGATTAACAGTAGGGAATTTCAATTGTTTGTAGCCACGCTCTTAATCCAGAAGAAAGCAGGGGGAAACCTCTACTCGGTTCTGGATGAAATGAGCCAGACGCTTGAAGAACGAAAAATATTGCAGCAGGAAATAAAAACAATGACAGCGGAGCAAAGATATGTCTCCTATCTGGTTCCTGTTATCCCTATTATTCTAGTACTTATGATGAATAATGTTATTGATGGGTTCCTCGACCCCTTATTTTCAGGGCTTGGTATTATTCTGCTGATATTTTTCCTTGGAGGAACAGTTCTCACGTTCATTCTTGTAAGAAAAGTGACAAATATAAGGGTGTGAAAACGTGGATGGATTATTAGTTATTATTATTTGCCTTTGTCTTATCTTTTTAGCCCTTAGCCTTAAGAGTTTTTACAACTATTTGCAGTCTAAAGCAGAGCTAAGAGAGGAAATCAAAGAAAAAACGTTTATATACGATGCGTTGGAACATAAGATTACGAGAAAAGATAAGATCATTTCCAAAATGCTCCAATATGCTGATGATTTTTCTTCAATGGGGCAGCGGATTAATTTTTTTAGTGAAAATGAAGATATTCAAAAAAAATTGATGCAGGCAGGTTTTCCTTACCATTTAACAGTCGAGCGCTTTCAGGGATTAAAAATATTTCTGATGATCGTTGGCCTGCTGATCGGCGGGATATCACTGATATTAAGGCTGCCTTTTGCAGAAGTTGCCGTTATCATATATCCGGTAGCCGGATTTATGGGCACGATTCTCTGGCTAAACCAAAAAGCTAAAAACCGCCAGGAGGAATTATCGTTTCAGCTGCCTGATTTTTTGGACACAATGAGCGTGACACTGCAGGCAGGGGTTGGCCTGGATCAGGCTTTACGTGATATTGTTCCTTATTTTGAAGGACCAATCAAGACTGAATTTGGCCGCTTTATCCAGGAAACGGATGTAGGGGTTCCCCGGGCGGAAGGCTATCGGTCACTACTGGACAGAAACAGCAGCAAAGAGTTTCAAATGTTGATTAAATCGCTTATCCAGGGAGAAAAGCTGGGTGTTCCCATTTCCCGTACTTTTAAGCATCAGGCCGGTGAAATGAGGAAAATCAAAAAGGAAAAAATAAAAGAACAGGCTGCAAAGGCCTCGCCAAAAGTAACTCTGATTACTACATTTATCGTTATGCCTTCTGCTTTGGCATTGATTGGAGGCTTAATGGCCATCAATCTATTCAATGACAATAGCAATCTATTCAATATTTTTAAATAATCCGAATGAAAAGGGAGAGATTTTTACTATGAAAAACATGATGATTAAAGCTTGGACAAAATGGATGTATCCAGTGAAAAACGAAAAAGGTGCCCAGTCTTTGGAATGGCTTGGTCTCGCTGCTTTACTGATTCTTGTTTTAGGTATTGTTTCTCAGGCTGTAAGCAAGAGTGAAGGAAGCATCGGAGATGTCATTACAAAAATTATTGATAAAATTACCCAAATGGTAGGCTAAGGAAACAATTACATATCAGTCTGGCACAATTAAGGTGGGAAATGATGAAGCTGTTAAAAATCCATTTTGCTATCATGTCTGCATTTTTAATTTTAGTCTCAGGCTGCAGCCAGGATGGGCAAACAAGTACCGAAAAAGAAAAAGCTGAGGCAAGCGAAAAACACTCAAAGGATAAAACGGAATCAAGTGAAAAAGCTGAGAAAGAAGAAGGAAAAGAGAAGGAATTACAGGAAGCATCTGCAGAGCAGGAAGTCAAGGCAGAACCGCTTCCTGCAACATATGAAGAGCTTGCTGCAAGGCAGGTTGGAGAGTATGAGGAATTTTCCTTTTTCATGAATGACAAGGACAAAAAGATGGTAGTGGACACATTTAAAGACCTGCCAGATATATCTAAAAGCCCTTCTCAAAATGAGCTTGATCTTTTTTATAATAAACTTTTAGAAATGGTCCAGGAGGATTACAAAGGCCCTGAGGAAGCAATAAAGCAGCTGCGTTTTCAATCAATCGGGGATCCAGAGATCAAGGATACACGCTACCAGTTTAAAGAAAAGCTAAATGTGCAAATCATTTTGGATGCTTCAGGAAGCATGGCACAAACCGTAAACGGAAAAGCAAAAATGGATGCTGCCAAGGAATCTATTTTGAAGTTTGTCAGCACTCTCCCTAAAGAAGCAAATGTGGGGATAAGGGTGTACGGGCAAAAGGGAAGCAATGCGGATTCGGATAAACAGATTTCCTGCAGCAGCAGTGAGATTGTCTATCCTATTTCTCCATATGAACAAGGTAAATTCCAGGCTTCACTTGATACGATCAAACCTGTGGGCTGGACGCCGATAGGGCTTGCTTTGAGAGAATCTCAAAAGGATTTATCAAAGTATGATGGAGCGACAAACACCAACATTGTTTATCTTGTAAGCGACGGCATCTCCACCTGTGAAGATGACCCGGTACAGGCTGCTACAGATTTATTTAATTCCAATGTAACTCCTATCGTAAATGTCATAGGGTTTGATGTGGACAGTAAAGGACAAAATCAGCTAAATGAAATCGCTGCTGCCACAAAAGGACTCTATTCAAATGTCGCAGACGAGACGGAATTAAGCAAAGAACTGTCAAAACTTAATGATCTCGCTGAAACATGGCAGGATTGGAAAGAGCAGGGTATGCAGAATATCGAATACAAAAAAACGAGGAACAGTTTGGATATTTTTAGTTATATCACAAATGAAGAAGTTAAATGTACGGATGAAGAAACAACCATCTACCTGATTATGTCAGTCTTTTGGCAGGAAAAGTTAATGGAAAGAGAATCCTATGATTACCTTGAAAAGAAAAATAATGAATATCATGACTGGATTTCTAGCGAGATTGATAAGTTTAATGAAGAACTTAGAGCATTAAATGAAAAAAGCTACACAGAAGCCATAAGCGCTTTGGAGCAAAAATATCAGCAAAACACTCAGTAACGGGGTGAGCGATTGATGGGTAAAGTTATATTCCACCGGTTATGTGCCGTGATAATGGCCGCTGTGCTGATGTTCTGGCTCTTCTTCCCATCCATAATTTATGCCGGCACATTTATTACACCGGGAAAGGCTATCACACCGGGAAAAGCTTATCAGCCTGGCCAGCCGATTGAAGGGGGCGCATTCATTGTTCCTGGAGAGGTATATCAGCCAGGCAACCCTGTTGATGCAGGGAAGGCAGGTTCTTCATCAGGGCAGCCAATCCTTCCCGCAAAACCTTTTGCCAGCGGTACTTTTATCATTCCGAATGCAACCCCAATCCCGCCTGGTTCACTATACTGGGAGCTTAAGGGCATGGAACAAAATGGAGATGCCATTCAAGGCGGAACTCCAATAAATGGAGGAAGTGGTGTTCAGGGGGGACAGGGTGCTAATGGAGGAAAAGGACCGGACGGAGGCCAAGGCATAAATGGAGGCCAGGGCCTGAACGGGGGCCAAGGCATAAAAGGAGGCCAAGGCCTGAACGGGGGGCAAGGCATGAGTGGAGGCCAGGGTCCTAACGGGAGCCAAAGCGTGAATGGAGGCGTTGGTCCTAATGGACGCCAAGGCGTGACTGCCGGCAAGGGTCCGAGTGGAAGTGCCGGAACCGGTGATGGATCTGCCGGAGAAGAAAAACCTCCCTCCCTGTTAAATATTCTTGTCAAGACAACGGATGGAGAAAGAGGCTGGTTTAGCCATGTTGCAGGTTTTTTTGATGACTATAAAACCTACGGTCTCGGTTTTTTAAACCGTGATGTTGCTGGAGCCGCTCTTTCCTGGTATGGAGGATTTAACATTGAAAAAATTGCCGGAACGGACGCTTATAAAGTATCTGGCCGGAAGAAATTCGATAACAAAGTTCTGAATAATCTTTACCAGCGATTTAAAAGCTATGATGTGAATGGGAATGCACGGGCACTGGGAGACCATACGAAAAGGATAAAGGAAACAACATTTAATGCATTTCAGCGAAGCAAACAGAATTTGACTACAGACATGGATTTTAAAAATTTCGTAAAAAACTCTGTTGTTTCCGGTATCAATGATGGCTGGAATCCATTTAGCAAAAAAGGGCTGAATAAGGCCTTCTTTGCAAAAAGCAATGTGATGAAAATGAACGGCCCTCTAAACTATGCCATGGCAACTGCCGGGTCTATCTGGGATTATAGTCCTGCCGGAAGCAAAGCTGATACAGGCTGGGGATCTACGGACTTTGCAGCAGATGTTACGACCGAGCTGGCCATTGGGGTAGGTTCTACTGCTATAGGAAGTGTTGCCTCCAGCATTGCAACCGGGATGGTAGCCGGATCGGTAGTTCCAGGTTTGGGTACTGTCGCAGGAGCAGCTGCAGGTTTAACCGTTGGTCTTATCACAACCTATCTGATAAATGGAACCAGCACCGGAAGAAAGGCCAAAAAGGCTGTTACAAAGGGAATTAAGTGGGCTTATGATGGGATAAGCAAAGGTGTTAAGAGCGGATTTAGAAAGTTGGGTGGATTATTTGGATAAGAAAGCTGATTTTATGAAAGGAAATGCGTTTGGCCTGCTAGTACTGGATCTTTTAATAGGTGCAGGAGCTAGTGCCATTCCGTCCGGGTCACTTCGCATTTTTCTCTTAAATATGCTTATAACCATAACAGGTTTATCCCTTGCCAGGTATTGGTGGAAAACTGTACCGGGTACGGTAAGGTATAACTCTCTCGTAACATTTATAATGCTTATATCTATGGGTTTTTTTACGGTAACTCCACTGTTGAGAATTACCAATGATACATTGCTTTTCTGGCCAGTTCTATTGCTGTATTTACTGGTACTGTGCTATTCATTATTTAAGAAGGAATTGATCTTTCAGGCCTTTCACCGGCCTGAAGGATCAAAGATTGCTCTTGGCACTTTTGTATTCTTGTTTATTTTAATTATTATCGGGGCTTTTTCGTTTAGAAATGGACAGGAGCTCCTGATAATGAAAATGCTGAATGATAACGAGGGGGCGTTCTTTATTTCCCTGATGTTATTTGGCATTGGTTTATTAGTATCCTTTATATCGTCTGCCATGCTAAAGAGGCCAGAGGATATAAAAAGCTGATAAGACTTCTGAATATAAATGGTGGGGAAAATATGTTTAATCTAACTGGGTTCTTAAAGGGAATTGGAATTGTGCTGGCTTTGTTTATATTTATTTCCTTTTTGCTTGGACTTTTTAATATCAATCAGATTGCACTTTCATTGTCGATTCTTTACGTTTTATGTTATGTACTAAACGGTGTGCTTGCACCCATCTGGAATCCGGAGACTCCTTATTTTGCCAGTTATCTGGCCAGCATTTCACTAACTGTAATCAATCTGTTATTCGCTGTTTTCGTGTTTGATGTAATGGTATTTGCTGATCCTGCAGAAATCAATAAAGGGCTGGTCCGTAACTCAGCCATTTCACTTATTGTGTCATTTGCCGTTATCCAAATTTTAAACAGGAAAAAGGAACTTCAAAATGATTAGGGATATTACTGATATGTTTAATCGGCATTTATTAAATATTATCCTCATTAATCTAGTGTTGGTTATGCCCTTTACATTTTTTATTTTTTCGGCCATAGCTTATTTTGGAGGCCTTGAAACCATTCAGCTTAATAATTTGATCATAGTCTTTTTAATCATTATTAATTTTACAGCTTTGTTTCCTCCTTTCTTTTACATGGCCAAAAATGATTTAAGTGAAACTCCTTATAGCTGGATGGATTTATTGAAGGTGTTTTTTGGGGAATTTGGCTATATTGGATTCTTTACTATCGTTTTGTTCCTTATAGGAATGTTCGGTTCTGTACTGTTATTTATTCCAACGGTTTTGGCTACAGCAGCCATATTGCTGATTCCTTTATTTTCTGATGAAAAAAGCATCAGAAAATCTATTAGCGGTGTCTGGAAGGTTTTAAAAGAGGAACATATCTTTATCCTTTTGGATGTCTTGATTATTGCAGCGTTAAACCTGCTGGTATGGTCAGGTTCCCTTTACCTGTTAGCTGACTTTGAAAATAATAGTTTCGTTTATATAATCGTCCGCGTATTGCTGAATGCATTTTTATTTCCGCTTATTTTCTTTTACCTAACTATTAAATATCGAAAAGATTTGGGTGCAGCCTATGGCGAATGAAAAATTTGAATGGGGTTTTAAAAAGGTTAGTGTATGGCTGGTAATCCTTTTAACCGCAGTGACCTTAGGTGCCTATCTCGGATATTGGTTCCTAAAGGAAAGGGAAACCCTTAAAACCGCTGATAAGCGGAGGTTAATTCCTGTTAAAGTATGGTGGGTGTTTACCGTATTACTGGGAATTTCTTTTTTGCATAATTTCATAGGCGGTGCGGTATTTACTCCTTACGGGAATGCATTGTTTACTTCCTTTGATGTCATTTTCTCCTTCTATTTTTTAGGTCTGCTTTATTACTCTGTTTTTAGAGTAAGAGATTTATTGGAGGACAGATATCAGGAGGACATTTTTAAACCTTGGCTGCTTGTTCTGTTTCATGTTTGGTACCTTCAATTTAAAATAAATCGATTGGAGGGGACGGGAAATGAGAAGCAAAGCTTCAAAGAGGCGGTTGCGAAATGAAAAAGGCTCCGTAAGCCTTGAATTTCTTGGAATTCTTCCGTTTTACTTCATGTTTTTCCTGCTGCTTTGGCAAGTGGTTGCTTCAGGGTATGCGGTATTTACAGCAAAAACGGCTGTTAATAATGCAGCTAAAACCTTTGCAGCCACTAATGAGTTAAATGAGGCTATTATTTCCGCCCAGGAAACGCTGGGCAGCAGCGAAATCATTTCCTATAAAAACCTGGTGCCTTCTGATTTGGGGAATGGAAAGTTTAAAATAATATTATATACGGAACATTCTCTTACGTTTGTGCCTGAACAATGGAGAAAAAAAGCATCTTTGGAATTGGAGCAGGAGGCCATCGGCAAGGTGATGGCTCCATGAAGTATCTCCGAAATCAAAAAGGAAACTCCACATTTTACTTGCTCTGGCTGCTGGGGATTGTGGCTCTGATCTTTGTGCTTACAATAAATATTGTGAAGGTGTATGTAGTAAAAGAGCAAGCAAATCTATCAGTTGAACAGGCTGCTCTGGCTGGTACCTCCGTTTTGCTGGAGACAACGGATAAGGCAGTGAAGGACTTTGATGCCGGCCCAGAATCGGTAGCTCAGAAAGCACTTGACGGAGGCCATAGCATAAGCAAACTAATAGAAGATAAACAAAACGAGTATATAAATAATGGTGATGACGAGACAAATGCCTATATAAAAGCAGCCAATGACATATTGCCTCCAAGATTGGACAAACACCCACTTTTAAAAATGGCGTTAAGGGACCGCCTTGGTGTTTCCGGGGCTGATATCTCAACTGAAGTAGCTGCAGTTGTACAGGATGTCATAGCTGAAAACAAGGCAAATAGAGAAGATACAACTATTGAATTTTCTAAAGTCAAATGGCGCCTTGAAGTTAAGTCCACGGCTACTTTTGAATCGATATCTGATAATCGATATATTACCTATTTTCTAAAGGACATCCCACAAAGGGGATATGGCCCTGTTCTGGAATATCTTGAAAGTGTTTATTCTAGCAGTGTAATACTATAGACAATAAGTAACTAATCCCTGCTGTCAAAGCAGGGATTAATTTTTTTATATCATATATCAGAACCATATTTTTTAGGGAATGGTACTGGATGCCGCTAAATAAAAATGTCATAAACGAGAGCAGAAATCATAGAATCTAGTAAGTGATAATCAGGGGGAGTTAAAATGAAGCAAAAAAACGCAATACAAGCCGCCGCAGCCAACCATATTCGAAACAATTCCTCAATTTACATTTTTATCACCGTCCTTTTTCTGATGGGGGTAATATTTGGGGCAGTGATTGTCAATAGCTTAAGCTTCACCCAAAAAGAAGATTTGTTTTATTACTTATCTCAGTTTTTTGGACAGGTTTCGCTGGGCAAAATCGCAGCTAGCCCTGAAATGTTTATTCAAAGTCTTAGCCACAATGTTAAATACATAGGAGTCATGTGGATTCTTGGAGTTTCGATAATTGGGCTTCCAATCATTCTTTTACTATTATTTTTAAAGGGTATGGTTGTCGGATTTACAGTCGGATTTTTAGTGAACCAAATGGGATGGAATGGGTTGCTGCTTTCATTTGTTGCGATACTGCCACAAAATATTATCGTGATCCCGGTCTTTATTCTCATCGCCGTTCTTTCAGTATCTTTATCAATAAAGCTAATCAAGCGGGTGTTCATAAAACAGTTAAGAGAACCGCTAAAACCAGTTCTAATTGGCTATTTTGGAGCCCTTGCGGCAGCAATTATCTTTTTAACCGCGGCCGGGGCAATGGAAGCCTACGTTTCTCCCGTCCTGATGAAAAACGCTGTTTCCCTGCTAGCTAAGTAAATTCATTCTTTTTTTAGAAAAATTATTTTTCTTTATTAAAAATGAATGTATTTTGACAGTTCCCTGCTATTTGATATAATAATAAGGACTGCGGCGCGGGAGGGGAAATTATGGAGACTAGAATTGATAGAATAAAGAAACAGTTGCACTCGTCCAGCTATAAGCTGACACCTCAGCGGGAGGCAACCGTCCGTGTTTTACTCGAACATGAAGAGGATCATTTAAGTGCCGAAGACGTGTACCTCCTCGTGAAAGAAAAGTCGCCTGAAATAGGATTAGCAACTGTCTATAGAACACTTGAACTGCTTACCGAATTAAAAATTGTTGATAAAATAAATTTTGGAGACGGCGTATCCCGTTACGATTTAAGGCAGGAAGGGGCCGCCCATTTCCATCACCACTTAGTTTGCATTGAATGCGGTGCGGTCGATGAAATACAGGATGACCTCCTTGAAGATGTCGAAGCAATAGTGGAACGGGACTGGAATTTTAGAATTAAGGACCATAGACTGACATTTCATGGAATTTGCCATAGATGCCAAAGTAAAACAGATGATTCTGATCAAGAATCAAATGCTTAGACTCTTTCCAGCGGGAAAGGGTTTTTTGATTTTCATGGCTGAATCCTGAGGGTATGCAATGGATGTTTTGAAAAAAGGTACAAGATTTAATCAGGATGTCTTTCATTGGAATTTAGTTAGCTTGTGAGATCCAGCTGAAGACAGCACATATTTGTGTCAAAAGAGTATGTCAAAAGTGTACTAAGTGCCTTGAAAATCGGTTTCTTTCCTGGATCCTGAATGAGCGTGAAAATCGAAATCAGGACAACGAAATAATTCCGTAAAAACATGACTAATTTTCGTGAAAAAATAAAATAATTCCGTGAAATATCTATCAATTCCGTAATAACAGGACAAATTCAGAGAAAATATGATTCATTCCGTAAAGTACCCTGTAAATCCAGTTTAGGATTCTTCCATGTACTCATTTATTGTTCAAAAAGCGACAATTGATCAAAGATAGCCAGAAGGACGCGGTATAACAAGAGGCAGTTTACAAACGCTATTTTCCATAATCCACAGGGGCAGGAATAGTTCTTTTATGTATAAAACCTGTCCTATTTGGCATAGATTGAAATAGGAACATGATCGGAGGTAGCATGGAATGAAGGCAACGATCAGGAATGCATATCACACATTGAAAGTTTTTGTTTTGTTTGTTAGCTTTACTGTTCTTTTTTATTTCGGAATGGTATGGTTTAATCAAGAGTATGAGAATTATCAGCGTTATGATGAACCAAAAGGGGCGGCAATAAAGGTTACCAAGGCTGTTGAGTCAGGTGATGACACATGGTTTGACCGGTTATTGCTGTTTTATTTGAACGGAGAATAATAGAATGGAATATCAACTTAGGGACTTTATTCACTTTTTAACAGTTGAAAAAGGACTGGCAAAGAACACATTGGTGTCCTATGAACGGGATTTGAAATCATATATGGCTTACTTGAATAATATCGAAAAAATCTCGGATTGGAACGAGTGCCGCAGGACACATATCATTCATTTTCTAGCTCATTTGAAGGATCAGGGCAAATCCTCGAAAACTTTGGCGCGCCATATTGCTTCGGTCCGCTCGTTTCATCAATTTTTAATAAGGGAAAAGGCGGTGGACCAAGACCCATCCGTCCATATCGACTCCCCTAAGCTGGAAAAGAGCCTTCCGAAGGCATTGAGCCAGGCAGAGGTAGAGGCTTTGCTGGATTCGCCCCGGGAAAACACCCATTATGGCAAAAGGGACAAAGCGATGCTGGAGCTTATGTATGCAACCGGGATGCGGGTTAGTGAGCTGATAAATCTGAACGTCAGCGATGTGCACGCAGCGATGGGATTTGTCCGCTGTGTCGGGAAGGGCAACAAGGAAAGAATCATCCCGATTGGGCAAACGGCGTTAAAGGCGGTGGAGGATTACTTGTCGAAGGGAAGGCCGCACTTTGCTAACCGCAAATCAAAGACAGAATCATTATTCCTTAATCACCTTGGCAACAGGCTGACAAGACAGGGTTTCTGGAAAATTCTGAAGAAGCTTGCACAAGAAGCAACAATCGATAAAGAACTGACCCCGCATACGCTAAGGCATTCATTCGCAACTCATTTATTAATGAATGGTGCGGACCTCCGTGCAGTACAGGAGATGCTGGGACATGCAGATATCTCAACTACCCAAATATATACACATGTAACTAATGTCAGGATTAAGGATGTTTATTCCAAATTTCATCCTCGTGCATAAATAATAGTAGAATTAAAGATTGAGAGAAATCTCCAGCGGCCGGATAGGGAAACCGGCCGCTTTGGCGGATATTGCCAAATAGCAGAGTTGTTTTATACTGAAGCAATTGGAATTCTTGGATTGTAAGAGAGCTTACAAATCGTTTAAAATATAGAGGTCAGACTTCTGACATTAAGAAGAAAACAGCTATACATAGATTAATCCACTTTATTAAGGGAAATATACAATGAAGAAAAATAAGGCAGAAATGTTCCAAAGGAAGTAGGTACGGAGCAGCTACTATTTTCACGATATTTTCCTATCAGCTATAAAACAGGAGGGATATATATGGAAAACACATCACATTTCAAACGCGTGTTTTTAATTGTAATGGATTCAGTCGGGATTGGTGAGGCGCCTGACGCTGAATTATTTGGCGACATCGGTTCGGATACACTTGGCCATATTGCTGAAAAAATGAACGGCCTTAATATGCCTAACCTAGGAGCGATGGGGCTAGGCAACATCCGTGAAATCCGGGGAATTCAAAAAGCGGAGCAACCAACTGCTTATTATACGAAAATGAAAGAGGCTTCAAGGGGAAAAGATACAATGACTGGACATTGGGAAATCATGGGTCTTAATATCAGTACCCCATTTCGCGCATTCCCTGATGGATTCCCGGAGATGCTGATCCAGGAGCTCCAGGCGAAAACAGGACGCAGTATTATTGGCAATAAACCGGCAAGCGGTACGGAGATTATCAAGGAGCTTGGGGAAGAACATATGAAGACAGGTGCGCTTATTGTTTATACATCAGCAGACTCTGTCCTGCAGATAGCGGCACATGAAGATGTGGTTCCATTGAAAGAGTTATACAAAATATGTGAAATTGCTAGGGAAATTACACTTAGGGATGAGTTTAAATTGGGCCGGGTTATTGCCCGTCCGTTTATCGGTGAACCTGGAAATTTTCAGCGTACGCCAAATCGCCATGATTATGCACTGAAGCCATTCGGCAGAACTGTAATGAATGAACTGAAGGATGCAGGGTGCGACGTACTCGCTATCGGGAAGATTTCCGATATTTATGATGGAGAAGGAGTAACCGAATCCCTGCGGACTGTTTCCAATATGGATGGTATGGATAAGCTGCTGCAAACACTTGATATGGATTTTACAGGTTTAAGCTTCTTGAATTTAGTGGATTTTGATGCGCTATACGGACATCGCCGTGACCCGATCGGCTACGGGAAAGCCCTCGAGGAATTTGACGCCCGCATGCCTGAAGTGTTTGAAAGATTAAAAGAAGATGATTTACTGATCATTACAGCAGACCACGGAAATGATCCGGTTCATCCGGGCACAGACCATACTCGCGAATATGTTCCATTACTTATGTATTCCAAACGGTTTACACCTGGTAAAGAGCTTCCTGTGAGAGACACTTTTGCTGATATCGGCGCAACGGTTGCAGCCAATTTTAAAGTTAAAATGCCTTTATACGGAAAAAACATTTTAGGCGATATAGAATAAGGAGAGTTTTGTATGATGTATGAAAAGCTTGAGAAAGCGGCGGCATTTATTGAAGGAAAACTGGAGGCAAAACCGGAAATTGGTTTAATTTTAGGATCAGGCCTGGGTGTTCTGGCCGATGAAATTGAAAATCCGATAAAAATAGCCTATCAAGATATCCCGGAATTTCCGGTATCAACTGTCGAGGGGCATGCAGGCCAATTGGTCCTGGGAACACTAAGCGGTAAAAACGTAGTTGCAATGCAAGGAAGATTTCACTTTTATGAAGGCTACTCAATGGATAAAGTCACATTCCCTGTCCGTGTCATGAAGATGATAGGGGTTGAAAAGCTAATAGTAACCAATGCTGCTGGAGGGGTTAATGAAGACTTTTCAGCTGGAGACTTAATGCTGATTACCGATCATATTAATAATACAGGAACAAACCCTTTAATTGGGCCAAACGAAGAACGATTTGGGCCTCGTTTCCCGGATATGTCAGAAGCCTACAATAAAGAACTTGGAGAAAAGGCCAGGGAAGCAGCCATGAAGCTGGGTATTATCCTTAAGGAAGGTATCTATGTCGGCAACTCTGGACCAACCTATGAAACTCCTGCAGAAGTCCGCTTAGCCCGGGTCCTTGGTGGGGATGCGGTAGGAATGTCTACCGTTCCGGAAGTTATTGTAGCAAGGCACAGCGGCATGAAGGTTCTAGGAATTTCATGCATCACAAATATGGCTGCGGGAATTCTAGACCAGCCGCTCTCCCATGAAGAAGTAATTGAAACGACCGAGAAAGTAAAACATAGCTTCTTGGGTCTGATTAAGGAAATTGTAAAGAAAATCTAAGAAAAGCGGATTTCCCCGACAAAGGAGGAACAGCTAGGTACACCAGTTTTGCAACTTAAAACCGGTAACAACCTGGTCCTGTGGAAACGCTGTCCTGACTCTCATCGACACATAAGGAACGACGATTAAGTTCTATCCAGTCCTGCGCCAAATGTCGAAGCGGGCATTTTCTATTAGAGTTGGCTATGATCATCACGTCCTCTCAAAGCAGTGCTTTGTTTCGTGCGATGAATTGCTGCCGAAGGATTTCCTTGTGCTGTCTCAAAGCGGGAACTAGCACGCTGTGTTGTTCGGGGCGTTATTCTTACTGCATAAAAATTCCTGGGCGCTGGAATTAGAAATAGTATTTGTGAAAAAGTAATTATTTTTTAACCATAATTAACAAAAAGTGGTGAATTGGAATGAGAATGGTAGACTTAATCGAAAAGAAACGGGACGGGCTGGAGCTGGCAACAGAAGAGATTGATTATATTATCGCTGGGTATACAGACGGAAGAATCCCGGACTACCAAATAAGTGCGCTTGCGATGGCCATTTATTTTAATGGGATGACAGAAAAAGAACGTGCAGACCTGACCATGGCCATGGTTCATTCGGGGGATGTGATCGATCTGTCTGCCATTGAAGGTATCAAGGTGGATAAGCACAGTACCGGAGGAGTAGGCGATACTACGACATTGGTTCTCGGCCCTCTTGTCGCTTCTGTTGGTGTACCGGTTGCGAAGATGTCAGGGCGCGGACTTGGACACACCGGTGGAACGATTGACAAGCTGGAAGCAGTAGAAGGATTCCATGTTGAAATCGAAAATGAAGAGTTCATCAGTCTCGTTAATAAAAACAAGCTGGCAGTCATCGGGCAAAGCGGTAACCTGACACCAGCTGATAAAAAGCTATATGCACTGAGGGATGTAACGGCTACCGTAAACAGCATTGCACTGATAGCCAGCTCAATTATGAGCAAGAAAATTGCCGCTGGCGCTGATGCGATTGTGCTTGATGTCAAAACAGGCGCAGGAGCGTTTATGAAGACACTTTCGGATTCAGAGGATCTTGCTCGTGCCATGGTTAATATCGGGAACAATGTTGGCAGGCATACGATGGCTGTCATTTCAGACATGAGCCAGCCGCTTGGTTATGCGATAGGTAATGCGCTTGAAGTTCTAGAAGCCATTGATACGCTTAAAGGGAAAGGGCCAGCGGACTTGACTGAGCTTTCGCTGACATTAGGAAGCCATATGGTTCTTCTGGCTAAGAAGGCAAATTCACTCGACGAGGCACGGGCTCTTCTCGAAAATGCAATAAATGATGGTTCAGCGCTTAAGGCCTTTAAAGTTTTCCTGGAAGCACAGGGCGGCAAGGCTGAAGTTGTAGACGATCCAGCCAGGCTGCCGCAGGCAAAATTCATCTTTGAACTCGAGGCGAAAGAGGACGGATATGTAGCCGAAATCGTTGCAGATGAAGTCGGAACAGCAGCCATGCTGCTTGGAGCGGGAAGGGCTACGAAGGATTCTGTTATCGATTTGGCAGTTGGGCTGATGCTCCGCAAAAAGATCGGGGATAAAGTCTCAAAAGGAGAATCTCTAGTGACCATTTACAGCAATTTTGAAGATGTATCCGAAGTTAAAGAGAAACTTTATGAAAATATCCGTATATCAACTGATTCGGTGCCAAAACCGATTTTAATCCATAAAGTCATTACTGCCTGACGGGTAAAATTTATACATTTATAGCAAAAAAAGCTGATTCGCGGGGGAAATCCGACGGATCAGCTTTTTTTTGATTTTTTTAGAAAATCTTTTTCTAAAACCAGCTGTATAAATTTGGCTGGTTTGGAAAAGATGGAAGCTATAAAGATTGGAGGGTTTGGAGATGAAACGCATTCTTTCTCTATGCTTTACTGTAGTTTTATTGTCCAGCATAATTTTGCCGGCAGCACAAGCTGCCAAGGCTTCTGAAAAGAAAAGTGTAGAACTAGCCGAAAATGCCAGATCGGCAATCTTGATAGAACGAGATACAGGCGCCATTCTATATGAAAAAAACTCGGACGAAAAACTGCCGCCGGCAAGCATGACAAAAATTATGACCATGCTATTGATTATGGAAGCGATCGACAAAGGCGAACTAACGTTGAAGGAGAAAGTCAGAACAAGTGAGTATGCAGCTTCAATGGGAGGTTCACAAATTTTTCTTGAGCCTGGCGAAGAAATGACAACTGAACAAATGCTTCAGGGAATTGCGATAGGTTCAGGGAATGATGCATCCGTTGCCATGGCTGAAAGAATTGCCGGATCAGAAGAAGCCTTTATCGACATGATGAACAAAAAGGTGAAAGAACTGGGATTGAAGAATACGAAATTCCAAAATGCAACAGGACTTCCTGAAGCTGACCATTACAGTACTGCGCATGATATGGCAATCATGGGTAAGGAATTGCTTAAATATAACTTAATTACTAAATTCACGGGAACATATGAGTCATATTTGCGGGAAGACACGGAAAAAAAATTCTGGCTTGTAAACACCAATCGATTAGTTAAATTTTATCCTGGCGTAGATGGTCTAAAAACAGGCTTTACAAATGAGGCAAAATATTGCCTAACAGCTACGGCGAAAAAGGGAGATATGCGGGTAATCGCTGTTGTTTTCGGTGCACCTACCCCTAAAGATCGGAATGCCCAAGTAACAAAGATGCTCGATTATGCCTTTTCTCAGTATATGACGCATCCGATTTATAAACGCGGAATTTCGCTGCAAAAGGTTAAAGTCAGCAAAGGCAGCTCCAAGACAGTAACCGCTGTTACAAGCGAGCCGATTTCTGTCTTAACGAAAAAGGGTGGCAATATAAAGGATCTTACTCATAAAATTTCGATTAAGAAAAACCTTCAAGCACCAATCAAGCAAGGAGATAGAATCGGAACATTTTCAATCGTGAAGGATGGAAAGGTATTAGTCAAGTCGCCGATTGTCGCTAAAGAAACAGTAGAGAAAGCAAGCTGGTGGCAAATGTATAAGCGGGCTTTCGGCATGTTTTCCTCTGCAGATTAGCAGTCTCTGTCTAAATATGTACAAAACCGGAGCTGACTATCTCGAATAAGCACTAGTTTTGTCACCATGAAGGAATTTTGTATAAGGAAATAGAAATGACTCACTAGACGACAGAAAAGGGAGGCTGTATATAGTGAGTCTTACTATTGAAATGGAGGCAAGGAACCAGATTCTTTGCATCCGGCTGAAAGGTGAACTGGATCATCATACTGCAGAAGATCTCAAGAACCAGGCTACCCGTGAAATCGAGAAGCACGGAATCCGGCATATTATATTAAATCTTGAGGAGCTATCATTTATGGATAGCTCGGGTCTTGGTGTGATTCTTGGGAGATATAAGCAAATCAAACAAACACAGGGTGAAATGATTGTGTGTGCTATTTCCCCGTCGATAAAGCGTTTATTCGATATGTCCGGGCTCTTTAAAATTATCAAGCTCGAGGTTTCCGAAGAAAATGCTTTACAAAGATTGGGGGTTGCCTAGGTTATGAAAAATAAAATGGAATTGCAGTTTTCTGCACTTAGCCAAAATGAATCATTTGCCCGTGTAACAGTTGCTGCTTTTATTGCCCAGCTGGATCCGACTATGGATGAGCTTACTGAAGTTAAAACGGTTGTTTCTGAAGCCGTGACAAATTCCATTATTCATGGATATGAAAATAATCCTGAGGGCACCGTTTTTATCTCAGTAACAATTGAGGATGATCTTATCGAGCTCACAATCAGGGATGAAGGTATTGGAATTGATGATGTGGAGGAAGCGATGCAGCCGCTTTATACCTCTAAGCCTGAGCTGGAGCGTTCAGGTATGGGCTTTACCATTATGGAGAATTTTATGGATGAAATTCAGGTAGTGTCACACCGTGGAGAAGGAACGATCGTCCGATTAAAAAAGCACGTAACTAAAAGTAAAGCTTTGTGCAATTAAGGGAGATTTGCTTATGGATGTGGGTGTCAAAAAAGAAAAGGGCCAAGTCCATCTAAAGGATGATGAAGTAAGGGATTTGATCCGACGCAGCCAGAGTGGGGACCAGGATGCAAGAGACCTGATTGTAAAAAGCAACTTAAGATTGGTTTGGTCAGTAGTGCAGCGCTTTTTAAATCGCGGTTATGAACCTGATGATTTATACCAAATTGGCTGTATCGGGCTTTTAAAATCGGTAGATAAATTCGATTTATCATTTGAGGTAAAATTTTCCACCTATGCCGTTCCCATGATCATCGGCGAAATCCAGAGGTTTATTCGGGATGATGGAACGGTAAAGGTGAGCAGGTCGCTTAAAGAGATGGCGAACAAAATCCGCAGAGCTAAAGAGGAACTGTCCAAAACTTATGGCAGGGTTCCGACGGTAAATGAACTCTCGGAATATTTGCAGCTCTCTCCAGAAGAAATCATTATGGCCCAGGAAGCAAGCCGAAGTCCATCATCCATCCATGAAACGGTATATGAGAATGACGGGGATCCGATTACTCTCCTTGACCAGATTGCCGATGCGAATGATACAAAATGGTTTGATAAAATTGCCCTGAAAGAAGCGATCCAGGAGCTTGATGAACGTGAAAAGCTGATTGTTTATCTGAGGTACTATAAAGATCAGACCCAGTCGGAAGTAGCGTCCCGTCTAGGGATTTCACAAGTGCAGGTGTCTAGGCTTGAAAAGAAAATATTATCTCAAATGAAAGACCATATGAATCAATGATTCATATGGTTTTTTAATTCTCAAATGGATAAATCGCTTCGCTGTACCATCCTCTAAGAAGAAATCTCTGCCACTTATAAAGAGATGGACTTCAAAAAATTTCCAACAAACCATCAACAGCAAAATATCATACCAATTTATGGTTCTATCGCTCTTGCTGTATTTTCAAATGATTTCCTACGGATACTACCTTTAGGGTAAATTTGCGTGCGGAGTGTGAGAAGCATGGAAAATATGGTCTATATTAGAATGCGCTACCGCGTACACGTGCATCAGGACCAAAATATACAAGTGAAAAATATTGCAAAGGTATTAGGTCCGGAACAACTGGTTAAAAAAGTGGAGGAGATCTTTGTTCACCAGGTTTCTATCGAGGATAAAACAATTGTGATCATTGACCTGTCACAGATGCTGGCTAGAATTTTAGAAAGCATGCCAGGTTTGGAGGTTCAAACCTTCGGACCGACACAAACAATCGTTGAAATCATATATGACAAAAGAAAAGTTTCATATCTTGCTGTCACTGCAGTCTGGCTGCTGCTTTTTTTCGGAACAGCTTTGACAATCATGAACTATCACGAAGATGTTAGCATGCAGGATGTGCATCAGAAGCTGTTTAAAATAATCACTGGCAGGGAAGACAGCAAGCCCCTTCTTATCCAGATTCCGTACAGCTTTGGTTTAGGGTTGGGAATGATCTTGTTTTTTAATCATTTTTTCCGAAAACGATTCAATGAAGAGCCGAGTCCCCTTGAGGTTGAGATTTTTAATTACCAGCAAGATTTGGATCAATTTATGATTATGAATGAAAACAAGGAAAGTGTAAAGCAGCTAGATGAGCGTTAAAATCCTGTTCGCCGCATTTATTGGTCTGGCTGGGGGCCTGGCTGTTGGAGCAGGTTTTGTTGCATTCATCTCGGTGCTAGGTATCATACCTAGATTGATACAGCTTACTAAGACTGAAAAACTGATTCATTCGTATCAATTTGCTGCTGTTCTTGGGGCTGTAGCGGGCGGATGGATTAGCCTGCAGGATACGACCTTCGGATTTTGGAAATTCTTCCTTATTCCTATAGGGCTTGCAAACGGAATATTTAATGGGATGCTGGCGGCTGCTCTCACCGAAGTTCTGAATGTCTGGCCAATACTTGCAAAAAGAATCGGCCTCCAGGAGAAAATTGTTTATCTATTAATGGCTATAGTCTTGGGTAAGGTATTTGGATCCTTATTTCAATGGGTTTATTTTGTAGACCGCTAATCCCTGAATCGAGCGTCAGCGGAAAGGAAATCAATGATGGCAGAAAAGAGGAAGGTTATTCTTGTCGCCGATGGAGATGAATATGCTAAGCGGACACTGGAACGTGTGTCCGCAGATTTAAACTGCCGCTGTATTTCAATGTCCCAGGGCAACCCTTCAGTGCTTTCCGGTCCACAGCTCGTACAGCTGATTAAGAAGGCAGCCCATGACCCGGTCCTGGTTATGTTTGATGATTGCGGTTATGTAGGAGAGGGTGCAGGGGAAATTGCAATGCGTTACGTAGCAGGACACGAAGATATCGAAGTGCTCGGCATAATCGCTGTTGCTTCTAAAACACATCACAGGGAATGGACAAAGGTTGATGTGTGCATTGACCGTGATTGCCAGCTCACCGAATTTGGTGTTGATAAATACGGGGCGAGGGAGCAGGAGCTTGGCAGAATCACTGGAGATACAGTGTATTGTGTTGATCAGCTGAATGCTCCCGTAGTGGTCGGGATAGGTGATATCGGGAAAATGTCGAGGCGGGATTATTATAAAATTGGTTCACCCGTCACCAGGCTGGCGATCGAAATTATTCTAGAAAGGAGCGGATATAATGGATACAAAACAGCAAACAATGACACCGATTCCGAAACGCACCGCTGAAGCGGAAGAATATATGAAGGAACGTGTGGGGCTTGGCAAAAGCTTTGACCTCGGTGTCAGGAAATTAAACCTCCTGAAAAAAGAGGTACAAGTGTATTATGTAAACGGGCTATGCGACCCATTGTTCATTATCAATATCATTGAGGAATTGGTTGATACCAATGAAACAGAATATAGGACCGCCTCTAAAGCGTTTGAAGTGGTACACAATAGAATTCTTCACCAATCAGTCAAGATTATTGAAACAATGGACGAACTTGTGGATGAGGTATTATCAGGATTGATCGTGATTTTGGTAGATGGAACAGATAAAGGACTCGTTGTCGATGTAAGGAGCTATCCAGGTCGACAGCCGCAAGAGCCGGATACTGAAAAAGTTATTCGTGGTTCACGCGACGGATTTGTTGAGAATATAATCGTCAATACAGCACTGACAAGAAGAAGAATAAGGGATGAGCGGCTGAGATTTGAGATATTCAGAGTAGGTGAACGATCAAAGACGGATATTGCAGTAGGGTATATAGAAGGCGTGGCCGATCCGGGAATAGTTGATGAGATTCTAAGGCGCCTTAAATCAATTAAGATTGACGGCTTGACAATGTCAGATAAAACAGTAGAAGAATTTCTGGTTAATCAGGGTTATAATCCCTATCCGCTTGTCCGCTACACGGAACGGGCTGACGTAGCAGCCAATCATATTTTAGAAGGGCATGTGCTCATTTATGTTGATACATCACCGAGTGTAATCATTGCTCCTACAACGATTTTCCACCATGTGCAGCATGCCGAGGAATATCGACAGTCTCCGGCTGTAGGAACATTTATAAGATGGATGCGGTTTATTGCTATTTTTGCATCATTATATCTGCTCCCTTTTTGGTTTTTATTTGTCCTGGAGAAGCATATGCTGCCGGATATGCTGAAATTTATTGGTCCTAGCAAAACCACCCATATTCCTATAGTTTTACAATTATTTATCGCTGACGCTGGAATGGAGTTTTTAAGAATGGCAGCTATTCATACCCCTACTGCTTTAACGACTGCAATGGGCCTGATTGCCGCTATACTAATTGGGGAAATTGCTGTAAATGTTGGATTGTTTGTACCGGAAGTTATTTTATATGTCGCAATTGCGACGATTGGAAGTTTTGCAACGCCAAGCCTTGAACTGAGTGTTGCCAATAAAATGATCAGGCTGGTCCTGCTTATTCTTGTAGCGGTTTTCCGGGCCCCAGGTTTAATTATTGGCACTACTGTATACATACTTTACCTCGTCAGTATCAGGGCTCTCCATACACCTTATTTATGGCCTTTCATTCCATTTAACCCTGGAGCCTTCAAGCATATCCTTTTCAGGACAACGGTACCCGGATCAAAACTTAGGCCGAGGATTGTGCATCCTCAGGATAGATATAGGCGGCCATAATATGGGCAAATTTCAGCTGAATTCCTGTTGAAGTTCCCTTGTTTCTATGGTAATTTTATCTTTATTAGCTTTTAAATGTAGATGATGGGAAGAACACGGGATAGAGGAAGGAAAGTGGAGAAATGCATTATTATGGAACGGCCCAAGTGAATGCGAAGGGTAACTTGGAAATCGGCGGCGTAGATACAATGGATCTTGCAGCGGAGCATGGCACACCGCTTTATGTATATGATGTAGCGCTTATCCGCGAAAGGGCAAGAGGGTTTAAGGAAACCTTTGAAAGATTGGGAGTAGCCGCACAGGTTGCTTATGCAAGCAAAGCCTTTTCATCGATAGCAATGGTTCAGCTTGCTGAGGAAGAGGGGCTCTCCCTGGATGTAGTGTCAGCGGGGGAATTATATACAGCTCTTGCTGCCGAATTTCCTGTAGAACGTATTCACTTTCATGGTAACAATAAAAGTGAAGAAGAATTGATAATGGCATTGGATCACAATATAGGCTGTATTGTAGTCGATAATTTTTCCGAACTGGCTCTTCTGGAGGAAATCTGTGAAATCAGGAGACAGAAGGTAAATATACTTTTGCGTGTGACTCCAGGAATTGAGGCGCATACGCACGATTATATCCTGACTGGCCAGGAAGATTCGAAATTCGGTTTTGATTTACAAAATGGACAAGCAGAAGAAGCTTTGGAAAGCTCATTACGTTCTGAATGGCTGCAGGTTCTTGGTCTGCACTGTCATATCGGTTCCCAAATTTTTGAAACAACAGGCTTTTTGCTGGCTGCGAAGAAAATTATCGATAAATTAGCTGAATTTCACGATAAGTTCGGGTACGTTTCAAAGGTGCTCAATTTAGGGGGAGGCTTTGGTATCCGCTATACGGAGGAGGATCAGCCGCTCCCGGCAGCAAGCTATGTTGATGCTATTGTGACAGAAGTGAAGGATCAGCTCGGACAGACAGACCTGCCAATGCCGGAAATCTGGATTGAGCCAGGGCGCTCGCTAGTCGGTGACGCTGGATTGACTCTTTATAAAGTAGGTTCTGAAAAGGTAGTACCAAATCTGCGGAAATATCTAGCAATTGATGGAGGCATGAGTGACAATATCCGCCCTGCGTTATACGATGCGAAATATGAGGCGGTATTAGCTAACCGTCCACTTGATCAAGCAGAGGAAACGGTTGCGATTGCCGGAAAGTGCTGCGAAAGCGGAGACATGCTTATCTGGGACCTGCCGCTGCCAAAAGCAGAGCGCGGGGATGTGCTCGCTGTATTCTGTACTGGCGCCTATGGTTACTCAATGTCCAACAATTACAACCGTATACCAAGGCCGGCTGTTGTATTCGTTGAAAATGGAATCTCTCATTTAGTTGTAAAACGGGAATCTATAGAGGATCTATTGCGTCTGGATTTGCAGCTTCAGTAAATAATGAAGAAAAGACCCGTACACTTAGTCATACGGGTCTTTTTTATCGAAATTAAATTTAAAGGGCCAAGTCTGCCACATGACTGCTAAAAAAATCGGTTCACTAGACTGCCATTCTTAAGAGAAAAACGACTTAATCGCATCTATCAGGCTTGCAAAAACATCCTTAAGCTGGTCTAGGAATGACTGTCCTTCTTCTGACTGAAGGAAGGTTGTAAGCTTTTCTTTTGCTTCATTAAGCTGGTCGCCTACAGCGTTCCAATCAATATTTAATTCTTTTAATTTATTAAACAAGTCAATTAAACTCTGGATTTGGTCTTCGTTTAACGTAATGCCGAGCTCTTTTGCGGCGCTTTCAATAATCGCCCTTAAATCAGCTTCAGTTTCAGGAGGGTTTTGTGCGATTTCTTCTTTAATTTTTGTCATCAAAGCAGAAGCTTCATCTGTTCCGACCTGGTCCCCCAAATGTGCGGTCTTTACCATTTCTTCGTTTGCAGCCTGCTTTACTTCCTCAGGGATCGCTTTGTTCGATTGAAGCTCATAGGCCTTGATGATACCGGTCAATGCCGCAGTTCCCGAAACTTGAATTGGGGCAGTTATATAAATGTCTGCGTCCTTGACACCTGCTGTTGCAAGTGCGTTAATGTACATCTCTTCCGTTACCCAGGAAATATTCTTCGTTTTAACTGTCAGTCCTGATCCTGCCGCTTCATTTGTAATGGCAGAGGAAGAAAGCGCTTTTGTCCCGATAAGCCTTTTTGGGACGTAATCACCTAAATACGTGTGCTCCTCCTGATTAGTTACAGTTACCACTTCCACATTTTCTGGAGCATTCATTTCAGCGAGCAGGGTATTCTTTTGTTCCTGTGTTAAATTCTCTCCAAGGGTTACGGTCATCTCTCCAACCTGTGCATCAGCAAGAGCATTTACTGGTAATAGCATTGTAAGCAAGAGGCTTGAAAAAGCCCATTTTTTAATTGTATTAGATTTCATATTAGTCCTCCTTAAAGTATTAGACGACGGGTGCCTGCAAAAGGATTCAGTTAAAAAATGCCATGGAAGAATCTTTCCTTTTTATAAAAGGTAGACGACAGGCTATAGTTAATAGTATAAAATATCTTAATAAATGCAAAGGAAAAATAACCGCTTTTATAAAATTAACTACATGAAGGAGTGCCTGATAATGAGGAAGAGCAATATTATTCTCTTATGCATATTATTAATAGGAGCAGTGGTTTGGGGCCTGATTTACTGGAAATTTATCGTTTGAGGAGCTGAGCACAGGAATATTCTCCTGCAAAAAGTTGAAAGAATAAACAATATTATGTATGATAGGGAAGATTACTGTCATCTTAGGGAAGAACGGGATGTGACTATCACATCGTTCTTTTCAGTAACGAGGGATCATTATGTTAATAAGATACAAGAAAAGCTTTGAAAAAATTGCAATGGGCCTGCTTTCCTTTATGCCGGAAGAAAAGGATATTAAAAAACTTCAAAATACAATGAAACAGTATGAAACTGACACAAACTGGCAGCTTTTTTTGTGGAAAGAAGAAGATGATGTTATCGGATTGGTTGGGATCGTGGCCGGCCATAATGATACTGTTTCAATCCAGCATATTTCCGTTAATCCGTCTTTCCGTTTTCAAGGCATCGGCAAAACGATGATCAAAGCTGTAATGGACATGTTTCCGGAAAAAGAATTTCAGCCCAATGAACATACAGCGGCATTTCTTGAAAAGTGTGACCTTGCATAAGATAACGATTAACAATATATTTCATATATCGAAAAAGATCGGCTCGATCGTTTTCTGCAAACCCGAAAACTTCTTATCACGAAAACCTGTCAGCTATGACAGGTTTTTTTATCTTCCTCCATTTTGAAAAAGGAGTTAGTAAATCTGCCTGTATATTGAACGGCTTTCTTTGTTGCGATACTGTACAGAGGGGTACTGAAGAGCTGCTAAAGGCACCCATTTACCCCTAATTTCACCTTGAGAAACCTTATTGCAGCAAGCTCAGCCTTTGTTTTGCCTCAGCATTTTTTGCCGGGTTCTTTCCTTTATTACATCCGTTCGGTCCCTTACAGTGTGCCTGTTTACCAAAGAGTAATCTGCCATGTTACTGGGAGAGGACCAAATGAATCCATTCTGCTCGCAAAGGAATTTGCATTTCGAAGCTAGTAAGCTGTCACTTATCGGAATATCAATCGATCTGTAGGTTAGCTGCTTTTTAATATTTTCTCTGCTTTCACGAAGTACCTTCATCAATTCTGTATAATCAATGCCCAGAGAGAGCATCTCGAGCTTTTTGTTGCTGAGAATAATAATGGATTTTTCAATTGTCCTTAAAGCTCCACCAAAATTGTTTCGCCGATGATGGTATTGTGAAACGGCGAGCTGAATAAGTCCTACCCAGTGTGAGTCCCGTACACCCGGATCTATCTCTTTCCAGTATTCCTCGAGTATTTCATGGCATTCAAAATAATCCCTGCTGCCCTGAAAATGGACTAAGTATAGCATAAATTCCTCTGGATAACTCATAACAATGCTCCTTTAATTTAGATCAAGGCAATCCCTTATTGAAGTTAGATTAATTGTGGCGGGCTGATTTGCACTTGATCTCCAGACTTTTTTAAAGTTTATACTTCATCAAAAAACCACTGAATAGCTGTTCTTTTTTGTTACAAAGCATATACTGTTATTTCCAGTAAATCAAGCGTCACATATTGTACAATAAAAAACAGTCCTGCTGCGGGACTAAAAGAATAATCCCGAACAGAACTGATTCGGCCAGACTGCATTCATGTATGGTTATGTCAGAATTAGCACCAAGCTGCTCCAACAATAACCAATAAAATGAACAATACTACTATTAATGCGAAACCGTTGCCATAACTGAAACCTTTGTCTCCCATATAATTACCTCCTGGAATTTTTAGATATTCATTACATTGTCAGCATATGAAAAGCAATTCAATACGGTATAGGCTAGGGCCTAAACTATTGTAAAACCCTAAGTCAAGTTCTCCTAGGACGAGGCATGCTAAACGAAGTGGAATTCATGGCTGTTAGTTCTTGCGTTAATAAAATGTGCTGATTTTTGTAATTAATTAATAAAAGTTGGATAGGTATTGGACAAAAGAGGTGAATCCTCTATACTAGTAATATTCGATTCTGTTAGCAGGACTCTTAAGCTAAAAGGAATAATTGGTGGGATAGCAATGGCTTATAATGTGAAAATTGATGCCTTTGAAGGTCCGATGGATTTATTGCTTCATCTGATCAACAGGCTGGAAATCGACATATATGATATACCAATGGCTGAAATTACAGGCCAGTATATGGCTTATATACATGCAATGAAAGAATTGGAATTGGATATAGCAAGTGAATACCTTGTAATGGCTGCTACTTTGCTCGCGATCAAGAGCAAGATGTTATTGCCGATATATGAGGATGACCACAGCGCTGATGAAACAGAATATGACGACGATCCCCGTGATGAATTGGTTGAGAAGCTGATTGAGTATAGAAAATACAAAGAGGCAGCTGTTGAATTCAAGCATATGGAAGAAGAACGAAGCCTTATGTTCTCGAAACCGCCAAGTGATCTTTCTCAATTCTCAAAAGAAATTGAACCTTCCCGTCAGGAGCTGAATGTAACTCTTTATGATATGCTGGGGGCGTTTCAAAAGCTTCTCAGGAGGCAAAAGTTGAAGAAGCCTGCCTTTACAAGAATCACAAGGCGGGAAATATCGATAGAAAAACGAATGGAAGAAATATTGGAGAACCTGAATAAAGTAAAAAAAAGGACAAGCTTTTTTGAGTTGTTCCCATATCCGGAAAAGGAATATATTGTTGTAACTTTTCTTGCTGTTCTGGAGTTGATGAAAATGAATGAAATTTTCGTAGAGCAGGACAGTAACTTTGCGGAAATATTTGTTGTAGCCAAGGAAGGTGTAGAAGCAGTTGGAACTCATTAAATGGAAAGGGATTCTGGAAGCGCTGCTTTTTGCTGCCGGAGACGAAGGATTATCCCTTTCACAAATCTCTGCGGTATTGGAGCTGGAGGAGTTTCAGGCCGCACATATTGTCGCCTCTCTTAAGGAGGAATATGATGCTGGCCACCGAGGCATTACAATTGCCGAAATGGCAGGTGGCTTTCAGCTTGTCACAAAAAAAGAGCATTCTGATTACCTGAAAAGACTGGTCGAGACCCCTGGAAATCAAAGCCTATCCCAGGCAGCTTTAGAGACGCTGGCCATTGTCGCCTATAAACAGCCGATTACAAGGGCTGAAATTGAAGAAATCCGCGGCGTGAAAACGGAAAGGCCGCTTCAAACACTTGTTTCAAAAGCTTTAATCAAAGAAGTTGGCCGTGCCGAGGGTTCAGGAAGGGCCTATTTATATGGGACAACTAAGGAATTTCTCGAACATTTTGGCCTTAAGACCATTGAAGAGCTTCCTCCGCTGGCGGAGCGTGGAGAGGATGATATTGAGAACGGTGAAGCAGACCTGTTTTTTGGGAATTTTCCTGACCCAGTAGAATAACAATTTATTCTGAATTGTGTTAAAATGGTGGAGAACAAGTAAAGCTGACATTATCAGCGGGGGGATTTTTGTGTTAATTAAAGATTGCAGGGGCTATGAGCTGGAAAAGGAAAAATCCAACACTTCGGAGGATTTCTTTAACCGCTCAGAGGTAACCTACATAGAAAACGGCCAGGAAAAGACTTTACATGTTTTATATGTCAGGTTTTTTGATGAATCCGTCCTATCATTTACACCGTATTCCGAAAACCCTTTGTTTACCTCAGGCGGCAGTGAATTTTATCTGAAAGATATTGCAGGTATCGTCTGTCTGCTCGCAAACCCGGGCTTCCGTTCACGGAAAAGAGTCTACATTAATTCGGTAAAGGAATTTTCCAGTTACTTTGAAAAAATTAATTATCAAAAACTTGAAGAATTAATTGAGGGAATCATTAACAAAAACGGTTATGAGGTCGTTTCCCCATTGGATTTTACTCTGCAGGAGCAAAGATAACAAAAGGAGGCTGCATTTAGTGGGTAATACAATCGTTAAATCACAATTAGAGGACGTCAGGGTATTCCTGGGGAATACGGTTGGAAAGCTTGAGGAGTTTCTAAACGGAACAACTTTAACAATGCTTCGCGAGGAAAAGGCTGGTGATGACCAGTACTATAAGGGAGTACTTTCAAGCCTGCGCAGATTACTTGTTAACTGTGAAGAAGGCCTTGAGGCTTGCCAGATTGTTCTTCAAACAGAACCCTTCAACAAAGGTGCAGCCGAAAAAACATTATATAAGATTTACCACCAATGCATTGATGAGTATTTCTCTCCTAGATCTGACCGATGGTATGAAGATAGCCGTTCTGCCTATACCGGGAAAAACTCGATCAAGTTCCATTCAGAAGTACCGGTAAGCCTCTCCCATATTATCAAGGAATTGGAGAGCGGTTTTCAAAACGCTCGTGAAGAGCTTGAGTTCTATGAAACGGATTATCGTACCAAGATGATGCAATCAAAATAAAGAGAACATTTCTCCAGAAAGCAGTTTCGCGGACTGTATGCGGGGAAACCAAGGGCAGCGAAGAATCTTCGCTGCCTTTTTGTATACTTAACTATTAAACGCAAGAGGTCATCCTTTCCTTCCCGGTTGGCAGGCAAAGGAGCTTAATGCAGCAATGCCTCTTGTATTTGGTAGAATGCATAGAGGCCAAGATATAATTTGTTGTCATTTTTAACAGAGGTGTGAGAACTTTATAGCTGATTTTCACGCAGGACAATTTCTCAATGTTTTTCCCATTTTAAACGATGGATGGGGAGGTAATAGGCCCTGTTCCCTATCGGGAAGCATACTTTGCCGCCTCACCTTATCCATATAACGCATGGGAACCGGTCATTTCCGAGGAAATCATGCGTCCTCATCGTCAAAAGCACCCTAAAGCGTACGTGGATGGCTTGAATAAGGCTGAATTTATGATGAAATAAGGCGAGGCGATCTAATGACTTTGAGCTGCTAAAGCATTGGGAAAGGGAAGCAGCTTTTTACGGATCCGGCCATTATCTCCATACAATCTTTTGGGAGATTATGAGTCCAAAAGGGGGGGGAATCCTAAAGGTATTTTATTGAGTCAGATTGAACAGAATTTTGGGAGTTTTGAAGCATTCAAAAGGCATTTTAGCGAGGCCGCTAAGCAGGTTGAGGGTGTCGGCTGGGCGCTGCTGATCTGGTCACCTAGGGCAAGAAGGCTTGAAATTCTCCAATCAGAGCGCCCCATGATATTAACCCAGTGGGATAGCCGTTCTTCCTCTAGAACAGGGTGCTTACGCTTTTCTTGTCATAACCCTTGTCCTCATGCATAAACTTGTACAAAACATAAAAGGGGACGATGGGCTGCATGCGTGTTTTATATAAATGGACCTCAATTATCATAGCTATGGCTCTTCTTGTTTCGTTAAACCCGCACCAGGCAAAGGCAGCAATCGGAGTGAGTGCCAGGAATGCCGTTTTGATGGAGCAGGACAGCGGGCGTGTTCTATATGAAGTCAATGCCCATGAAAAAAGAAGAATAGCCAGTATAACGAAAATAATGACTGCCATCCTGGCCCTAGAATCAGGAAAGATGGATCAAACGGTCAAAATAAGTGATAAAGCAATCGGGACGGAAGGTTCTGCGCTGTATCTTCAGCACGGCCAAAAAATGAAGCTTGAAGATTTAGTGTATGGCCTCATGCTTCGCTCCGGAAATGATGCAGCTGTTGCGATAGCTGAGTTTGTTGGCGGCAGCTTCGACGGATTTATCTGGATGATGAATCAAAAGGCTGAAGAAATCGGAATGAAAAACACTAATTTTTCCAACCCTCATGGGCTGGACAATACGAAGGACCATTTCTCATCAGCATATGATATGGCTTTACTGACGCGGTATGCCATGAATAATGAACAGTATAAAAAAATTTCCGGTACTAAAAAGCATCGAGCACCAAACAGCATGGAAGGTTGGGACTACGTTTGGCGTAACAAAAACAAATTGCTTTCCATGTATGAATATTGTACTGGAGGCAAAACGGGTTATACAAAACTAGCAAAGAGGACACTTGTGTCAACAGCCACTAAGGATGATATGAGTCTTATTGCGGTTACGCTCAATGACGGAGATGATTGGAATGATCACATTAATATGTATGAATCTGCATTTCAAAAATACGATTTAACAGAAGTACTAGCTGCGGGTCCGATCAAGGCAGTGAAGAATAAAGTATATAAAGGGAATATATATACACGTACCCCATTCCTCTATCCTTTAACCGGTGAGGAAAAAGAGCAGGTTACCATATCATACAAACTGATTCAGCCAAAAAAGGAATGGAGCAAAGGGAAGAATTTGCCTGAAAGAGTAGGCAGGACAGAAATCCTTCTTGATGGAGAAAGTATTGGCACCAGAAACATTTTTTTTGGAAAAGCAGAAGCGACAATGAGAATGGGAAACGAGCCACAGTGGAAACGAATATTCTTTACCTTCCTGGGGTTGAATTAACATGGTGAATTACATATGGGTCGGTATGACCGTTATTGGAGTTGCGTATGCGTTAATAAATGGGACCATGGATAAGGTGAATAAAGTACTGTTTACAAGCGCACAGGAAGCGGTAACGATTTGCCTCGGGTTAATGAGCATCCTCGTCTTCTGGCTCGGACTGATGAAAATTGCAGAAGAAGCCGGGCTGCTCGAGAAGTTGGCCATTCTTTTCAGACCTGCGGTCAAAAAACTATTTCCCGAAGTGCCATCCAACCATCCGGCGATGGGATATATCCTCTCCAATATGATGGCCAATCTGTTCGGTCTTGGCAATGCTGCTACACCGTTGGGGATTAAAGCTATGGAACAGCTAAAGGAACTAAATGGAAATAAAAATACAGTCAGCCGTTCAATGATCACATTTCTCGCAATTAATACCTCCAGCATTACGCTCATTCCAAGCACCGTAATTGCAATCCGGATGAATTACAACTCTGTTTCTCCCACGGACATTGTGTTTCCCACTTTAATAGCTACAGCCATATCGGCGGTGGGAGCCATATTCATAGATAGGTATTTTTATTATAAAAGAACCCGGAATGGGGGGAAATAGGGTTGCAGTGGATTACCGCGATATCGATATGGATGATTCCGATAATGATTTGTTTTATATTAATATATGGTACTTTTAAAAAAGTGCCTACTTATGAGAGTTTTGTAGAAGGCGGCAAAGAAGGTATAACCATTTCTTTTTCGATCATTCCATTTTTAGTAGGAATGCTCGTGGCCATTTCTGTATTCAGAGCGTCTGGGGCTTTGGATTTCTTTGTCGGCTTGCTCAGACCGCTGCTTGAAATGATTGGTGTGCCTGCTGAAATATTGCCACTCGCCATAATCAGACCAATTTCCGGTTCAGCTGCCCTTGCTTTAACGAGTGATTTAATCTCTGTTCATGGCCCGGATTCCTTTATCGGCAGGCTGGCGGCCACCATTCAGGGCAGTACGGACACAACTTTTTACGTGCTTACCGTCTACTTTGGCGCAGTTGGGATCAAGAAAATGGGGGATGCCGTCAAGGTTGGCCTGCTGGCTGACCTTGTGGGGATCATTGCAGCAATAGTAGTCGTGATTATGATTTTTGGCAGATGAAAATAATTCAAAGTTTTGAAAGCATAAATTTCATATACTAAATCATGCAAGGGCTGCCTTTTTTAGGTAAGCTCTTATTTTTTGTGGAATGCTCCCGTAATTCCAAGCAGGCTGTTTACTCCAACGGCAGAAAAAACAAAAGCTGTGCCACTCTTCTCCATTTGTTTTTTTCTTTGGATATGTAATAATTGTATAATTGTGTGGTGCTTGTACAATACATATGGAAGAAGTAATATGTAAGAGGTGATTATAAATGGAAAGATTACAGAAGGTAATTGCCCATTCAGGTTTAGTTTCCCGCAGGAAAGCGGAGGAATTGATTGCTGAAGGCAAAGTTAAGGTGAACGGCAAAATTGTAAGGGAGCTCGGAACGAAAGTAGGTCCGAATGATAAGGTCGAGGTTAATGAAGTACCACTAGAAAAAGAAGCTCCCGTTTATTATCTGTTGTATAAACCGCGCGGCGTTATTTCTGCTGTATCTGATGATAAGAACAGGAAGGTTGTCACTGACTTTTTTCCGGAAATAGCAGAACGGATTTATCCAGTAGGAAGGCTTGATTATGATACTTCAGGTCTTTTGATATTGACGAACGACGGTGAATTTGCCAATGTGCTAATGCATCCTAAACATGAAGTAGACAAAGTGTATGTTGCGAAGGTCAAGGGCATTCCGCTTAGGGAGAGTCTGAAAAAATTGGACAGAGGAATTAAACTCGAAGATGGAATGACAGCACCCGCAAGGACAAGAGTGATATCCGTTGATAAGAAAAAACAGACATCGATTGTAGAGATTACGATCCATGAAGGCAGGAATCGGCAGGTCAGAAGGATGTTTGAAGCAATCGGCCATCCGGTTATGAAGCTGAAAAGGGAGCGATACGGCTTTCTCACGCTTCAAGGGCTCTCAGTCGGCGACTCACGGGAGCTGACGCCGCATGAAGTAAAACAGCTCAGAGCTTTGGCTGTAACCGGACAAAAAAGGTAATTGTCACATAACCTTCAAAAATGAAAACAATGTCGAAATGAGGTTAAATGTTATAATGAGGGGAAGATTTATAGGGAATTAGGGGGATATTTATGAAGAAAAAGCAACGCCTCGTGATTAGAACGGCTATTCTTATCATTTTGGGCGCAGCTTTAGCCTATTCGTTATACGCTAATCTTACAAAAGAGAAAAGTGAAGTGCTAAAATTAAACGCAGAAGCACCTGACTTTGTACTTACTGATATGAACGGCCAAAAACATAAACTTTCCGATTATAGGGGCCAAGGGGTTTTCCTGAATTTCTGGGGAACATGGTGTAAACCGTGTGAAAAAGAGATGCCTTATATGGCTGACCAATACAAGGTTTATAAGGACCAGGGCGTGCAGATTCTTGCTGTAAATGTAGGAGAGTCCGAATTTGCGGTCCAAAGTTTTATTGATAAGCATAACCTGAATTTCCCTGTGCTTATTGATGCAAAGGATGAGGTGCAGAGTGCCTATCAGGTTAACCCTCTGCCTGTTACGTTCCTGATTGATAAGGAAGGCAAAGTAGTCGAATCTATTACTGGGAGTCTGACTGAAGAAGGAGTTCAAAAACTAATGGAGAGAATTAAACCATAAACAATGGGGAGTTTTTAACATGAATGAAGTGAAATGCGAATGCGGCCATGTAAACCCTCATGGTACGGTGCTTTGTGAAGCATGCGGCAGGGTTCTGGATGAGAAAGAGAAGGACAGAAAACTTGTCGATATGAGATATGAAGGAAGCGCTCGCCGTTCACAAACGTATGACAAAACAATTGTTGACAAGATATGGAATTTTTTTTCATCTGTTAAGGTGGGAATTTGGCTGATAGTCATTACTCTGATTGCTTCTGCGTTAGGGACGATTTTGCCGCAGGAGATGTATATACCGCCCAACATACCACCGGAGCAGTATTACCTGGATGAATACGGAACGTTCGGCAAGCTGTATGTTGAATTTGGATTCCATAATCTCTATGGGTCTTGGTGGTACTTAATTCTAGTTGCATCTATAGGAATCTCACTAGTTATATGCAGCCTGGACAGGGTGATTCCGCTTTACAGGGCATTGAAGGCACAGAAGGTTTCCCGGCATGAGGGCTTTTTAAAACGGCAGAGGCTTTTTGGCATTTCAACGGGTGCAAATTCTAATATAGATTTGGAACAAATCAAAATAAATCTACGGGATAAGCGATATTCCATCCGAGAAGAAGATGGCAATCTACTTGCGGAAAAAGGACGATTCTCAAGATGGGGTCCCTATGTCAACCATATTGGACTGATTATATTCTTATTGGGCGCGATGCTCCGCTTTGTACCTGGAATGTATGTCGATAAAGTGCTTTGGATCCGGGAAGGGGAGACGAAAGCGATTCCAGGAACCAATGGGCAGTATTACTTATCGAGCGATAAATTTATCCTTGAAGTATATGATAAGGAAAAGGATAAAGAAGTATTTAGTGATGCGCTTGGAAAGATGGGCGCAGTTGCTAAAAACTATCAAAGCAATGTCACGCTTTTGGAACGTGAAGGTGATGCCATTCCCGGTGAAGAACCTAATCTGAAAAAAGTAAAGGATTACAGCATTAAGGTTAACGAGCCTTTAAAGTATGACAACTATGCTTTATACCAAGTAGATTACAAGCTTGATGAGCTTGATAAAATGCACTTTAATCTTATTAATAAAAAATCAGAAGAAAGCTTTGGAGAAATTGAAATTGATCTATATAATCCGAAGCTTAAATATGAACTGAATAAAGGGTATTCAGTTCAATTAATGAATTATTTTCCTGATTTTGAATTTGATGAGAACGGTGATCCGGTTACCAAATCACCTGTTCCGAACAACCCAGCATTCATTTTTAAAATGTTCACACCTGACAATCCTGAAGGAGAGGTCAGCTTTGTCGCTATCCAGCAAACGGTTGAACCTTTTGGCGATAATGAATACAAGATGGCTTTTGCCGGGATTGAAACAAAGAACGTTTCTGCTTTAACTGTGCGAAAGGATTTAACGTTGTGGGTTATTGGACTTGGGGGAGCGATCTTTATGATTGGCGTAATCCAGGGGGCCTACTGGAACCACCGCCGGATCTGGATACAGCCGAAGTCCGGAGAAGTCTGGATCGCGGGGCATACGAATAAAAACTGGCATGGGTTAAAAAGAGAAATCAATATGGTTATAAAAGATACGGGGATTCATGAGCCAATTGACCAGACTCAGGAACAGGAGAAAAAGATATCATAAGAGGGGGATTACAGTTGGCTGAGATTAGCAGCAATCTATTATACTCTGCTTTTATTATTTATCTTGTCGCAACATTAGTGTTTGGCGGTGCGATCAAGGACAAAAAGACAGAAAAAGAAAAGAAACAAAGCAAATGGGCTGTAATGGGGTTTGGATTAACTATTCTGGGTTTTGCAGCCCAACTCGGTTATTTTGTGACACGCTGGATTGCCAGCGGACATGCTCCCGTTAGTAATCTTTTCGAATTTACCACCTTCTTTGGCATGATGCTGGTAGGTGCATTTATTATTATTTATTCTATTTACAGAACTGCGGCATTGGGTGTGTTCACTCTTCCAGTCGCTATCCTTGTTATTGCATATGGAAGCATGTTCCCAAGGGACATATCGCCTTTGATTCCGGCCCTGCAGAGTGACTGGCTGCATATCCATGTTACCACTGCTGCAGCAGGCCAAGCTATTCTTTCTGTCAGCTTTGCTGCAGGACTGATCTTTTTAGTGAAGGCAGTGGATCAAACGAAAAGCAGCAAGCAGACATTTTGGCTTGAAACCGTTATGTTTGGATTAATTTGTACATTGGCATTCGTCATTGTTTCGTCCGTTTTTTCAGGTCTGGATTACAAGGAAAGCTTCAACTGGGTTGATAAAAAGGGTAAAGAAGCTGTAATGGAATATTCCTTACCAGCCCTTGCAGGTCCGCATAAAGGCGAACTGTTAGAAGGGAATTTCGAACCAATTGCGGAGATGCCGGCCATCATTAATGCCAAAAAATTAAATACAGTTATTTGGTCCATTGGCGGCGGCTTGGTGCTTTATGGCTTGTTAAGGCTAATTTTCCGAAAGAGAGTCGCAGCCTTATTAAGGCCGCTTGTTAAAAATATTAATCTGGATTTAGTAGATGAGATAAGCTATCGATCCGTATTAATAGGTTTCCCTGTCTTTACATTGGGAGCGTTAATATTTGCTATGATTTGGGCACAAATTGCGTGGACCCGATTCTGGGGATGGGATCCGAAAGAGGTTTGGGCTCTTATTACATTCCTTTTCTATGCAGCATTCCTTCATCTAAGACTATCAAAAGGCTGGCATGGAGAAAAATCTGCGTGGCTTGCCGTTATTGGTTTTGCCATTATGATGTTTAATCTTGTTGCAGTCAACCTTGTTCTAGCAGGTTTGCATTCTTACGCTTAATCAAAACATTCTATTTGAAAATTTGTTCAAGGCTATTTGCTTTGGCAAAAAAAATAGTAAGTAGTTTCATGTGACAACTTGAACGGGAGGGTATCTTGATGGATAATGTAAAAATTTTGGTTGTTGATGACGAGGAGAGAATTCGCCGTCTTTTGAAGATGTATCTGGAGCGGGAAGAATATTCCATTGATGAAGCCGAAGATGGTAACCAGGCTTTGGAAAAGGCTTTTGCCAACGACTATGATTTAATTCTTCTCGATATTATGATGCCTGGAAAGGACGGTATAGAAGTATGCCGCGAATTGCGGGAAAAGAAAGCGACACCCGTTATCATGCTGACTGCCAAGGGAGAGGAAGTCAATAGAGTCCAAGGCTTTGAAGTTGGAACGGATGATTATATCGTTAAACCTTTCAGCCCAAGGGAAGTTGTGCTTCGGGTAAAAGCGATTTTGCGCCGCTCATCATCCACCAGCTTTGTCCAGACAGAAACCTCCACTAAGGATGTTATCGTATTTCCGCATTTAACAATTGATAACGATGCCCACCGTGTACTGGCAGATGGGAAAGAAGTTGCACTTACTCCAAAGGAATATGAACTTTTGTATTTCCTTGCAAAATCGCCTGACAAGGTATTTGACCGCGAGCAGCTTTTAAAGGAAGTTTGGCATTACGAATTTTTTGGAGACCTGAGAACTGTAGATACACACGTAAAACGGCTTAGGGAAAAGCTAAACCGTGTTTCTGAAAATGCAGCCCAAATGATTGTTACAGTTTGGGGCGTTGGATACAAGTTCGAAGTCGTGAATCAATGATGTTTTGGCGCAGTGTTGTTGGTAAACTTTGGTTTACCATTTTGCTGCTTGTATCTTTTGTGTTATTTATTTTATCCGTTCTGCTAATGGAGTTTTTTGAGAATTTCTATCAAGAGGAAATAGAAAATGAGCTCACCAAGACTGCCTCGAGGGTGGTAAATATAATATCTGAACACGAAGACACGAGCACAGCATTGACAATTGCTTCTGAGCTGCTGGGGGACCAGACAAAAATTGTACTGATAGAAGATGAACGGAAACTGTATTCCTCGGAGCTGTCTATTGAAACAGGTCTTTCACCTTCATTTTTCAAGGAAGATCCGCTTCTGAAACAAGTATTTACAAAACGAAAAACAGTGAAGGCAGAAATGCGGCTACCGATTAAGAATAAAGATAACCAGGATATTTCTGCGATTGTTGTCGGCTTGCCGCTGGAACTTGACGGAAAGAAAGATGTTATTTATTTTTATCAATCATTGGAATCAAGAGAGGAAACAATCCATTCCACCACAAAATTCATTTTTCTTGCAGCAGGCGTCGCTATTATCCTTACTACCATTTTTGCTTTTTTCCTGTCTACAAGAATAACGGCTCCGCTTAGAAAAATGAGGGAAGCCGCATTTGAGGTTGCAAGAGGGAGATTTGATACGAAGGTCCCAATCTTGACACATGATGAAATCGGCGAACTGGCTACAGCTTTTAACCAAATGGGCAGGCAGTTAAAATATAATATTAATGCATTAAACCAGGAAAAGGAAAATCTTTCTAGTATTCTTAGCAGTATGGCAGATGGTGTTATCACCTTTAATAATGATGGTACGATTTTAGTAACAAATCCGCCTGCAGATCGGTTTCTCCAAAATTGGTACTATGAAAAAGGATTTATCCATGAAAAGCAACACTCTGTTCCCTCGGTGCTTATGAACCTGTTTAACCGATCAGGGGAAATGCAAAATGAACAGGTCGGGGAAATCACCCTGCAAGGGCATGACTGGGTGCTCATTGTCAGTCCGCTGTATAATAATGAATCTATACGCGGTGCAGTTGCAATTCTTCGTGATATGACTGAGGAACGCAAACTGGATAAACTGCGAAAAGATTTTATCGCTAATGTTTCCCATGAATTGCGGACTCCAATATCCATGCTTCAAGGCTATAGTGAAGCTATAATTGATGATATTGCGGGTTCAGAAGAAGAAAACAAAGAAATGGCCAAGATCATTTATGATGAATCACTCCGGATGGGACGCCTGGTCAACGATTTACTTAATCTCGCAAGAATGGAAGCTGGACATATTACTCTAAGCTATGAAAAAATAGATATGGATCCGTATTTAAATCGAATCACGAATAAATTTCATGGTCTTTCTAAGGAAAAGGACATTACAATTAAAACTCGCACAGAAGAATCTGAACTTACGTGGGAGTTGGATCCCGACAGGATTGAGCAGGTTTTGACAAATCTGATTGATAACGCAATCAGGCATACTCCGGCAGGGGGAGAGGTTGAAGTGATACAGTGGACGGACCCTGTAAAAGGGCTTGTACTGTCTGTCCGTGATTCTGGCTCAGGAATTCCCGAAGAAGACCTTGCTTTTGTATTTGAACGATTTTATAAGGCGGATAAAGCCAGAACCCGAGGATCAGGAACCGGCCTCGGCCTTGCAATCGCAAAAAATATCATAATGGCGCATGATGGCTATATTTCAGTCAACAGCATGCTTGAAAAAGGGACAACATTCACCTTCAATATTCCACGAAAATTGCAGGAAAATGAATAATCCCATAAAAGAATGACGGAAAATCTTGTTACATGGGAAACACGAAAAGCGGAAGCGCCCTGTTTTAGAGGAAGAACGGCTATATTCGCCACGTCCTGTGGCAACGCCGTTCTGACCCACATCCTGTGG
>NZ_QVTE01000004.1 GCF_003429095.1 Peribacillus saganii
ACCAACGGGTCAAACCGTTGATAAATCAACATTTATAGAGGGAGGAAAAAAAGGTGAAAAAAATTAAATCCAGTTTCTTTAAGCTTTTATCGGTAGCATTAATAGGTGTTTTACTGGCCGGATGCCAATCTGGGGGAAATGCTGTAAAAGGTGATGGCAAATCCTCAGGAAGCGATGATTTTCCAAAGAAGAATATTAAGTTCATAGTACCATCTAGTGCAGGTGGAGGTTTTGATACTTCAAGCAGACAGCTGCAGCCATTTCTGCAGGAAGCCCTGGGAACAAATCTTGTTGTAGAAAACCATGATGGCGGAGGGACAGCAATCGGAACAAGAATGCTTAAGAACTCTCAGGCTGATGGCTATTCTATCATGATGCAAGGTACTCCACATTTACACTTCTCCTATCTGACAGCTGGGGACGTGGGGTATAAGCTAAATGATTTTGTGCCTATCGGGGCATTAACGTATGATCCAGGAGTAATCCGTGTGCGAAGGGATGCAAAATGGAAGGATTTAAAGGAGTTAATAGAGTACGCAAAAACACAGCCGCCTGGAACAATTTCGGCAAGTGTAAGCTTTAGAACAAGCAATAACTTCCTTGCTCTTAAGCAGCTTGAAAAAGCAACAGGTGTCGAGTTCAACATCATCCCTTATGGAGGAGGAAATGAATCAAGGCTGGCTTTATTGTCTGGGGAAGTAGATTTAACCCATGCAGGTGCTTTTAATAGTATCAATATGGCTGATGAAACAAGAGTAATAGGGATTCAGCAGCCTTCCAATGATTGGCCGAATGTAACAGATAATGCGAAGACGATCAATGAACAGCTTGGAATTGAAATTCCCGACAACTCGTCGACATATGGGTTATTTACGCTCAGAAAGGTAAAAGAAGATTACCCTGATCGCTACCAAAAACTTGTGGAGGCATTCAAGCAAGCTGTAGAGAATCCCGACTATATTGCTAAATTAAAAGAAACTGGTGAATATGAAAAGGTTCGATACATCGGGCCGGAAGAATATGAAGAAATGGTAAATTCCCTGGAGAAGGAATTGAAAGAGGTTGAACACTTTTTCAAACAGTAGTTACGTCAAAGATTGGTAAGAGCTTAGTTATGAAGATTATAGTTTTGAAATAATCCTGACTGGAGGAATGAAAATGAATATAGAGGTATTTCGCTATGCAGCCGTTCCTGTGCAAATGAATGTAAAAAAAGGCGAAACTGTGGTTATTTTAACAGATGACAAAGTGAATTATGAAATCCAGGAGGCTTTAGTCGCAGCTGTTTATTATGAAGGGGCAACACCGATATTAGTCAGAATTCCACCTGCGGATTCATTCGGAAACGAACCCCATAAAGTAGCAGCTGCCGCATTGCTGGAAGCAGACTTAATTTTATCTGCATGCTCTACTGCAATGACCCATACAGATGCCATCCGCGAAGCATTGAAAAGCGGGGCAAGGTATTTGGCGATGGGAGGGATAACGATAGAGTCGCTCACGAATGGTGCAGCTACGGCCAATTATGAAGAAGTTACTGAGACATCGCTTCAGATAGCTGAAATACTTGATGCGTGTAAGAGAATCAGAGTAACCTCCTCGATTGGTACGGACCTAACATTTAGTCTGGAAGGCCGTCCATCCTTCCCGTTGACAGGTGTCATTTCCGGACAGAGAAAAATTGCGGCTTTCCCTGATGGTGAAGTAGCTACAGCTCCTGTTGAAGGGACAGCTAATGGGACTATTGTCATTGATGGTGTCATCCATCATATCGGCAAGGTTTCTTCCCCTATTGAATTAACTATTAAGGATGGTTTCGTGACTAGGATTGAAGGTAATGAGGATGCACAAAAACTAGAAAGATTCCTGAATGAACGAGGAGATGCAAACTCCTTTAACCTGGGAGAATTTGCAATTGGAACAAACAAAAAAGCAAGGCTGGCAGATAACGCTCAGGAATCGAAAAAGATGCTGGGAACGATTCATTTTGCCCTGGGAGATAACCGTACTTTGGCAGGTCATACCTACAGTAAAACCCATATTGATTGCTTAATACTGAAGCCAAATGTATGGATAGACGAGAAACAATTTATTGCAGAAGGCATTATTCTGAAGGAAGCAATCGTGAAATTATAATAGATTTGGAGGATATAACAATTATGACCAACTTAAACGTAACAAGAAAATTGGCTGAATATGCAGTTACCCATAAAGAGTTTAATGATCAGGCCGTTCATGAAGCAAAGCGGTGTATGCTTGATTGGCTTGGAGTGGCATTTGGAGGGTCTTCGCATGAAGGTGTAGACATTATTTTAAAAACAGGTTCCTGCCTGGGGAATTCCCAAATTGCAACAGTAATAGGAAGAAACGAGAAAATTGATGTACTGCATGCTGCTCTTGTAAATGGATTTATGGCACATGTCCTTGACTATGATGACACACACCTTGATAGCTTTGTGCATCCAAGTCCGCCTGTTTGGTCTGCACTTTCTGCATTGTCTGCGATATATCCCATTAATGGAAAAGAGGCTCTCGAGGCATTTATTATTGGATTTGAGGTCGAAACCCGAATTGGCAAAGTGTTATTCAGAAAGCATGAAGAACGAGGCTGGCATATGACAGGAATGGCAGGGGGATTTGGTGCAGCGGCTGCTGTAGGCCGAATCCTGGGATTAACAGTCGAACAAATGCAGCAAGCGTTTGGGATAACGGCCACTTATGCAAGCGGTTTAAGAAGTATGTTTGGAACAATGTCCAAATCCATTCATCCAGGAAAAGCGGCAATGAGCGGACTGTACGGTGCATTGCTGGCAAAGAACGGATTTAGTTCAGCATTGGATGTACTGGAAGCAAGGAGAGGCTATTTTGAGGTGAATGCGTCAGAAAGTGATTTGCAAGCAGCTGTCGAAGGGTTGGGAAATAGCTTTGAAATATTTAAAAATAGTGTAAAGCCATACGCATGCGGAGTGGTGACGCATCCTATTATTGACGGGGCAATAGCGCTGCGGAAGCAATTTGCTGCCAATCAGAGCGATATTGAGAGAGTTGAAATTGAAGTAAATCCTATGGTCCTGGATGTAACAGCTAAAGAAAATCCATCAACTGGCCTGGAAGGTAAATTCAGTGTTTATCATTGCACCGCAGCGGGTTTGCTCGATGGTGAATGCGGTCCGAAGCAATTTACAAACGAGCGGGTAAATGCCCATGATATTGCTGAAGTGCGCAAAAAAGTCTCAGCCCGTATTAACAAGAATTATCAGACATATGAATCAAAGGTTACCCTTTACCATTACAGCGGAGAAAAGTACTCACACTATGTTCCTTTTGCAAAAGGAACCGAAAATAACCCGCTCACTGACCAGGAATTAGAAGGAAAATACAAATCAATGGCGAAAGAAGCTATAAATGAAGAAAGGGCCGATAATTTAGCACAATTTGTCTGGAATTTAAATGATAAGGTATTTTTGTCCGATGTGTTAAAACAGTGCAGTTCAGAGGAGTTTATAAAAGCGGGAGAAGGGTAACCAATGGCAGACACCAGTAAGGAAGGACGCACCCAATCAAGGGGGAAAATATACTTTAGTTTATCAATCATATTTCTCCTCCTTATTGTTTCTCCGTTCTTCCCCCCTTTATGGGGGATGACGGAAAAAGGAGCTGTCACTTTACTTGTCCTTTTTTTTGGAATTATTTTATGGCTGACAAATATTATTCCTTCAGCCGTAACAAGCATAGTTATAATGGTTCTTTTACCTTTCTTTCATGTGCTTTCCTTTGAAGAGTCAGCAGCGGGACTCGGCAGCGACGTAGTATTTTTAATTATTATTATGCTTTGCATGGGAAAAGCTGTTGAGAAAACTGGCCTTGACCGGAGGCTAGCCTTTTATGTCTTATCAAAATCAAAGGGGAATTCCAGTAAAACCATCTTCTATGTCATTTTAATTGCTTTTCTGCTTACTTTTTTTATTCCAAATGGAATGGCTCGTTTAACAGTACTTCTGCCAATCAGTTTGGGGTTAATAGATACACTGAAGGATGAAAATGACGATCATTTTAATAAATCAATCATGCTTGCGATTACTTATGTTCCATGGATCTGTACAGTCACCTTAATAACAGGGTCAAATGGTGCCATTTATGCGGCCAGTTTATTTAAAAGCATGATTGGCTTTGAATGGACCTATATACACTGGATGATAGTAATGCTTCCGTTAATTGCATTTACTCTTATCGGTTTATGGGCAATCTTGGTTATTCTATTTCCTCCTAAACAAAAACATATTACGTCTGGGCAAATATATATACAAAATAGTTTACGAGAGTTAGGAAAATTGAAGATGGCAGAAAAGAAGATCATTGTTCTTTATGCTTGTCTAATTTTGCTTTGGCTGACAAAAGAGCTGCACGGATATTCAATTGCAATGAGTGCCTGTTTAGTAGGTGTGTTTATTTTTCTGCCCGGGATAGAGCTGATTAAGTGGAAAGAAGCGATGAGAAGTATAAATTGGGGTATCCCTCTTTTGTTTGCTGCAGGCTTTACGATTGCAAATGCATTTGAACAAAGCGGATTAATGGTCTGGCTATCTGAGCTTGCAGCAAATTCACTCAAGAACCTGCCAGTTTCTGTAGTTGCATTAACAATCATGCTGATATTTGTCGTAATTCGAATAGGGTTTACTCATTATGCTGCAATGATCGCTTCCTTATTGCCTGTGGCCATAACGTTTGCTTTAGCAACACCATTTAATCCGGTCTGGATCGGCATGATCTGTGTGGTTGCCAGCACCATTTCCTATATTATGCCTACCCAATCCATTGGAAATATGACTACATATTCACTTGGTTTATATACGATGAAGGATATGGCGAAAGCTGGAGGTCTTTTGACGGTTCTAATAATTATATTAACCATTGGATTTGCCTATTGGTATTGGCCATTGGCAGGAGTGCCTATATCCCTATAATTCTAGGAGGATGAGAATGGACTTACATTTAAAAGATAAAGTGGTGTGGATAGTAGGAGGAAGTACCGGAATTGGCTACGCATGTGCGAAAAGCTTGCTGCTTGAAGGAGCCAAAGTCGCCATTTCTTCACGAGATGAACATAAATTATCACTTGCTGCAAGACAGTTGTATGAGGAAACTGAAACTTGCCCTTTAGTAATTTCGGCTGATGCCAATGATCCTGTGGGAATGGAAGAAACATTTAGAAATATTATTGAGAATTTTGGCGGGCTTAATATTTTAATATACTCAGCCGGCATCAGTAAACATGGAAAGCTTATGGAGCTTGAGCCGGAAGATTGGAAAAAGAATTGGGAATTAAACATTGTTTCCTTCTTTAGAACCGTAAAGCTTATAGTTCCTGAATTAAAAAAGGCAGGTGGCGGCAGCATTGCAGTACTGGGAGCATCCAGCGGAAAGCAGCCTACCCCAAATCAGCTCATTTCCAATACGACAAAAGGAAGCCTTTTACCAATGGTCAAAACATTGGCAGAAGAGCTTGCGCCTGACAATATTCTTATCAACAATATTTGCCCTGGACGTTTTCTAACAACAAGAAGATACGATATTGCAAAGATGGAAGAAGAAAAAAGAGGGGTTTCTTTTGAAGATTATATAAATGAAGTAGCAGAGACGGTTCCTTTAAAACGTTTAGGAGATCCTGAGGAAATTGCTGATTTCATTTCCTTTATTGTGTCGCCTAAAGGATCTTATATAACGGGGCAATCTATATCCGTTGATGGGGGCCTGATTAGATCTATAATTTAGTATTCCTAAAACCTTTTAATACTTTTTACAAGCTTTATCTACACCATAAAACAAGCAGGTCCCACCGAGGAACCTGCTTGCTTAATTTTTAAGGGTTAGTTGACCATAGTCCTGCCGTTTTAACAAATACCCGTGGGTTTAGTTTTAATTGAGCGACCATAAATTCTGCCAGGTCCTCAGGCTGCATCACTTTTTCAGGATTGCCGTCCGTTAAATTTGTCTCAATCGCCAGGTCGGTTGCGACAGTACTTGGCGTAAGGGCGCTGACCCGGATATTATGCTTGCGCACTTCGAGCATGAGCGACTCGGTTAATCCCAGAACCGCAAATTTTGATGCGCTGTAAGCACTTGTAACCGGGGCTCCTTTTTGGCCCGCTGAAGAAGAGATGTTTATGATATCACCTGTTTTTCTTTCAATCATTCCTGGCAAAACAGCGCGCGTCACATTATATACGCCCATTAAGTTGACACGGATAATGTTTTCCCACTCATCCGGAGAGAGCTCAAGAAACCCTCCGAACTTGGCGGTTCCCGCATTGTTGATTAAGATATCAATTGCACCCAGATCTGAATTGATGTGTTCGATTGCATGGGTAACTGATTCAAGATCTGCGACGTCTGCTGAGGCCGCTGAAATTTCAATGTTGTATTCCGCCAATTCAGAAGAGACCTTTTCAAGGTTTGACATGTTGAGGCCAACCAGTCCTATGTTGACACCTTCCTTAGCAAGAGCGATTGCTGTGGCACGCCCAATTCCTCTCCCAGCTCCAGTTATTAACGCTGTTTTTCCTGATAAAGAACTCATTTTTCGTGCTCCTTTCTCAATAAACAAAGACCGCAACGCATTTGAAAAATATTGCGGTCTTTGCCTTTTAAGTCTATTCCAAATTTGCATGCCTTCCAAACATCGTGTCTGAATTCAGTCCTTTTTTCTCCATAAATCGCAGGATAACGGCGTCGAAGAACAGCAATAAAGTTTGTTCAAAAAGAGAAGCCATTGGCTGGATTGTACTGTAATCACCTTGAGTTTTATCTTTGGGGGATCCTGGCAATTTAATTGCAATATCCGCTGATTTTCCGATAGTGGATTCAGGGAAAATGGTTGCAATAGCGATCGTTCCGCCGATACTTTTTGCTTTTTCTGCCATTGAAACGAGACTTTTCGTCTCACCTGAACCGGAAGCGATGATTAGCAAATCCTCTTTTTCAAAGTTAGGAGTAACTGTTTCTCCAATCACATATGCATCTAATCCCATATGCATCATGCGCATTGCAAATGATTTCGCCATAAAGCCGGATCGGCCAGCTCCTGCAGTGAAAATCTTTTTGGACTCCAGTATTCTGTTCACCAATATTTCCGCGTCTTCATCAGCGATTAAGTGAACAGTTTTGTTTAGCTCCTTAAGGATTATATCAAGGTATTGCGTCGTATTCATTGGTTACCCTGTTCTATAATCTTTTGCATTTCGGCTGCTGCTGCTTTTTTATCGTCCTGGCTTGTAATACCGCCTCCAACAATAACCAGGTCCGGCTGTGCTTTTACAACCTCTGGAAGAGTTTCCAATTTAATGCCGCCAGCGATTGCAGTCTTCGCATTTTTTACCACACTTTTAATTTTAGCAAGGTCTTCAAACGAGTTTTGCCCGACAGCCTGCAGGTCATAGCCAGTGTGTACACAGATATAGTCTACGCCAAGCTCGTCAAGCTCTTTCGCCCGTCCCTCAATGTCCTTGACAGCGATCATGTCTACCAGGATTTTCTTGCCCTGTTTTTTCGCTTCTTCAACTGCACCCTTGATCGACATGTCTTCCGCTGCGCCGAGAATCGTGATAATATCAGCACCGGCTTCTGAAGCTTTCATGACTTCATACCCAGCAGCGTCCATGATTTTTAAATCTGCTAAAACCTTAAGATTAGGGAATTCAGCTTTTATTTCCTTCACGGCTCTAAGGCCTTCATTTATGACAACCGGCGTGCCGATTTCAACGATATCTATATGGTCTTCGACTTCCTTCACCAATTTTATTGCTTCCGGAATATTTACTAGATCTAATGCTAATTGAAGTTCCATGAATTTCTCCACTCCTCTAAAATTTATTGGGGTGCACGCAGGGATGATAACGAATCCTGCACCATAGTAGTATGTGCTGTGTGTACCCTTTTCTTGCACCCGCGAAACTGTAGTTCACATTGGTACTGTCCTAGTATACTAAGTATGTTTTAAATATAAAAGTACGCACTTTTTTCTTACATAGTGTCAAAAAGTATACCATAAGTTATAATAGGAAACAGAGGTGAAAAGCAATGTCACGTATCCAGGATAAGACTTTTAATTGTGAAAAAGAATTGACCCTTTCTGTAATTGGCGGGAAATGGAAAATGCTCATATTGTGGCATTTGGGAAAAGAGGGAACAAAGCGATTTGGTGAGCTGAAGGGGCTTATGCCGGGAATTACCCAGCGAATGCTTGTAAACCAGCTCCGTGAGCTGGAGGAAGACACTATCGTCCATCGTGAGGTGTATCCTGTTGTTCCGCCAAAAGTGGAGTATTCCCTTACAGAACAAGGAAAAAGCCTGATGCCTATCCTAGATTCCATGTATGAATGGGGTAAAAATTACATGGAAAATGTTTTGGAAAGTACTGAAACTGAAAAGAATGCTGTAAAGTAACATCTTACATTTAACTGCAAGTCAGAACTAATTACACCGCGGCAACATGCCAGCGGTTTTTTGTTTTCCCGGAATCTAATCTGTATTTTGAATCAAACTAAGCGTGTATAGCTATGTCATATAAACCATTGCACTTTAGTGGTTTAATTTGTAAAAGAAAAAATGTTGCGAATAATAAAAAATTATAATAAGGTGTTATTATTATTTGAAAATAATTAATAGTCACCACTCTTTAGGTCATTGACGTATTTTATATAAGAACTGCAAAATTTAAAGCTTGGAGGGGTGTAAAAATGGAATATAGTTTACATCCGTTAGGTGATAATGCTGTTATTATCCAACTCGGAAAAGAAATAAATATACAAACTCAGCAGCGGGTTCAGGTAATTGCCTCTTATTTTGATGAGAATCATTTAGAATGGATGGTCGAATACATACCTGCTTTTACCACCATAACTATTATCTATGATCCGGTAAGTCCGTCATTATTAGGTGAAAAATTTGCCTTGCCATATGAAAAGGTTTGTTATCATCTTGATACACTTTTGCCAACCATATCCGAAGGCCAATCAGTGGAATCGCGAGTGGTGGAAGTCCCTGTTTGTTATGGCGGGGAATTTGGTCCTGATCTGGATTATGTGGCAAAAATTAATAATTTAACAAAGGACGAAGTCATTCATATCCATTCAACTGGAGATTATATTGTCTATATGATTGGATTTGCTCCAGGTTTTCCTTATATAGGAGGTATGTCTGAAATGATAGCAGCACCGAGGCGTGAGACTCCCCGTTTGAAAATTTCGGCCAGGACTGTTGGAATTGCGGGCATGCAAACAGGAGTTTATCCAATAGAAACGCCAGGAGGCTGGCAGCTAATTGGCAGGACACCAATTGAGCTGTTCCGGCCAGACGAAAATCCGCCAAGCCTGCTCCGGGCAGGTGATAAGATCAGATTTAAACCAATAAGCGAAAAGGAATATAGAGAATGGGAGGAGGATAAAAGATGCTGACTATCATCAAGCCAGGCCTCCTTACAACTATTCAGGATTTAGGCAGGTACGGTTTTCAAAGGTATGGAGTTATTGTGAGCGGAGCCATGGATCAGTTTGCCCACCGTATGGCAAACATATTGGTCGGGAATCAAGAAAATACACCCACAATGGAAATAACCCTCCTTGGTCCGCAAATCGAGTTTAATGAAAATTCCTTAATCTCCATTTGCGGGGGTGATTTAACACCTACCATTGATGGGAGCCCTGTTCGGCTGTGGCGTTCCATTTTTATTAAAAAAGGCAGCAAGTTGAAATTTGGATCCCCTCGTTCAGGCTGCAGGGCCTATCTTGCCGTTGCCGGAGGTATTTCAGTTGAGGCAGTCATGGCTAGCGGTTCTACCTATTTAAGAGCAGCGATCGGCGGTTATCATGGGCGGGCCCTAAAAGAAGGCGATAAAATCAGAGTGGGCATGCCAGGTAGCCTGTCAACTAAAATTATCGAATCCCTGTCAGACAGCCTTTCCAGGCAGCCTTTTGCAGAAATGGATTGGTCAATAGCTAAAGACCTTATTCTATCCACACCAACCGAGCCAAGTGTCCGCATCATCCGAGGACGTGAATTTAATTTATTCACAAAAGAAAGCAGGGAGATTCTGTATAAAGAACACTTTCAGGTAACACCGCAATCCGACCGGATGGGGTATCGGCTAAAAGGTCTATCACTCGAATTGCAAAAAGCTGAGGAAATACTTTCTGAAGCAGTAACATTTGGAACGATTCAGGTGCCCTCCGATGGAAATCCGATTATTCTAATGGCAGACCGACAAACAACAGGCGGCTATCCTAAAATTGGACAGGTTGCGAAAGTTGATTTGCCTTTGGTTGCCCAAGTAAAACCTGGAGATTTTATCAAGTTTACAGAAGTATCCCTCTATGATGCACAGCTTCTTCTCATTAAAAAAGAGAAAAAGATTCAGCAGTTGAAATCCGGAATATCATTAAAATTCAGGTAGGGGGAAAAGAGATGCATATGATAGACCTTAATTGTGATATGGGTGAAAGCTTTGGTGCCTATCGAATGGGCAGGGATGAGGAGCTGCTCGATTACGTCACATCGGCCAATATAGCATGCGGTTTTCATGCAGGGGACCCGGCAACTATGCGGAAAACCGTACGATTGGCCATGGAGAAAAATGTTGGGATTGGAGTGCATCCAGGATTCCAGGATTTAGTCGGATTTGGCCGAAGGGACATACATATTAGCCCTCAGGAGGCATACGACCTTGTGCTCTATCAAATTGGGGCCCTTTATGGATTTGTTAAGGCAGAAGGAGGGACGCTTCAGCATGTTAAGCCGCACGGAGCCCTTTATAATATGGCCGCTAGAAACTCCCAATTATCAGAAGCAATTTCAGAAGCTATTTACAAAGTGGATCCCGAATTGGTTCTAGTCGGTTTAGCGGGAAGTGAATTGGTAAAGGCGGGCGAGAAAATCGGCTTGAGGTCAGCAAGTGAAGTATTTTCTGATAGAACTTATCAGCAGGATGGGTCTTTGACGCCAAGACGCGAAAGCAATGCACTGATCAAGGAACATGATTCTGCAATTAGCCAAGTTATTAAAGTGGTGAAAGAAGGAAAGATTCGTTCCCTCCAAGGTACGGATGTAAAGATTAAAGCTGATACGGTCTGCATTCATGGAGATGGTGAAAGTGCACTAGAGTTTGCCAGGTATATTTCTGAAGCCTTAACAGATGCAGGTATTAAAATCGCAAAAATGGCAGACTTTATAAAAAAATAAACTATTGAGGTACAATATTTATGGAAAAAAACTCACGCCTAAGCATTCTGATTGGAGCCGCGTTCTTAATGGCAACTTCGGCTATCGGGCCAGGCTTTCTAACTCAAACGACCGTTTTCACTCAAACATTACTCGCGAGCTTTGGATTTGTTATTTTAATATCCATTATTATCGATATAGGTGCTCAGATCAATATATGGAGAATTATTGCTGTATCGGAAAAGCGGGCACAGGATATCGCAAATGAGGTTCTCCCGGGATTAGGGTACTTTTTGGCTATTTTAATAGTAATGGGCGGTCTAGCCTTTAATATAGGCAACATCGGCGGGGCCGGACTGGGAACAAATGTATTGTTTGGAATTTCTCCGGAGATGGGGGCATTGCTGAGCGGAATTTTGGCTATCGGGATATTTTTAGTGAAGGAAGCGAACAAGGCGATGGATCGCTTTGCCCAAATCATGGGTTTTGTAATGATAGCTTTGACCTTATATGTTATGTTTAAGGCCCAGCCTCCTGTTGGTGAAGCGATAGTCAGGTCTTTCGCGCCGGAAAAAATTGATTTTCTGGCCATTGTCACTCTAGTAGGCGGGACAGTTGGGGGCTACATTACCTTTGCGGGCGGCCATCGCTTGTTAGATGCAGGCGTGAAAGGAAAAGAAGCTATCCCAGAGGTTACTCGCAGTGCGGTAAGCGCAATCGGCATCGCCTCAATCATGCGTATTTTCCTATTTCTGGCAGCGTTGGGTATAGTGATTCAGGGATTGCCAATTAATCCGGAAAATCCGCCGGCCTCAGTTTTTCAGCTGGCTGCCGGCAATTTTGGCTATAAAATTTTCGGTATCGTGATGTGGGCAGCTGCCGTAACCTCTGTTGTTGGAGCTGCGTATACTTCCGTTTCGTTTATCCGGACAATCAGCAGAACGGTTGAAAAATATGAGAAATGGTTCATTGTAGGATTTATTGCGGTATCAACCTTAGTGTTTGTTTTAATCGGACGGCCAGTAAAGATCCTGGTACTGGTTGGGTCTTTAAATGGACTTATTTTGCCAATTGCTTTGGGTGTTATGCTAATTGCTGCTTATAAGACAAAGATTGTTGGTGATTACAAGCACCCGGTTTGGATGACACTTTTTGGAATAGTCATTGTAATCGCGATGGCGTTTATGGGCAGTTATACTTTAATTAACGGGATACCACAACTATTTAAATAAAGAAATTTGAGGGAGAGATGGGGATGTCTTCTATTGCAGGGATGAGTCCGAAAGCGGCTCGCGAAATGATTCGAAACAACAATTGGGTGAAGCCTACTTCAGGCGTTTCTCACGGTTTTATCCAGGCTAATTTAGCTGTATTGCCAAAAGACCTGGCGTTTGAATTTCTTTTGTTTTGCCAGCGTAACCCAAAGCCCTGTCCTATTATTGATGTCACTGAACCGGGCTCAGGGATTCCTGCATTGGCAGCAGCGCATGCCGATTTAAGGACGGATATTCCAAAATACCGTGTATACCGAAATGGTGAACTGGTGGAAGAAACAACAGATGTAACCGGCCTTTGGGATGATAGTATGGTAGGATTTTTAATAGGCTGCAGCTTTACATTTGAAGAAGGGCTGCTTAAAAATGGCATCCCTATAAGGCATATTGAAGAAAATTGTAATGTTCCGATGTACACAACGAATATTCAGTGCATTAAGGCTGGGCGGTTCGAAGGGCCAATGGTCGTCAGCATGCGGCCAATGCCTAAAAAAGATGTGGTCAGGGCAGTCCAGGTAACAAGCCGGTTTCCATCCGTCCACGGTGCCCCTGTGCATATTGGAGATCCGGCCAGCATAGGGATCAAGGATATCAATAATCCTGATTTTGGTGACAGGGTTTCGATTAAAGACGGCGAGGTTCCTGTTTTTTGGGCATGCGGTGTAACTCCCCAGGCCGTGGCAATGCATGTTAAACCTGAGCTGATGATCACACATGCACCGGGACATATGTTTATTACAGACCTGCCAAACGAGCAATTTGCAGTTTTGTAAGATTATTCAGATGGGCTAGGCCATTATGCAGCTCAAAACCCAACCGGAAATATATAAAAAACTCGTCTTTTGACGAGTTTTTTATATAAAGATCTTCTTCTTGGATTACCTTGTATTTGGCATTTACTTAAGATAAAAATTATTGGAGTACACAACTAGGAGGGGAAAGATGGAAAAACAAATTGTCGGTGAAAAAGCAGCACAATTCGTAAAAGACGGAATGGTCATCGGACTTGGCACAGGTTCAACCGTATTTTACACGATTCAGAAGCTGGGTCTTCTCGTAAAACAGGGGCTTTCCATCAAAGGTATTCCAACATCTTTTCAAACTGAAAGGTTGGCGAAGGAAAATGGAATCCCGCTTGCTAACTTTCATGAAATTGAACAGATTGATATTGCCATTGATGGGGCAGATGAAGTGAATCCGGAACTGGACCTTATAAAAGGAGGCGGTGGTGCTCTTCTTCGGGAAAAAATAATTGCAAGGGCCGCCCGCACATTTATCGTAGTAGCAGATACGTCCAAAATGGTTGATAGATTAGGTACTTTTCAACTGCCGGTGGAGGTAATTCCCTTTGGATATGAAATGACAGAAAAACATATCCGCAGCCTGGGCAGCGATTTGCATATTCGCATAGTGAATGGACAAGCGTTTAAAACAGACAATGGCAACTATATTTTCGATTGTAATTTCCCAAATATCACCAATCCCAAGCAGCTGGAACAAGACCTGAATATGATTCCCGGAGTAGTAGAAAACGGCTTGTTTGTTGGGATGGCTGATATCGTTATAACATTGGACATTGAAAAGAATATTGTAATAAAAAAATCGAAACAATCCGTATAGATAACTCTAGTGTTTTAATTACAATGATGGCGAAACTATTAGAAACCCATCGGCTATTAAACCAATATCTTCTCGAATAAAATGGCTTGCTGCCTTCTCCTGTATTTGGCCGATTACTCCCGACCGGTACGCCCCCCAAACACTGGCAGAACTTAATGGTCATCCCGATCAGGTTCAGCTCATCTCTTGAGATAATTTCGGAAATTGTATTGTAAACTTAGTCCCCTGCCCATCCATGCTTTCTGCTATTACCCTCCCTTTCATAGACTGGATTAGCTGTTAGGAGATGGTAAGTCCGGCGCCAGTGCCTTTTTCTTTCGTTGAATAAAAAGGAGTCCGATCATTTTAAGCTGGCTTTGTGACATGCCCTTTCCATACTGATATCATTCCGGAGTGTTCAAATGCGTGGACGGTTATCTGTCCTCCCGTTTCCATGGCTTCGAGGCCATTTTTGATCATATTTACGAGCACCTGCCCTACTTCATCTTTATTCCTTTTGATAAATAACGAGTCTTTTATTGAAGAGTTTATACCTATATTGGGATGTTTGAATATGAGGTCTTCAGTACCAAGGTATTTCTCACTTCATTTGATATATTAATGGCCGTTTTGGTTTCTTAAGAGAGATGAATGTTGAGGCACATCCGCGTCCATATAGACAAATTTCACCTTACTTAATCCATCCTTGGCAAACTGCTCCCAAAAGCTGTCGTGTCTCAATTCACTATATTAATTAAAATTGAACTCGTTCCCTTTGTGAAGCCGGTACTATCACCCATCAAGAAGCACACACACAACTGAAAGAGATAGTCGCTACCATTCCAGAGCGTGGGGATAAAGGCAAAAAAGCCGACCTGCTTGCAGGCTTAGTTGACGCGAATAAAGCAAAAGCACAGGAACTTATCGACAATGCAAAGACCTAGCCAAACTTGAAGTGAAACGAATGACTGTATTAGTCGGGGATTTATTGACATTGGCGAGGTCCGATTCTGGGATGATTGAACACGTAAATGAAAGGTTTGACTTTCGTCCTATTGCGGAGAGGGCGATTGATTCAGTGCGATTAATTGCACAGTCAAAACACATCACGTTTTATATCAGCATCCCTATCATAGAACAATAGTATCGGTGTCTAGCATACATTATTAACGCTCTCCAATATGTATTGCCTTTTTGATCTTAAGACAGAGACTTTTCAACTAAATTTTTAAGATATAATATTTCAAGCCAGAGAAGTAACTATCCTCCACTAGTTCTTTTAGCTCTTTGAAACGTTACAACTATGGGACAAAAGGCGCTTTTTTCAAAAAAATCCTGATGCTAAAATAACTTATATTTTAAATCTACCTTTTCGAGGGGGACTTTTGTTGAAGAAAAAACTAGTTTCTGTTCTATTGATTGGGACTTTAGTACTATCATTATTTGCACCTGCTATCGGAGCACCGTCAGCAAAAGCAGCAACAACAAATTGGGATATAGAGCGATACGGCGACAGGGTCGATATAGACGGCTATCTAAACAGCCTGGTGAATGACGAGGCTTTTCAGAGGCAGGCTGAACAAAGCATTAAAGAACAGGCAGCCAGCATCAATTTCGGTGAAGAATCCGGTGCTGAATCTACAAATGCTGACAGCCATTTTACATATGATGGCGGCACAAAAAAGTTTTTGAATCGTGATCTTACTTTTAAAGATTTTACCTTAAGAAGCGTTGGTGAAAATGTAGAGATTTGGGTAGCAAATGATCTTTCCTTCCCGGCGGGAGACCCGCGTCCAGCTCAAGTAATTACGCAGCAGCAGGTTGATAAATTAAGAGACGAGTTTGATGCCAATATTTATCCAAAGGCTACTGAATTTTTCGGCAAACCGGATGTACTTGATGGTTCTCATTCACCGCTGGCTGATTGGGGATTAGTGGACAAGAGCTACTACGAAGGCAGCGATAAAGTGATAATGCTTGTTGATAACATTATTGATGATAATTACAATGATCATAACTATCCGTTCTTCGTTGCCGGATTTTTCTGGCAAGTGCTAGAGGACTATATTGATAGAAACATAATAACGATTGATGCAAGAGACTGGGATACCCACCTTGAATCGACATTCTACGGAACCACAATCCATGAGCTTCAGCACTTAATTCACAGCGATAATGATAGTGATGAAGAAACATGGCTAAATGAAGGGATGTCTACCTTTTCAGAATATCTTGGCGGCTATGGCCACGATGACAGGTCGATCAATTATTATCTTGATCACCCTGAAAACTCGTTGGTAAACTGGGATGACCATCGTACAGCCGCAACAGGACCGGAAACGATTGCCGACTATGGGCAGGTATACTTATTCACACTTTATATGCATGATAAATTCGGCAGGGAGTTTATACGTAAGCTTGCATTAAACGAAACAAATGGTATGAACAGTGTTACTGAGACGCTTGGCGCTAGCGGCCAAAAATTAGATTTCAAAGAAGTGTACAATCGATTCATCGCTTCCCTGGCAATCGACAGCGATAAACCGGGTAATCGAATCTATGACTTTGACAGTATTAATTTAAGAGACTTGATAGTAGATAACAACGGCACGAAGCGCGGTATAACCGTAAACTATGAAACTGCCAAGCAGTTTGAAAAAGATGGTATTCCAGCGTGGGGGGGTGACTTCAAACAGCTGGAAAATGGTGACAAAATTAAGGGGATAAAAATCGATGGCGTGGATTTCCTGCCGACTCCATGGCTTTCTGTAACTGATCCTGTTGATCAGAACAATAAGGTTTTATGGGGCAATGAAGGTGATGAAGCAGATAACTCCATAATCCTTGAAGCTGATTTATCTAATAAAACCGTGGCAACGCTAAACTTTGACAACTATTATAAAATTGAAGAAACGTGGGATTTTGGGGCTGTCCAGGTATCAACGGATGGCGGAACCACGTGGAAAAGCCTTGCGAATGAAAATACTAGAACTGATGTAGTAGAGGAAGGGTATCCAACCATTAAAGAAAATCTGCCTGGGTTCACAGGTCAAAGTGATGGGTGGGAAAAAGAAACTTTTGACCTAACGCCTTATTCTGGCCAGAAAATCCTGATTTCTTTCCGGTACATGTCGGATTGGGTAACCACGGAGGAGGGCTGGTTCATTGACAATATTTCAATTCCTGAAATCAATTTTTACGATGATGGTACATCAACTGACAGTTTTAAATCGCTTGATGAAATCCGCGGTAAATATGTTGAGTATACGTTAACCTTCATTAATGAAAAAACTTCTGGCAAAGGGAATAATGCGAAAACAGAATATAAAGTATTCCATGTTGAACCATTCAATATTACAGAAGCTAAAGCTGCCCAAATTCGCCAGGGATTAAAAATGGGCGGCAAAAACTATATGATTATGACCTATGCGGCTCCGTCCGGCAAAAAGAATCCTGTGGCTTTCACATATGAAATTGAATATAAGCAGGATAAGAAAAAGCCCAAAAAGAAATAGAAGAAAAATGGTGGATTGCCGAGCCTTGTATAGCAAAGTGAAGGCCCAGGACAAGGAACGCTACGGAAGGTCTTACATGGCACGAAACAAAGCGGATGCGGGTCACACTGACGCTGCCACAGGACGTGGCGAACTTAGCTGTGTTCACCGTTATGAAGATGGAAAGTACGATAAAATAGTTAAGGGTTGAAGACTTAAATTTTCGATCTTCAAAAAGTAAAATCCTCCTGCCCTTTTAGCAGGAGGATTTTTTATATGGACTGGTCAGGTCCCGGCTGATTGCATGATTCTATTTAAGTACTTTTATGCTTGCACGAATATCCTGGATTTCTTTATCTGTCATTTTTTTGCTGTTCACCCAGAAATCAAACGCCCGTTTCTTTTTGGCATCCAGCAAAAAGCTGTGATATGAACGGAAATCCTCGCTTTGGGTATAATAACGAACACACGGCAGGGATGTGCCCTTTACTGTCCGCGAGTTAATCACAGTTTCATACTTTGGCAAAAGTGCTGTTGCTGGTTTTTTTGGGTCATATGCCAAAAAGTTGATTCCTCCTATAACTTCCCCTTTTTTCTTAAACACAGCTTTGCCTTTTAGTGAAGTTACTTGTACTGTGACAGGGACTTTGTATGTCAGCGTTGCTCCTTTAATTGTTTTTGTTTTAGTGATAGTTTGGGCGCCAGCTTCTGCTGTGACAGGCGCCGTTGCAGCGATTGAAAACAGGCAGGCAGCCGATATCAGAAGCTTAAATAGAATTTTAGGTTTCTTCATTTGAATTCCCTCCAGGTAAATTTTATTAAAAAATGCATTCATTAATTAAACGAATTTATATGGCAGGAAGTTACAAATTTCTACAAATAAATTTTTTATTTTTCAAAAAACTAGTGTATAATCAATGTAGCGAAAAATTTCATACATATTTAAAACCAGGTGAGAAAGATTCTTATCGAATTGGACTCTTAAAAGGGAAGTTGGTGAAAATCCAACGCGGTCCCGCCACTGTAAATGGGGAGCAAGCTGCTTAATGCCACTGTACAAAGTTGTATGGGAAGGTGCAGCAAGCGATGACCATGAGCCAGGAGACCTGCCTGCATTTTGTGCACCAAAACCCTACGAGGATAGGAGGAGTGTGAAGCCAGCCTTTAAACAGCCATGCCATCACAAAATCTCCTCTGTCTTAGTGGAGATTTTTTTATTTTACACACCAGGGGGGAAAGTCATGAAGAAGAAGTTTTATTCACTTTTGTTTGCTTCACTTTTATCGGCAGGCGTACTAGCCGGCTGTAATACAGGAAATGAAGATGGTAAAGATCAAAAAAGTCAGGAAAAAAATGAATCCCAAACGGAACAAAAAGAGGAAGCATTATTTCCGGTAACGATTAAGGATGCTGCCGATAAGGAGGTTGTAATCGATCAGAAACCCGAACGAATTGTCACATTGATTCCGAGCAACACGGAAATTGCTTTTGAACTGGGGCTGAATGAGGAAATCGTAGGCGTTTCAGACAATGATAATTATCCAGAGGAAGTGGCTTCAAAAGAAAAGGTCGGCGGGATGGAATTTAATATTGAAAAGATCATTTCATTAAAGCCTGATCTAGTTTTAGCGCATGAGTCATCTGCACAAAACGCGGAACAAGGACTGCAGCAATTAAGGGATGCAGGCACAGACGTTCTGGTTGTCAACGATGCAAAGGCAATTAACGAAGTATATGGGTCCATTGAGATGATCGGCAAGGCAACAGGACAAAGGGAAGAAGCCGAGAAAACCGTCGAAACTATGAAGGCTAAATTTGATGAAATTAAAGCGAAGGCTGCTGCTATCGAAGAAAGCGAACGCAAAAAGGTGCTTGTTGAAGTTTCGCCGGAGCCTGAAATTTATACAACAGGAAAGAATACTTTCATGGATGAGATGATTACCATGATTAATGCAGAGAATATCTATAATAATAGTGAAGGCTGGGTGAAGATTGATCCTGAGGCAACCATTCAAAGGAATCCGGATGTTATTATTACCACTTACGGTTTTTATACAGAAAAACCGGTCGAGAAGGTTTTAGCTCGTAAAGCATGGCAAAATGTGACCGCGGTAAAGGAGAAACAGGTTATAGATGTTGATTCGGATATGGTAACACGCTCTGGCCCAAGGCTAGCTGAAGGAGTAGAAGAACTTGCAAAGGCTATTTACCCGGACGTTTTTACAGAATAATAAGAGCATAGCATACATTGCGGCAGCATCATTCCTTGTGTTGGCTATGCTTCTCGGGATATCGATCGGGACTGTAAATGTGCCGATTATCGATATTATCAGGATTATCGGTTCAGAAATTTTTCGCCTGGTACCAGCAGAACCGATAGACCCGATGCAGGCGACCATTGTCATGAATATTCGATTGCCGCGTGTTATTCTGTCAGGGCTTGTGGGGGCGTCTCTTGCAATAGCAGGAGCAGCCTTCCAAGGCCTTTTGCGTAACCCGCTTGCGGACCCGTATACCCTTGGAGTATCTTCAGGTGCATCTGTAGGTGCGGTAGTAACGCTATTTTTTGGCATTTCACTTCCGGCAGCGGGGTTATTCACCCTGCCGCTTTTTAGTATTACGGCCGCCATTGCGACTATCCTTTTCGTATTGTTTTTTGCGCGGGCAATTGACAGAACAATGAGGGTCGAGACAATCATCCTGACAGGCATTATATTCAGCTCGTTTCTTGGGGCGTTCATTTCATTAATGATTGCCCTTACCGGTGAAGAACTGATTCAGATCATTGGCTGGCTGCTTGGTAGTGTTTCAATGAGAGGCTGGGAATATATCGGCATTATGTTTCCCTTTTTCATCATTGGCTCACTGTTGTTATTACTGAACGCTCGGGAATTGAATGCTTTGTCCTTTGGGGAAGAAAGGGCGCAGCACTTGGGAGTCAATGTAGCGAGGCGGAAATTGGTTGTCCTGACTGCAGGTTCAGTTTTAACAGGGGCGGCTGTCGCTGTTTCGGGGACAATTGGGTTTGTAGGACTCGTAATTCCTCACTTGGTACGGCTTTTGTGGGGACCTGATCACAGACATCTGCTCCCGCTCTCCGTTATGGCAGGCGGTGGATTTTTGATAGTGACCGATTTAATCGCACGAACGGTTATTTCGCCGACAGAGCTTCCAATTGGGGTTATCACTTCCTTGATCGGTGCACCTGTTTTTGCAGTGATCTTGGTTAAGAGGCGTATGGGAAGAAGGTGATTGATTATGCTGGAGCTCAACGATTTATCGGGTGGTTATGCAGGAGAAGATATAGTAAGGGATATAAGTTTTAAGGTTGAAGAGGGTGAACTGTTCGGAATATTGGGTCCGAACGGAAGCGGCAAAACAACGCTTTTAAAAATTATCAGTGGTCTGCTCCCTAATTCTAATGGTGAGTTAACGCTACAAGGCAAGCCTCTGACCGTGTATAGTTCCAAGGAGCTTGCACGTGTCATGGCCGTTTTGCCGCAGCATACAGAACAATTTTTCTCCTATACTGTTAAGGAAACTGTTTCTCTTGGCCGTTATAGCCACAAGAAAGGCTTGTTTCAGACATGGAAAGAAAATGATGAAGAAACTGTGCAAAAAGTGATGAAGCAAACCGGAGTGGCGGAATTTCAGGCTCAATATATACATGAATTATCCGGAGGAGAGCGGCAAAGGGTGTTCCTTGCCCAGGCGCTGGCGCAGGAGCCAGAAGTCCTGCTCCTTGATGAACCGACCAATCATCTCGACCTTTCCTATCAAAAGGAATTGCTTGATATGCTGAAAAAATTGACAAATGAGCGGAAGCTTACAGTAATCTCCATTTTCCATGATCTAAATTTGGCAGGGCTATATTGTGACAGGATCCTGCTATTAGAAAAAGGAAAAATAGTCAGCATCAATAAACCAAATGAAGTGCTAAAAGAAGAAAGAATCAGGGCAGTATATAAAACATCGATTCAAAAGCAGTATCATCCAGAGGTACCGAAGCCCCAGTTGTTTTTAATACCGGAGGATCAAGAACAACGGAAAGTCCAAATTAATGAGAGCTGTTTACGAATAACTGATGAATACATTTCACTCTCTTCTGAGGTATATCTAAAATGTATGTCTTCAGGTGTGACAGGATCTGGAACGGGATGGTTTCAAACGTTTGTCAACCGGCATGTACCGAAGACGTATTGCTGCAATAACCATCTGGAGGAAATGTCAGGTTATTTGAGGGAGAATGGTTTTGACCCTTCCGAAACAATTGGAATGATGACCGCTGTTATACTGGAGGATGTTTCATATAGATTTTTTGAGGAAGAATCGTTTTCTGTATTTATTGTCGTTACAGCCGGAACTGGAAATGCTGTTGACGCTTCCAGCAGCAGACAACATGAATTCATGCAAGTTCCCGGAACGATTAATACATGGGTATTTGTGAATGGAAACATTTCAGAGGAGGCTTTCATTCAAAGCATCATGACTGCGACCGAAGCCAAGGTGAAAGTATTGCAGGAAATGAATATAAAAGATCGCCTCACAGACACACTGGCGACTGGGACATCTACTGATAGCATTTTAATTGCGGCTACCCAGACAGGGGAGATGCTGCAATATGCCGGAACTGCTACGCCGCTAGGCAAGCTAATTGGCCATGGAGTATATACCTGCACCTCCACAGCACTCAAGAATTACTTAAGAAGGGGTAAACAATGATTATTGCTCACCTCTGTTCCATTACGTTAGCTTATATTATTGATTTTCTATTGGGAGATCCGCCAAACTGGCCCCATCCGGTCAGATGGATTGGATCTTTTATTTCGTATTTGGAAAACAAATTAAACATCGGAAAAAACCGAAAACGAAATGGGCTGCTGTTGCTGTCTGGAGTAATAATTCTTGTGGGTGGATTGACATCCTTAAGTGTCTATATGGCTTATAAGATTCATTTTATTGCCGGCGTGGTCCTGGAAGCTATAATCATCTCCACTGCAATCGCACAAAAAAGCCTAAGGAGTGCGGCTCTGGAGGTCTATAATCCACTGCAGGAAAATGATGTTCAAACAGCGAGACTTAAGCTTTCTTATATCGTTGGACGGGATACGGATAACCTTGATAAAGGCGAGATTGTCAGGGGTGCGGTTGAAACAGTTGCCGAGAATACAAGCGATGGGATAACAGCCCCGCTGTTTTGGGCTTTGATCGGCGGCGCGCCGCTGGCAATGGTTTATCGAGCTATTAATACTTGTGATTCAATGATAGGCTACAAGAATGAAAGGTATCAGCAATTTGGCTGGGCGTCGGCAAAACTTGATGATGCAGTTAATTGGGTGCCGAGCCGGCTGACATCAATGATGTTTATGGTCAGTATGAAACCAAAAGCTTGCAGCCGAGAACAGGCCTGGGCCATTCTTTTTAGAGATGCAAGAAGACATCCAAGTCCTAACAGCGGCTGGGGGGAAGCGGCTGTCGCATCTCTGCTGGGAATTCAATTAGGCGGCTTGAATTATTACAAAGGCATGGTATCTGACAGGGCAAAAATGGGAGAACCCCTAATCGCTCTGGAGACTGTACATATTAAAATGGCAAACACACTGATGCATCGTGCTGTTTTTGGATTTATTGTTCTTTTATGGATAGGAGGGATGGCTGTTGAAGTTACCTTCTCATGGCTCTAATCCTCATTACTTATATAATTCGCTTGGGATTGAAATGCCTGAACACTATGTGGATTTTAGCGCGAATATCAATCCGCTCGGTCCTCCGCCTGCTCTTTTGGAAGAATGGAAGCATTCCTTCCATTATATACACGATTACCCGGACCCTCAGGCTTCTGTTTTAACAAAAAAAATAGCGGCAATGGAGGGGGTACCGGAGCAATCGGTATTGGTTGGCAATGGTGGTGCGGAAATCATTTCTCTTGTAGCACGCTGGCTTGCCGGAAAAAGGGTGATGATCGTCCAGCCAGCTTTTTCGGAATATGAAACCGCTTGCCTGGCCAATGGCTGCAGGGTAACCTGGCATATGCTGGAGGAGGGAGTTTGGGAGCTTGAGCTGCCGGCTTTGGATGGAATCGATGCGATCTTTTTATGTACTCCAAACAATCCTACCGGCATAGAGTATTCACCGCAGGCAGTTGTGCATTTGATCCAGGAGTGCAGTGAACGGGGAGTGTATGTAATTATTGATGAAGCGTTTTATGACTTCTTGGAAGAGGCAGCTACTTACACTGCGCATTTGCCTGATTACTCAAATCTCATAATTCTTCGCTCGCTGACGAAAATGTACAGCATTCCAGGTTTGCGACTTGGTTATTTAATGGCAGATCAGGAGATAGTGAGCAGGATCTCGGCATATCGTCCTCATTGGAGTGTAAATGCTCTGGCTCTGATGGCGGGTGAAATTTGTATGGATGCCGAGGATCATGTAAAGAGAACGAGAGAGATGATAGAGTCAGAGCGATTGAAATTGAAAGATTTCTATGATTCTTCCGGTTTTATTATGTCTAAATCGAGCATTAATTTCTATCTTCTTAGGGAGCCAGATACCGCAGATGCTTCAGGTTTGCTTCGCTTCTTGCTCGAAAATGGAATTGTGCCAAGACACACATTTAATTTTCCTGGATTATCAGGAAGGTGGCTCAGGTTTGCGGTGAAAACCGGCAGAGACAACAGCAGCTTAATGGAGGTGCTGAACAGATGGAGAAAGGAAGAATGATTTTCATCAGCGGGGGAGTCAGAAGCGGGAAAAGCTCCTATGCGGAAAAAATCGCGGCGAAGATGGCAAAACAAAAAGGGAGAAGCTTGCACTACATAGCCTGCGGGCATGCCTCGGATGAAGAGATGGCTTTGCGGATCAGACATCATCGAGCGGAAAGGGAAAATAGCGTCCCAGCCTGGAACACGTGGGAGCACAGTACCAACATACACCGTTTAGCCTCCCGCTTTGATCAGCAGGGCATCGTTCTGCTGGATTGCCTAACAACCCTATTGAATAATGAGCTTTTTGCAAGTGAAGAAGAAAAGTGGAACTTGGCCGCTTTCCAGGAAGATGTATTCAACATGATAACAATTGGCATCGAAGCAATTCTTAACAGCTGTAAATACTTAATTATCGTTTCCAATGAGGTGCTAAATGCTCCTTTAACAGACGGAGTTACATTTATATACGGCAAAATACTTGGGAAGCTGCACCAATGGGCAGTGGATAAGGCTGATTCTGCCTTTTTAGTGGAGGCGGGCCATGCAATTTCCAAGAAGGGAGAAATAGCCGATGAATGGAATCATTGTTCTTGGGACGGCTTCTGATACGGGAAAAAGCTTTATCGTAACAGCCCTTTGCCGTCTGTTTGCCAATGAGGGTTATAAGGTTGCTCCTTTTAAATCACAAAACATGTCCAATAATTCTTATGTGACCCTGGATGGCAAAGAGATTGGACGCGCCCAGGGAATTCAGGCGGAAGCTGCCAAAACAGAAGCAACTCAATGGATGAATCCGATTTTGCTAAAGCCCCGGTCTGATATGCACTCGGAAGTTGTTTTATTCGGGCAAGCGATTCAGACTTACTCAGGAAGGGATTACCGGGAATCCTTTTATACACAGGGCATAGAGGCTATCCAGGCTTCTTTGAAAAAGCTGAATGAATTATATGATGTAATCATTATGGAAGGGGCAGGAAGCCCGGTTGAAGTTAATTTGAAGCCAAGAGAACTGGTGAATATGAAGGTGGCAGAGCTTGCCGATGTCCCAGCCCTTTTGGTTGCTGATATTGATCGCGGAGGCGTTTTCGCCAGTATTGTAGGGACAATAGAACTGCTGACCGAAAGCGAACGGAAAAGAATCAAAGGACTGATTATCAATAAATTTCGTGGAGACATCGGGCTGTTTGAAGATGGGAAAGCATGGCTGGAAAAACGAACAGGAATACCGGTTTTGGGTGTACTGCCCTATATTGACGGGCACAGAATTGAAGGGGAAGATTCCCTGTCTCTTAAAGACCGATTCTCTGCTTCTGGAAAGGCTGGCATAGACATTGTGGTTGTCAAGCTGCCTTTTCTGTCAAACTACACTGATATTGAGCCATTTTTATATGAAAAAGATGTATCGGTAAGATGGATTACTGAACCAGATCAAATTGGACAGCCAGACGCTATCATCATTCCAGGAACAAAAAGTACTATTCATGATTTGCACTTTTTGCGAAAAAGCGGCCTGGATGCTGTAATCAAGGCATATGACAAAAGCGGCGGAAGAATTGTCGGCATTTGCGGCGGCTACCAAATGATTGGTGAGACGCTAATGGACCCTGAGGGAACAGATACAGGCAAGGCCGGAAGTAGTGAAAAAGGTTTGGCAATTATCCCAGGGCATACCACCTTTCAAAAAAGTAAGATAACGGTCAGAACAAGGGGAAGAGTTTTCACTGAAGAATCAGCTTTAATGGAAGGGTATGAAATCCATCTTGGGAAAACTAGTATTTCAGATCACGATTATATACCTTTTTTGCAGCTGGAAGACGGCAGGGTGGACGGTTACTGCGGTGAAAACGGAAGAATCATTGGCACCTATTTGCACCATGTATTCCATAATGATCGCTGGAGAAATCAATGGCTAAATAGAATCCGAATAGAAAAGCAGCTGCCCTTATTAGATGCAGTAGATGTTGGCAGTGTGAAAAATGAAAGCTATGACCAATTGGCGGACAGCATTGAGCCACATTTAGATTGGGGACAGCTAAAAGAAATCATCTTTCAACGGGGAAAGCATACATGAAGTTGATAATCGCTTTCTTAATTAATCTGCAATTTTTTACCGTTGTACCAGTACGGACTTCTCTGCCGCTTGATGCCGCATATATAAAAAAAGCCGTACAATCTTTTCCGCTGCTCGGCTTACTGCAGGGGGCAGCCTATGCGGGTGTTCTCTATCTGCTGTTGAACGGGACACCTTTTTCTCAGCTGGCAACTGCTTTTCTGTTATGGCTGCTTACTATTTTGCTAACCGGGGGTTTGCATCTGGATGGCTGGATGGATGCCAGTGATGCCTTTTTTTCCTACAGGGACATTGAAAAAAGGCTGGAAATCATGAAAGATCCGCGGATTGGTGCTTTTGGTGTACTATCCGTAATCGTTCTGCTAAGCAGCAAATTTATTTTTATCTATGAAATTATAGGAAATGTCTCAGCTCCAACATATATAGTGATTATCGCCATCCCGTTTTTGAGCAGGCAGGTCATGGGGTACTTATTGATAAGGGCAGCTTTGGCAAAGCAGGAGGGACTCGCCTATTTTTTTCAGCAAAAAGCCGGCAGAACAAGTTTAATTGTCTACATGGTTTATACTATTGTCTTTTGTTCCGCTGCCTATCTTTTGGCAAGGGGTACATTACTTCCAAATTTGATTATGCTGGGAGCTGCCTTATTATTGGCGTTATCCCTTAAAAAGAAGGTTAAAGACTGGTTTGGCGGGATAACAGGGGATGTGATTGGTGCTTCTGTGGAAGGGACTGAACTGGCACTTTGGATGATTGTGTGGTTATTGCATTATTTCGTCATGGCCTAACAGAGGGAAATATAAGGAAAGCATATGTAGGATGGAGCGATTCACAGTTAAGCAGTGCAGGGAAGCAGCAGATCATTTCATTAAAGAAAATGATTGGCAAGTATGAATGGATTGTCTCCAGTGATTTGGGGAGATGCTGTGAAACGGCGGCCATTCTTTTTCCGGGGCAGCCAATTGATAAACGAAGCGGATTGCGTGAGATGAATTTTGGCAGCTGGGAAGGTATGACGCATCAGGATTTGGAAGAGGATCCGGATTATATACAATGGCTCAAGAATCCTTTTACGGATAAAATTCCCCAGGGAGAGTTCTTTCTTGAATTTGAGAAGCGAATTTTACTTGAATGGTGCTGGCTGGTTGAAGCAACTATTGACAAACGAGTATCCAGGGTGGCCGTCGTAACGCATGGCGGTGTTATCCGAACTTTGTTAACGAATTTTGCGCCTGAGGAAAGAAGTTTTTGGGATTGGAATATCGGACACGGAAGGGGTTTTGAGTTAGTGTGGAAGAAGAAAGCGTTTAGGAGGGAAAGCCGATGCACTTTATTACGGGAGGTGCCTTTAACGGGAAATCTCAATGGGTAAAGGATTACTATCAGCTTAATGAGAGGCCTAGCCGCTGGTTTTCAGCCTACTTTGGAAATCTAATTAACTATCGCTTTCAGGAACCGGATAGCTCTTTGATTGTTATGGAAGGGCTCGAACTTTTGATAAAAAATGAATGCCAGACAATTGAAATTCAGGAATGGAGGCAGTCCTGGCAGAAGGAATTGTCAAGCTGGAAAGCATGGGAGCAAAAGAAAAACGGCCGGCAGGTGATCTTTATCGGGACAGACATCTCAAAGGGAATAGTCCCTGTTGATCCGAACGAAAGAAAATGGAGAGACCTTACCGGCTGGGCTTATCAGGACCTGGCAGCTGCATGTGACCGGGTTGATCTGATATGGTATGGGTTAGGAACGCAATTAAAATAAAGGGGGATATCGCATGAGAATTTATACACGTACAGGTGATCAAGGGAAAACAAGCTTAATCGGCGGCAGAGTCGATAAAGATGATATAAGGGTTGAAGCATACGGTACGGTAGATGAGGTTAATTGCTTCGTGGGGCAGGCTCTCGCTGAGCTTGATCCCAAGAGGTTCAAAGATATCATTGTAGACCTTGAAAAAATACAGCATGAATTGTTTGATTGTGGAGGGGACCTGGCAAATGTCTCAGACAAACGGCCGATGAAGCTAAAGGATGAAGCGGTGGATTACCTGGAAGCAAGGATTGATGAATTAATAAAGGAAGCTCCAGAGCTTGAAAGATTTATCCTTCCAGGAGGCAGCAAGCCGTCAGCCTCCGTCCATATTGCCCGGACTGTCACCCGGCGTGCTGAACGTTTGGTTGTGAGTTTGATGAAAACGGACGATAGCCTCCCTCAGGTAACATTGAAGTTTTTAAATCGTTTGTCTGATTATTTCTTTGCACTGGCAAGGGTCATTAATTTCAGGCTTAATGTCAAAGACGTGGAATATGTCAGAAGTGCAAAGGTCTTCCGGGATGGAAAGCGAAAGGAAGATAAATAAATGACAGCCAGGAAGGCAGCTATTATTGCGTTATTTATCGCCCTTTCGACGGTCGGGGCCGCCATCAAAATCCCGGCCGTAGTGGGCAGCGTTGCCCTTGATACATTTCCAGCCCTGCTTGCTTCAGCCCTTTTAGGAGTCCCTGCCGGTTCCATAATCGCAGCGCTGGGGCATATTGTTTCTGCCATTATTGGCGGAATGCCGCTTGGGCAGCTGCATATAATAATAGCTGTGGAAATGGCAATCATTGTTGGTATTTTTGGTTTTCTTTATCTGAAAGGCAGAAAAAAGACTGCAGTAGCCGTATTTTTTGTCGGAAACGCACTTATTGCACCATTACCATTTATAATGTTTCTCGGTACCCCATTTTATATTGCTGTTGTCCCGTCACTTATTGCAGGAGCTTTCATAAATGTAATGGCAGCCTTTTTGGCAATTCCCAGAATTGGCCCAATTCTAAAGAAAAGAACGGCAGCTGGTCGATGAGAGACATCATTATAACCCCATTGGATGAAGCTGCTTCGTTAGTTATTGCCGCAGATAATAGCGGGGGAATCGGAATGAAACCTGATGATATTATTTCAGTGCCATATGAAGTTCTGGGATATTACAGTACAAGAGTTGCGCTAATGGAATGCATGGCTGTTGGCGGTAATCCGATGACTGTGGTCTTGCAAAATTTCTGCGGTCAGGAAGCGTGGAATGCGGTTATATCAGGTGCCCATCAAGCTTTGAACGAGCTGGATATACAGGGAGTCACCATTACGGGAAGTACAGAAAGTAACTTCGAGCTTTTGCAATCTGCCCTTGGGGCAATAGTAATCGGAAAGAAAGCGAATCAAGTTAACCTTAAGACAGAACTGGATTATTCCAATGAGCTAGGGGTGGCATTAATAGGATTGCCTCTAATAGGAGATGAAGTGATTCAGTATAAAAGCCAGGTGGCGCCATTATCACTTTTCAGATTTTTATGTGAACATGCAGATGTGGAAGCTGTCATCCCGGTCGGGTCAAGAGGTGTACTTTTTGAATTGAATCAGGTGTTTCCATGTGCTCTATTAAACAGAAGGCAGATACACACGGAAGTGGTCATTGAGAAGTCTTCAGGGCCGTCCACCTGTTTTATTGCTGTTTTTAAAAAGGATGCTATTGATCAAATTAAGGCTATGGCGGGGTCATATTTTCATTCAATTCGAATAAAATCGGAATGAATCTAAAGAACATCTTGCTTGGTTGCTGTGAAGATGGCTGGCAAGTAAAATGGGAGTAATCTTCTTTTTTTAGATAGTAAACTCCCAAATTCGGCAAGTAAACTGCAGATTTTGGACAGTAAAACTGTGGACCAATAAATAGGCAGCTTTATAGCCGGTATTTTTTAAATCAAAGGATAGTAAATATTCAGTTTTTGCGGCTCTGACCATATATTTACGGTGAAAAAGTTTCATTTCAGTTGTTTTTCCATGAAAAAAGGAGCCCGGGCAATTAACCCGGCTCCTTTTTCTCACTTATCGTAGTTCATAATGAAACGCCGATCTCGCTATTTCTATATAAATTGGCAGATCGCTCTTTTACAAATATTTAATTGATTATATAGATTTTCCTTAACTGTATCCCAATTGGTAAATGGCTACCTTGCTGCTCTTCTAAATCCTTCAGAGATTGCATCAGCAATGGCAACCAGGATGAGATAGCAGATAAGAATTAGCGTGATATCAGTATAATTGAAAAAGCTCATGCTCAATTTAAATTGTTGTCCCAGTCCACCTGCGCCGACAAATCCCACAATGATTGAAGTACGCATGATCACTTCCCAGCGGTATAGGATATAGGTCAAGAACTTCGGCATTACTGCTGGGATGACACCGTAAAACAAGATTTGGGCATTAGATGCACCGCTTGATGCCAAGTTACGTATCGGCTTCATATCGATATCCTCAATTATCTCAGCAAAAAGTTTTCCAAGGATGCCAAAATTGTGAAGGGCCAGTGCCAGGGCTCCTGGAAGGATACCGGGTTTTAGAATAAAGACAATGACCATCGCCCAGACTAGCTCAGGGATGGCTCTTGAAAAAACATATATACCCCTTATAATCCAAAATAATATCCAGCGATACCAGCGCTTTGAAAGTGTTAAGGTTCCGTCTGCTACATTGCGGTCAGCCGGGATAACGGTCAGAAGGGCAGTCACTGTTGCAAAACCGGCTGCCATTACGCTCATTTGCAGTGTCTCGTATGTCAGCTTTAGAGCATGGATCCAGCTTTCTTTATTTGTGAAGGCAGGATCGTTATCACCGATACCCGCTAAGCTGCTAAGGAATTTCTTGGCAAACAGGTAATTTTCTTCGGTGAAAAGCCCAAAGAAACTGGCGTTTTCAGCGATGAAAATATATCCCCATGAAGCAGCCAATAAGCAAAATACGGACAAAACCGAAAAAGTAACGAATGTAAAGGAACGTTTCTTCTTTGGATAAGACAGCGTCTTTTTCATAGAACCATCCGCTTTCTTAATAAATTGCTCCAGGCATCAATCAGGACCACCAGTGCTATCAGGAAAAATAAAAATGTCCAAACCTCATCATACTGGAGATCTGACAGTGACAGCTGGATTTGGTAACCAAGTCCGCCAAGACCGACAAAGCTCATAATGGCTGATGAACGAACCGAACATTCAAACCTGTACATCACATAGCTGATGATATTGGCACGGACCAGTGGCAAATAACCATACAGTAGGGTTTGCAGCTTTGAAGCTCCTGCTGTTTCCAGAGCCTTAATTGGCTCCTCAGGAATATCATTCAGCATATCGGCAAAAATTTTCCCCAGTATGCCACCGTACGGAATGCCAAGCGCAAAAACTGCAGCAAAAGGTGACAGGCCAATCGCTGCAACAAACAGCCAGGCCCAAACCAGCTCATGGATAGCCCTGGTAAATCCCAGGATGCCACGGAAAAATCCTGATACTGCAAACAGGTTAAATCTGGAAGTGGACAATACCCCAGAGGCCAAAATCCCAAAGAAAAAGGCTAGAATGATGGCGATTGACATCCCGGCTACTGCGTAAACAAGAGTTATCCAGGTGGACTCCAGCGCCAGGATCAAAATTTCAGGCGAAAGATCGGGAGCAAGCAGCGCTTGAAATATCTGTTTTGTCGTTACTCCTCCGCCAGGATGAAGAAGGTCAGCGTTCCATTGAACCGAGAAAAGGCTCCATACAAAAATCAGTATTAATAGAAGGGTGAGCAGCGACTTTTTATAGTAAGTAAGGAAATATAAAAACTTACCCATCCTTTGCCTCCCCTTTTAGCGCGTAAAGATTTGCCAAAAGAGAATCAGTAACATGTTCTGAAGGGAGGTCAAAGAAAATTTCCCCATCCCTTAAGGCGATAATCCGGGAAAAGTACTTTTTTGCATACTCAACAGAATGGAGGCTGACAATCAATGTTTGCTTTTTGTCTTTCACCAGTTCTGTCATCAATGACAAAATATCCTCTGCCCGTGCCGGGTCAAGCGATGCAACAGGCTCATCTGCCAAAATTACCTCAGGATTCTGGACGAGCAGGCGGGCAAGGGCCACGCGCTGCTGTTCGCCTCCAGACAACCGGGAAGTCTGTTCATACATTTTATCCAAAAGCCCTACCTGATTCAGTGCTCTTGCTGCGGTTTCCTTTTCTATGGGAAAAAGCAGGGAAATCAGCGATTTGAAAAATCCCCATTCACCGAGTTTACCTGCGAGCACGTTCTGAATGACGGGAAGGGATGCAATTAAATCAAATTGCTGACGGATTACCCCGATCTTCCTGGAACGAATATTTCTTTTTTGATAGTTAACAATTGATTTTCCATCCAGTAAATATTCCCCGCTATCAGCGTTTGTGATTCCAGCCAGGATATTAAGAAGAGTGGACTTTCCTGCCCCGCTGGGCCCAATCAATGCGATATGCTCACCTTTATTGATAATAAAAGAAAGGGAAGATAATGCTATCTTCCGCTCGAAATGCTTTGCTATATTGTTCATTTTGATAATGGATTCAGACATTCATGTTCACCTACTTGATGATCTTGAGTTCTTTTGCAACTTCCTCAATCGCTTTGTAATTGTCATTGTTTGTTTCAATGAAAGAATCAGAACCGAATAATGACATGATTTCCTCTTGCTCCCCGTTTATAGAGAGAAGTGCTTGTTTCACTTTGTCCTTCGCGTCGTTTCCGAACTTCTCACTGACATCGTTAATGGTCCAATTATAATCAAAATAAGCAGGGGTGGTATGGATTACTTTCACTTTATTAGTATCTACAAGTTTTTCGTCAATCGCGCTTTTCCACACTTGCTCATTTAAAGCACCGGCCTGGAATGCGCCAGATTCAACAAGCTTATAAGTTTTATCATGGGATCCTGAAAAGTTAGGCGCCCCATTTAAATCTTTATCCGGGCTGATTCCTGCCTGCTCCATAAAATAACGAGGCATTAAATGTCCGGAAGTTGAACTCTCACTGCCAAATGTAAAACTTTTTCCTTTAACATCTTCTAACTTAGTGATGGCTGTCTCGCTATTAGCGATATACACAGAATGGAATTCCTTGTCCATCGGTCTCTGCGCAATGGCTTCCGCTTCAGGCACCAAGCTGCGCGCCTGAACGCCAGTCAATCCGCCAAACCAGGCAAGCTGGATTTCGCCTCGTTCAAAGGCGGTAACTAAAGCTGCATAATCTACAGACGGCACATACTCAACCTGGAAGCCGGTTTCCTTGCTTAAATAGTCAGCAAGTTCCCCCATGCTTCTATTTAAATCTGCAGCATTCTGGTCTGGGATCGCACCTATTTTAAAAACAGCATCTGTTTTTTTACTGTCTTTTTCCTTTTCGGCATCCTGGCCTTCTTCTTTTGTGCCACATGCTGATAAAATGGCGCTAAGCAGAACCAAACATAAGAAAATAGATAATAATTTTTTCATAATTAAAAACCTTCCTTATTAGTTTATAGGTTTTTACACCTATCAAAATTAATATAATTGAACTACCTTATTCTACTAAAAAATGATTCAAAAAGCGAAGGTGGAGCCTTTGTTTTGCCAAGAAAAACGGGAAGAGCTTAATAATGGAAGAAAAAGGCGGGATTGGTCTATGATTAAATAAATGTTTCTTATAATATTTAGTAAATAATGTAAACCTGAGTGATACTGAAGATTAACAGGCTGAAAATAAAGAAAAAGGGTGGAGTATCATATGTGCGGACGCTATAATCTTTTTTCGGATTTAACGAAACTGTATGAACGATTTGAACTGGCAGAGCTTGCAGATGTCGACTTTGCTGCCCGTTATAATATAGCACCCAGCCAGGAAGTAATTGCTGTTGTACGGGGGTCCAAGGGGAATAAAGGCGGTTTTTTAAAATGGGGGCTGGTCCCATCCTGGGCAAGCGATCCGAAAATCGGCTATAAAATGATTAACGCCAGAGCCGAAACCCTTGGTGAGAAGGCAAGCTTTAAACGTCTTTTATCCAGAAGGCGATGTCTTATTCCGGCGGATGGATTTTACGAATGGAAACAGATTGAGAAGCTTAAGCAGCCATTCCATATCCGGCTGAAAAGCGGGGAGCCGTTTGCCTTCGCCGGTCTATGGGACCGCTGGGAGCAGGAAGGGCAAACCATCCACTCCTGCACCATTATCACCACAGAAGCGAATGTATTAATGAAAGAGATTCATGACCGGATGCCAGTTATTCTGACTAGAGAGGCTGAAAAAGAATGGCTGAATTCGGAAAATACCGACGGACAGTCAATAAAGCAGCTGCTTGTGCCATATAACCCGGAAAAGATGGAAGCATATCCTGTCTCACCCCTCGTGAACAGCCCTAAAAATGAAGGGAAGGAAATCCTGAATTCGCTTTAAGTTTTACGAGCCTTTCATTTATTGCCCCATCAGCAGTTTCCAGAGGACAATCATGACGGGGATAATGTTTATCACTGCAGTCTATTAAACCCGTGCTTTTCAAGAGCCTCGATAGATTTATCGTCTTGAAGAAAATCAAAGAATAATTCCGCTTCTTTTGGATGGGAACTGTTCTGAATAATTCCCGCTGGATAAATGATAGGGGAGTGGCTATTTTTTATAGCCGTTGCAGCAATCCCAGCTTTTTTGGAGATTATAGCATCTGTTTTATAAACAATACTTGCATCGACATTACCCGTTTCAGCATATGTAAGCGCTTGGCGAACATCTTTGGCATAGACCATTTTATCTGAGAGAATTTCCCAAACATGCAAGGTTTCCAATGTTTCTTTGGCATAGGCTCCAGCCGGTACAGATTCCGGTGTACCAATGGAAATTTTTTCTGCTTTGGCGAGATCCTCAAAGCCATGAATTTCTTTTGTCGAACCCGTTGGTACTACAATCACAAGTTCATTTCCTACAAGGTCTGCTGCGTTTTCCTTCTTAATCAGACCGTCTTCAACCAGTTTATCAAACTTGTCTTCTGCAGCAGAGAAAAAGAGGTCAACCGGAGCACCCTGGGTAATTTGCTGTTGAAGTGTGCCTGAGGCACCAAAGTTAAAGTTTAATTTGATACCAGGATGTTCTGCCTCAAATGCCTTTTTTATATCATACAAGGCATTTTGCAAACTGGCGGCTGCAGATATTGTTAATTCAGTTTTCCTATCATTTTTTCCAGAACAGCCGCACAGGACAAGCAATATAAGAATAAATGTCATGATAAAACGGTATCTGACATTCATCGCTCCTCCTCCTTTTTGCCAAATATACAGTCATATATAATTGTAATGACTAAAAACGAAAAAGAATAGAACCTTTTGTTCTTGTTTAAGAAATTATAAAATTCCTGAGTTGTGGTTAACAAAAGAGTTTGTCTATCTCTAGCTCCAGCGCCCAGCACCGACGCACAGGACAAGGAACGCTACGGCACCGATACATCGCACGAAACAAAGCGTTAGCTTTGTAAGGACGTGCTGGCGTCGATGTTTGGCACAGGACGTGCCAGAAGTTAGTCGACGTTCCTTTGTCGGATGTGGGTCAGAACGGCGTTGCCACAGGACATGGCGATCCTAGCCGTTCGTCCTTCGAACAGTGCGCCTGCGCTTTTGTTTTATTTCTCCTCTTTGCGGTGCCTTGATACAAATTGATTTCCAGTAATCCAGAAACGCCAGAGATAGTCCCTGGCTTCCCCGGAATTTTCTATTCCGATCCGCTTTCCTTCCGTTATGCTATGGGGAGGAGTTCCTTCTGCAATAAAGAGAGGAGACTGCCAAAGCGGATGGCCATAGTCCTCCATCGAAATTCCAAGCGCTTTTGTCAGCTTGCCCGGGCCATTGGCGATGTTTTTTCCAAAAGCTCCTCGTCTTCTCGCGCTCATTAATTCTGTTCCATATGCTGGTTCAATTGCCCTGATTAAAACAGCTTCCGGATTAGCCGAACCGCCGCTTACTACATTAACTAGACAATGAGTATGCATGAGGTATGTATAGGCATAACCGGAGTCTGCAAACATTATTTCCGTTCTTTTTGTCCTCCGGTTCTCAAAGCTGTGTGCTGCCCTGTCTCCTGGCCCAATATAGGCTTCCGTTTCCACAATATAACCTGCGGCTAGCCCGTCCTCTGCTTCCTTTACAAGAAGGCAGCCAAGCAATTCCTTTGCCAGCTCTAGAGTAGGCCGGTCAAAAAAGTCTCTGGAAACTGGTAAAAATGCATGTGGTTTATCCATCTTATTTCCTCCTTTTTTGCCCTGCTATTATATACCCTTATGAGTCGATAACAAATTGAATATCGGGATTCATGCCCGGTAAGAAAAAACGCTGACTATTTGGATATTTCCAGGATACAAAACTTATTATTCAAACGAAGGGGTCTGATTTTACTAGTGATTGAAAAAAGGATAAATGATATCTCATTTTCAAATAATAAATTAGAGGAGGTGACATATGAAACATATTTTTCTTTTAACTTTATTATGCTGTGCCTTAACATTTCCTGCAAATGCATCCGCACAGACAAATTGCATGATGCTGGAGGAGATATTCGATACCAAGGTTGAAGCAGAGAAAGGTATATGTAAAGTTGAAATTGTTCGAGAAGATCTTAATGTGACTCATATGGGGATAAAATTATCATCGGAAACGATGGAATTAGTTTTCCATATGGGTTTTGAAACTATTGATGGAAAAACAGCTGTAATGGGCGAAATGGCTTTAATGGAAGACGAAATAAACCAGGTTGTGGACGAATTAAGAAAAGGCAGGATAGAGGTATCCGCGATACATAATCACATGATCCAGGAGGAACCGCGTGTTCTTTATTTGCACTTTCAGGGGATGGGCGATCTGCGACAGCAGGCAATGACAATTAAGCGGGCAATAGCAACAACAGGCTATAAATTTAGATAATGCATTGTACACGACAGTGAATTTCTGCTGTCGTTTCGTATTTTACCGTATAATGGATATGACACTGAACAGTACATACATGGAAACGGAAGGGATACTATGGATAAAACAATAGGCTTCATTGGCTTTGGAAAGATGGGACAGGCTATACTTTCCGGAATCATTAAATCCGGACTAGCTATCCCGCGGCAGGTCAAAGTGAGTGCTTCAACGGATGAAACAGTAGCAATAGCGAAAGAAACATTTGGGATAGTAGGAACCAAGAATAATAGGGAAATTGCTGAATTTGCAGATGTCCTTTTTTTAGCGGTGAAACCGGGTCTTTATAATAAAGTAATTACAGAAATTAAAGATGATATTCGTACAGACGCCATTATTGTGATGATTGCCGCCGGAGTGTCGCTAGGTGATGTAGAGGCCAGGTTTGGGCGGAAGGTAAAGGCAGTCCGGACTATGCCCAATACCCCTTCGTTAGTTGGAGAGGGAATGACTGCTCTATGTCCAAACGAATCGGTAACAGCGGATGATTTAGAGGCCATCATAAACATTCTGGGCAGCGTTGGGAAAACAGAAATCATTTCTGAACACCTCATGGATGCGATTCCCGCTATCAGCGGCTCATCTCCAGCGTATGCGTTTATGTTTATTGAGGCACTTGCAGATGGTGGGGTCCGGCAGGGAATTCCGCGTGAGCAGGCATACAGGCTTGCGGCCCAGGCAGTTTTGGGAGCTGCAAAAATGGTGCTGGAAACTGGAAGGCATCCGGGTTCCCTCAAAGATGATGTGTGCACCCCAGGAGGAGCAACCATTGAAGCGGTTGCGGAACTGGAGAATAGCCGATTTAGGGGGGCAATCCTTTCGGCAATGAACAGCTGCACGAAAAAAATTAAAGGGTTAGCAGCGGGGAAATAACATTTGGCCGATTTTCGTCTTACACGACATAATTATAAGAGCCAGGGGGCATTCGCTCCCTGGCTTTCGTTAATGAAAATTATGCACTTACACTATCATTTTGCAATGCATCTTTAACCGGTACATAAGTGTATCCAAGGTCGCGGGCTACTGCTTCAAAAGTAATCTCACCATTTGCTGTGTTTACTCCTTTGGCAAGAGCTGAGTTTTCAAGGATAGCTGATACCGCCCCTTTATTGGCAATTTGCAGTGCATAGGGAACTGTTACATTAGTAAGTGCGATTGTAGAAGTCTGTGGAACAGCTCCCGGCATATTCGCAACTGCGTAATGAACAACACCATGTTTTACATAAGTTGGATTATCATGTGTTGTGATATGGTCCACTGTTTCAAAAATACCGCCTTGGTCAATTGCCACGTCAACAATAACAGAGCCAGGAGACATCGCTTTAACCATTTCCTCTGAAACAAGCTTTGGAGCTTTTGCACCCGGTATCAGAACTGCTCCGATAACAAGGTCAGACTCTGCAACTGCTTGAGCTACGTTGAATGGGTTGGAAATTAATGTGGTAATTTGGTTGCCAAAAATATCATCCAGCTGGCGCAGCCGGTCTGGATTCAAGTCAATAAGAGTAACATCTGCCCCAAGACCAACAGCCAACTTGGCAGCATTTGTTCCTACTACTCCGCCGCCGATAATCGTTACTTTTCCGCGCTTGACACCTGGCACACCGCTTAGCAAAATACCTTTTCCGCCTTTAGGCTTTTCAAGGAACTGCGCGCCGATTTGAGCTGCCATGCGGCCTGCTACTTCACTCATAGGAGTTAAAAGAGGCAGTGAATTGTTAACTGATACTGTTTCATAAGCAATTGCCAAGACAGAGCTATCCTTTAGAGCTTGTGCCAGTTCCGGCTCCGCAGCCAGATGAAGATAAGTAAACAGGATTAAACCTTTCCGGAAATACATATATTCGCTTGGAAGCGGTTCTTTCACTTTCATGATCATTTCAGCAGTTTCCCATACATCCGCTGCTGTTTCAACGATGGTTGCCCCTGCAGCCATATAAGCTTCATTTGTAAATCCGCTCCCCATGCCAGCGTTTTTTTCAATAAAAACCTCATGCTTTGAAGCTAAGGCAACAACACCAGCAGGGGTGATCGCAACACGATTCTCATTGTTCTTAATCTCTTTAGGAATACCAATTCTCATGTGCATATACCTCCAAAAATTAAAAATCCCCTTGTACGAAAAGTATACGGTGAAACGCTAAAGGTTTGTTTGTGCAATGATGAGAATATAAAAGTGAGGCTTTGTGGAATTCCACAAAGCCTCTTCAAAATAATTAATAGTCCGATAAATAATGCACAGCTTTTCCTTTTGCTTTTTGTATTCTATTTCATTATTTGTACTTTCACCAAATAAAGCCAATGTCAACAATGATAAAGATTTCACCGAACATATCATTTTTTCTTGTTCCTCTGTAATTTCTATACCTTTTCCTTTTTCGAAAAAGCCAACAATATGGCCTTGTATAGTAAGAGCGGCTTTGGCCTCCCTGAAATCCTTTTTAAATCTTGTAGATCCATACAAGTAATACACCTCATGCTTTTTCCTCAAATTCCTTTAATCGGTCAAGGATTCTCCGTTTCCTGTACAGCATTGTTCCGGTTTCAGCTATATCCTGTACCATAGACCGGTTGGTAAGTGCTCCAAAGATCATTCCTGCGACCGGAACCATCTGAAGAAGCTTTTTCCAGCCAAATTGATCACGGTATGTATAGACTACTTCCCGCCACCCCTGCAGCTGGGACATCATTTCCTTCGGCCTGCTGCCAGCTTTGTTGTAGTTGGATAATTCATTTAATATTGCTTCTTTGCCGACAATATCAGCGGAAGTAAACTGAAGGCATTTCACTATGAACATTCTCTCGGTTCGATCGTTTGGATCATAACCGTGAATAATAGCAATCTCCTGCAAAGTTTTTAAAGATAAACCAAGAAGAACGGGAATGTCTAAAGCCAAGGTGAACAAACCGCCTAAACCTGTTGCTGCACCTTGTACAGTAGCAGCCTTGCCGCGGCTCTTTTTCAAATCCTCGCTGACTGCCGCCATCACTGCAAGGGGAACTCGCTGAACATCCGCTATGGACATAATCTGCCGCTCCGATGTGAGCTGCTGGATTTTTTTCAACACGGTCTTCTCGCTGGTTAGATACTGGCCGCCATTTTGGATGAAGCTTCCCAATTCATCAAGCATAGCGCCTATTTTACTTTGGATAAAGGATGGAGTCAGCTTATCAAGTATTTTAAAAGGCAGACGCCCGAGACGCTCCCAGAACCATAACCCTTTCTGGTTGCCTTCCCACTTTTCGATCAACATTAATTCCTGCTTGAGCAACTCCTTCGACTCTAAATGCATGCGGTATGTCTCCTTATTACTACGTTAAACTCGCCTGTTGATTTCCGCTCCAGGTACTCATTTTCCGCGGGCGGTTAGGAAGCCTCAGGCGCTTGCGCCTGCGGGGTCTCCCTTGACCCGCTTTTCCCGCAGGAGTCTCGCACCTTCCACTCCAATCAACAAAATGTCAAAAACAATGAGCTTTAACATAGCCTTCTATTAAATGGTATGGTGATTCTGTGCCGTGGAAATGCCGCTTAATTCCGCGATAATTTTTTCGCGAAAATCGGTTATTCGTTAAACCCTGTCATTCGCCAAGCCCTTAATTTACCTTTGTCATGTCCATTTAAAATGTATGGTTCAGAGCTTTTTCTTAGCCTCTGCAGCTTCATATGTCAGCAATTTTAAATGAAGAAACAAAGCGATCTTTTGCAGTGGATCTTTAAGGCTAATATTGCCTATTTCTGAAATCCTCTTTAAACGGTAGTTTAATGTATTTACATGTACGTGCAGACTTTTTGCTGCCTCATTTGGATTGCTGTCTTTATGTAGAAACACTGTCAGTGTGTTAAGTAAGTCGGTTTGGTGCTTGGCATCATAAGCTTTTAATTTGTCGATAGCTACGTTCTCAGTTTGCATAGGTTTTCGGTAGTATGAAAGCACGTCAAGGTATTGGTAAATTCCAAGCTCTTCGAATAAATAAAATTTCTCTGTTTCCGCCTGAAAAATATCTTTGATTTTCAATACATAAAGCGCTTCCTGATAACTTTGCACCCCATTAAGCAGCCGATGGTATATTTGGCCGGACGCTCCATATATGTCCTCAACTCCAAATCTCTGTTTCATCTGCATTACAAAATAAGGGATAAATTCCTTTACAACGGAGCGGAACAACTGTTCATCCCTTTCTCCGGCGAGCAAAATAAGCCTATTTTGATCAATCGTGAAAAAGGGGACTTTTACCTTCTGTGTGATTGTTAGCATATAGGAAATTTTCTGTTCAAGCTCATCTGTGATTTCAAGGGGGAATCTGAAAACTAATATGGAAAAAAAGTCAGGCATTTGAAAAGTGAAACGGGCGAGGCGCTCCTCAAGGTCGCTTTCTGTCTGATAGTGGCCGGTTAGAAGCTGCCATAAAAACTCCTGATAGCTTTCTTCTTTTTTCTTCTTTCTAATCTGATGCTGTAACAGCTGGTTCTTTGCTTCTTTTGCGGCGAGGTGGAGAAACTCCATATCTACGTCCGAAAATGGCTTATCGACTTCAAGAGCCCAGATAAAACCAAGTACTTCATTGTTTTTCCGGATTGAAACTGCTGCACGATTCCCGAGACCTACTTCAGAAATCGACTCAACCCTGATGGGAGCGTCTTCACGCAGCAGGGCAGGCAAAATTCCTTCTTTCCATAGGCTATTAATTACTTTTTCTGGAACCCGTCTGCCGATGATGGTCGAGATTCTGGCTTTATCGGTTGCATCCCCGTGCATGCTATAGGCTAGCAGCCTATGGCTGCCATCTTCAATTGTAATCGGACACCCGAGGACGTTGCTGATAAGATCAGCAAATTCCTCGAGATCGCCAAATACTCCTTTAAACAAATCTTTTCTCTTTTCAGGCATATGCATCATTGAGGACCCCTTATGTTCATGTAATCCCTTATCTGAATTTTAATATAATTTTAAAAAAATATCATGGAAATATTAGTTTGGATGCTGACCACAATATTGCTATGGGAATATTAAATACTTTGGCAACCAACTCCGCACTAGAAAAGGGTAAAATGAATTCTTGGATAGAGTAATTTATTCCAATATATGCAATGATAAGGAAAGAAATTTTTCAAGGAGGGAATTGTAATGGTAAAAAATTTGCAGGATACAAAAACTTTGAATAATGGCGTGAAAATGCCCTGGTTTGGTTTAGGAGTTTTTAAAGTAGAAGAAGGACCAGAGCTGGTGAATGCTGTTAAAACAGCTATTAAAAACGGTTATCGCAGTATTGATACAGCAGCAATCTACCAAAATGAAGAAGGCGTTGGTCAGGGAATCGCGGAAGGAATGAAAGAGGCTGGCATTTCAAGAGGAGATCTGTTTGTAACCTCAAAGGTTTGGAACGCTGATTTGGGGTACGAATCTGCACTGTCAGCCTATGATGCGAGTTTAAAAAGACTTGGATTAGACTATTTGGATTTATATTTGATTCATTGGCCTGTAAAAGGCAAGTATAAAGAAGCATGGAGAGCATTAGAAACTATTTATAAACAGGGACGCGTTAAGTCCATTGGCGTAAGCAATTTTCACATTCATCATTTGGAAGACTTAATGCAGGACGCTGAGGTTAAACCTGTTATAAATCAGGTTGAATACCACCCTCGTTTAACCCAGAAGGAACTTCATTCATACTGCCGTGCGCAAAGCATTCAATTGGAGGCATGGTCACCATTAATGCAGGGCCAGCTGTTAGACAATGAAATCTTATCGGCTATTGCAAAAAAATATAACAAATCCGTAGCCCAGATCATTTTGCGCTGGGATTTGCAAAATGAAGTAATAACGATTCCGAAATCCACAAAAGAACGGCGGATAGTTGAGAATGCTTCAATATTCGATTTTTCTTTATCAGATGAAGATATGACAGAGATTGACGCTCTGAATGAAAATCTCCGTGTAGGGCCGGACCCGGATAATTTTGACTTTTAATTAGAAGTTATTATCTGCTTATAAGCAAAAGTCTATAAGGTTTTGTAAGCGATAACCATGTCAATTAAGGGAAAAAGCCACGATTTAGGCGGATAAACAACCGCCGTAACTTGAAAAATCAGTTTAGTTTTTAGGCTTTTAGCTTTGGTCAAAAAGTAAACCCAAACAGTTACCATACTATCTGTTTGGGTTTACTTTATTGTTCGGCGGGTTAGTTAATAAAGATTCTTACGCTATATGGATAAGGGGATTTAGAATGAAACAAAATCTAAAACCAGTTTTAGAGGAGAAGGAAACTTTTGTGCAAGTTAAAGATGTTAAACTCTTTGCAAAAATATATGGGGAAAAAAGAATTAAACCAGCTGTTATATTGGACTTGGGCTATGGAGATTATTCAAAAGCATGGGATTTAATCATCCCGGAAATAGCCAGATAAACACAAGTGCTTGTTTATGATAGAGCAGGATTAGGAGAAAGTGAGAACAGCCAGTATCGCAGAACGAGCAAAGAAATAGCAAGCGAGCTGAAGGAGCTCTTGCTGCAGTTAAAGATAAAACCTCCCTCATTTAGTGGGCCATTCTTTTGGCGGAGTAAATATGCGGTTATATGCCACCGAGTATCCTGCTGATGCAGCTGGCTTACTGCCCATTATATTCAGAAAGGTGATCCAGAAGCAGTGATTTGTGGAATAAAACGCTTGTTGTTTAACACAGAGGAACAATCTGCTGGAATAAAAATGTAAAGAATTAATAATGTACAGTCGATAAAAGTAATAAGAGAGGTTCCCTTCAGAGTGCGTTCATTGGTTATTATTTGGACAAAAAACAATGGGATTGGTTACACTACAGAGGCTGCCAGATTAAATGTTGACTATGCATTTAGGGAGTTAAACCTCCACCGAATCGAAGCCGGTGTAATGCTTCATAATATAGCGTGCATTCGAGTGTTGGAAAAGCAGGGTTTCATAAAGAAGGAATAGCTCAAAAAAATGATTAAATAAACGGAAAATGGCAGGAACATCAAGTGCTGGCAATCATAAATCATAACATTAAATTGCCATTTCCCGGATGCTTTGAGAAATAAACCGCTTGCGTTTTGTATAAATTTAACACATATTAGTATGTATTCGCTATGCTTATTCATAAAAGGAGAAGAGAGGTTACATCATTGTTTAGCAGAATAGAGTCTTTAGATAGACTTATAGAAACAATCCCTGTTATAAAAGAGGCAATACCCGCTGATTTATCTATTGCGATTTGTGATTTGGAAAAGTTTATTGCATATTTGCCAGGCGAAAGCATTAATTTAAACATTAAGATAGGCCAGCAGCTTAATCCTGAGGAGCCGCTTTCTGTAGCCTTACGTGAAAACAAATCATTAAAGGCTAACATACCTGCTGATTTTTATGGATTTGAATTCATTGGAACCGCTACACCGATTCATAATAAAACAGGAACGGTAATTGGAGGGATTGCAGTTCAGCTGCGCAGACAGTCTGAGTTGAGAGCGATCGTTGACCAAATATCGGGTTCGCTATCAGAGGCGAATGAGCAAATCAGCAGTGTTGCTAATGGATCAGTCTTACTGGCGAATTTCTCAAAGGATCTTCTCGTTGAATCCCATAAAGCAGGAGAAAATGTAGAGAAATCCACCGATGTGCTTTCCATAATTAAACGGGTGGCTGACCAGACCAATTTGCTCGGATTAAATGCTGCAATAGAGGCTGCACGTGCGGGTGAAAAAGGTAAGGGATTTGAGGTGGTAGCCAATGAAATTAGAAAATTTTCTAAAGAAACGGTCACTTCCACGCAAACCATTAATCAAACGATGGCTCAAATTAAGGAAGCCATGACAGTAATGGGGCAATCAATTGAAAAAATAGCGGCAATAGGCCAGGAGCAAGCAGCATCTATGTCACAGACATCCGCCAACATTGAGGAAATCAAGGACTTGGCAAACAGACTTCACCAGTTTGCGGATAAATTATAATTTATAGTATCGTTTTCACAGTAATGATCCTTTAAGAAAAAATCCCCCGCCAGCTTTTGCCGGACGGGGGATTTTGGACTTGATTAAACTAAGAAAGCATTCCCTTTTTAGGGCTGAACAGGGCGCTTGCGCTTTTCTTAATTAGAAAAAGATACTTAAAATAAAGTAAGATAGAGCAGCCAGGCTTCCGGCAATAGGAAGCGTGATAAACCAAGTGATGATCATCCGCTGCGCAGTACCCCATTTAACCCCTTTAAGTCTGTGGGCTGACCCAACACCTAAAATAGAAGACGAGATAACGTGGGTAGTACTAACTGGTAAATGGATGTAAGTAGCTCCAAAGATGATGGCGGCTCCAGTTAAGTCTGCTGCTACACCATTAACAGGACGGATTTTCATGATTTTGCCGCCGACTGTTTTGATGATTTTCCATCCGCCGACCGATGTACCAAGCCCCATCGCAATTGCACAGGAGATTTGTACCCATGGCTGTATGTCTGTGGTTGATTGATAGTTGTTCGCAATCAGGGCCATTGTAATAATACCCATTGCTTTTTGGGCATCATTTGTACCATGCGTATACGACTGAAGTGCAGCCGTGGCGATTTGGATATATCGGAAACGTTTATTCGTCTTGGCCAGATTATTATTTTTAAAGACAACCTTAAATATACTATAAACAAGAAATCCTAATCCGAATGCGAGCAAGGGCGAGATAATAAGTGCTTGAAGGATTTTAAGGAAACCTTCCCACTTTAAGGCACCAAACCCCGCGGCCGCAATTCCTGCGCCCGCGATGGAACCAATTAACGCATGGGACGAGCTGCTCGGAATTCCGTAGTACCATGTGATAAGGTTCCAGGTGATAGCAGCTATCAGAGCAGCCAATATAACAATTGAACCGTTTTGCAGCTGGAAGGGATCGACGATATCCTTCGTGATCGTTTTCGCTACACCTGTAAAAGAAATAGCGCCGACGAAATTCATGACGGCGGCAAGGATAATCGCATGTCTCGGCTTTAACGCTTTTGTCGATACCGAAGTCGCTATTGAGTTAGCGGTATCATGGAAGCCATTTATGAAGTCGAACGCAAGGGCACCGATGACGATAAGTATGGTTAGAATAAAAATAGTATCCATTTATCAAGTGGCTCCTTATGCGTTTTTCATGATGATCGTTTCTAGTGTGTTTGCAACGGCCTGGCAGCTATCAGCGATCTCTTCCAGTTCTTCATATACTTCTTTATATTGCATGATTCGAATAGGATCTTTTTCAACCGTAAATAAATTCTTAATGGACTGGCGGCGTATGCCATCGCAAAGAGATTCAAGGTCCTTGATCTTGATTGCGTGTTCACGGATTTGCGGAAGTTTTTTCGTTGATAACAGATCAACAGCCTTTTCAATTTCATACGTACATTCCCGGATTGCCTCAACGAATTTCAGCATATATTCATCAGCATTAATGATTGAGTACATTTCCAGCATGGCAGAGGAATGCTCAAGCCCATCAAGAACATCATCCATGCTCATGGCCAGTGCTAGGATGTCCTCGCGCTCAAGCGGAGTAATAAACGCATTGTTCAATTCCTTGATCACTTCATGCACATAAGAGTCGCCTTTTGTTTCAAGCTCTTTCATCTTATCTGAGAATACCTTTAGATCACTTACATTGGCGAGCTTGTAATCCGCGAAGTAATCTGCACTTTCTTTTAAGTTTTGCGAGATGTTGATAAGCAAATTAGCGAATTTGTCTTTCTTTGATTTGAAAACCATTTGATAACCCCCATTGTCTTTTACTTCATCCAAGTATTACCCATAAAAAATTACTCAAATCATTGTAACGAATAAACACTGAAGATTGGAAGCTAAATCGACAAAAATTTACACAAACTTTACAAAAGTCTTAATTACTTTTAATTAACATAATTTAGAATAAAAATTTTGAGGCTTGTAAGGACATAAAACACTATGGTTGTTATTAATTAGCCTGCCGATAAGTTCTCTTGGCAGGCTAATTTTTCGATTGGGGAATTGCTGCATGTTATACTTAAGAAAGTAAAAGGAGGTAGTTATGGTGAATCGTAAAATTCCTGCAGTTACTTTACATAATGCCGTTAAAATGCCGCAGCTTGGCTTTGGCGTATACAAAGTTGAAAAAGGGCCGGAAACGGTTGAGACTGTGAAAAAAGCGCTTGAAGCAGGTTACCGCTCCATAGATACGGCTGCATTATATAACAATGAAGAAGGTGTTGGTCAGGCTATAAGAGAAAGCGGAATTTCTCGTGAGGAGATCTTTATTACGACAAAGGTCTGGAATAGCGACCAGGGCTATGAGAGTACATTGGAAGCGTTTGAAACAAGCATTTCCAAGCTGGGACTTCATTATATTGATCTTTATCTTGTTCACTGGCCCGTAAAGGGAAAGTATGTGGAAACATGGAGGGCGCTTGAAAAGCTTTATAAGGATGGGCGCGTACGGGCAATTGGTGTAAGTAATTTCCAAATTCACCATCTTGAAGATCTTTTTGCAAACAGTACAGAAAAGCCAGTTATTAACCAAGTAGAACTGCATCCGCGTTTCTCACAGACAGAATTGAGAAAATTCTGTTCAGAACATAATATTGCTGTAGAAGCATGGTCTCCGCTGGGCAGGGGGCAGATCCTTGATGAACCTACCATCAGCTATATTGCCGAAAAACATGGAAAGACACCTGCACAAGTGCTGCTAAGATGGCATTTGCAAAATGGCATTGTTGTCATTCCGAAATCTGTTACTCCTTCCCGCATTGAAGAAAACATTAATTTATTTGATTTTGAACTAAGCCTTGATGAAATGCAGCAGATTGATGCTTTGAATATGAATGAACGCTTTTTTGCAGACCCTGATAATTTCGATTTTTAATGTAAACCTGTAAACTAACAATTATCAAATCAAAGAGGAAAGCTGATTAAGCTTTTCTCTTTTTTTTGCTTGATTGCTTAATACCATCGTATAACAATGTATAAATATACATAAAATGACAAGTAATTTTATAAATTACCCAAAATAACCGGTTTTAATCCTTTTTGGTTATACATTTTTTTATACGTTTTTTGGTTTTAATCAATTTAAAAGGGGAAAGTAATTAGTACAAGCGGCAGTATAAAACAGCTAAGAATCGACAAGATATAAGATGAGGTTGAGTTACCCGACAGTGGGCAATTCTAGCCGTAATCTTATCATCGGACATGGTTTATTGGCAGAGGAACTTGAAAGCGGAAAGAACAGTAAACTGCAGGAACTCCAGCCATAACCAAAAGGAAGTTTAGAGGAATAATATCAATTCATTTGCACATGGTTTTGATGTAACTGGTAAAGAGAAGGGTCCGTAGTTGATTCTTAGCAAAAAGTGCCGTCCGGACCGAAGCTGTCTACAAACTAATTCATCATTAGACGGATGCCGCTTCGTTCCGAACCTGTAAATGAATATTCAGGTAAAAAAAGAATCTACAAGGAGGAAAACAAACATGTTAGAATTTTTATGGTCATTAATAGTTGGTGGTATTATCGGTTGGTTAGCAGGAATGATTATTGGGCGTGATGTTCCATTTGGCGTAATCGGCAACATCATTGCCGGATTTGTCGGTGCATGGTTAGGTACAGCCATTTTAGGCGATTGGGGTCCTGTCGTAGGCGACTTTGCGATTATCCCAGCCCTGATTGGTGCGATCGTACTTGTATTCGTGCTTAGCCTTATTTTCAGAAGCATGCGTAAAGCTGATCGATAGGTGCAAAATCTTTCCGCTTAAAACAACCAATGTAACCCCTTGCCAGTGGCAAGGGGTTTTTGGTGCCAAATCATTTAATAATTAAGAAATTTAATATCATCCTCGTGAAATATCGGAGGGCTGTCAAGCGGGGGTGCCAGACATTTGATTATTTCTCCGGTGATAGGATGATGAAGCTGAAGGGCGGCTGCATGTAACGCCTGGCGAGGAAAAACAGGTTTACCAGAATACAGCACATCGCCTGCAAGAGGATGGCCAATATGATGTAAATGTACTCTGATTTGGTGCGTGCGGCCTGTTTCCAGTGAGCATTTTATCAGTGTTAGGTTTTTGTCTTTCATCCGCTTTAGTACCTTAAAATGAGTAATAGCCTGCTGTCCGGAAGGAGAAACTCTCCTTCGAGTGCCGTGATGCCTATCCCGTCCGATTTTTTCATTTATTGTACCATTATCCTGAGTCAAAACCCCTTCGACGAGAGCTAAATATGTTCTTTTTATTTTTCTTTCTTCAAGCATCCGATCAAGAAGGGAACCAGCAAATGGATGCTTTGCAAAAAGAACAGCTCCAGTTGTATCTTTATCAAGGCGATGAATATGCTTTAATCCGTAATGACATTCTTTTGCAGCAATATAGCCGGCGACTGCATTTAGTAATGTGTTGTTATCGGAGGGATGAGATGGATGTGTGTCCATCCCGGCTGGTTTATTTACTACTAGCAAATGATCATCCTCAAATAAAACTTCAATTTCTTCATTGGAAATAGAAATTTCAATAGGCTCTTCCTTAAATACCGGAATTGAAATTGTGCTTTTTTCCTCAAATGGCACCGTCCAGGAGGGAGCAGTGTCATTTACAAGTACAGCCTTTTCCATTCTCCACTCATGGACAAGTTTTTTTGGGGCTTTCCAATAATTTTTGAATAATGATTCGAGCGTTAAATTTTCCCATCCTTCACTTGTTGTAATTACTAAAAATTTTCCATTTTTAACAGTATAAACCATAATACTCCCTACTTTCGACATAATATATGGTATTCTGTAATTTTATTGTCAGCGGATTCCCAGCTTAAGGGAGGAAAAAAGGCCATTTTGCCTAATGAAATCTGCGGGGTGGGTATAATTACCACCCTCTTTTTCTGTGGCATATGGTATTCTGAAAAAAGATAAACATATTATTAGACATATATACTTATTAAAGGGTGGGTTATTTGTGAAGGTTGTCTTTTCTTCAACAATTGAACAGGAACAGGAAATCTGCGACCTGGTTGCTGATTTTTATGAATCCATTTTTCCGCGTTATTTTTCTGACAAGGAAATAAGGCATTTAGCGGATTTAGGGGTATTGCACACTCAAAGCAAAAACTTTAGCTATTTTGGAACATTAAAGGAAGCCTATCAGGTAATGACGTCGATTCAGGTTATCATGTCCATATTGGAAAGAAAAGATATGCTGGATTTCAGGATAGACCGGAAAAGTGAAGAGTTATTTATCCATAACGCCCGTTTATTAAATGATTATGGTTTGTTTTTTCCGCTGACCCTTGATCATTTCACTGTTCTGCAGGAAGATCGTACTGAGAAATCTTTTTATGTTTATACTGAAGCGGCCAATCAGCTTTTAATATAATTAGGCATATATTATAGTACAACTAAAACTTAAGAAATTTAAAGTGTTATGTCCTCGTTTCCGTATGCTCTACCTAGTTGGAAGCATGTGGAAGCGCTTAAAAAACTCAGGTGTTAACCATAACTAATATTAAATAAAAAATAAATGTACTTGAAAATTCCCTGCCAATTCTATCGGCAGGGAATTTTTTATCTCTTATTTGACATTTGTCTGGAAAAATCCCTTGAATTTCTCGGCTTCTTGGGATCCTACGATTCGTGCCTTTTCCTGGCCTTTTTCGTAATGGACGATTGTCGGTGTTGATTCTAGCCGGTATTCATTCCATCCTTCTTCAAACTCAAGAAGATTGTATTGCACTAGGTCAATGTCCATTTCCTTTGCAACCGGGTTAACTACTGGTGTTGTTTCTTTGCAATGCGGGCACTCGGGACTGTAGAAATAAACTGTAACATCCTCTTTCTTGTCCAGTTTTTTCTTAAGCTCATCAGGCAAAATTAAATTTTGATAGTTTGGGTCATCTAATTGATCGATTGTAGATGCCTGAAGCGTATCTTTGCCGTAGGGATTACCCTCAGAACTTTCTTTTTGCTGATTATTATTAATTAAGGCTATTGCCGCGAAAAGACCAATAATGATGCCGAGAAATATGATAATTTTTTTCACTTTGAGACCTCCCTAATTTTGGACCAAATAAGCAAACTGCAAACAAAAATAATGATAAAGGCGGTCAGGGCGAGGAAAGGGATAGTGATAAAGCCTAGCCAGTTAATATATTGTCCGGTACAAGGAACCCTTCCGCATGAGGGAGCAGCTTCCGAAAAAAAGTCAATCTTTTGAATAAGATAATGGTAGCCTGAAATACATGCGCCGATAGCGGAAAGAACCATTGAATACATACTGATCCAGTAATGCTTTTTCACAGTGGCAATCCCAAGTATAACGGTTAATGGGTACATCAGAATGCGCTGGTACCAGCATAGCTCACAAGGTTCAAATTGTTTGATTTCGGAAAAGTATAAGCTGCCAAACATTGCGATTATGGATGTGGCCCAAGCAAAAAAAAGCAGGTTATCATTGCGGCTGTTAGTTGACTCCATTTACATTCCACCTCTTATCGGTATCAAATTTCGACACTGTTTTGCAATGGGCAGCACAGCAGCGCGTTTTATTAAAATATAAGATTGAATAACTTTTTTTAGAAAAGCTGTCTAGCTCCAGCGCCAAGCAGCTTTGTTGCCGCAGGAAAATAAAGCCCTTACGCACAGGACAAGGAATGTTTTGGCAGTGATCCATCACACCAAACATAACGGCAGCTTAGTGACGATTGCGGGGACCTTAGCCGTTCTTCATTTATCAGGGCGCTTCCGCTTTTCCTGTTAGCAGTTTCACTTAATTGTAATAATAAAAATAAAATATTTCAATTTGAAAATATGCATCCCTGCAGAATACGTGAAGCAAAAAAACCATGAATGGGAAGTGAAAAGAAGAAAGAACATACTTTGCGGGGGACGAGGTCCGTTTCCTTTTTACTTCTAACGGGTAAAATAAAAAGATTTCTTTTATATAGACAAGGAGATGCCACACGGATGAATAAGCTGGATTTGCAAAAGTTTGAGAAAAAGATGGAAATAAGAAAAATGGAGTATAAAGACATAGATGAAATCATTGCCCTTCAGGCGGTTTGTTTTCCCGGGATGGAGCCTTGGAGGAGGGACCAGCTGGAGAGCCATTTAGACATTTTTCCGGAGGGGCAATTTTGCGCTGAATATGACGGACAAATAATTGGGTCCTGCTCAAGTTTAATTATTAATTTCGATGAGTACGATGACCGTCATTCTTGGGATGATATTACGGATGAGGGATATATCACAAATCACAATCCGGATGGATACAATATGTATGGGATTGAGGTTATGGTACATCCGGATTACCGCAGAATGAAAATTGGCCACCGTCTATATGAAGCCCGGAAAGAGCTCGCTCGTCAGCTGAATCTAAAGAGCATCATCATTGGAGGGAGAATTCCCAACTACCATAAATATGCTGATGAAATGACACCAAGGGAATATGTTGCGGAGGTACAGCTTCATAAAATTTATGATCCAGTGCTGTCGTTTCAGCTGTTGAATGGTTTTACACTAATGAGAATCAACCGGAATTACCTTCCGGATGATAAGCAATCAAACAAATATGCCACTCTTATGGAATGGAATAATGTTGAATATCACCCGCAGTCAAATCGCTTCTATAAAACTTCCCAGCCGGTCCGGATATGTGTAGTTCAGTATATGATGAGGCAAATTAACTCATTTGAAGATTTTGCACATCAGGTTGAATACTTTGTGGATGTAGCATCCGATGCCCATGCTGATTTTGCCGTGTTCCCAGAGCTGTTCACGACACAATTAATGTCCTTTTTGAATGAGCGTGCCCCAAGCCTGGCAATAAGAAGGCTAACCGAGTTTACCGAACAATATATTGAACTGTTCACAACGCTGGCAGTCCGATATAATGTCAATATCATTGGCGGCTCGCATGTAGTCATGGAGGAAGATGACAATATCTATAATATTGCTTACCTATTTCGTCGGGATGGCACGATCGAAAAGCAGTATAAAATCCATATCACGCCAAATGAACGGAAATGGTGGGGAGTGAGCCGGGGGGATTTGGTAAAGGTGTTCGATACAGACTGCGGCAGAATTGCGATTCAAATCTGTTATGACATTGAATTTCCTGAGCTTGCGCGGATTGCGACCGAACTGGGAGCCAAGATCATTTTTACCCCTTTCTGTACGGAAGACCGGCAAGGTTATTTAAGAGTCAGGTACTGTGCCCAGGCGCGGGCAGTTGAAAACCAGATTTATACCGTTATATCCGGAACAGTAGGCAACCTGCCGCAGACGGATAATATGGATGTCCAATATGCCCAGTCAGCAATTTTTGCCCCTTCTGACTTTGAATATGCCCGAGATGGCATAGTCGGTGAAACCAATCCAAATATCGAAATGGTGCTGATTGGTGATGTTGACCTTGAGGTGCTCAGGCGTCAGCGCCAATCAGGTACTGTTCGTCAGCTAAAGGACCGCCGGCAAGATGTTTACAAAATTAAATATACCCTCGGAACTAAATAAGATAAAAGGATCTGCTTATTGCCTTTCTGGCAAGATGTAGATCCTTTTTGAAGGGTTTTACGGCCTTCGTATAGAAATAGACATTATACATGCATCAGGTTTACATAAGAATGGAGATGAGAGAATGGATTGGAAGCAGACTTTTACGGTGTGGGATAAACACCCAACCCTTGACACTGAAATCAGGGGATTAATGGATGAAATGAAAGAGGATGAAAAAAGCCTTGAGGATGCATTTTATAAGAATCTGGAATTTGGAACGGGCGGAATGCGCGGCGAAATAGGCGCTGGTACAAACCGGATGAATATCTATACAGTAAGAAAAGCAACAGAAGGGTTAGCGCGCTATATTGAATCGTTTGGAGAGGAAGCAAAGGCACGCGGTACGGTGATTGCTTTTGATTCAAGAAGGAAATCTCCGGAATTTGCTATGGAAGCAGCAAAGACATTGGCATCCCGCGGGATCAAGGTTTTTCTTTTTGATGAATTGAGACCCACACCTGAGCTATCCTTTGCCGTCCGTTTTTTGGGAGCATATGCGGGGATTGTGATTACTGCAAGCCATAATCCGCCAGAATACAACGGGTATAAAGTTTACGGCAATGATGGAGGACAGCTTCCCCCCGAAGCAGCTGACACGGTTATTGAATTTGTAAATGCCGTACAAAATGAATTATTAATTAATGTAGAGAATGAAGAAACTTTAAAGGCACAGGGTTTGATTCAAATAGTTGGAGAAGAGATTGACACTGCATATAATTCAAAGTTATTAACAATTTCAGAAAATCCGGATATGGCAGCAGAAACGGATGTAAAGGTTGTATTTACACCTTTGCACGGCACCGCAAATAAATCAGTCCGCCGTGCGCTTCGTGATCTTGGATACCACAACATATCCGTTGTAAAAGAACAGGAGCTTCCGGATCCGGAGTTCTCCACTGTCGCTTCACCCAATCCTGAAGAGCATGCGGCATTTGAATTAGCCATCAAGCAGGGGGTGAAAGAAAATGCTGATATTCTCATTGCAACAGATCCTGATGCAGACCGGCTCGGAATTGCTGTGAAAAATAAACAAGGTGAATATGTAGTCTTAACCGGTAACCAAACGGGGGCGCTATTCCTTGATTATTTATTGGGGCAAAGACAGCAAAAAGGAAAACTTCCTGCCAATGGTGCAGTCCTAAAAACGATTGTAACATCGGAAATTGGAAGGGAGATTGCTTCGCGATATGGACTTGAAACCATCGATGTACTGACTGGTTTCAAGTTTATTGCGGAAAAAATCAATGAATTCGAAAAAACCGGAAAACATACATTTTTATTCGGGTATGAAGAAAGCTATGGCTACTTAATCAGCGATTTTGCAAGGGATAAAGACGCCATCCAGGCTTCCGTAATGGCGGTCGAAATCTGCGGTTATTACAAAAAGCAAGGCATGACTTTATTTGAGGGTTTGCTACAGGTTTTTGAAAAGTATGGATATTACAAGGAAGGACTCCGCTCGCTGACTTTAAAAGGGATTTCCGGTGCACAGCAAATCCAGGATATCCTGTTACATTTCCGGACCAGTCCTCCACAGCAAATTGCAGGCAGAAAAATCGTTGCGATAGAAGATTATCAGAGCAGTTCCAAACATTTGCTGCTTGAAAACCTTCAAGAGGAGATTCTCCTGCCACGGTCGAACGTGCTTAAATATTTTCTTGAGGATGGAACATGGTGCTGCCTCCGCCCATCAGGCACTGAGCCGAAAATAAAATTTTATTTTGGAGTACAGGGCAAAACAGAAAGAGAAGCGGATGAGAATCTTACGCAGGTAACTGATGGGTTCATGGAGATTATTAACACAATAATATAAACAAGGGTGCTCCTTCAATTGATGAAGGGGTACCTTTTTATGTGGAAGCAACGGTCTCATTATAGCCAAACAGCTAATTTTTAAGGTTATAGCTGACCTAGGAACCCCAGGTTTAAAGTATTTTTGTCATTTAGAAATCACCTGTGTAATCGTTCATGTGTCCTTGATATATTGAATAAAAATCCGACATGTAATTTAAAGTTATCTTGTTGTTCAAATTTACTAACAAGGAGGTGAAATACATGGAATATGGTCAAATTTCATTGGACTGCTAACTGGATTTATTGCATTATTCTTTGTTACTAAAATTTTGGGCAAAACAGAAACTGGAGCAAAAAGGGATAAAAAAATAGAAGACGTATTACGGAGTAGGTGGACGGCAAAGAGCTTTTTATTGGAAATTAGCATAACAAATGGCCCAATCGGGCCATTTGTTATTTGACAGCCATATGGCTGAATTTCTTTGTCCGCTAATCAGTCTTGCCGCTAGGAATTAAAGCCATCCCATTAACTTTATTCCCATATTAGTGAATACCCGTTTATGAATTGTAAAAACTAACATATGGTTATCCGTGAAGGCGTATATCCTGGAACGTCATTTCAGTCGCATGGTCAATATAACGAAGCAGCGCATACAAATGGCTTTCGATTACCTTATAATCATGCTCGAAATGATAAGCGTGCAGGAAGTGCTCAATTTTTCTGGATAAGAAATCATCCTTTGTTCGAACCATTAAAATCAGCAGGTTATCCCATTCTGAGCGATGTGTATAATACAACGCGCGGTCATATTCTGCTTTATCCAATTTATCTCCTCCTTTTAAAGGAGTACTTTTAGTTTGTTCAAAAAGCCAAGAACCTTCCTATGCAAAATGTGGAGTATTAACTGTATTTTATGAAGATCAATATGGAAACGAAACTGTGAGGATTCCAGGAATAAAAAATGGGAACCCATCGCATTCTAAGGAAAAAGTGAGGTGTATATATATGAAGAAATTAATGTCTATTCTTTGCATGGTAATGTTTCTGGGTCAGGGTTCGGCATTTGCTCAACAACCGGACTACGAAAAGTACGGCAAAATAGCTATTACTGTTGTACAGGCCGATTATCCAGAGGCTAATGTAACCGACTATCAATATTTGGGCAGAAAAGATCTCGGAAACGGCCAAGTAAGTGATTCTTTTTTATTTAAAGTGTCCCAAGATGGAAAAGAACGTGATGTCGTGGTTACTGTTAATCATAGCCTTACCAACAATAGGCTATTAAATTTGAAAGTAGAAGAAAAGTCTCCTTCACAATCAACACCTCGCTAATAGAGCGAGGTTTTTATTTAGAAAAGAAATATAACTTTTCTAACAAGTACAGATGTCTAGCTCCAGCGCCCAGCAACTTTTTTTCCGTAGGAAATAAAGCCCCGACGCACACGACGTGTTAGTGCCGGCGTCGCCACACGGAGTGGAGGTCTTAGCCGTTATTCCTCTGCAGCGCTTTCGCATTTCTTAATTATCGGGCAAAATGTACGTCATTTTCCGTACCTTGTATCATACATTGTGGTAAGGGAAAGGGGAAATGCATATGAAAAAATCGGAACAAAAAGCCCTTGAATACGCGATATCAGAAATTACCGAAATCGCGAAGGGGTTTGGGCTGGATTTTTACCCAATGCGTTATGAAATATGCCCGTCTGAAATTATTTATACATTTGGTGCCTATGGAATGCCCACAAGATTTTCCCATTGGAGCTTTGGGAAACAGTTTCATAAAATGAAGCTTCATTATGATCTTGGCTTAAGCAAAATTTACGAGCTCGTAATCAACTCAGACCCGTGCTATGCCTTTTTGCTCGACTCCAATTCACTTATTCAGAACAAACTGATTGTTGCCCATGTTCTGGCTCATTGTGACTTTTTCAAAAATAATGTTCGTTTCCAGAATACGAAACGGGATATGGTTGAAAGCATGGCGGCTACAGCTGACCGGATTCGTATGTACGAAATTAAATATGGCAAAAAAAAGGTTGAGCATTTCCTTGATGCAGTCCTGGCAATTGAGGAACATATCGATCCGTCATTGGTTCGGCCAAAGCTATCATGGAGCAGGGAGGATGTGGAGGAGGAAGAGGAGCAAAAGCCTGCCTCATCACCGTACGATGACTTATGGGGATTGGATCAGAAGAACGCGAATACACTTCAGCCACGAAGGGTTAAAAAGGTATTCCCGCCGCAGCCGGAAAAGGATATCTTACTTTTCATTGAACAGTACAGCCGTGAGCTGGAAGAATGGCAGCGCGATATCTTGACTATGATGCGTGAGGAAATGCTCTATTTTTGGCCGCAGCTGGAAACAAAAATCATGAACGAAGGCTGTCCTTCCTTTTTTATTAGGATACACATCGAATCAAAAAGAGCATCGATTTATAAATCAATGCTCTTTTTGATTGGATCAATACATTATTAATGATTCATGAATTATGAGCGTCTTGTTTAAAGACTCGAAATACAAAAAGCAATTTTTGATCTTCTGTTGGTACTATCTTTTCAAATATCTCGTTTAAGAAGGTTTTCACTGTTTTAGTGGGAAGTGTATCTATTGCCTGCAACACTGTCTGGATAAGAGTTTTTATTTCTTCTTCAATTTCTCGAATCCCTTTCTGTGGAGAATCCTCTATGGAAAGGACATTTGTTAGTATGTCCAACCGCTCCTTTTCCTTTTTCAATTCTTCCAAGGAAATCAATCCCGCCGTATAAGCTTCTACTTTTCTTTCATAGCGTTTTTTTCCTGTATGAAGCTTCTGGTTGTTGGTTGAAAGAGATTGCTTTGTGACTTTTATTGGTTTAATGGTAAAGTCCTCAACTGGAAGATCGAAGAATAATTCCTCTAATCCCTTTTTAAACAGATCATGCATCTCCTCCATCCGATATTGTTTGCCTGTACAAGTCCCTTTATTTTTATATGTAGAACATCGGTAAGCCTTATAGGGATTTGTTCTTGACCCAGAGGTACTGACACTCATTCCTGATCCGCATTTTGGACATTTCAGTATCCCGCTCAAAAGATGGGGGCTGGAATGTGCACGAGATGGCAAGGACTTACTTTCAAGTTTTTCCTGAACTAAATCCCAAACTTTGGGTTCAATGATGGCTTCATGTGTTCCTTCTTGTATCACCCATTCCTCCATATCCTTTTTAGGTCTCTTTTTTTGGCTGCCTTCTATTCGATTCCATACCGTTGTTCCCTTATAAGCGGGATTCGAGAGGATGAGTTTAATGGTTCGGTTCCACCACTCTTTTCCAGTAGGGGAAGATATGCCTTCTTCGTTAAGTGCTTTTGCGATGGTTAAAAAACCTTTTCGCTCATGTAAATACATATCATATATCCTCTTCACCACTTTGGCAGTTTCGGGTTTGATGTGTAGTTCCTTTTTAACCAATTCATATCCGTAGGGAGCTGAAGTTAACCATTTCCCTTTATTCGCCGCATGGAACATGTTATCAACAACGCGTTCACGGATACGTTCCCGCTCAAATTCTGCGACCGCACCCAATACTTGCAACGTTAGCCTTCCTGACGGGGTATTTGTATCGAAGCTCTCGCTAATCGATATGAATGAGACTTCTTGGTTTTGAAATATCTCAATCAATTCTAATAGGTTTAAAAGTCTTCTGCTCAGGCGATCTAGTTTGGTCACAATCACTTTGGAGATGTTATTGTCTCGAACTTCCTGCAATAGGGAGGTGAGTTTCGGTCGTTCCAGATTCTTCGCGGAAAACCCCTCGTCAATGAAATAACGAATTTCATTCTTCCATCCCATTGCCTGACAGTAGGACTCAAGACGATGCTGCTGTTCTTCTAAAGACAGTCCCTCACGTGCCTGTTCATCGGTTGACACACGGCAATAAATGGCGATGTCCCGTGAATCGATTTCACCGTATTTCAAAACCATACAACAGATGCCTCCAATACTCTTTGTCCATTTATATGTAATAAACGGCTCAATATGAACTTTTAGGGTTGTGGTTCCTCTTCTTGCATAAGTTGTAAAAAGGGGGTTTTACCATGAATCCAGGAATTAAATTCAGTTTTAAGGGAAAAGTGTTCCGCCAAATTAATGAATTGCCTAATGAGGAAGCGCTTGTGCTCCAGCAAAGACTCATTGATTGGAGAAAGAAAGTAATGCAATCTGCAACTGAACATTACCTGGCAAGCAACTATTCAAATGAGCAATTACAGGTAGTCTGGGCACCAGAAAAAAAAGAGATTGATGTAACTTAATTTGTTCATTAATATAAACAACTATTCATTTAAATGAATAATCTCTACTTTTTTGGAAATGATAAGCATATCAGGTTAAGTAAGATAATTGATATGAGGAAGGTGAATGTAATGGGAAGGAAGAAAAAAGAGATTCCCACCTTGCAACTTGATTCCGTTCAAATTGTGTACAAGCCAGAGTTTAAAAAGGAATGGCTAAATCTTTGCGCGGATTGGGTCGAGCAGGAGGTAAGAAAGAAAATAAGGGAGGCTGAACTAGACATTTGAAAAACACAGTCATTTATGCAAGGCAATCGCTGGATAAAGATAAACAGAAAAATTCAACGAATGTACAGAAAACTGTCTGTGTTGAATATGCCCATCATAATGACTGGATCGTTCATAAGTTTTATAACGAAGGCGAAAAATCAGCTCGGATAAACAGCATTGAGGAACGACCAGTGATATCTAAATTGATGTATGATGCTGAGCAGGGCGAAATATCAAGACTTATCGTTTACAAAAGAGACAGGTTGGCTCGTAATGTCCAACAATATTTGCAAATTATACGGCGGTTGTTGGATGCCAAGGTAGAGATTCATTTCGCCGCGGACAATGAACCGCCGTTGCAAACTGGACCAACTGGAGAATTTGTGGAGATCCTTCTTGCTGGGTTAGCACAACAAGAAGGGGAAAATATTCACCGAAGACAAATGCAAACAAGAGTTTATTTAGCTAAAAATGGAGACTGGTGCGGCGGCAGCCCTCCTTATGGGTACACGTCAAGTGAAGGGACGATCAAAATTGTTAGGGAGAAAGCGGAAGTTGTCAAAATCATCTTTCAAGAATTTATCGCTTGCTGGAGCGAAGAAAAAAACATTACCGAAATAATAAAGGCTATGAAAGAACATCCTGAGCTCAAGGAAGTAAACTTCGGTAAGGAGAGGATTTTAAAGATTATATCTCAGCCTCTCTATAAGGGGGTACTCATTCAACGACTCCAAGGAGTAGACTACCAAGCTCCAAACATCAAGACAGAATTGCGCATTTGGGATGACGATGAAATATGGAATGAAGCAAACAGGCGTCTAAAAATCACCTGTCCAGACATGGAATGGTTGGAAGTGAAGGAGCCGTACCAAGCTCTGTTAGAGCAGAAAATAAAATGCGGAATGTGCCAACAAAAACTTAATGACATGAAGATATTGAAAAGACAGAAGGTGTATTACAAGTGTCCAGATTGCACTAATAGAGTGCCCATTGTTGAATTTGATCAACTCGTTATTGATGCCATACTAAATCATTTAAAAAAAATGGCTCAGTCCCATGTAGAAGAAGTAAAAAAAGTGTTACAAAACCGTTTTTTACATCTCCCGTCTAAGAAAAAGAAACAACTGGAAGATGGCAAGTTGAAATTGGAGCAAGACTTAAAGAAGAAGATGAAACAACTAACAACAGACTCATCAGCCATTCACTCCATTCAAAATCTGGTAAGGGAGTATAAAGATAAATTTGCCGAGCATGAATCTTTACTGAATCAATGCTACCACTTGGAGCAGGCAATCCAGAATATAACACATTTTGAAAACTTGGATAAACTCACGTTCGAGCATTTCAGTTATGATGATAAACTCGGCATTCTAAACCTGCTAGAGTGGGTAGTGTGCGGTGAATCCACCGTATATCTTCGATACAACGATAAGAAGGAGAAGGGGGACAAGGATGGACGAGAAAATGAATCCACGTGAAATGATTCAAAAGGTTAAAAAGCCCGCTTTTTACGGGCGCGTTTCCACGGACTTACAGGATCAAAAACGACAGGACAGCATAGTGAAGAATTATGCTGCCAATCAGGGAATCGAGATAAACGAAGATATGGAATTTATCGACGAAATTTCGGCTTATCGCGTCCCCCATCAAAAAAGAAAACAGTTTCAGGAATTATTTAAAGCAGTCAAAAGAGACGAAGTGGATGGTATTATTGTTTCAGATATTGATCGGCTTTCCCGTCAAACGTTGGAACACTTTGACCTGCGAAAAGAATTCGATAGGTTAAATATTCCTGTATTTATTGCATCAAAAGGGGAACTGTATTCCAAATACGATGTGGAAAATTTAATAAGACATCTTGTTGAAGACGGAATGACGAAGCTTGAATCGGACAACAATTCAACACGGACACGGGATACATTGAAAACCATCCGTGAAAAAGGAAAGTATTCAGGCGGGAGGATTCCTTATGGATACAGACCCGTTAAAAAAACTGAGAATAAAAATGGAAAAGAAATTCAAATAGTGTGCGGATTCATACCAGTTGATGATGAAATAGCGGTAATCAAACGTATTTTCCAACTGTATCAAGGAAAAGAAACGCTAACAAGCCTCGCCAAAATGCTGTCCATCGAGCGTCCACACGAAAAATGGCAAACCAAAAAAGTTAGATTTATTGTGACAAACCCATTCTACACAGGTTTTTTTGTGTATAACCGAACGCCAGGCAAAAAAGGTGGTTACAGCTTAAATCCCATGGAGGAATGGGAATGGGTAAAATGCGATTGGGTACCAGACCCGCCGATTTCTAAGGAACAGTGGTTGTTATGTTGGCGGAAATATGAGGAGTCAAAGACATTAGGTCCTCAGCATTTTTGTACTTCTTTTAGTTTTAACGATGTTCTGTTTTGCCATTGTGGTAAAGAGATGAAAGGGAAAGATCAGCGCACGAAATCAAAGAAAACCCCTGGAAAACAGGACGGTTACCGCTATTACATTTGTGCATGCGGTCAAAAAGTATTAGAAGAATGCTTGCATCAACAATTTTTGGTCTTTTACCATACCCTTCCTAATTCCTTCAATTCACTGTTCGAGGAAGTTGAAAAACGGTTCAGAAATGAGTTGAAACAAAACAGCAGCCAATGTTCTCGGTGGCAAGTGGAGTTAACAGAAGAACGAGAATCCCTGCATCAATTAATCTTATACAAAAGAAAAATTGAAAAAGAAAATGTGTATTTGGAGGAAGCGAAAGATGAAGTTGAGGTTGCATGGCTGATTTCTAAAAATCACTCGGAAGATACAATTATCGAATTAGAAAAGAACATTGAGAATCAAATGGAGTACATTAAAAATTTGCAGAGGATTTTGGCTGATAGAAGGGTGCTTGAACAGTTTATTCATAACAGTTTAAATGGTATCACACAACAATCGAGGTTTCTAAGGGCGTTGGTGTTGCTTATGGTGAAAGATTGTAAATTAGTCAGTGAGGATCGAATATCATTTTCGTTTTATGCTATGCCTGATCAAATTCTTACCCTATCCCCAAAATGAATGTATTCTCAGGAAGAGCCTTATAGGCTCTTAATTTTTTTAAATATCACTTTTCTTTATTTAGCTCTTGGACCGATTCAATTAAGAAAAATTCAACAAAGGACGAATGATGAGATTTTCTCAACTGACAAAACCAATCAGAACTCTGATTGGTTTTGTCAGTCTGTCGAGAAACTTGATTGAAATGTATACGAGTGTATAAAACTGAAAATAGAGTTTTGGAGGATTCAAAATTGATAATGCTGAAAACTTGCTTTTCTTTGTTGAACTAACGATTCCCATTAGCTGAATATTTGAATTAGATTAATGAATGTTTCAGAAAAAAGTTTACCATCTCGTTAAATGTTTTATCTGCTGATTCTCTATTATGCTTAGAGGAGTACGGGTCAGTAAATCCATGTTGTCCTCTACATTTATGTATCTCGACATTCTTTTTATCTAAAGTTGAAATTAACTGGTCAATAGTAAATGATTTTTCTTCTTGTGGAAAGAACAGCAGTGCAGGACACTGAGGTGATATTTCTACATAATCCCTAATGCGTGAACCATAGTATCCAACGATTCCATCAACACGTTTTTCCTCACTACACAACCAAGCAACCGTTGCTCCTACACTAAACCCGACAACAAATACCTTTTGATATTCATTTTTAATATCTGATATCAAATCTCTAATTTTATGTAAAGCATTAATAAAACCTATATTCTCCATAAAATTACGATAAGCAATTTCCTCTTGAGAATAATCAAAAGGTGCTTTTTGTTCTAATAAATTAGGGCAAATGACATCAAAATCATATGCCGATAATGACTGACAAATATCCTTCAAATGCTGGTTAATACCATAGATTTCATGAATTACAATGATTGCAGTATCGGAATTTTTCTGTTTGTTAATCATTTCCACCTCCCCCGATTATCTACTCTCATTATACAATTAATACTAAACTCTATCTTTGCTTCTTTCGTTGAACCGAACGCATTCTAAAACAAGGGAAAAGTAGTACAGGAACACAACGCTGGCAATGTAAAACTTGCAAGAAAAAGACAACTCTAACACCAAATCGCAAACAATCCATCACTTACAATCAAAAGCGGAGCGATGTTCTTCACATGTTTACAAAATTGCTTTTGAGCCGAACTCCTATTACAAGAACTTGTGAAATTCTCGAAGTTGGACGAGAGACCTATTACGGCAAATTAGAATTTATTTATCGAAGATGTATGGAGTTTTGGGAACGTCACGAGGACAAACCACTTAATTCTTGGGTTTTGCTTTTTTAACATTTGGGCTGAATAACTACTTTTCGGACAGCCTCCCTGTTAAACTATCGCACCCGTTTGTTTAAGTACCATTCTTCACAATCAAAACTGTCTCAAATATAACTAAAAAGTGCGTTAACCAATCCCTCGTCATCAACACACCATTATTTGAAAATAGAATGTAAAAAGAATAAGATGAAAACAAAAGTAAATTGTAGTCTTTAGGAGAAAAATATGACTTTTTTTAATCACATAAAAAGATTAAAGACAATAAATCTACATCCTGCCCATATTCTAGTTCTAGGTTTTCTGGTCTTAATCTTTATAGGTACTTGCCTATTTATGATTCCAGCAGCAACAAAAGACAGGCATCACCTTAGCTTAATTGATGCCTTGTTTGAAGCCACTTCGGCAGTATGTGTAACAGGATTAGCCGTTGTTGATACAGGGACCACCTTTACTTTATTTGGTCAAATTATCCTATTAGCCCTTATTCAACTGGGTGGCTGGGGATTTATGACCAGTGGAATACTGATGTTTATCATACTTGGGAAAAAGATCGGCTTAAAACAAAGACTGTTACTTCAAGAATCGTTAAACACATTCTCACTACAAGGAATTATACGATTGGTTCAACGACTTATTATCATCACGTTAATAGTGGAAGCCCTTGGGGCAATCGCCTTGGCTATCCGTTGGTCCCAGGAAATGAGTTGGGGTCAAGCCCTATATTACGGAATATTCCATTCTATTTCTGCTTTTAATAATGCTGGGTTTGGTCTTGAAGCGGATAGTTTAAGTAAATGGGTTGGTGATCCCACTATAAATATCATCATAACCTCATTATTTATTCTTGGCGGTATAGGCTTTTTTGTGGTTGCCGATATATTCGAAAAGAGGAATTTGAGAAAGGTCTCTCTTCACACTAAGATAACGTTAAGTTTTACTTTGGTTATCAATATAGTTAGTACACTTATCATATTTGGTTTGGAATATGATAATCCCGTTACTCTAGGAAGTTTGGGGACGACCGATAAGTGGTGGGCTGCTTATTTCCAGGGAGTTGTTCCTCGTACTGCTGGTTTTAATTCAATTGATATTAGTCAAATGACATTAAGTTCTCAAGTTTATATGATGGGGTTAATGTTTATAGGTGCAGGGTCGGGTTCAGTAGCAGGTGGAATCAAAGTAACAACATTTGCTCTCTTGTTACTGGCTCTTTGGTCTGTCGTTACTAACAAAGAAGATATAAATATCTTTAAACGCAGAGTTCCTAAGACACTTGTATTTAGAGCGCTATCCATTGCTGTTTCTGGAGTTATTTTTATTTTCTTGATCTTCTTTTTACTGACAATAACAGAAAAAGGAGCAGAAATGTCTAAAGTACTATTTGAAACAGTCTCAGCTTTTGGAACAGTCGGAATGAGTGCTGGATTAACAATGGAATTAAGTCCTATGGGGCGGATTTTAATTACAGTAATGATGTTTATCGGAAGAGTAGGTCCTTTAACAATGGCTTTTGCACTAGCCATCCACGCAAATAATAAAGCGAAGATTCGTTATGCTGAGGAAAAAATATTAATTGGCTAAAAAGCACTGGTCCAACCAGTGCTTTTTTAAATAACTACTAGTTCCTTGTTTGGCTAACCTGCCCCATTAGTTAAATAAGAAAAGCACTGAATTGGGCAGCTGGATCTTCAACAAAAGTACCCGTTAACCATCCATCCTTACAGCATTAATCTAATCACTGACTCAACAACTGAGAAGAGCCTTATAGGCTCTTTTTTTCTATTATTTGTCAGTTTACATAAGTAGTTAAATTGAAATATTCTTACCTTTTTGATTGGACAAGGTGTTTTTATAATTACACCATTCGACAAAATAAAATGAACATTAAGAAATACCTAGTATTTTTATGTTATGAGATTTTATATTATTTTACATTTCTTTATTTTATATTTCCTTATTTCTCGGCTGTTTGTTCGGCTTCATTTTATAGCTCGGTGGGGGATTCCAAAAAGGATCCTTTTTGGAATTCTCCACCGAGCTATATATAGCAAGGAAGGACAAGCCCTTACTGTCCCATAGGGATTTGTTGTTTTTTGTAATATTTTGTATTTTTAGATAAAAAATTGTATTTTAATTCTCGGCAGAATAAGACAAAACTCTTTATTTTCTCGGTTATTCATGACATTACTCTAATAACATTACTTTTGTGATTTTGCTTATGTAAAATTACATAGCTAATGTTACATAAGCAATCTTAGGCTTATAAAATTACCTGCCTAACTTTTGCTTGATAATCTTACTTTTGTAATCTTACTTTGTTAAACTTACAACTCTCACTTTATAAACTTATAGATAAGATGTAAAAATGATGGAAGCATGAATATATGTCTCTGGTTACCTCATATAATGTTTGATGAAAGTAATGTAGGGGGCTTGGATAATGGGGAGATATTTAAATGTACATGAGGCTTTAAGGATATTAAACGAACATTACGTGACCCATTCTATCCAAACGGTGACTCGCTGGATTAGGGAAGGGAAGATCATTGCAGAGCGTACAGAAAATAGAAAGGACGGCTGGAGAATTGATGAGGATGACCTTTATGAATTTATAACCGATGTTCATCCAGGTGCTGTGCAGCTGATTCAGTATTATAAAGAAACAAACAAAATAGTTGAGTTAGGCGAAATACCGCATAAAGAGATCAAAGGGACAATACAACCGTTAATCGAGAAGCAGGCAATGCACGAACCTTCTCAGCTTGAGGACAAAATAAAAGCGAATGAAAAGAAAATCCAGCATCTAGAGACCAAGTTGGAAAACGTTGTGAAAAATCTAGAACTGGGAAATAAGCAGTGGCAACAAACAGATAAAAAGTTCAACGAAAGCATTGGTGAATTAATACTTATGTTTCAGAACTTTTCAAAAGAGATAAATGAAAAAATCGATAAAGTAAGTGCTTTACAATCGAATTCTGACCCTGGCGTTTTAGCAAAAAAATTCAATAAATCATGGGAAGTATTTAGTAACGACATCTTTGAATATGAAGGGTTTGATGAATATAGGGATTATGAAAGTGAAATAAAAGAGTATTATCACCGAATATACAAGGACGATAAAATAATAGAGGCGTGCATAGTTGAAGAAGGGAAAAAAGTAGAATGTCCGATAACGGGAGAAAAAGCAGGAAATCCCAAAACGTTATTTAAAAAGAGTATACCGAAGTACCTGAAGCAGATAGGAAAATTAATTGATATTCAAGAGGGTGAGGAAGAGGGGGAAGGTGACCCAACGGAGAGTGATCCCCCTGAAGGAGAAGGGGTCGAACCTAAAACAAAAAATGGTCAACCACATGATGATTCTGTTGAAGCATCAGCACACGATGACCGATTAGGCGAGGAAAACAACGACCATTTAACAACAGGACAGACAGTAGATTCCTTTTCGAGGACTGTTTAATCAGTTCCTAAAAAACCACACGTACTTAGCTTCTTTATACATGTATAGGTTTCCAGCCCATTTTTGGGGGATTTTTTTTGATCTGTAATATGTTTGATAATAGGAACTTAATAATAGCCAAGGGTTCACATGGTTCATTATTTTCCAGTAGTGTGATGATGGAACTGGAAACGCATTTCGATATTTGATATTCCCAGGTGACAAAAAGTAATAAATCTCCAAGGGTTTTTCCCAATCGATTTCATGGATGTCGCCTTTAAAGAAGAGTGTTCCCTCCTTCTTATACTTATTTAGGTTTCCCTTCAGCTTAAGCACCTGATTTTCGTCCAGCTTTATTAACATTTCTTTCAGAGACATTGGCTTCAAAAGTATCCTCCTTCTTGGTTTATGTATCTTAGTCTAGCCAAAAAAAAAACCATTTATTCATTCAAGTGAACAAATTGTTCACTTGAATGAATAAATGGCGCGATCCCGCATACAATGCTTGAGAAGGTTACTTTGAACGAGCTTTAAACCATTCGATACTGTTCTCAATGTTCTGGATAAGAAACTCAGCATAGATCGGGTCTTTTTTCTCAAGCTCTGCGACATTTTGTTCTATTCTTCTAAAACGTTGGGAAAACGAAGAATCGGTCTCAACTGGCAAGATTTTTAATTCTTCTTGAATTTTCTCCAACACATCCAACTTAATGGTTTCTGATTTTCCTGTCTCCAAATTGCTTAAATACCCAGCTGACACATGTAGTTCTTTAGCAAATTCATTTAATCCTTTTCCTTTTTGCGTTCTTAATTGCCGAATTTGTTGACCTAAATGTTGCAGCATCTATTTTTACCTCCATAGCAAAAAGCACTTATTCTATTATTCTATGTCGATCGGGGATGTCCTATAACTGAATTACTTATTCGTAATTAAGTGGGAAAATACCTTTATGAGTTGAAAAAATATCTCTTCATTTAATGAACGTGAGAATAAACCTATCCATGTTTGTTGTATTGCTTGTCCTATAAAACTCAAAGAATAACCTCTTGTCTTAGAGAATAAGTAATAGGAAGGACAAGGGGGGATATAGTATGGGTAGGAGGAGGTACAGTAAAAGAACTTCCAGAACAATATCCAAGGTTGAATGGGTTGTTGTAATAGGAATCATACTCTACGCACTGTCAAAAAAACTGTTACAAGCGATCCACCAGTTAGTCTTAAATATACAGTATAAAATCCAGTCATTAACGATCATGGATTGGTTACTCATCTTAGCAATTATAGTCATGCTAATACTTATTATAAATGTACTCTCAAATTTGAAGAATACTAAGCTAAAAAAGGAACAGGAAGAAATTAAAGAAAGAAGAGCTGCTGAAACCAGAATGAGGGTGCTTAAAGACTCAGAATATCAAAAGTTAATCTCAATGAGACCATATGACTTTGAAAAGTATGTAGCTGATCTGTTTACTCTTATGGGTTACGAGGCAGAGTTGACTCCTTATTCTGGAGACGGAGGAAAAGATATTATTCTGAAAAAAGATAATGAAATATCTTTGGTAGAATGTAAAAGGTACAATGAGAATAATAAAGTATCACGCCCTGAAATTCAAAAGTTTCATAGTGCAATTGTAGATATGAATGCAGTAGAAGGATTCTTTGTTACAACTGGATACTTCACACAACCAGCTATGAATTATTCAATTAATAAGCCTATAAAATTAATCAATCTTCCAAGATTAATTGAACTCATTGAGGAATCAAAAAGGAATAAATGATGTAATAGGACAAATAATCCATTGCATATATTTCGGTAAAATTACGGGATAGTGAGGTGTATGCATTGGAAATTTCTATTGAAAAAATAAAATGTGACATTCGCGGCAGAACAAATAAGGATGTAACTGAGCTATACAACAGTTTAATGACTTATGGACAGTTAGATCCGATACTAGTTGAAGGACCAGATAAAAATGGAGATTATTACTTGATTCATGGATACCGAAGATTCTTAGCGTTATCCAATGAAATGAATAAATTTAAAAAAGTGAAATGTACAGTCAATAGTGAGGTTACTTCTACGGAAAGAAGAAATGCTCTTAGACTTATTTTAATTTCTAATGGTAAGAAAACCACGGGTTTAGATGAACAACTTGTTTATGAAGAACTGGAAAATTTCACTGATCGTGAGTACTTATTTCCTAAAAATAAAAAAAGAAGAATGAAAAAGGGGAATGAGGTTCCACAGGACATCAGAATTGAATACGAAAAGAAAAGAAGGAGTCAGGATGCTTTAGCTTTAATCTATGGTCTGGAAGAAATGGGAAGTTACAAGGATAATTTATTGAGGTGTCTAAAAAATGGTGAAATTACAACTATTCATGGCGATGCAATTAAAAGGATAGTAAACCACCCTATGTATAACCACCTTGATAAGAAACAGAAAATTGGAGTAATTGAAAAGGCAAGAAAATCAGCCAAGTTTACTGAAAATGAAGCAGGCTTTATTATCTTTGAACAAATAATGAAAAATAGTCCTCAAAAAGAAAATTTGAATAATTGGATAGAATATATTTGTGATGAGATTGAAAGGGTATCAGAACTGATTCATAAAGACCTTGAATATATGTCCTCGGACCTTCATAAAAGAAAACTAAAAAAATCAATAGACCAGTTAAATGATAAATTAAATTGGGTATGTGGACAAAATTCAGAATCCAAAAGTAATAATCAGATACGGGCTGTAAAAATTAAAACAAAACCTGAAAAACCTCAAAAGAACAAAGCAAGTAAGCATGTTATCGTTACAGAAAAGAGAGATGGAAACAAATTGACCTTCTACTTTAGTTGAAATATTATTAAGAATTTATTGTCCTTTATAATGCTTAAGTATTGATTAACAGTGTTTTTTTAGTATGCAAATTTCAACACTTTCGGCGTTTTAGCTTTTGGAGAGCTGAGTCTTATAGTTTGACTAGAGTTGCTGGGAAACTGGAAACTTTTTCAAATCTAATAAAATTCAATGATGTTGGATTTAGACCTCACCTAGGCTCTCCCGCTCGCTCCAGAAGAAGCTTGGCGTTTGTTAAAAAGCGGTGATAAAATAAATTAAATCATTTTTTCATCGTTATAATAGATTTCAAACTGTTTGTCTGCGACCGATACATCAAACAACAGACGAAAACCTTTAGTTTCACCATTAATAAAGGGAATGATAGCGACAAAATTAGCTGAAAGGGTTCTAAGTTGTTTATCAAAAAAACTGATTTCTTCTCCTTCTTTTAAATCAAATTGTATAAGCATTGCGTGCATTTCTTTCGGACTGTTGAAAGTAACTTCTCGAAACACTTCGTCAGTAATACGGTCAATAAACTCTAACTTAAACAAAAAAACACCTCCTATCAACAATAATAACGTTCTTGAAAGGTGTTTTTTCGTATGTATTATGAAAAGTTTATGAAATATCTAACACTATGCGCCGTTGTGAAAAAGCAGCTATCCACAAAAACTTCTTTTAAGCTTCCACTACTTCTATTCCGATAATCTCGCTAAAATATATTTTTTTCATGCTTTCGTCATCTAATTCTAAAAATATTCTTTTACTAAGTTCATCGAGCCTATGTATGAAACCTTTATACTCCTTAATAAATCCTGCGTTCCAAACCTGGATTTTTATTTGGTATGTAAATTCCATTGCTAAACAGATTTTTTGTTCTAACTCTTCAATCTGATACTCGTCTAGAACAGGCTTATCAATCCTGTGATAATCCGTCTTCATGGCTCGTAGCAAAGAAACATGTTCTGGCATGAAAAATGCCGATTGCCATTTAAGTTTACCTCGGTCTCTGATACTCATAAATAATTCCTCCTTTCACCTACTTACTTATTATAGAACAAGTGTTCTTATATTGTGTTATATAAAAAATATATTGATTTCACATACTGGGTTATTTAGAATTTACATAAGATGGAAAATTAAGGTGGGAGTATATGACTACAATGTTCTTTTTAATTGGTGCAGTATGTTTTGTTGTTTTCATTTTCAGGTACATAAGAGAATCACGCGAACGCAAGCCAATGTTAATTAACATGTTATTTATAATGGCGGCTTTATTGCTCTTATTTATTGGAACCTTACAGCTTCAGCGTACGAATACTGACGAAGGAAACAAGAAAGACGCCATCATTACGGAAAATATAGAAAAAATTGAAGCGCTTTCGGATCAGAAGGCTGAAATCGAATCAAAAATGGAAGAAACGGTGAGAACGCTAAAAGAAGACATGGCTAAATTAGAGGAAAGTAAAACAGCTGATGTAGAAAGCGCCATAAAAAAGGCGAAAGAAGAAATGGACAAACAGTATCAAGCAAATGTAAAAGTTGCTGTGGATGAGGCGGTTGTATTTGTCAATATTAATTTGAGCCAGCGTGATCACTTCAAAAGT
>NZ_QVTE01000040.1 GCF_003429095.1 Peribacillus saganii
TAACAGGCCAAATAAAAAAATAACTGCAGGCAAACTCGATTTCATCTAGTTTGTCTACAGTCTGAAGCGATTCCCTAAGGAGGAATCGCTTTTTTATTTTTTTAGAGGATTAAAGTCTTCCGCTCGTGGTATTAAATAACGTAAAAACAATAGTTAGCAAGGGAGAAAGGCTAATGTCTATCCGCAACTCACAGTTTCTTGAAGAAGCATCGCTTGAAATGGAGAATGAATTTTTAAAAGTTATCCTTCTTCCGGGTCAGGGAAGCAATCTAATTTCAATCTATGATAAGGTGAGCAATACTGAACTGCTAAGGGTTCCCAAGACAATGGAAGACTATAAATCTGCAAGCGTGTTATATGGAACCCCGGTATTATTCCCTCCAAACCGGATCGACGGTGCAGTTTTCGAATTTGAAAACCGAACATATGAATTTGAAATGAATCGTCCCGAAGAAAATGTACACATTCATGGGCTCGTTCATGATAAAAAATGGGATGTCGTTAAAGTGGATACTGAAAATAATATCATCGTGACTCAATTCGTCTCTAAAAAATATCCTGACGTTATCAAGCAGCTGCCACATGATTTTACAATTGAAATGATCGTTCAGCTATCTTGTAATTACATAACCCAAACGCTCAAAATATTGAACAATAGTAATAAAACAATGCCAGTTGGTATCGGATTACATACAACATTTCACTTTCCTGCAGAAGAATCACGGCTGTTCTTGAATGCCGAACAGTATTGGGAATTAAATGAACGGAAAATGCCAACAGGCAGACTGCTCGAAATCCCTTACAAACAAGAACTTATAAAAGGTATGAAACTTTATGGACTTGCCTTAGATGATATTTATCCAATAAAAGATAAGCAACCGGCTATTATTGAACACCCGGCTAAAGGAATCAATATCAGCTATAAGGCTGACAAAGGCTACAACCATTGGGTTGTCTTCACAATGAGCGGCAAAGAAGATTTGCTCGCAATGGAACCGTACTCTTGGGTAACGAATGCACCTAACATGGATCTTCCTGGCGAGATTACCGGACTAATAGCACTAAAGCAAGGGGAAGAAACGGCTTTTACGACAGTGCTTACAATTGGACATACGTTACAGGGGAGGAAGGAATATGTATAAGGCTGAACTAATTGTTGATGCAAAAGCCACACTTGGAGAAGGTCCAGCCTGGGATGCCAAAAATCAGGTTCTCTACTGGATTGATATTAAAGAGAGAAAAATCTTTATTTATAATCCTGAATCAGGAATCAATGATACCTTTGAGCTACAGCAATCGATTGGGGCTGCAGTTCCCCGAAATTCCGGAGGATTGATTGTTGCTTTGGAAAATGGTTTTCATTTTTTAGATTTGCAATCAGGAAAACTGACGGTCATCGCTGATCCTGAACAAGGCTTGCCTGACAATCGTTTCAATGATGGAAAATGTGATGCCAATGGCCGTTTCTGGGCCGGTACAATGGCTAAAGATGGAACAGGAACAAACGGGTCACTCTATTGTTTGAATACAGATCTGACAGTCCAGCAGATGTTAAAGGGGTTGGGAATTTCAAATGGCATGGCCTGGAATAAGCAAAATCAGACAATGTATTTTATTGATACCCCAACTAATCAGGTAGCCGCTTTTGATTTTAAATTGGGAGAAGGGACTATCAGCAATAAAAGGTTTGTTGTTGAATTTCCCGAGGGAGAAGGCTTTCCGGATGGAATGACCATTGATGAAGAAGGGATGCTCTGGATCGCTCACTTTGCCGGCAGCCAGGTTTCCAGATGGAATCCTCAAAATGGTGAAAAACTCGAATCTGTCACCCTTCCAGTCGCAAATGTTACTTCCTGTGTTTTTGGAGGCCCTGACCTGGATGATTTATATATAACTACAGCCCGCGATGGATTAGATGAACAAGATCTTCAAAAACAGCCGCACGCTGGAGGCTTGTTTAGAGTAAAAACAAATACGCGAGGATCTGAAACTTATTTTTTTAAAGGTTAACGTTAACCTTTGCGAAGACAGATGTCATCATAGCTTGTAAAAATGTCATTCCATATGAGGACCTTGCAAGGCAAATGAATGATCGGCTAAAGACCTGGTCGTTTTTTATCAGATTTATGTGAAATGTCTATGAGAAACCTATTGGTATTCTGCCTTCAATTTAATCATCTTCGCTTATTTGTAAAAAAATATGGACATTATTGATATGATCAACCATTAGATCACTTGCAAGATCAGGGTTGCGATTCTTCATTGCAGCTAGAATATTTTTGTGAAATTGCAGTGAATTATTCATTACTCCTTGAACGGTGACAGCTTTTTCCTGAGAGAGGGCAACTAGATTAATGATGGATTGGTATAAATGGTACATCACAAGATTATGTGACGATTTTGCAATTTTCTCATGAAAAAGTAAATTGGCCGATACATACTCAGAGTGATTATTTTCATTAATGGCTATTTCCATGTCAGCAATGGTTTTTTCCAATTCGATAAATTGTTCCTGTGTTGCTTTTATAGTGGCTAAGAAAGTTAGTTCCCTTTCAATAAATCTCCTTGCTTCGAAGATGTCCTGCCAATCTGCAGAAGAAAAATAAAGCTGGAACATAAGGGAGTCTGTAAAAAATTTTTCGTGGTTACCTGAAATGATAGTTCCCTTTTGGGTTTTTTCAATTAAACCTTGGGCTTCTAAAACCTTTAGCGCTTCTCTCAAAGATGGCCTCCCGACTTCAAACAAGTTCATGAGTTCTCTTTCTGGGGGCAGTTTATCTCCTTGGCTTAATTTACCCTGGAGGACTAGTTCTTTAATTTGATTAACGATACTATCTGTAACATTTAAACGTTTAACAGGTTCTATCATTCTATTTTCACCTTTCACGATATAAGGACTATATAATAGTATATTTATAATTTTTAATAATTTATATACTAGTAAACAATTGGAAATCCCTCCTCCAGGCAATATCTTTCTAGGGGAGGGATAAGATGGAACTGGCTATTTAGCTATTTCTTCAAAAGACGAACCTGATCTTTGTTGCCGGTTCCTTAGTACATAGGCTCCAATAACTACCGTAATTAAGGCTGCTGCAAGACCGATAAATACGTTCTGAGTAAAACCTAAAACAAGAAATCCTATAATTGATGAAATACTGGATAAACCGGCATAAGGAAGCTGCGTTATCATGTGATCGATTGGATGAACAGAACTGCCGATTGAAGCAAGAATAGTAGTGTCAGATAATGGTGAACTATGCTCACCGAACACTGTTCCTGCCAGGACTGCACCGATAATTGGTATTAAGAACGCAATATCAGTAGCAGCAACAATCTCCGCACCAATCGGGAGCATTAAACCGGCAGTTCCAAGTGTACTTCCTATGGAATAAGATATGAATGCTGCAAAGATAAAGAATATCACTGGCAGCCAGCCAAGGGCCATATTATCTTTGATCAAAGAAGCTAAATATTGGCCTACCCCTAACGAAGAAATGATTTCCGCTGTTACAAGTGCTAAAAAAAGAATTGCTACACTCGGTAAAGTCGTTTTAACTCCAGCAACAATAGTGACTTTTAAATGACCGCCAGGTGTTTTTTTACTAAGCAATCTTGCCAGGATCACCAGGATTGCACTTGACCCGCCATATATCAGAGCTGAAATAACGTCTGTGTTTTTAAGAAGCTCGAGGGCGGACGTACTTCCCTCACTGCCAATCCATATTGCAGAAAGAACTGTGACTACAATCAAAGTTAACACTGGTAAAAGTAAATCGGCTACCTTGCCATCTTTCCGTGATGGGAGTTTACTATCTTCAGCACCTGGAATTTTTCCTCTTGTCGTATCAAATAAAATTCCCTCATCAATTGCCCGCTTTTCATCTTGGCGCATTTGGCCCACATTAATTCCAAAATAAGCAACTATGAAAACAAGAACAATGGTGGAGATCGTATAGAAGTTTGCTGGAATCGCAAATAAAAATGCCTCAAGTGGCTGGAATTCGGTAATCTTAGTTTTATCAAAAACACCGGCTATAATGGATACGATAAAGGCAGAAAGTGCTGAAACTGGGATAAGCAGGGCAATCGGTGCTGATGTAGAGTGGATTAAATAAGAAAGCTTGGAGTGGGAAACTTGGTATTTGTCAGTTACAGATCTCATTACAGCTCCACGGAACAGACAGCTAAAGGCATCATCAAACCAAGTGAAAAACCCAAGCAACATTGTGGCCATTTGGGCTTGAACCCTTGTCTTAGCTACTTTAACACCCCACTCTGCGAAGGCATAAATCCCGCCTGATAAATAAAGAAGGGAAGATAATACTCCAATTAAGACAACAAAAATTAGCACCTTGCCATCTTCTGATAGGACTCCGGTCATAATGCTGTAAACGTTGGCCACACTATCTATGACATTCCATTGATTATAAAGTAAAGCACCTAATGCAATTCCTACTCCTAATGACAAGAATAGCCGTTTTGTTAAAATGATGATTGCAATGGTTATGATAGGCGGTAAAAGTGAAAAAATAGTACCTTCCATTAAAAATCCCCCTTAAACTTTTTAATGATATTCTGCTGAACTTAAAAACTGCAAAATAAAAGAAATATTGAAACCGCTTACATTTTAATCATAAGAGCTTTCACTCGTGACCAGCGCAGGGAGGGGGCGGGTGTTAGGTTAAACGAATGTGTCTTTTAAACGCTTTGTCTGATCACGAATGAATCTATAAGATTATTGTTCTAATTAATGCTTTTTTTATCGAGCACCAATTCGATTCACTAGCCGTCCGAGTCCTTCAACCTCACAGACGATTTCATCACCTGGCTGCAGCCAGTCTTTTTCTTCCCTGCCGACAATGACACCCTCAGGGGTTCCCGTGAAAATTACGTCACCAGCTTCAAGTGTCATAACTTGAGACAAGTCACTGATCAATTCCGCTATAGGAAAAATCATTTTTTCCGTATTTGAGCTCTGACGTAAATCACCATTGACCCACAGCTTGAGATCTAGATCTTGAGGATTCGGAACTTCATCAGCGGTTACAAGGTAGGGCCCGATTGGTGCAAAGTCATCAATTGCTTTCCCGTACAGCCACTGTATACCGCGGAACTGAAGGTCTCTTGCTGAAAAATCGTTTCCTGTTGCGTAACCAAATACATAGTCAAGTGCTTCTTCCTTCGTAACATTTCGGGCTTCTTTTCCGATAACTACCACCATTTCTACCTCGTAATCGACCTGTTCTGTTATGGACGGTGGAATAATATCCATATTGTGAGCTGCCAGGCTGTTTTGATATTTAGGGAAATAGATTGGATATTCGGGAATGGCTAGCTTTGTCTCTGCCACATGTGCATGATAATTTGCTCCTGAACAAATAATTTTATTTGGTTTTTGGACCACAGGCGCAAACTGAATGGAAGACTCATCCAGATACTCTTCTGCATGTAAAAGTACTTGCCGTATACTATCTAACCCTGATTGACCTGCTGTGATTACCTCCTCTATAGAAGCGGGTACAGACAATCCTGCTTGTTCAGCTGTAGAACGCACATCCACAATACCTTTCTCTGTTTTAATGCCTAATTTTACGCCATCGATAGTTTGAAAGGAAATTAGTTTCATTACAGTCACCATCCTATATACTTTAAAAATTTACTGAAACTCATACAGCCTATGAAAGGGTTTACATTTTGTTGTACATGCATCATTTCTCACTGCTGCTATGAGCCTTCAAAATTACCATGCTGTATGGTCTTACCATATACTATTGGCTCATTTTAATAATTAGAACTGTGAAGTTATTCTATATCATTCTTAATTCTTAAAAGGGATATATATCCTGCATAACGGGGAAGAGGTTCTTATATTTATTTTGTGAATTATAAATTAAACATTAGTATGGATTTAGAATTCTACAAGTAGATGTTTAGGTAAAAACGGGTGGAATGATAATGAAACCGGAAGATAAAACTCAGTGGACCATGATGGATTAATTGCTACCTCGTGCCATGATGCAGCAGAAAATCTTCAGCTTGAGCAGGATCAAAAAGTTCAAGTGGGGAAAGTGCTGGTTCCATGGGGAAGGCGACTGTATTTTGGCAGTCAAATCAGCAAAAGGAAAGGACTCGAATATGCTGAAACAGTTGGAGTAAATATAAAATCTTGCAGACTTCAGAAATGGAGGAGAGGGAGAAATGAATTTCAAAATGAAAATTGCGAATCTTTTGGCTGAAAGTATAAATGGTTTTGTCCAATTTGTTATGGACACTCATGATAGTAACAGCAGCTTTATTTTAAATCCTGATAAGCTGTATCAAATAAAACTTTTTGCTGAAGAGTTTAAGCTTCAAATAGTTGCTGATGAACTTCAGAGAATAAATCAGTACGGCTGGAATGAAAAGTATACTCATTTATTAGTTGAGAGATTTAGAAAAGGGTTAGATGTAATTGACGAATATGTAGAAAGGAACTACGACGATTTATTTATTTTTACTGCTAGACTCCACACATTAAAGAGCCTCAGCTCATTATTAAGAAAAGAAGAATAACTATTGGCTTATTAATCCTCTTAGCCATTTTGCATAAACCCTTTTTTTCGCTAGATAGGCTAACAGTGAAGATATTAAAAGACTTACATGTTCCTTTAATGTTTGTATACTTGGCTATAACTGTTCCTTTCGTAGGAATAAGAATCAAAACAGCATAATATTATTATGTAAACATTCTAGTTTAAAAGGATGTAAAACAATAATTAATTATTAGCGGACATGAATACAATCCCTTTTTCCGGGTAATAGGAATATGTTTAGTATCGGAGAAAAAAAGGAGGCCGAAAGATGTCGAATATTAATCTGGCAATAATCTATTACAGTTCCACAGGTACAAACTACAAGCTGGCAAAATGGGCTGAAGCAGGGGGGCAGGAAGCGGGAGCGACTGTAAAAGTGTTAAAGGTTCCCGAGCTGGCTCCACGATCTGCAATTGACGCAAATCCCGCTTGGAAGGCGCATGCTGAAGCAACAGGTGATATCCCTGAAGTGACGCTCGACGATTTAGAGTGGGCTGATGCAATCATTTTCAGCGTACCGACTAGATTCGGGAATATGCCTGCACAGATGAAACAATTCCTGGATACAACTGGCGGCCTTTGGTTTAAAGGGAAATTGGCAAACAAAGTGGTCAGTGCCATGTCTTCCGCCCAAAACTCTCATGGTGGTCAGGAAGCGACTATATTGTCCATATACACCACCATGTATCATTGGGGAGCGATTGTGGCAGCACCAGGTTATACTGATCAAGTAATTTTTTCTGCTGGAGGAAATCCATATGGCACAAGTGTTTCTGTCGACCAGGACGGAAACATGGTAGAAGAAGTTGAAGCTGCAGTAAAGTATCAGGCGAAGCGGACAGTAACGGTTGCTGAATGGGTAAAAAAGGCGAATCAATAAGAAATGTGTAACACCCCACGGCTAAATCGACATGTCCTGACAAAGGAACTTTCACTTTGTTCAGGCATGTATTGCGCTTAATATCGACGCCGGCATATTTTTGAGCCGGGGTTTTATTTATTAAATAAAAAAGTTGCTGAGCGTTGAATTCCGTTAAAAGATTATACTACCATGTTATAAAAAAGAAGCTGATTGGAGTGCTAACCAATCAGCTTTGTTTTTGTTCTTTTTACCATTATATCAAGTTGAGGAAAATCGATTGTAAATTTAGTACCTATACTTTAACATTTTTATTAATGGCAATGGTGTTGCTGTCAATGCCGGTTCCGATCACATTTTACTCAGTAAATGACTATGACTATCATATAAATGAGCAGGACGGCAGCACATATTGAAAACTATAAATAAACAAATCAATTTTTTCTTTTTCCGTCAATAAAATGGATTAAATAGGAAATAAATTCTTGATTTGTTATATTTTTTCCTCCTCACAACCCTTTTTTATAAAAATAATACTAAAAGACGAATGATTTATTAATTTTTATACTGTATAATTCGTTTATATTGTTTTTTCAAATAGGGTGGGGGAGAGATATCACATGTTTCAAGGGAAAAAAATTCTTTTGTTAGGTTCAGGTGAATTAGGAAAGGAAGTTATTATTGAGGCTGCACGCCTGGGAGTGGAGACGGTGGCGGTTGACCGCTATGCAAACGCCCCGGCTATGCAGGCTGCAAATCGAAACTATGTGATTGATATGCTAGATGCACAGCAATTGCGGGAAGTAATTGAAAAGGAAAAACCCGATTTAATCGTTCCTGAAATCGAAGCAATTGCAACCTCTGAACTTGTAAAACTCGAGAATGAAGGATTTCATGTCATTCCTACTGCCCGTGCGGCCAAGCTGACAATGGATCGGGAAGGTATCCGCCGTTTAGCGGCTGAAACGCTGGAACTCCCAACTGCGAAGTATCAATTTGCTGACAACTATGAACAATTTGTACAGGCAGCCAGAACAATTGGGTTCCCTTGTGTAGTTAAACCTTTAATGAGTTCGTCAGGCAAAGGGCAAAGTGTTTGCCGTACCGAGGCTGACATGGAGAATTGCTGGAAAATTGCAATGGAAGGCGGCAGAGTTCAAAACGGAAGGGTTATCGTTGAAGAATTTATTCAATTCGATTCTGAAATAACTTTACTTACCGTCCGGGCGGTTAATGGAACAAAGTTTTGTGCGCCAATCGGCCATATTCAAAAGGATGGGGATTATATAGAATCCTGGCAGCCGCATAATATGACGGAACAGCAAATTAGTGAAGCGGAAAAGATCGCAATGGCAATCACCGAAGAACTAGGTGGATATGGCCTATTTGGAGTCGAACTCTTCCTTTCTAAGGATAAAGTATATTTCAGTGAGGTTTCCCCTCGTCCCCACGATACGGGGCTGGTTACGCTTGTAACTCAAAATTTATCCGAATTTGCTCTCCATGTACGAGCGATATTGGGATTCCCAATTCCGGAAATAATTCAGATTTCTCCCGGAGCAAGCCGTCCATTGAAGGCGGAGGAAGAACTCGATTCATACTCTATTGGCGGAATAGAACACGCACTGTCCGTTGCAAAGACTCAGGTTCGCATTTTCGGTAAACCAGTCACAAAGCCTGGACGGAGAGTAGCGGTTGCATTATCCAGTGCAGATACAACGGATGAGGCCAGAACAAACGCTAAACGTGCATTAGACTGCCTGAAAGTTGAGAAATAGTTTTGCCGTGTACTAAAAACCTGGCACTGAATATCATGCTTAAAAGCCAAGGCACTAAACTAGAGACCACTTTAAATTAAAGGTGGTCTCTTTTTAAAAATATTTAAATTCTCAGCCGAAAAAGGAAGGATTCCATCATGGGATGGCTCTAATTATGTACTAATAGTACGAAAGACGGGTTAATGGGACTCAACCATTTTTTCATATACTTTTAGGTTTGTATAGATTGTTTCCAGTATCGGTGCACAGATTTTTTGTTTTTCAGCCAGCTCAAGTAAGTAGCCTTGCAGATGATCAGCCTCAACAGAAAGCCCTTTTTCCATATCTCGCTGCATAGAGGATTTCATTTCATACCCCATTTGCGCTATTCTTTTTAATTGGATCTCCTCTATATTGTCAGCAATCGGTGCATTTATTTTACGCATGATTTCACCCAGCTCCGCGAAAAGCAGCCTTAAAGTTGCGAGTCCGCCTTTTGCATCGCGTATTGGTCCAATTGGTGCGCGCATTAAAGTTGTAATTCCAGACATCCCGGTAATAAACATATATTTATGCCACATTTCCTGGCTTATATTTTCACTTAACCGAAATTTGGACTTCGTGTCACTAAACGTTTCTTGAAGCCTCTGAATTCTCTTTGTTTTTTCTCCATTGCGTTCACCAAAAACAAGCTCATGCATCGGACTGGTTTGCAGTACCTTTCCATTACGATCAAGTGTTGCTTCAATAAAGCACAGCCCGCCTAGGACATTGTCTTCTCCAAACTCCTGAACCAGCCGGTCAACATGAGAAATGCCATTCAGCAAAGGCAGAATCATGGTATCCTTATTTACGTATTCACGAATGCTTTGGATAGCACCGTCAAGATGATACGACTTTGTAGAAAGGAGTATCACATCAAATGGACCGGCTGAGTCTCCTTCACTGAGGACGGATGGGATAAAATCTGCATCGCCATGTATACTTTTAATGACCAGTCCATGCTCTTCAAGCTGTTGTCTTCTTCGTTCCCTTACTAAAAAGGAAACGTCTTCACCTTTTTCAAGCAAACGTCCGCCAAAGTAACCTCCAACAGCTCCTGCTCCAACTACTAAAATTTTCAAAAAATCTCCCCCCACATCATTTTTCTTCTATTATAAAGCATAAAGACCGTCTTTAGTCGTTAATTGCCTATAAAATTCAGAAATTTAACCCTGTAAAAATAAAAATATAAAAATTAGTGAACCTTTTTGGAAAAGATAAAATCAATTTTACTAGTAATGATGTGCATGGACCATTTCATACTCTTTTTATATTGTAAAATTAAATCATGAAATTTTCTGAATTATTATTGATTTATTATTGATCATGTGATAATTTATTAACATTCTGTCACGAAGTTTATACTTCATAGAATTTAATAAATATTGTTTAAACTTCATAGAATTTAATAAATATTATTTAAACTTCAAAAATGTGAAACTCAGGTGATATCCATGAATCTTAAGGAACGTATACAGCAAGAGTATGCTAACCTGTCGAAAGGACAGCAAAAGGCAGCAAAGTATTTACTGGACAATCCGAGAGAGTTTGCAGTTAGATCGGCAAGTGAAATAGGAATACAGGCGGGGGTTAGTGAAACTACGGTCATCCGATTCTGCTACTCAATAAAACTATCTGGTTTTTCCGAACTTCAAAAAATCATCCGCGAACAGCTGCTCTTTAATGAAAGCAGTTTGGGAAACTATATTTCAAGAAAACTTGAATTAGCAGAGCAGCCTCACTTTTTAGCAAGTGTAATGGAACAGGATCGACAGCATATGCAGGAAACAATACGTAACATAAGTGAAAAAGATTTCCAGCATGCGGTCGAGCAGCTGGTTCAAACAGATAAAATTTATATTTCAGGCATGCGTTCATCGTTCTCAGCCGCCAATTGGCTAACATTTACTCTTGGTTTAGTTCGTGGCAATGTGCAATTATTGAGACCCGAAACTGATGATTTACTTGCAACCTTAAGTGAAATGACAAGCCAATCAACATTGATTGCAATCTCATTTCACAGATACTTAAAAGAAACGATAAAAATTGCTCAATTAGCGAAGGAGCAGGGGGTAACTGTTATTGGCATTACGGACTCGCTGCTTGCACCAATTAGAGAGCATGCTGATATTATCTTTCAAATCTATTCGTCCGAAAAGTCTACGATCGATACAGCACCAGCCCTTTTTTCATTGCTAAATGCAATTGTAGCAGGTGTTTCAATTAAAGATAAAGACAGATTTAAAAAGCGAAAACAACAATATGAAAAACTCAACGCAGACTATTTTTTTGCAGATGGGGGAATGACAGAGTGAAAGATTACATCGAAGAATTGAAGCCGACTATCGATTCAGTATTTCAGCATTTGCATCTTCATCCTGAAGTGAGCTGGCAGGAATATAAAACGACAGAGTATTTAAAGCGGTTTTTAGAAGAAAAAGGTTTTTCTGTGAAAACCTTTGAGGATTGTACAGGACTGGTAGTAGAAGCAGGAGAGGGTGATTTTTGCGTTGCCTTACGGACAGATATAGATGCACTTTGGCAGGAAGTAGAAGGCACATTTCAGGCCAACCATTCCTGCGGACACGATGCCCATATGACTATGGTTGTAGGAGCTATGCTTTTGCTGCAGCAAATGGGCGCCTTTGACAAAGGAAGGTTTAAATTTATTTTTCAGCCTGCAGAAGAAAAAGGTACCGGGGCTCTAAAGATGATTGAAAAACAAGCAGTCGACGATGTGGATTTCTTGTATGGTGTCCATCTTAGACCAATACAGGAATTGCGGGATGGAGAAGCAATACCGGCGATACTTCACGGTGCTGCAAAGTTTCTGATTGGCGAGATCATTGGTGAAGATGCACATGGTGCCCGGCCCCACTTAGGCCAAAATGCCATCGAAATTGGTGCATCGCTGATTCATGAAATAAAAAACATCCACCTGGATCCAATGGTACCCCATACTGCTAAAGTTACGAAGTTTATTGCCGGGGGTGAATCAGGAAATATCATTCCAGGCAAAGCTTCCTTTAGCATTGATTTGCGGGCCCAGACCAATAAGGTAATGGAACAGCTTACCGAAAAAATTGCTGCGGTAGCTGATTCACTGGCCAAGCTGTATGGTGTTGAAATTACTTTAGAATCAAAAGCAAGCGTTGCTGCTGCTGAGGCTAATCAAGAGGCTATTGATTTTATGAAAAAAGCGATTGCCGACTCAGTCGGGGATCATCAGCTTAAAGAACCTGTTGTCACCTCAGGCGGGGAAGATTTTCACTTTTATACTTTAAAACGACCTAATATAAAAGCAACTATGCTAGGTTTGGGATGCGATTTGCAGCCAGGACTCCACCACCCAAAGATGACGTTTAATACTGATCGCATATATTCTGGAATTGAAATTCTGGTTAAAACGGTTCTAAATACAATTGAAGCGTATGAAAAGGGAGAGTTATCATGAGTTCGGATATGGAGATAAGGGTGTTAACTACCAATAAAGAGCTTCAGCAGGTTCAACAGCTTGAAAAAGACGTGTGGAACATGGAACCGCTGCCTCTTCATCAAACGATTACGGCAGCTCAAAATGGCGGCCTAATCTTAGGAGCCTTTATGGATGATGAACTGGTTGGTTTTAGTTATGGTTTTCCCGGCTTTAATAAAGGCAAAAGCTATCTATGCTCACATATGCTGGGAATTCATAAACATTATCAGGATAAAGGGATAGGAGCCAGGCTTAAACAGGAACAAATGGCAATTGCACGTGATATGGGCTATGACCTCATAGTATGGACATATGATCCGCTTGAATCCCGAAATGGGTATTTAAATCTATCCAAGTTACATGCTATTTGTTCAACTTATGCGGAAAATTGCTATGGAGATATGGAGGACAGCTTTAACAGCGGGCTTCCAACAGACCGTTTTAAGGTGGAATGGTGGATTAATAGCCCTCACGTTAAGGAAAACCAATTGGTTGACGGTTCAGGGATGGATGTTTTATTCCAATGGGAAACGACATTGGAAAAGCAGCCTCAATTAATAAATGTTGAAGAGACTTTGAAAAGTATCAGTGATTCAGACACAACGATTGTGGTCCCAGTACCGGCCTGTTTTCAAAAGTTAAAAAGTGAGAATAATGAACTTGCCATCGACTGGCGTTTTAAAACTAGACAAATCTTTCAAACTTTATTTACAAAAGGCTATGCAGCCGCTTCTATAAGAAAAAGTGAAAATCAGCTTGTACACTACTATGTGTTAGTTCCGAAACAATTGATTGATCTAAAAGAAAAGGCGGGAGAAAAATGAAAATAAAAGAGGTTACGTTAAGACAATTGAAAATGAAAATGCTATTTCCGTTTACGACAAGCTTTGGAACTTTTCAGGAAAAAGAATTTCTTGTTCTGGAAGCAAAGGATGGTGAAGGTAACAGCGGGTGGGGAGAATCTGTAGCTTTCCATTCTCCTTGGTATAATGAAGAAACGGTAAAAACCAATTGGCATATGCTGGAGGACTTTCTAATTCCACAAATCCTAAATAAAGAGATAAATCATCCTGACGAAGTTTCTGAAATGTTCGCCTACATACGAAAAAACAATATGGCAAAGTCCACAATTGAAGGGGCAGCCTGGGATTTATACGCAAAACAGCAGGGAATTTCTCTAGCAGCAGCTCTTGGAGGCGAGAAGAAAAATATTGATGTCGGCATAAGCATTGGAATTCAGAAAAACGTTGAAGACCTGCTCCAATTAATTGATGAGTATGTCAGTGAAGGCTATAAGCGGATGAAAGTAAAAATCAAGCCAGGCTGGGATGTGGATGTAATTAGGGAAATCCGCAAGAAATTCCCTGGCATCCAGCTAATGGCTGACGCTAATTCCGCTTATCGGTTAACCGATATCGATAGGTTAAAGCAACTGGATGAATTTAATCTAATGATGATTGAGCAGCCGCTTGCTTCCGATGATATCATTGATCATTTGCAGCTTCAAAAGGAAATATCCACTCCTGTTTGCTTAGATGAAAGCATTCATTCTTATGAGGATGCCCGCAAAGCAATCGAACTAGGCAGCTGCAAAATAATTAATATTAAAATTGGCCGTGTTGGGGGATTGACGGAAGCTAAACGGATACACGATCTATGCCAGCAGAACGATATTCCGGTCTGGTGCGGAGGCATGCTCGAATCGGGAATCGGACGGGCTCATAATATCGCCTTAACTACTTTGCCCAACTTCACCATGCCAGGTGATACTGCAGCTTCTTCCCGTTATTGGGAGCGAGACATCATTAATCCTGAAGTGACAGTGGCAGATGGAACGATTACGGTTCCTGAGAATCCTGGCATTGGTTTTGAACCAAACCTTGAAACCATTAAACAATTTACAACTTTTGAAAAAACGTATGCTTAAAAAATTGGAAAGGTATGGAGAACCTCTCTATGCTTTTCTTTCATATAAATTATCTAAACATTCAAAAATCGGGGGAAATTATGAAAAAAAGTATTCAAATTGCCGGCGCGTACATCGGCCTAATTGTTGGAGCAGGTTTTGCATCCGGTCAGGAGATATTGCAATTTTTTACCAGCTTTGGCTGGATGGGAGTTGTGGGAGCAATCATCGCCACTGCTCTGTTTGCCTTTTTAGGTATGAATTTAACACAGCTTGGCAGCCGTTTGCAGACTGATTCGCATAAGGAAGTTATTTACCACATTTGCGGCCGCTACTTGGGCATTGCCGTTGATATTGTTATCACTTTCTTCCTATTTGGGGTAACAGTAGTCATGATGGCTGGAGCAGGATCTATTTTTGAACAGCAGTTCGGTATTCCTGCCATCGTTGGAAATATTGTAATGGCATTATTAACTATCATAACAGTAAGTCTTAATGTAGAAAAAGTGCTTTCGATAATGGGTATTATTACACCGTTTTTGCTTGCAATTGTGGCTGTAATTGCTGTTTTTTCGTTTATCACAACAGATTTAAGCGTTGCACAAATGTCAGAAATGGCCCAAAAGCAAACTCCGGCTGCTTCTAACTGGGTTTTAGGAGCGCTCTTATATGTGTCTTATAACATTGCTGCCGGAGCTGCCATGCTGGCTGTAATGGGAGGGACAGAAAGAAGTCCAAAAACTGCGGGTTTAGGCGGGATTCTTGGCGGTGCCGGTCTAGGGATATTAATTCTTTTGTTAAACTTAACAATGCTAGCTAAAGCTGATGTAATTTCAGGCGTTGATATGCCAATATTATTTATCGCCAATGAAATGTCACCAGTATTAGGCGGGCTTATGTCCATTATCTTGTTAGGTATGATATTTAATACAGCGGTTGGAATGCTTTATGCCTTCACAGCAAGGTTTGTAAAAGCAGATAACTCCAAGTTTAAAATCTTCGTCCCTGTATTTGGAGTCATTGCCTTTGCTGCCAGCTTCATCGGATTTATCACTTTAGTCGGCACAGTATATCCTGTAATGGGATATCTAGGTTTCACACTGATTGCTGCCATTATCGTTTCCTGGATCCGAGGCAGACAGCAAAGCAAAAATGTACCTTCTGCATTTAAAGGATGATAGTTATTTAACCCTTCTTGTTTTATAATAAGGAGGGTTTTTGATGCAGGAACTTTTAAAAAATACCATATCATAACTTGTAAAAACCGGCCTCTTAGCCCATTTTATTAATTCCGAGTAAACCAATCAAATTTATTGTTGACTTCAAGGAATAATGTGCTAAAATTTTATTAAACTTATCAAGAGTGACGGAGAGTTCGGCCCGATGTCCGGCAACCTGAGCATTTGCAGCTTGCTACATCCAGTAAAATGGATCACTTCTGTAAGATAAGGTAAAACGAATACCGTATTCCTTTCCAGCGCAGGAAGGAAGCAAAAAATATGGGATCCAATTGAGCATGGTGAGATGCAATTACCAGACGATTCCTATACTTGAAATTTCACAAGAGTTAAAACATGAATGAAAAAAAGACACTTCTTCAAAATAGAATCGGGGGGCTTTATCTTGACTGAAACATTAGTCTATGGAAACTTTGATGAGTTTCCGGCAATTGATTTTCCGATTGATAATGACACAAAGGGTGCATTGGATGTATTGAAGTGGGGATATTCCCACTATGGTGACCAATTAGTTTATGCCTGCAGCTTTGGGATAGAAGGAATTGTTTTAATTGATTTAATTTCCAAAGTTAATGCTAAGGCTAAGGTTGTCTTCCTTGATACAGGGCTTCACTTTGAAGAAACCTATCAATTAATTGACAAAATAAAGGAACGCTATCCGGAATTAAGAATTGAAATGAAAAAGCCGGAATTAACACTTGAGGAACAAACTGCACAATATGGCGATGAACTTTGGAAGCGGGAACCGAACAAGTGCTGTGAAATAAGAAAAATAGTTCCTTTAAATGAAAGCTTATCCGGGGCGACTGCCTGGCTTTCAGGATTAAGGCGTGAACAGTCTGAAACCAGGAAGAACACTCAGTTCATCAATAAAGATAACCGCTTTAAATCTGTGAAAATCTGCCCATTAATCCACTGGACCTGGAAGGATATTTGGCGCTATGCCCACAAAAACGGCTTGCCATATAATATCCTTCATGACAATGGCTATCCCAGCATCGGATGCAAACCGTGCACACAGCCAGCCTTCAATGCTGATGATTTGAGGTCAGGAAGATGGACTGGAACTCAAAAGATTGAATGCGGACTGCACACGTAAAAATAAAAGCTAAATTATTAAAATGCAGACTTAATTCCTACTAAAACTATGAGAAAAATAAATTTACTAAAGGAGATATATCCCTCAATGACATTAAGCCAACCACATGGAGGATCCCTAGTCAATCGCTGGAATCCTTCATATAACACTACTAAAATAGCTAAAGAGATTGAATTAGACGGTATAGCTTTAAGCGACCTGGAATTGATCGGAACTGGAGCATACAGTCCTATAGAAGGGTTTCTTATAAAAGAGGATTATGAATCAGTTGTAAATAACTTGCGTTTGGCAAACGGTAGCGTTTGGAGTATTCCTATTACACTTCCTGTCACAAAGGAAGTGGCTGGCAGCCTTTCTATTGGTGAAGAAGCCCGCCTGGTAAAAAACGGAGTTACTTACGGAACGATAACTATATCTGATATTTATGAACCTGATAAAACAAAGGAAGCACAGAAAGTTTACCAAACGGATGATGAAGCACATCCAGGTGTCTTAAAAATGTTCCAGCGTGGAAATATTTACATTGGAGGCCAAATTACTCTTGTAAAAAGAATTGAACGGGAGCAATTTGATACTTTTTATCTGGATCCGGCTGACACAAGGAAAGTATTCGAAGAAAAAGGCTGGAAAACGGTAGTTGGATTCCAGACAAGAAACCCTGTCCATAGAGCTCACGAATATATTCAAAAAACAGCTCTAGAAACGGTTGATGGCCTTTTCCTTAACCCGCTTGTCGGTGAAACAAAGTCAGACGATATACCGGCAGATGTTAGAATGGAAAGCTATCAGGTTTTATTGAAAAATTATTATCCTGCTGACCGTGTTTTCCTTGCTGTATTCCCGGCTGCTATGCGCTATGCAGGTCCAAGGGAAGCTATCTTCCATGCAATGGTCCGTAAAAATTATGGCTGCACTCATTTTATCGTTGGACGTGATCACGCTGGTGTTGGCAGCTACTATGGAACATACGATGCCCAGCTGATTTTTGGACAGTTTACTGCCGATGAATTAGGAATTTCTCTATTATTTTTCGAACACAGCTTTTATTGCTCTAAATGTGAGAACATGGCATCAACAAAAACTTGCCCTCACGGTAAAGAAGACCATGTCATTTTATCAGGAACAAAGGTAAGGGAACTGCTTCGTAACGGTGAAATTCCGCCAAGCACATTCAGCCGCCAGGAAGTTGTCGAAGTATTAATCAAAGGAATGAAAAATACAGTAGAAGTTTAAGGAATTGTGCGCAGCACTCCAGGAAGGACGATAACATTGACAAAGAGTACAAATATTACCTGGCATGAAGCTTCTTTATCGAAGGAGCTTCGCAGACAGCAAAATAAACATCATAGTTTCGTACTTTGGTTCACCGGACTTTCCGGCTCAGGCAAGTCGACAGTAGCGAACGCGGTCGCCCAGAAGCTTTATGAAATCGGTGTGAGAAACTATGTGCTGGACGGAGATAACATCCGCCACGGCCTAAACAAGGATTTAGGCTTTTCTGAAGAAGACAGAAAAGAAAATATCCGCCGAATTGGTGAAGTATCCAAACTATTTGTAGATGGCGGCCAAGTGGTATTAACCGCGTTTATTTCTCCTTTTCAAGCTGATCGTGAGCTTGTGCGCAGCTTGCTAAATGAGGATGAGTTCGTTGAGGTTTTTGTAAAGTGCCCGCTTGAGGAATGTGAAAAGCGCGACCCTAAAGGACTATATGAAAAAGCTCGCCAAGGTAAAATCCCGGAGTTTACCGGCATCAGTTCTCCTTATGAAGAACCGGCAAATCCTGAATTGGTTATCGAAACCAATCAGCACACTATCGAAGAGTGCGTAAATCAGGTAATTGAATACTTGCGAAATCGAGAAGCAATATAAAAACAGATTGACAAAGATAAAATGGTACCTGGCAGTAACTGCCAGGTACCATTTTATCAAGATTTGATTTACGAAAACGAGGTGACGGAATTTGGGCAAAGTTTATCTTCTAGTCAGTGCAGGACCTGGAGACCATGACCTCATTACTGAAAAAGGATTAAAATGCATTCAGGAAGCGGACGCCATTCTATATGATCGTTTGGTAAATGAAGAATTGCTTTCCTGCACGAAACCAGTGGCGCTTATTAATGGGGGAACAACAAAAGACCAAAGGACGGTTGTTAGTACACTGGAAAAGGGAGCAGAAAAGGAAAGAATCGTAAATCCTTGCAAGATACTCATAGGTAAAGTTGTCAAAACGCGTGAGAGAATTAAATGGTTTGAATCTGATACTGTACTAGAAAGTCTTATGACGAGCGAGGCCAATTAAATGGATGCTATTCTTTATATTATGCATGGCAGCCGGGTAGCTAAAGGAGTAGAGCAGGCAGCTTCCTTTATTCAAAGGTGTATGCAAAACATTGACGTTCCTATCCAGGAATATTGCTTTCTCGAGCTAGCAAATCCGAATATCAAAGAAGCATTCCAGCGGTGCATTGAACGGGGAGCGACAAAAATTCACGCGCTGCCTGTACTATTGCTGACTGCTGCACATGCCAAGGATGATATCCCAACTGAACTTTCACGGATACACAAACAATATCCCGAAGTGGGGGTTCGCTATGGCCGACCCATTGGAGTAGATTCCAATATGGTAGATATTTTAGTGGAAAGAATCCAGGAAACAGGGGAAGCGATTACCGAAGATTCAATGGTTTTATTGGTTGGCAGAGGCAGCAGTGATCCTGATGTAAAACGGGATTTGATTCAAATAGGGGAACTATTGCATCAGCGTATCGGGGTAAATAGAATCGTTGACTGTTATCTTACTGCGGCATCACCAAGCTTTGAAGAAGGATTGCATATGGCGAAAGAATCCGGCTTGAAAAGAGTATTTGTTATCCCTTACTTGCTGTTTACCGGCATTCTGATGAAAACTATGGAAAAAGAGATAGAAAAACTGGAAGCAGAAAACCAATTTATATTATGCAGTTATCTCGGATACCATCCGCTAATAGAAAAAGTGCTTCAGGACAGGGTAAAGGAGATGTTGGAAGGGTAAACGGCCAGGACCAACAAGCTCTTTGAAGCAGAAAATCGAATAAACAAAAAATCGGATAAAAAATGCTTCTAATCCTCAACTGCTTGATTAGAAGCATTTTTTTCAAAATATAAATTCTAAATATTTCGATTAATAGTGATGCCGTTTGGAGGAAAAAATGAAAAAGTTATTTGTTTTGGCGTTTATAGGTTTCTTTGCACAACTAATAGACGGTGCATTGGGCATGGCGTACGGCGTTACATCTTCTTCCTTGCTGCTGGCTTTCAGCATTGCTCCCGCTGTTGCTTCTGCTTCTGTTCATCTTTCTGAAGTGGTCACAACAGCTGCATCAGGAGTTTCTCATATCAAATTCGGTAATGTAGATAAAACAATGGTCTTCCGCCTTATTATTCCAGGTTCCATTGGAGCCTTTATTGGGGCGTGTTTCTTAAGCAACCTGCCAGGAGATATAGTTAAACCGTACGTTTCAGCCTTTCTGCTACTGCTTGGGTTATATGTAATAATCCGTTTCCTGTTTTTATTTCAGGCGAGTGAGGAAAAAGATGCCCAGCCATTGTCTGTAAAACAATCGATTCCGCTTGGGTTTATTGCGGGATTTGCAGATGCTACAGGCGGAGGCGGCTGGGGACCAATTGCTACACCCGTTTTGTTATCCAAAAAAGGAATGACTGCCCGCAAAGTGGTAGGAACTGTTGATACAAGTGAGTTTGCGATTGCTGTATCTGCGACAGCAGGATTCATCCTTTCATTAGGCTGGGACACGGTAAACTGGCTTTGGGTAGGCGCATTAATGATCGGCGGGATTTTTGCAGCACCGATTGCTGCTTACCTTGTCCGTATCGTCCCACCTCAATTAATGGGTGTTTTCGTTGGCGGCTTCATTATCATAGTGAATATCCGGACCATTCTAAACACATGGATCACTCATACCGAATACCATCCACTTATTTATGGTCTGCTGATTTTCTGTTGGCTGACAGCGATTTTATTTTCCGTCAGGAAACACTTGAAAGTGAGTAAAAGTGATGTTAATACTGGACAAAACGCTTCCTAAAAATGCTTCCGGTATCTCGGCTTAAATCCGATTATTCTGGGCTACACAGTATATTTGATGAACATCTCAGCACAAAGACGCAGGATTTTTTCCTGCGTCTTTTGAACGTCCGGTTGCAAAATATTTCCTTTAGCATAGTAGCTAGGGCAAATTTTGCGTGCCGCTTTTTTTCGAGAAATCGATATTTTGAGAAAAGTGAACGAAAAACTTCGAACAAGTTGACGAGAATATTAAATTTGACGAAACCTTCATAATTTATAATAATACATTGTCTCCGCGAACATTGTAAGACGTGGTCATGATAATGGAAAAATTTGTTCCCGTGGAATATGAACGAAATAACTATATGATTTTCCTCCATATTCCGGATTGAATCGGCTGTCACACAAAATAAAGACGCCATCCTTAACCGGATGGCGTCTCGTTAGGGTTTAAATTATCTTTTTCGAGAAAACAGTTTTAAGAAAGGATTTTGATTTTTGTCTGTAATTTTCAGCTCATCTATCAAGAGTTTCTCTTGATGGTCATCTATCCATTTCTTTAATGCTTGTTTATCCTGACAATGGGTATAGTAAGTTTCTCCATCTTTACCTACTGCATTTACAATATACCTGCACGAAGAATTCCCCATGCTTGCCCACCTTTATTTAAAAATGTATTGAACCTTTAGCCATTATAACAGGATTAAAAAGAATTTCCACCCCTATTTTATTATGTTTAATTTAAATTTAAACATGCTTAACAAAGATGCAGTTATTCCAATGACAAAATGAATTATTTCATGTCAGATTTTTGTCCAGTCTCCCATTCTTCATTCAAATGGTATAATAAGCTAATCAATATATAAATGGAAAGGAGGCCTTCTATGAAGGAAGCGCAGATGATTTTGTCAGAATGGTTAAAAAATGGGCCGCACCTTTCGCTTTTTAACAATCTTCCAGATGCTATATACGTTTTGGACATTAACGGCAAATACATTGATGGAAATTTGGCGATTAAAAACCTAACAGGCTATTCTGCTGAAGAATTTAAACAGCTTACACCTGAGGAAATCATATATGAATCCTCATTATCACATAGAGATGCCATTCTGCAGAATGTTACTCAAAAAATTGAAGAGTACGAAGTAAAATTTCGCCATAAGGACGGTCAAATCTTAACCGCATCCGTAACATACATTCCCATTATTCATGAAAACGAAATAATTGGACTATATGGGATAGCAAAAAATATTTCAGAGGACATAAAGGGTAAATTAAAGATTATTGAAAGCGAAAGAAAGTTTCGGCTGCTTTCAGAGAGTTCTTTAGATATGATAGCTCTTCTTTCACCCAGGGATTGGAACTTCATCTATGTCTCACCCGCATCAAAACACCTCCTGGGATTTGAACCGGAGGAAATGGTCGGGCATTCGCCGTTTAAATATTTTCATCCTGAAGATATTGCTACCACTTTTGAAAAACATAAGCAGGCATTTGAACGAAAGCTGGAGTTCAAGATGACAGCAAGGGTTAAGCAAAAAGGCGGTGATTATATCTGGCTTGAAACCACCTGTAACTTTAATAGGGATGAAACATCCGGTGAAATAACCGATTGTGTTACTGTATCACGTGATATTACAAAACGGAAAAAAGACGAAGAAAAATATAAGATCAATGAACAGTGGTATAAATCGTTGTTTGATTACAATCCAGCTGCCGTGTTTTCATTCAATATGGATGGTGACTTTATCAGCCATAATAAAAATTTTCTTACACTAACCGGCTATTCTAAAGAAGAGATCGGTATAATGTCATTTATACCATTTGTGGCTCCAAAAGACCTTGCCTTAACTGTCCGCCATTTTGAGTTGGCCAAGCAGGGTGAACCCCAGCATTATTTGACGACATTAGTCCACAAAAATGGGGAGCACCTGCCAGTACAAGTTTCGAATTTACCCATTATCATTGATGGAAACATTGTAGGGGTGTATGGAATTGCGTATGACGTTTCAGCGCGGGTAAAAGCGGAGGGACAATTAAAAGAAAGTGAGCAGCGTTACCGATCTCTGTTCGAATACAATCCAGCTGCAGTGTACTCTTTCGATCTAGAAGGGAACTACACATCTGTTAATCGAATGCTTGAAAAAATATCGGGTTATAGTAAAGAAGAATTGCTGACCATGAACTTCTCTCATCTCCTGGATCCGGAGGATATAGAATACACTCAATGGTATTTTAGCCAGGCAAAGGGAGGTAAGGCACAAAATTATGATGTCACATTGCTTCATAAAGACGGAAGAAAAATCGAAATCAATGTAGTCAACATTCCCATTATCGTGGATAGCGACATCGTTGGAGTTTATGGAATCTGTACCGATATAACGGATAGAAAGCGGTATATAAACCAAGTAGAGCGGCTTAGCAACCAAAACAGGCTAATCCTTGACTCAGTCGCTGATGGAATTATTGGGTTGGATAAGGCAGGTAAAGCTTTATTTATAAATAAAGCGGGCGAAAAAATTCTCGGGTATGAGGAGTACGAGCTTTCTGCCCGGGCATCTGACTTGTTCATGCTTCATAATCAAGAAGCACAATTTGATAGCTTGAGGACGATCAATGCGAGGATAAGGGAAACGGCAAAGGATGGAAGGCAACGCTTTGTTGAACGAGATATGTTTTATAAAAAAGATGGCAATTCCATCCCGGTAGAATACTCAATAAGCCCTATGTATGAACATGGAGTCATTACAGGTACCGTTGTAACTTTTTCTGATATCACTGAAAAATTAAAGATCGAACAATTGAAGCAAGAGCATGAACAGATTGAGTTTGAGTTTAAATTGGCTTCAAGGGTGCAAAAGTCATTGCTTACTCAGGTGCCAAAGCTTTCTTTGCCTGGTGAAACGGATGTGGGGGTAATATCCGTTCCGTTTCGAAAGCTAAATGGGGATTTTTATAACGTTGTAAACACCGGGGATCAAATCCAGTTAGGAATTGCTGATATTTCAGGTAAGGGAATGGCTGCTGCGATTCTGATGTCTATGATCAAATATGCAATGGATCAAATCGATCAAGAATCATTGCCCCACGAGATTTTACATGAACTTAATCAATACTGTGCCAAATATCTGGATCCAACTATGTTTGTTACGATGTTTATGGGAATTTATAATGACAAAACTTCCATGTTCCATTTTGCTTCTGCAGGCCATGAACCTGCCATTTTGTATCAAGCAGGTAAAAATAAAATGATTGATCTGAATGCAAAAGGAGCTGTACTTGGTTTATCACGGGAAACAAAATATGTCACAAAATCCATTCAATTATTGCAGGGTGATATGGTATTACTGTATACCGACGGAATCACAGAAGAACGATTAGCCTATGGTGTAGATGATAACAATAATTTGAAGGAATTATTTTTCAGTACCGATAAAAGCCTGCCTGCACAGCAAGTAGTGGACTCCATTTATAAAAAAGTATGTGAGAGCCAAGGAGATAATATTTTCGATGATCAAACCTTGTTATTGTTTAAAAAGAATTAAATCACATGAAAACAGCCTGTACCAATTGGTACAGGCCTTTTCTCATTTAGAAATACATGTCAGTTGGTAAATTTTCTCCAAGCCTGTCATTGCTCCAAATGAACCTTCTGTCAGCAGGGGATTTTTTTGTAATCCACACAAATTTTTTCTGCTGCTGGTCCAATACATGTCTTGAAGTCGCTGTAAAACGCATAGTTCCCAGTCCCTCCTTTGTAGCATTGGAATAGTATGTGCCATTTTCATGGGCATGCATCCAATATACTACCTTAAGCATCTAAAACAAAAGGTGAAGTGGCAGTTAACATTTGAATATAACGACCTCCTTCAAAATTGTATTGTCTTTCATTTTTTATATACCCGCAGCAGACATGATTAAACCAAGTTTTCCTAATAAATGTAATTTCATTTTATTTTTTTCCCGCAATTTCAGCGACTATTTCGTATGAACGAAGGCGGTCAGCGTGATCATAAATTTGTGCATTGATAATCATCTCATCAGCCTGTGTCTTATCTAGAAACACCTGTAATTTGTGCTTGACTGTTTCAGGACTTCCAATAATGGAAGACCCGAGCTGCTGTTGGAGGGCCGCTTTTTCGTACGGAGTCCACAGCTCATCCATATTGTCTACTGGCGGCCGTAATTGACCAGGATTGTTCCTGATTAAATATAAAAATTGCTGCTGCATTGAGGTAGCAAGCCTTTGTGCTTTTTCTTCGGTTTCTGCTGCAATCACATTCACGCCGACCATTGCATATGGCTTTTCCAGCACATCAGAAGGAGTGAAATTTCTGCGGTAAAGCTCAAGTGCAGGCAAAGTATTATCAGGTGAAAAATGACTTGCAAACGAAAATGGAAGGCCCAGGCGTCCAGCCAGCTGTGCACTGAATCCGCTTGATCCCAGCAGCCAAATTGGAATATTTAATCCTTCACCTGGGACAGCACGGACAGGCATACTGCCTTTTGAATGAAAATAATTTCGCAGTTCATCAACCTGCTCGGGAAAATCTGATCCATCACTTCTGCGATCTCTTCTTAATGCATGGGCAGTCAGCTGGTCTGTTCCTGGTGCCCTTCCTAGACCAAGATCGATTCGTCCAGGGAAGAGGGATTCAAGTGTCCCAAATTGCTCAGCAATCACCAAGGGTGCGTGGTTCGGAAGCATGATTCCGCCTGAGCCAACCCTTATTGAAGATGTACCGCCTGCAACATGGCCAATGACAACAGACGTTGCTGAACTGGCAATTCCCGTCATATTGTGGTGTTCCGCCAGCCAGTATCGGTTATAGCCCCATTTTTCTGCGTGACGGGCCAGATCTAGAGTGTTTTTTAATGCAACCGAAGCCGATCCTCCTACTATGATTGGTGCCAGGTCAAGCACCGATAGTTGAATATCACTTAATTGTTTACTGTTTGTTTCATTTGACATGAAATCAGCCTCCTACACGATTGAGTTCATTGCGTCTCGGCAGGTACACGATCTTATCCATCGGGTGGACAGCCAGGGCCAATGCTTATAAACTGGCTTAGATGACTGCAACCTGACTTTGAAATCGTTATATTATACCCTGTGGTTTTTCATTAATGTATGAATGCAATAAGCTTCTTCGATATTTTATCAATTTTAATTGATGAATCAAACCATAACGCTCATGAAATAGTGGCGGATATAAAAAACGAGAACCAGGCAAACTGGATCGCCTGGTTCTCGTTTTTTATATAGCAGCATCTACCTGATTGATTAACCATTTACCTTTAACGTTTACGAAGGTGACTTTTCGTTTTTCCAGTTTATTTTCTGTTACTTCAGGTATTGTAAACTCATATAGTTTAACATCTTTTCTTTGGTACAGAAGCTTTCCCTTAGCTTTATTCCAATCAATAAAGCTTGTGGCTGAATCATTTATGGCAAAAGCCAGCTTGCCTTTGTACTCGATGATTTTATATTTCTTCATACCTTTTTTAATAGCATTTAACGTAAATACTTCATTCATATATTTGGTTAACTTTGCCTTTGTATTGAACTCACTGCAATAATACTGATATTTAACACCCTTAAGCGTAAATTGGGATACCTTACATTTTGAATCTTTAGCCTTAACATTGTAGCCAAGTACAAAGCTTTGAAAATGGTCGCGGGCAGAACTTGATAATTTAGCTGCATTTGCAGAAGTTAAACTGCCGTTTGCTGTATGAGCAGAAGCTCCGATATTAAAAGCAAACAACACAATAGCAGCAAACAGAATAGAAATTAATTTTTTCATAGAAAAAATCCTCCTTAATTGGTTTCACTAAGTAGACGCTTGAGTGTGATCAAAGTTACATATCCTAAGAAAAATATTACCAATGCTACAAACCTGCTAAGTCTGGATTTTTTGCATTTCCCTTGGACAAAACAGTATGATGAAAAGAGCATAATCAAGAAGGGATTTGAAAGGAATGACAAAGCAGCTGCCACCGGGACAATTCGAGACAGAAAGCTGGCCTATTCTTCATCAGGGAGATGTTTATCAATTTAAGGAGGAAGAGTGGAGCTTCAGGCTTTTCGGAGCGGTCAAAAAGGAAACAACATTATCATTTACTGAGGTTATGACGCTGCCAAAAACGATAACTACATTTGATATGCATTGCGTGACCACATGGTCTAAGTTTGATACATCCTTTGAAGGCATTGCTTTAAAAGAATTTTTGAAATTGATAGAACTTGAGGAAGATGTATCCCATGTGAAAATTTACGGTTACTTGGACGGAGACAGGTTTGGTTATTCGGCAAACCTGCCGCTTGCTGAGCTGTTAGGGGATGACTCCTTATTCGTTTATCGATGGATGGATAAAGATCGAGATTGGGAAGAAATATCTCCTAAGCATGGCTATCCGCTACGCTTTATCCCGCCTGCATCCTTCTACTTATGGAAGGGAACCAAGTGGGTTTCTGGGATCCGTTTTATGAAGCACGATGAGGCTGGTTTCTGGGAGGAGCTCGGCTATTCAATGACAGCTAATCCATATAAAGAGGAACGGTATCGGTAATCAGAAAAGCGAAAGCACCCTGTTAAAGGAACGTCGACGCCAGCACATCATCACAAAGCTGCCGCTTTGTTTCGTGCGATGTATCGATGACGAAGCGTTCCTTGCCCTGTGCAAGTCCGGCAAGCATAAGCCAAGCGCTGACAGAAAGGCGATTTTTGCCTTCCGAAGCGATTGGCTTATGTCCAGGGTTGTAACAGCACTTGGTCACAACATTCGAGGCCGACTCTTAGATCGCCACGTCCTGTGGCAACGTAAGCATTTAGCAAGTCCTGTGCGTCGTGGCTTTATTTTACTCCGTAAAAAAAGTTGCTGGGCGCTGAAGCTAGATACGTGTACCTGTAACAAATTTTAATATCTTTTTCAAAAACCCTGGAAGAGTGAAGCTCTTATTCCAAGCTTTTTAACATTCCACATCTTCATCAATTCCTATATGAGTAAACCTTGTAACATCAAAAAGTCCCATATCAGTTATTTTCAATTCCGGGATAACAGGCAAAGCCAAAAAGGAAAGGGTTAAAAAAGGGTTAAAGTGAGTGTTTGCTCCGATCACCTCAAGGGATGCAGTTAACAAGCCTAATTGCTCATAGACTTGGTCGTACGAAAGATCCGACATAATCCCTGCAATCGGAAGTTGCAAAGAGGAGATCGTTTGTCCGTTTTGAATGACAACAATCCCGCCTTTAATTTCTCTTAATTTAAGGGCAGCGGTAATCATATCTTCATCATTCGTGCCGGCAATGATTAAATTATGGGAGTCATGTGCAATCGAGCTTGCTATTGCACCTGATTTGAGGGCAAAACCTTTAACGATTCCCAGACCTATATTTCCAGTCATATGGTGACGCTCAATCACCGCAAGTTTAAGATGATCTTTCTGAATGCAGGCTTGAAAGTACCCAGCCTCATCCGTTTTCGTTTCTTCAATCACATGTTTGGTCAAAAGACTGTTTGGAACTACTTGAATAATATTGGCCAAATTGGAGTTTAATTTGATTTGCAGCTGCTCCTTAGAAAATTCTTGAAATTGTACAGTACCTGCAAGGAATGGTGCCTGCCTATAGGTGGGCAGAACATCAATTTCAGCCACCTTACCATTATCAACGATAAGCTTTCCGTTTTTAAATACTTGAGCAATACTTACTGATTTAAGATCATCCAGAAATAGCAAGTCCGCTTTATACCCTGGGGCAACGGCTCCCAAGTGTTCAAGTCCAAAGCATTCAGCGGTATTGAGTGAAGCCATTTGGATTGCGGTTATGGGTTCTATTCCTTCAGTTATAGCTACCCGCACATTAAAATCTATGCTTCCTTCATGGAGGAGATCGTCCAAATGCTTGTCATCTGTCACAAAAACACAGCGGCGGGAGTTTTTCTCTGTTACAGCACCAATAATATTTTTCAGGTCCCTTGCAACCGTTCCTTCCCGGACCAACAAGTACATGCCCTTTTGAATCCTTTCCTTTGCTTCCTCCAGGGTAGTTGCTTCATGGTCTGTCCTGATTCCGGCGGACATATAGGCATTTAGCTCCCGGGTTTTTAATCCCGCAGCATGGCCATCTACTTTTTTTCTGGCCTTGTGCGTTCCGCAAATTTTTTTCATCATGGAGGGGTCAACATTCATAACCGCAGGAGCGTTCATCACCTCCGCCAGCCCCAAAACCCGCGGATGACTTAGAAACGGTTCCAGATCCTCCATCTCAAGACTTGCCCCAGCGTTCTCAAACGGTGTTGCTGGAACACATGATGGGAGCATAAAGTAGAAATCAAACGGCAGATTTTCAGTGGAATCCAACATATATTGGATTCCTGCTGTCCCAATGACATTTGCGATTTCATGGGGATCAGCTATGATCGCCGTTACACCATGCATAAGCAGAACCTTTGCCAGCTCTGATGGAGTTATCATGGATGATTCGATATGGACATGGCCATCAATAAAAGCAGGGGAGATGAATTTTCCTTTTGCATCGATGACTTTTAATCCTTCATAATGCCCGATACCGGCAATAAAGCCGTCTGCTATCGCAAGATCTTCTTCAATGATTTCACCATTAAAAACATCTATTATTTTTCCGTTTTTGATTACACAATCGGCAGGTTCCCCGCCGGAAGCTACTTTAATACGTCGTTCCATTATCAATCTCATTCACCTGCTTACCATTTTTTATGTTTGCTTGTGTCAATACAATACTTTTTTACTTGGTAAATGCCCGGCTTTAAAGGATTGATCATGATTTCCAATAAAATCTTTGATGTCATCGAACGCTGATCGATTAGGCCGCGCAATTTCTTCATAAGTAAAAGCCGATGTCGGCTTCATCTTCTTTTGTGCAAGCATAATAAACTGCCTTTAGCCAGGCCCATTATAAAGAACCAATGCATATTGGCCATGGTTCAGGACTAGAATAAATTTCACAATCTGTCAGCTGATAATGTCCAAGGGATCTCCAGGCATTAATTGCCTGGACTTCCGTATGTGCAGTTGTATCATTTGAAGCTTCATTTATCCCGCTCCAATAATCTTGCCATCTTCACCACAATGGCTTCAAAGGGTCCCCCGCCATTTGTCAGGATAATTTTAGTATGCCAGTCGAATGGCATTTTCATAAAAACGCTATCTTATCATTCACCTCTTGGCTTATTTAAAACATTTGATTCAACGAATTAAAGTTTAATGGTTAGATTTGTAACATGGTAACGTAGAGAAAAATTTCTCACAAGTCTATTGTCAGATAAACTACCATAAAAGTTAAAAACCAACCTGCCGTTTTCAAAATCCCAAAAAGGGGAATAAGGATAGTAAATGTAACTAAGTTAATTAGGAGAGATTTTATGACAGTAAATACACAAACAAGTCAGTCCGAACGATTTGAAACTGCATTTAATAGAATTCACAAAGCACTAATGCAAACCATAAAGAATGCACGAACAGATAAATTTATCGAACTTGTTAATAAAGGAAAAAGCCATGCATTTATTCGCTACTATGAGCCGGATCTTTGCCAATTCGCCAAGCTGAGAAATGCGCTTGTACACGAAAAAATAGAGGAAGGATATTACATCGCGGAACCACATGAGGATATTGTAAAGAAGATTGAAAAAATAGCAGATGAATTTGAAAAACCGCAATCAGCCTTATCAGTAGCTACAAAACCTGTGTATTTCTTTCAGGAAGAGGATTATTTGTCAGATGTACTGAGGATTATTAAAAAGCATGCTCATACAAAATTTCCAATATACAATAAAAAGGGGGAGTATTCCTGGCTGTTAACGTCCACTAAGATTGTGCAGTATCTTGCGGACAACTTCTCAGATGAAAAATTGACAATTAACGCTGTCAGAGTAAAAGACCTTTATAATAATAAATATAAGCCTAACATTCTCTTTGTATCGCAAAATAGCACCATCTTTGAGGTTGAAGATATCTTTGAAGAATTTTATATCAAAAACAAAAAGATTGAGGGGGTGCTGATAACAAAAAATGGCTCACCATCTGAACAGCCTAACGGTATCATTACATCACGGGATATGCTGGAGGTTGAATTTAGTGACTAGTGGTATTCCCAGTACAGCAGGGAGGAAGCTCCTTAAGAACAAGGAAACTTACATCTTCCCTTTCCTTGCTGTGACAGAATTCATAACATAGTAACTGAGGATCAGTATTAGAATGGCTAAGGTATATAAAAGGGTGTTTACAGGGTTATTATGGTAAACAATGATTAAACGAATCATGGCGGTAATACCGATATAAAGAAAATAGCGGATAGGAAAATGATAATCTTCCTGAAAATATTTAACGATCATGGCAATAAATTCAAAGTATAGGAAAAAGATTAAGATTCGCTCAAGAAGCTCATAGTGGGAATCTACTCCTGGCTGCATGATGGATACATAAATAAAATAGACAATTTCCTTGCCAAGCAACACTGATAAAGTTATTCCAAGGCAAACCAAAGCAGTATTTAAGATAAATTGAAGGGAAACCGAAATTTGCTGGTTCAGCTTCTTTTTTTTGTTTTCACGTACCATTTAACTCCTCCTCGGGGGCAAACTTGACAGAGATATTATACCTCTTTTAAATAAACTCAATGTAAATATGAACCACCAATTATGTAAAACGCCTGAATCCTAAATCAAGGCAGATTCAAGCGTTTTTCGGTTTATTACTTCAAAAATTTAACACAAACAGGGAATGGAACAGATACATTTGATTGGAGCAGAGTTAGCTTCCCTGACTCCCTGTCTCTTTTAAACAACACGATATTGCTTGTTTCCTGATTTGAGGCAACAAGGAATTCCTCGGATGGATCAAGTACAAAATCTCTTGGCCATGCTCCTTCAGTTGAAGTATGTTCTACAAAAGAAAGCTTTCCATTATCTTGATTGACATGAAATAGTGCTATGCTGTCGTGCCCCCGATTTGCCGCATATATATATCGGCCATCTGAAGATATATGAATCGCACTTCCTTGGTTATTTTTGGTAAAATCATCAGGAATCGCTGATATATACTGCAATTCAGAAAAGGTCCCATTTTCCTGATCATATTCCAGCCCGATAACCTCAGAGCTTAGCTCTGTCATGACGTACGCGAATTTCCCATTAGGATGAAACACCAGATGCCTAGGCCCGCTCCCAGGAGTAAAGGTAAACGAATTTGCTTCGTGTAACGAATGCCCTGCTACTTTATATGTAATGAGCTTATCTATGCCTAAATCAATTGCAGCCACAAATTTTTCATCTGGAGTAAAGCCTGAATAATGAGCATGAGGTTTTTCCTGCCTCTCAGCATTTGGACCTGAACCTGTATGTTCTTTAACCGAAACAGCGGAAAAAATCGTACCATTCTCACTGTTCACAGCATAAGATTCAATTGTTCCTCTGTGATAATTTGCTGTAACTGCCATGCTGTTATCCTTATTAATGCTCACATGGCAAGGTGAAGCGCCCATCGTAAAATGCTGATTAACAGCTTTCAGATCCCCATTTGCGCTGTTAATGGTATAAGAAGCTATACCTCCATTTTCTCCGTTTTTTGCCACTGAATATAAAAATTTATTATCTTTGCTGATTGTTACATATGTAGGATTTTCGAGCTCTGCAGCAGCTTTAACTTCTTGTAGTTCACCTTTTTCCGCATCGAGGGTAAAAGAATAAATTCCTTTGCTATCACCCTTTGTATACGTTCCGATATATCCTATGTATTTTTTCGGCAATGAGATAACCTCCTTGTGTATGATGCATACATTTTACCATACTGCCGTTTGAATCCAAGAAAACTGTCTCTTTTTGTGTCTTTAATACTTGAAGCCTGCGTTGGCGTTAGACTTAAACTGGCTGATAAAACCATTAGCATTAATACTTTTTCAACAAGCTTTCAAGACAGCTGCTTAGACTCTTTGTGATTTTGGTCTGTTTTGTGGGTAAGAATGATATTAATGGTATGAGAATATGGAAACCATTAATTTTTGAAAAAGAACCTTATTACCTTTACATAATCTTTATAAGGGGAGAAACGAATGGAAAAATATATTTTATCCTTGGATCAAGGAACAACCAGTTCAAGGGCAATTTTATTTAACAATAAAGGGGAAATTATCCATACAGCACAAAAGGAATTCACACAGCATTTTCCCAAGCCAGGCTGGGTAGAACATAATGCAAATGAAATATGGGGTTCGATTCTTGCAGTTATTGCGGGTCTTTTATCGGAATCTGGCGTCAGGCCTATACAAATAGCCGGAATTGGGATTACAAACCAACGAGAAACAACCGTTGTATGGGATAAAGAAACAGGAATACCAGTCTATAATGCAATAGTTTGGCAATCCAGGCAGACATCAAAAATTTGTAAAGACTTAAAGGAAAAAGGATACAACGACCTGTTTCGCGGGAAAACAGGCTTGTTAATAGATGCCTATTTTTCCGGAACAAAAGTAAAATGGATCCTGGATAATGTCCATGGTGCCCGGGAAAAGGCGGAGGAAGGCAAACTTTTATTTGGAACAATTGATACGTGGCTCATTTGGAAACTTTCTGGCGGCAAAGCACATGTAACAGACTACTCCAATGCATCACGGACACTAATGTTTAATATTTATGACCAAACTTGGGATGATGAGCTGCTGGAGCTTTTGACTGTTCCAAAATCCATGCTGCCAGAGGTCCGGCCTTCTTCTGAAATATATGCCCATACAATCGAGTATCATTTCTTCGGACAGGCGGTCCCAATAGCAGGTGCAGCGGGAGATCAGCAGGCAGCACTATTCGGTCAGGCGTGTTTTAGTAAAGGAATGGCGAAAAACACATACGGTACTGGCTGCTTTATGCTGATGAACACCGGTGAAAAGGCTGTCCATTCTGAGCACGGCTTGCTTACGACCGTTGCCTGGGGCTTAAACGGAAAAGTAGAATATGCCCTCGAAGGAAGTATTTTTGTAGCTGGATCGGCCATTCAATGGCTGCGCGATGGTCTCAGAATGCTAAAACATGCCAAAGACAGTGAAGTCTATGCTAAAAGAGTTGAAAGTACAGATGGAGTTTATGTGGTGCCGGCCTTCGTTGGATTGGGTACACCCTATTGGGATAGCGAAGTGCGTGGGGCTGTGTTTGGCTTGACCCGCGGCACTTCAAAAGAACATTTTATACGGGCTACCCTGGAATCTTTGGCATATCAGACTAAGGATGTTCTTGATGCGATGGAAGCCGATTCCGAAATCGGTCTGCAAACACTAAGAGTTGATGGAGGTGCGGTAAAGAACGAATTTTTAATGCAATTTCAAAGCGACCTATTACGAGTGCCTGTTGAAAGGCCAATCATTAACGAAACAACCGCATTGGGAGCCGCCTATTTAGCAGGTCTCGCGGTTGGTTACTGGAAGAACCAGGAAGAAATTGCACTCCAGTGGGCCATTGACAAAACATTTACCCCTTTAATGCAAGAACAGGAAAGCGGAAAGTTATATGAAGGCTGGAAAAAAGCAATCCACGCTGCTATGGCCTTTAAATAGTTAAATATTATATATCGAAACCTTAGCAGATTTATGGGATACACGGAAAAAGAAGAATTAATATGATTTCCACGGAATTGTGGTCCGTTTTCAGTGAATTATTTTTATCAGCCCGGAATTGATATTTTTGCTTTATAGCGAATGTTATGGTTACTATAGTCGCAGCTAAGAACTAGAACTGAAAAAATCAGAGACCATAAAAGCACTATCAATGCACTGATCTTGTTCTTTGATGGTCTCATTTTTCTTTTACAAGCCATATGTTGGAGAGATACAGCTTTTGGGTACACCAATTATAGACAGATGTCACAGCAAAAGGAGGAGACCCTTATGCGATTTTCAAATAAATTCCGAAACGAACAAATTGAACATTTAAAAAAGGAAAAGTTTGATGTAGTCGTTATTGGCGGCGGGATTACAGGTGCCGGTATCGCACTTGATGCTGCAAGCAGAGGATTGAAAGTAGCACTGGTGGAAATGCAGGATTTTGCTTCAGGTACATCCAGCCGGTCTACCAAACTAGTACATGGCGGTCTTCGTTACTTAAAACAGTTAGAGGTCAAATTGGTCGCAGAAGTGGGGAAGGAAAGAGCAATTGTTTTTGAAAACGGGCCACATGTTACCACTCCGGAATGGATGCTTCTACCGTTACACAAAGGCGGAACGTTTGGCAAGTTTAGTACATCTATGGGCCTTCGAGTTTATGATTTTCTGGCAGGAGTGAAAAGGAGCGAACGAAGGAGAATGCTGGATGCCGCTGAAACTCTTTTACGTGAACCACTATTGAAAAAATCAGGACTTAAAGGAGGGGGACTCTACGTTGAATACCGAACAGATGACGCCCGCTTAACAATAGAAGTAATGAAAGCTGCAGTTAACAAAGGTGCAATTCCTCTAAATTACACCAAGGTTGAAAAACTTCTTTATCAAAACGGAAAAGCTGCAGGTGTGCAGGCTGAAGATTTGCTATCGGGAACTAAGTTTAATATCTTTGGCAGGAAGATAATCAATGCTGCGGGTGCTTGGGTTGACTTTATCAGGGAGAAAGATGATTCAAAAACTGGTAAAACACTGAAGTTATCGAAAGGTGTGCACATTGTGATCGATCAGTCGAGGTTCCCGCTCAGGCAGGCCGTTTATTTTGATACCCCTGATGGCCGCATGATCTTTGCTATTCCAAGGAATGGCAAAGCATATGTCGGAACAACTGATACTTTTTATGATGGTGATCCTGCCATCCCAGCCATGACAGCGGCCGAACGGGATTATTTACTGGAAGCCATTCATTATATGTTTCCAGAAGCTGCTATTGCCCCAAATGATATCGAATCAAGCTGGGCTGGGGTGCGGCCGCTTATTTATGAAGAAGGGAAGAACCCTTCCGAGATATCACGCAAAGATGAAATTTGGGAGTCGGTAACCGGGCTTGTAACCATTGCTGGCGGAAAATTGACCGGCTATCGCAAAATGGCAGAAACCGTAGTAGATCTGGTTATCAACCAACTTGCAAGTGAAACGAATCGCTCCTACCCAAAAAGCAATACCAGGAATATGCCGATTTCCGGCGGTGAGGTCGGCGGCTCCGCGAATTTTCCAGAATTCATCAAAGAGCAAATTAAGAACGGTGTTAAGGCTGGATTATCTTCAATGGAATCAGAACAAATCATCCGCATGTACGGTTCCAACGCACATCTTTTGTATAATATTTCACAAAGTGAACGGAATAGACATGTATTGCCTTTGAAACTATTTGCACAACTGCAATACGCACTAGACTATGAAATGGCGGCAACTCCACTGGATTTCTTTTTTAGAAGGACGGGAGCACTGTTATTTGATATAGAAGCAGTTCAAAAATACAAAATGGCTGTGATCAATTATTTTGCAGAATATTTTCATTGGAGCGAAAAAATAAAAGAGTACAGGGCTGCTGAATTGGATGCGGAAATAATCAACGCAACAAAATTGGGGGGAAAATGAGTTTCTTATAATAAAGCAGTTGGAAAAATAAAAATTAACTTCAGTTTTTGACATGGAAATCAAATCGGCACAAAAAATAAGCATCATCCTAGAAAATAATGATTTAGAACTGTAACCATGGGGAAAAAATGACCCTTTAATTCCTCTTAACATCTTGATTTTTAGTTTCTAATGTTCAAAAGGCGGGAAGTATGAACAAGAGAGAAGATTAGGAGGTCTTTGGCACTTTATGATTTATCCAACAATATTTTTTAAATTACTTATCGGGCTTGTTGCCCTTGTTTTTGTGACTAGACTGTTAGGTAAAAAACATATGTCCCAGGTCACACCTTTTGATTTTGTTTATGCTTTGATTCTTGGAGGAACCGTTGAAGAAACCATTTACCATCAGGATCATACAATTCCGCAAATGCTCTTTTCGATAGCAGTCTGGGGTGTGCTGATTTATTCAGTTGAAAAACTTACGCAACGATTTGATAAATTAAGGCGCCCTTTAAAAGGAAGCAGCCAGATATTAATAAACGATGGAAAGGTTAGTATTAAAGAGCTTGAAAGAGCAAATCTTGAACTGGAAGAGCTAAGAGGTATGCTCCGCCAAAAAGATATTTTTTCATTAAAGTCCGTAAAATATGTATTTCTGGAAACGAGCGGTGAGATAAGTGTCATGAAATATAAAGACCAAGAGGAGACAGAAGAACCGTCCATCCTATTGGTAGATGAAGGCCGTATATTGGAACACAATCTTGAAATTGCCGGTAAAGATACAGATTGGCTCATGAATGGCCTATCGAAAGAAGGAATCAGTGATATTAAAGATATTTATTATGCTGAGTGGTCGATACCTGAAGGATTTTTTATTAAAAAATTTGAGCATTGCATATAAGAAAAGTTCAAGCTCCCTGTCTTAAGGAAGTACGCTTAAGATTGTCACGTACGCTGGAGCTAGACATCTGTACTTATTATGAAGGGTATTTTCTAACTCTAATAAAACAAAAATGCCAGCATCCAGGCTGGCGTTTTCAATTTATAGAAGGGCAAAAGGACTTGGCGGGACTTAAACCCGCAAAAAACACATGCAGTTTTTCTGGCAAACTGCCGGTTGCTCTGTTCTTTGAGCTACAAGCCCTATATACAGTTTTTGCTGGTTAGAGAAAAATATACCTAAGAATTACATAAACATAAATTCGTTAACTAATCCCGGACAAATTGGTCCAATGCACTGCGGATTGAGTCAGACCCGTTTAATAACTCAAAAGTTTTTCCCTGTAAATCTTCACGGCTAAGGGCTTTGACAATCACACCGGCAACATCTTCACGGGTGATGCTGTTCTCATTGCTTTCTGTTATTTTTTCCTGAATCAGAACCTGGCCGGTTTCCGGTTCATTTACTAATCTTCCTGGACGAATAATTGTATAATTTAGCTTAGAACGCCTCAAATGATCATCTGCCAGCTTTTTTGCAATGTAATAGTGCCGCATTGAATACGGACCATCTTCAGGATTGTCCGTATTTTTGGCACTGACCATGATAAAACGTTTTATATTCTGCCTTTCGGCTTCATCAATCGTCTTAATCGCACCCCAAAGATCTATTAACATCGTCTTGTCAGCACCTGTATGCCCTCCTGAACCAGCAGTAAAGACCACAGTATCGATTCCTGCAAAAGCGTGTGCAATATTGCCTTCCAAGTCACCAAGAACTGTTTTGGCTGCCCCCAATTCTTTGATGTCACCCATTTGTTCTTCGCTTCGCAGCATTGCGGTAACGATATGCTCTGTTTGAGAAAGCTTCTTAATAAGATGCCTCGCAATCTGGCCGTTGGCACCAACAATCAATATATTCATTTTCTTCACCGTCCTTTTTTTATTTTTAAAGTATACAAACCAATGATATTGTGTTTTTACTGATTATGTACAATAATTTGATTAATGTATTGAATAAATAGTTAATGAAGGTGACTGTCAGTGATAGAATTTTTGAGCATTCTGCTGCCGATCTTCGGCGTTTTTGTTTTGGGATTCATTGGCCAAAAGAAATTCCAGTTTGATATTAAAGGTATTTCAACCATGGCTCTCTATTTAATGTCTCCTTTTCTGACATTCCGCACCTTCTATAATACTGAGTTTGATCTCAGCCACTTGTATCTTGCTGTTTATATTTTTGCTTTATGTGGTTCACTTATACTGGTGGTTTATGTGGTTTCGTTCTTCAGGAAGTATTCAGTGACCGAAACATGCGGAATGATTCTTGCTTCCTCCTTTATGAATAATGGAAATTATGGAACTCCTGTTGTCTTCCTTTTATTTGGTGCTGCCGGGCTTGATTATGCGATCATGCTCATGGTCCTCCAACAAATGGTTATGAGTACAATTGGCATTTATTTTGCTGCAAAGGGGAGTCCGGGGAGCAATGGGTTTCAAACTTCCATTCAAGCTCTTTGGAAGATGCCAATTATATACGGCGGTATTGCCGGGACGCTATTGCATTACCTCCATATCCCATTGGGAAGCTCAGTAATGGAAGCTGTTAACATGGTAGCCGATGCTGCCATTCCAACAATAATGATTACACTCGGCATGCAGCTTGCAAATATTTCGGTGAAACACCTGGTCAAAGAGAAGCTATCACTTTCCTTAACCATTAGACTAGCGATTTCTCCTGTCATAGCGTTTTTATTAACAATGATGCTGCCAGTGGATGAAATGGTGAAACAAATAATGATAGTGTTAGCTGCAATGCCGACAGCTGCTAACACAACGATGCTGGCTCTGCAGTTTAATACGGAGGCTGAATTTGTATCAAGTGCCACATTTATAAGCACCGTCTTAAGTTTAGTAACTTTGCCGCTAGTCTTTTGGATTGTACTATAAGTAAGAAAATGATAGAGACATAAAAAGTGTTTGAAAATTTTGAAATATTTCTCGGGAAAGCGCAGGATCTGACAATTTCAAAACAGCAGTGTCATTCTGTGTAAAACAAAACAAATTTATAGCGATTTTTGTCTAATAATCGGTTGCTGTTCCTACACAAAGGCGAAACGTTTGTTGTTTAATATCAGCCTGCTATAATAAACCTAATGATTATTTCCATTAAGGCAGGAGGTATAAAAATGCTAAAAACGTCCATTAAACTGGTGAAAGAACAACAAATAAATGCAATGCTGAACAAAATGGTAGAAAAATCTTTTGAACAGCTTGTGGCAGAACCGATGCTGCTATGTTTAGACTGCAGTGATGTTGACATATATATGGCAATTTCCAGCAATGAAGAATTAGAGGATAACATAAAAGAAAATTTTGAGCTTGATGAATTTGGAGATGTAAAGGATGCAAAGACCTACGATCAGCTGTTGGATGAGCTGCAGGAATATTTCGTCCAGCTTCATGTGGAAAGCGGCCGCTTTGATTATTTCCCTGCTGGCTCATATAAAGTTAACGGCGAAGATAGAACCAGCGACACAGAAATGCTGGGTCCAAAAGGAATATTCTTTGCCCCGTTTGAAGACGCTAGAAACTAGGATATCGAATTATAGGGATTGTCTTGCAGTTTATAAAGCTAACAAAAACGTTCCCGCCATAAAACCTTGCCCGTTTTGAAAAAATAGGGTGAGGTTTTTTATTTTTTTTAATGGAGCCTCGATTACCCCCAAAAAAGGGTTACTGTCCAAAGAGAGTCATTTACTTGCCACGATAAAGGCTTTACTGTTCAAAGCCAGGAAATACTTGCTGAATTCGATAATTACTTGCCAAACAGATAATTTTTGATCTGAGAGTACATCCTGTTTTCATCAAAGCACAATCTTTATTAAATTTAAATTTTCCGAAAAAAGGACTTTCCTTTTATAAAGAGCCGTATTATACTGTATTATAACAGATGTCATATTAAATTATTGTTATACAAAAGGAGGAAGTAATATGAAAAAAACAAATGAATTTAAAATGCAAACACAAAAGCAGTGTCCAGAATGTGGTGAAAAATTTCACGAACATCACGAATCCTTTTTAATGGAATGTGACCGCTGCCTTTCAAAAAGAGAAGAATAGATGCGATGGACGGGAGCTGAGCCCATTTGGGCCGGCTCTTTTTTGTTTTTCAGTATTCAAAAACAATCTGTTTTTTTATCATTCATTGGTAATGATACATATATATAATGGTTGAAAGGGAAGGGGGAGGTACATTGCCGAATAAAAACGTTGATGATTATCTGCAAGAAGGGATATACGGTAAAAAAGAGCTCAAGCCGGAAGAACGGAAGAGGTTTCTTGGCACACTTCGGGAGCGCGTCGTGCTTGCTCTGACTCAGGCTCAAGTAATGGAAAAAAACATTTATCCGGAAGCAGAACAGGCAATGAAGGCTAATCCGCAGGCTTATATATTAATCAATGGCAATCTTGATTTTTCCTATCAAATCAAATACATTAAAGCGGCAAATAAGCATGGCCTTAAATACACAATTGTTAATAACACTGAACACAACTCTGACATCGGCTTGCTGATTGCTTATGATCATGCCGTGGATAAACCGGAAATCTTTATAAGCAGAAAAACAACAGCCGGCACAGTTTCAAAAAAGCCGGCCAGAAAAGGGTTGTTCCAAAAGATAAAAAGTGTATTTTCTAAATCATGAAGATGGCAGCCTCATATTTTAGGGCTGCCACTTTCTTTTCCGCAGAAGAAGCCTTGCTGCGGTTCTTTTATTTATTTTTATTAAGGCTTACAGGAGGGCTTTCTTCACGCCTCTTTCTTAATTGATAAAATAAACGAAAATTTTTAATTAGTGTTTTGATAACAGAATAAAGTGGAATCGCAAGTAAAATGCCCAGGAACCCATAAATGGAGCCGGCAACGAGCAGCAGCAGGATAATGGTCAATGGGTGGATATTCAGCCGTTTCCCCATCACATGAGGCGTAACGAGATAACCCTCCAGCTGCTGGACAATAGCCAAAACAATCAGCACCTTTACTGCCATGAACGGTTCCTGCTGAAGTGCGATGAACAATGCCGGGATTACCCCCATCATTGGTCCAAGGAACGGAACAACTGTCAGAACCATAGCAAACAATGCCAGAATAATCGCATAATCAATTCCAATGATCAAATAGCCAATATACATTAACACTCCATCTACCAATGCAATGATGAACTGCCCAATGATATAGGTGGATAATGTTTTATCTACATCATGCAGAATCACATTTCCTTCACCTTCATGTTCATCTGGAAGATACTTTAAAAGGAAGGGCTTTAGCCGTTGGTCATCCTTTAAAAAATAAAAAAGAATAAATGGGACGATAACCAACACAGTGGCTACACTTGTAATTATAGAAATAATGTCCGACAGATTGCCGACCATCTTTTCAGCTAGTGAATTCAAATAGTGTTCTGCCTTTTGAGAGAAATTATCTGCTTCTACCACGCCGATCTTACTTTCCTTGATGGCTTTTTCAGATTCCAAGGAAACTTCCTTCATTTTTTCAGGAAACACTTTTGTAAGGTTTTGAACCTGCTCAGCTATAGCATTGCCGGAAAAATAGGACACTCCTGAAATAATGCCTATAAATAAAGCAAATACAATGAAGATGCTTCCCGTTTTAGGAATCCACCTTGAAAGTAAGCGAACTATAGGCCTTACCAAATAATATAATAGGCCCGCAATCACAATTGGGAAAAAGATAGTGGCTACTGTCTTTTGAAAGGGCCAAAGAAAGTAATCGATTTTCCCCAAAAAGAAAATAATGATCACAACCAGTAAAGCAGCTGTTGCATATTGAAAAAACGGCTTATGAATCCACACTTTGTAACCTCCAGGTATGTACGTCTATCTCTTTCTTTCCTTCTTTTTATCTATAGTAAACTTCCAAGGTGTGAAGATATTTCCCTAAAACTGCTCGTAAGGCAACCCCATTTTTGATTGTTTGCATTTATGGTAAAATATCGTATAGATTTAATGATAAATAAAAGAGGCGATTTATATATGCAAAATACAGGTTTGGTATTAGAAGGCGGAGGGATGCGCGGGGCTTTTACGGCAGGAGTCTTGCACTTCTTTATGGAACAAAACATTCAAATACCTTATGTCATTGGCGTTTCAGCTGGAGCTTGCCAGGGCTCTTCCTACGTTTCCAGGCAAATAGGACGGAACCATAAAGTGACAATCCAGTATAGTACACATCCGGAATATATCTCAGTAAAACGTTTTTTAAGAAGCAGGGAATTGTTCGGGATGGATTTTATTTTTGATAAGCTGCCAAATGAACTGGTACCGTTTGATTTGAAAACTTTTCATAAGGAAGAAAGAAAGTTTGTGGTGGGAACGACTGATTGCCTCACTGGGGAACCGGTGTACTTTGAAAAAGCGCAATACAAGCAAAAGGAAGACATCTATACTATCTTACGGGCTTCCAGCTCGCTGCCGTTTATGGCCCCTGAAATCAGCTATGACGGAAAGTACTTGCTAGATGGAGGAATAGCAGATCCACTTCCAATTAAAAAGTCGGAACAGGACGGCAATCAAAAGAATGTTGTTATATTAACTAGAAATGAAGGGTATTTTAAGAAAAAACCTTTGTTGAGCTGGGCGATAAAAAGAAAATATGGTCACTATGAAGGACTAATCCGTTCGATCCTGAACCGTCATGAGGTATACAACAGCACGGTCAGGTATCTGGAGGAGCAAGAAGAAAAAGGAAATGTGTTCATTATCCGTCCAATGGAAAAGCTGGAGGTTGGGCGGATCGAACGGAATCCTGCAAAACTGGACAAGCTATATCAGCATGGCTATGTTGAAGCGGAAAGAAGATATGCTGAATTGCTTGAGTTTTTATAAAAAAGGAAAGAATGAATGTTAAACCTTGTCATTCTGTTTTGACAGGGTTTTTCTGTGAGGATTTATAACAGTTCCTGCATGTGCATACTAGTATAATTTCCGCTTAAAAAATGAGTTTTCACTTCAATGACCAGGATATTCTTTTTATTTCAATATTACTTTCAAAAATTAAGCTTATCTCCATGAACTATTAGAGACCGATTTAATTAAAACAAAGGAAGAGAAGCATGACATCTACAATCGGTTTAATTAAAGAATGGCAAAAGGCCCTTCAAATCGAAATTCAATATATAAAAAAATACGGCAGCACGAAATACCGAGTTAAGAACGGCCATTTGCTGTCAGCCGATGACTCTTATAACTATTATTTTGAGACAAGTTCATCTATCAAAATCCCGCTCGGTTCTTCGATACGCTTGGAATGGGGCAGCATGATGGTGGAGGGACGAATCCTTTCCTCTGAAGGAAACAGTGTGATTCTCGCTTTACCTCAATCGCTTGGAGATTTGATTGCGGATGCCTTTTTGCTGTATGACCCATGGGAATTGCTTGAGCAGCTTATTTTAAGATTAAATGAAGCAGGAAAAAGCAAGAAGAAACGGATTAGAATTAAAAAGCTGATGGATCCTTCCATGCCGGCAAAGCAGCCTGATTCCACAGGAAAAACGAAGCTGCAGCAGCTGTTTGCAAGGGTAAAGTACAATCCGGTTACATATGTATGGGGCCCGCCCGGTACAGGAAAAACACACACGCTCGCTCGAGTAGCAGCCAATAAGTACATTAAGGGAGAACGGGTGCTAATAGTATCCCACAGCAATCAGGCAGTGGATGTTCTAGCACTTGAAACTGCTGCCTTTTTGATAAAGAAAAAGATGTTTGTTGAAGGGGAAATCCTTCGATATGGTTCACAATCCGGAGAAATCCTTTCTGGCTCAGAAGGCCTGACAACCGCCCAACTCCTCGTCAAACATCACCCTCAGCTCGCTGAGGAACGTAATCAATTAATCGAAGAAAAGCGATTGCTGAAGCAGGATATATCGCGTTCATTCAGCAAAAGGGATACGGACCAGCTCATTGATCTGGAAACAAAAATTTCCCGAGTCTTAGATAAAATCCGTCAAAAAGAAATAGAGTTTTTAAAAGAGACCAAGATAGTTGCTACCACGCTTGCAAAGGCTGCAACAGACGAAGCGGTCTTTGCGGATGAATTCGATCTAGTCATCGTTGACGAAGCCAGCATGGCCTATGTGCCTCAAATTGCATTCGCCGCTTCACTTGCAAAGAGGATCATTGTTTGCGGTGACTTTAAACAGCTGCCGCCGATTGCAGCTGCCCGCCATGACTTAGTAACTAAATGGCTTAAAGAGGACATTTTTCACCGGGCAGGGGTCGTTAACGGGCAACAAGGCAGCCAGCTTCATCCACACCTGTTTCTATTGAACGAACAAAGAAGAATGCACCCTGAAATTTCTGCTTTTACAAACAGGCATATTTACCATGGGCTTGTCGCCGACCACGAAAGTGTTTTTACAAGCCGCCAGGTAATAGCAGGGCGGGCTCCTTTTCCAGACAGGGCATCCATGCTTGTCGATACAGCCTTTACAGGAGAAAACTGTCTGACTGAAAAATCATCTGGTTCCAGAATCAACCCATGGCATTTGATACTGTCTTTTCAATTGATACATGAAGCCCGTATAGGCGGGTCACGCTCTATCGGTTATGCCACACCTTACCGGGCACAGGCTGAACTCATGGAGATTCTATTAAAAGATCTTTATAGCAAAGAAAGGGAAACAGCAGATATACTGGCCGCAACCGTGCATCGTTTTCAAGGTAGCGAGCGGGAGGTCATGATATTTGATGGAGTAGACAGCTACCCTCAATCACGGGCCGGTATGCTGCTTACCGGGCCGGGCAGCGAAAGGCTGATCAACGTTGCGATAACCAGAACAAAGGGCAAATTCATTCATGTCGCAGACAGTGAATTTATTCAGGATAAAGTTTATAAAGGCAAGACATTAAGTCAGCTAGTTACTCACCAATCACACCTGGGACAGACAGCGAATATGGGTGAAATAGGCAAATGGATAAAAAACCAGCATCATCGCCTCCAATGGATGCATGCCAGAAAGCTGGAAAAAGCCACCCAAGATATAGCCGAAGCGAGAGAATCAATTGTTCTTTCCCTCCCAAATGCCGAGTTATTACTGGAATTATGGATAAAAATGCTTTCCACAAGAAGAAACAATGCGAAGCTGACGGTACTCTCGGGGACCAGCATACATGGCATTGTTGCTGAAAAGTGGATTCAGGAAAGCTTTCCTTTTCCGTTTATGATCATTGACAGGAGATTGATTTGGCTGGGATTGCCGATCGAATGTGCAAGCAGGATACAGCCGCCATATGTCGCAAGCAGGCTCGATTCAATGGCAGTAAGTGAATATTTTCTTGCCCAGCTGCCTGCTGGAGTCCTGCTTTAAAGTTTAACTTATAGAGATTTTTTCAGATTAGCAGGAATTACATCCTTCGATGTTAAATATATATGAAGGAGCAAATTGCAAAAACGATTCATCATTTTTTAAAAAGGGAGGAAATGCAATGAGTGAATTATTGTATAAACAATTTGAATTGACGAACATATTTATCGTTCGCTCACTTGAAGGCATTGAAAAAGAAATGTTGGATGTCCAGCCTGAAGGTTTCAACAACAACATTCGCTGGCATGCCGGGCATATTTTGACTGTTACAGAACAATTTATGTTTGGTTTTCCAAAAAAATCTGCCCATCTTCCCGAAAATTATATTGAATTGTTTGGACCCGGGACAAAACCATCCGAATGGCAGGGTGATGCTCCTTCGATTGAAGAATTGACTGCACAGCTGAAAGAACAGGTGATCCGAATTAAAGACATTCCATTTGAACGGTTAGACGAAAAACTGAAAAAACCGTTCCTCGGTCTGGAAACCTTTGGCGAACTGGCGAACATGGCCGTTTATCACCAGTCATATCATTTAGGGCAAGTTCACGCCATGAAACGTGTGATCGCTAATTCAGCAATCAAAAATTAGAACATAACCAAAATCGGCAAATAGGGGTTATTTTACATAAATAGGGTAAAAACTATATTGTATATTAAATAAGGAGGCGAAGACTTTGAATTCATTTATTGTTAGCTTTCATCAGGAAGATAACGTGGACTCCATGACAATTCAAAAACTGAATGAGGAAGATTTCGAAAAAGCAACAGTAGGCGGAACAAGACACCTATTTGAATTAGACACAAATATTGGGTTCTTTGTCTTCTTCGATGCTGCTGATGAGGACGGCGAAATTTCTTACATGGTTCTTCAATATGAAGAGGATAATGAGGACCCAATTGCATGTTATTCATTTGAATTGAAGGATTTTTATGAATTTATGGCTCTTTACCTAAATGACATGGAGTTTGCTGAAGAAGCGGATACTGATGAAGAGGAAGAAGAATACGGTCCCATTCACCATCTTGCTCATTTAATGCACCATATTGCAGAAGCAGGAAAAGCAATTAAAGAATAGCTTTTTTCGCGGCTCTTGATTCAAGGGCCGTTTTTCTATGTAAAATTATAGGAGGCGAGAGAGTGAATCCTATTCCTGACCATATAAAAACAAATCTAGATATTTTATTCATCGGCTTTAACCCAAGTATTCGTTCAGGAACATCAGGCAGTCATTATGCGAATCCCAATAACCGGTTCTGGAAAATTCTGCACGAAGCAGGACTGACAACAAGAAAATTCCGGCCTGAAGAAAACCATGAGCTTCTGGAACTTGGATATGGATTAACAAATATCGTTTCTCGGCCAACGAAAGCCGCAGAAGAAATTACGAAAGAAGAATATCAAGAAGGCCGTCTAGAACTAAGAAGAAAAATTCAAACCTATAAACCAAAAATCGCCTGTTATGTAGGGAAAGGAGTTTATCAGCAATTCAGTAAAAAAAATAACATTAAATGGGGCCGACAGGATGTAACTGTGGTGCCGGGAACTATTGACTTCGTTGCTCCATCCTCCAGCGGGCTGGTGCGGATGAAAATGAAAGAGGTTGTGGGAATTTATCACGAATTGACAGATTTACTAGTTTCGTTAAAATAATAAAGCACCAAAAAATTTAACTAATTTATTGAATCTGATTAGGCTGAGGTTGATAAGATGTCTTTAAAAAAAATTACTATTCAAAGAGAAAGAATACCGAATACAGATGAATATCCATTTTCCATTCCCTCGATCAGAAGCTTTCAGGAAATGGAGATAATAAATAATGTAACCTTTTTTGTGGGAGAAAATGGTTCAGGAAAATCTACGCTTTTAGAAGCCATAGCTGAAAAATGCGGTTTCAATACAGCTGGGGGAGGACGTAATAATTATTATAATCTGCATGCCTCTGAATCAGAGCTTGGCTATTATATTACACTTTCTTGGCTGCCAAAAATAACGAATGGTTTCTTTCTTCGTGCGGAGTCTTTTTATCATTTTGCAACCCATCTGGAAGAAATAGATGATGATACTGGTTTTACCAATTATGGCGGCCGATCTTTGCACCATCAATCACATGGCGAATCGTTCCTTGCTCTCTTCCTGAATCGGTTTAAAGGAAGAGGCATTTACTTATTAGATGAGCCAGAGGCTGCCTTGTCACCCCAAAGACAGCTTGCATTTCTTCGAATTCTGCATGACCTGGCATCTAAAGACGAAAGCCAATTTATTATTGCCACTCACTCTCCGATACTTCTCGGCTATCCAAATGCGACAATCTACAATTTTGACGAAGGTGAAATTTCGGAAGTACAATATGAAATGACAAACCATTATCAGATAATGAAAGGTTTTCTGAACAGAAGAGACCAATACTTAAAGGAATTATTCCTGGAAGAGGACGATTAAAGAATAAAATAGATCAACATGGTATAGTAATTATAGATTTAATATTAAGCGGTGTATTGCCAGCAGCAAGGAGACGAACATACAGAAATGAAATTGGTTTCATGGAATGTGAATGGAATAAGAGCTTGTGTGGGAAAAGGATTTTTAGACTATTTTAAAGAAGCAGATGCAGATATTTTTTGCATTCAGGAATCAAAGGTGCAGGAAGGCCAAATCACATTGGAGCTTGATGGCTATGAACAATATTGGAACTATGCGCTGAAAAAGGGCTACTCTGGCACAGCGGTTTTTACTAAGAAAAAACCAATCAGTGTGAAATACGGAATCGGACAGCGCGAAGATGAGCCGGAGGGAAGGGCTTTAACCCTGGAGTTTGAGGATTTTTATTTGGTAAACATTTATACACCCAACTCTAAAAGAGACCTTTCCCGCATTGAATACAGGCTCCAATGGGAAGACGAAATCCGGGATTATTTGAAGGAATTGAACAAGGTTAAGCCCGTCGTTTTTTGCGGTGATTTAAATGTTGCCCATCAGGAAATCGACTTAAAAAACCCTAAGTCCAACCTCAAAAACTCCGGATTTACCCCAGAAGAACGCCAAAAAATGACCCAGCTGCTTGAATCCGGTTTTATTGATACATTTAGATATCTTAACCCTGATCAAACGGATGCCTATACATGGTGGTCGTACATGAATAAAGTGAGAGAACGTAATATTGGCTGGCGTATCGACTATTTTATTGTTTCTGAGAGATTAAAAGATTCATTGAAAAACGTCCACATTCATTCACACATAATGGGCAGCGATCACTGCCCGGTAGTTCTGGAGCTGGACTTTGAGTAATTTTATATGTTCAATTAAGACCGGATATAATTTATCCGGTCTTTTATGATTTTCGAGGCATTTCGCTTATATTAAACACTTTTTTCAGGTGAAACTGCAGCCGATTGATAATTAACTTAATAAGTCGACTGCTTTTCATCAATACTCATCCCATTGTTCACAGCAATTTAGCTATGAAATTTGCCGAGATACCGCCTCTGGGTAATGCCTAATTGCTATATATCGTCGACCTCCAAATTTTATCGCACAACTTCGGATATTTATCAAACTCTCGAAATATACCGATTTCTTGATAAATATTTTCACTATACAATCATGATAAAAAGCCGTTTCGGAACATATCATGCTCCGAAACCGGCTTTTTTAAAAATAAACTATATAAATAACGGCGGCCAGCACAATTCGATAAATCGCGAATGGCACCAATTTTATCTTATTAATCAGCTTTAGGAAAAAGCGGATCGAGATTAACGCAAATATAAACGCGCTTATGAATCCGGCAATAAAAAATGGCATTGCATCCATCGTAAAGTACTCCAGATTTTTGACCAAAGAAAGGAAGCTGGCGCCAGCCATAATCGGCACAGCCATGATAAATGTAAAGTCTGCTGCAGCACGGTGGCTCAATCCTAACAGGACACCCCCAGAAATCGTTGATCCTGAGCGGGAAAATCCCGGCCAGAGCGAAAAGCATTGAATCAATCCAATGGTTAATGCCTGTCTGTATGTTATCTGGTCAACAGAATCTATCTTTGCTTTTTTCGGTCCAAAAACATCAGCGATAATCATAAATACGGCGCCAATCACCAATCCAATTAATACAGTTGAAATAGAAAAGAGACGTTCATCTATGTAATCCTCAAACAATACTCCTAAAACTCCAGCAGGTATCAAGCCTACAATTACTTGAGAAAGCTTTAGCCCTTGTGTATGCTGCTCGGTTCCTTTGAAAAGGCGGTTTAATCCTAGCATATCAATAAATCGGTTTCGAAACACAATGACCACTGCAAGAATGGAGCCAAGCTGAATTACAACTTTAAATGTGTTTGCAATTGGCTTCGTTAAGAACTCCTTTGATTGAAGCCACATATCATCGACAATAATCATATGGCCTGTTGACGAAACAGGTGCAAATTCGGTTATTCCTTCGACAAGTCCTAAAATAATTGCTTTCAATAACATTAAAAAATCCATTGTTCTGTATTACTCCTCATTTTTTCTATGTCAGTCTGCCTGTGCCCGCTACAATGCAACAATAAGAGGGACCTATCCTATTATATATGAAGAACAGGATTGATGCCTTCATTTTATACGAAATCTGAAAAAATGGTAAAATTAAACCTCCCAAGCGACAGCCGCCAGGGAGGTACGGAAATCTGAATTATTTATTTCTGTTTCTTAAATCTTTTTTCGTGATCTCACTGCGAATGTTAATGTCCTGAGCGAATTCGGTACCATTTTTGAGGTTATTCGGATATTTATTTACTCGTTCGCGATTATCATTACGATTGGTCATAGCAGCTTCCTCCTCTAATCGTTCAGGATTTTTTGTTAGTGGGAGAAGAGACCCGAATGGGCCTCTTCAAAGGAACTCAGCGTTATTGACCTTGCTGGTTTCCAAGTTGCTGCTGTGCATAGGCGATTAAACGTTTTGTCATTTCGCCGCCTACAGCACCATTTTCACGCGCGGTCGCATCTGCACCAAGTCGAACTCCAAACTCATTGGCAATTTCATTTTTCATCTGTTCCAGAACATTTTCTGAACCCGGTACCAACAGTTTGTTTCTGGCCATGCTACATCACTCCCGACGAGTAATTGAGCAATAAATCATTGCTCATATATAAGGTATCCGTTTGAGTAAAAATAAACAGGCAAAACTCCAGCATTCTTTTGGTAATTCTAAGCTAGACTGTCTAAAATAAAATATAATATATTGTTTTTACCCGTATCTTTGTTAGCAGTTCATCCGTTTATATATAAAAATACGGTTTAAGGGGGTACTGCCATGTTGAATAAGGTTAGCTATTTGCATAGCAACAACGATCAGTTTCATGAAAAGGCTGATACTTTTTGGGAAGAGAAGTATCCAGCTTTACAAAAATACTGCCGGTTTTTGACCCAAAATAAATGGGATGGCGATGATATAGCCCAGGAAGCCATTCTCAAAGCGATCCAGCATTATCGATATAAGCCGGAAGTGAGCCCAGCTTTGCTTAATAAAATTGCATATAACCATTGGATTGATTCCATTCGAAAAAGTAAAAAAGAGGTACTCGGGACTGTCCCGGAAAATGCAGAAAGTGAGGATACAGCAAGGCTGGCAGAAATTGATGGCATCGTCGGTACATTGCAGAAATACCTGACTCCAAAACAATCAGCCATTTTTCTGCTAAAAGAAGCATTTCAATATAAGAACAGTGAAATTGCCGATATTCTCCAAACAACCGAAATAGCGGTAAAAGGGGCGCTGCATCGCGCAAAGAAACGGCTGGAAAAGTCAGCCGATCACCTGAAACCTCACCCTTCCGACACAGAAAATGATGAAGATGAACACATACTAATGGAACTTTTTTATTCAGCTTTAAAAGTACAGGATCCTGGTAAATTGATAAAAGCTATACCAATGATTCGTTCATTAAAAAGCGAAGCCCAAAACCCGCAATGCGTATTCGGTAAGAGAACAGTATTTTCAAACAGCACAACAAGTCTCCGTGTGGCTGCATAGTTTTTTTTATTAAACCGCGTATCTTTTTATCCCCCTGTACCGTTTAGATAATGAGTGAGCAACATGGCTCAATATAATTAAACGAAAAATAGGAGGATAAAATTATGAGTACAATTCCATATGTCATTGAACAATCAAGTCGCGGTGAGCGTTCATATGATATTTATTCCCGGTTGTTGAAAGACAGGATTATCATGATTGGAGAGGAAATTACTGACCATACTGCCAATACCGTTGTTGCCCAATTGCTATTTCTGGCAGCGGATGCCCCTGATAAAGATATTTCCATATATATAAACAGCCCGGGCGGTTCAACCACTGCAGGGTTCGCGATTTACGACACGATGAAGCATATTAAACCTGATATAAGAACAATTTGTACCGGAATGGCCGCTTCCTTCGGGGCATTGCTTCTCCTTGCAGGAACAAAAGGTAAGCGGTACGCACTTCCCAATAGCGAAATTATGATCCATCAGCCTCTTGGTGGAGCAAGGGGGCAAGCAACGGAGATTGAAATTTCAGCGCGCCGAATCTTAAAATTAAGAGAGCACATTAACTATCTGATAGCGGAACAAACAGGACAGCCCGTTGAAAAAGTGGCAAAGGACACCGACAGGGATTATTTTATGAGTGCTGAGGAAGCTAAGAAATACGGCATCATTGACGAGATTCTTTAAAATGCCATTAGATGTAAAAAGCGCAAACACCCTGGTCGGCCAAGCTAGATATTTTTGTTAAAAAGTATGCCATCATAGCTTTAAATTAAAAGAACCATTCTCATCATACCCATGCTGAAAATGGTTCTTCTTATGTTTATTGATACTTTGATATAAAGATTATAGTTTCGTTTTAATTGGTAAGATATTACTCAATTTTCCGCGTACCTTTGAGGCGTCCAGTCTTCCTTCTCTAATCTGCTTTTGCCTGAATTTTAACGCCTTTAATTTTCCCAATTTCCGTACACTCCTGATACTTAATTTATTGGTTTCATTATAAAGTGGTATCGTCCAGCGGTAAGGGAAACTGACAAAAAGGGACAAAAATTATTTGTTGTCAGAGAAAAAATAAGTTAAGATATGTTGGTAGCTACGCGGTTATCACTTTGCTAGCGATAGTTATCATCCGGATAGCCAACTGCTAGCAACCGATATCAACTTATTGTGGAGGGTAATATGGCTGGAATAAATAGACAACAATTGAACGTGCGAATTACTCAGGATACTTTAGAAAAGCTTGATGAAATTGTAGAATATTATCAGGAAAATACCAAAATTGGAAGAGTCTATAAAGGAGATGTACTAACAGATATTATCGAAAAATCTTACGAAGTAATGAACAAGCAAAAAGCACTAAGAAAAAACTTTCAATGATTTGCAGCACAAAAATAAAGAATAATGAATTCGGATATTTTCTTAAAAGGGTACCAAAAGAGTAGTCCCGAGATAAGAAACATGCAGGCACCATGGAGCTAGACATGTGTACTTATAAAAAATACTGTGACAAAAGAAGATCACAGCCGATAAGCTGCGATCTTTTGACGTTCGCTCAATTAATTACAGGAAAGGCGATTTAAAATCTTGTTCCTTGTTTGGGAGCACTCCGAATCGTAATCGTTCCATTATGATCCTGGACAATTTTAAAACTACCATCATACCAAGACCATTGTTGTGAGTGGATTCGGATTTTTATTTTGACAAAGAGCGACTATTTTCCTTCTTACATTAAATTGTCTGACTACTATTTTAAAACTAAAAATGGTATGCTTGAAAATAAATTTTTCTATTTTTTGGGTCTGTTAAACTTGTCTGTTGATTTCCGCTCCAGGTACTCACTTCTCCACAGGCGGTTTGGAAGCCTCCTCGTCGCCTGTGGGGTCTCCCTTGAACTGTTTTTCCCGCAGGACGTTGAATTGGCTTCCCCGAATAAACACCGCACAGAAAAATGCGAATGTATTTTCGAGAAGTCTCGTACCTTTCGCTCCAATATTGAAAAGCGAAAGCGCCCTGCCATAAGGAACGTCGTCGGCAGCACATCCTTAAAGGGGAAGAACGGATAAGTTCGCCACGTCCTGTGGCAACGCCGTTCTGCCCCACATCGTGTAGGCCCCCGCCACCTATAAGACAAGCGCTGACAGAAGGCGCTTTTTACCTTCCGGCAGCGATTGGCTTATGACATCGAGGCCGACTAGGATCGCTTCTTTGGCAGCCGTCGGCACTAGAACGTCCTGTGTGTCGGGGCCGGGCGCTGCAGCTAGACATCAACAAGTGTCAAAATCAGCATTGAGCTTTAACATAGCCTAATTTTTAAAAGATTGTAGGTGTGAGGATTACAATGTCATTTCAAAAAGTGAGCGAGTTTTTAAAACAATTAGATTCCAGCCTGGAACCAATACATTTCGAAGAAGATACTAATACTGTAGATGAGGCGGCAAAGGTGCTGGGAGTAGAAGGTGCGCAGATTGCTAAATCGATACTTTTTAAATCAGGAGCAAGCTACGGGTTATTTGTTACAGCAGGAGATATGCGAATAAATCAAAAAGTGGTAAAATCACTGCTTGGTGCAGGGAAGCCAAAGCTGGCTGCCCCAGAAGAAGTGTACGAAATCACAGGATATAAAGTAGGAGGAGTCTGTCCCTTTGCTTTGAACCACGAAGTGCCCATTTTTTTGGATGAATCAATGAGACGGTTCGATATAGTATACACAGCAGCTGGAACACCTCATTCTGCACTGCCGATTTCATTTGAAAAGCTTCAGGAAATTACAAAGGGCATAGTAATAAATACTCAAACAGTTGAATTGGTGCGCTAAGCAAAAGCAGGTTTCGATTGTCGAAACCTGCTTTAAAAGCTATCCTTTTAATAAAAACTGGTTGCCGTCTTCATCTTTAAATTGAACAAACGTTCCCCATTGCATTTCCTTAGGCTCGTCTATAAATTCAACACCATTAGATTTCATTGTTTCATAAACCGACAAAATATTCTCACATTCAAAAACTATTGATGCCTTCATTTCATCGGAGCCTGGCATTATACCCTTAGGGTAAATAACCAAATGGGACTCAGCGCCTTTTGGACTTACTTCAAGCCAATATGCATTGGGACCCATTTGATGCTCGGCATTGACCTCAAAACCTGCCTTTTCAGTCCAGAAAGCTTTTGCTCTTTGCTGATCTTCTACATATACCGCAACGGTAGCTATTTTCTTGATCATTAAGATCCTCCATTAAATGGTTTTGCCTATCTCTTTTCACAAAAACTGTTTAGATTCCATTATTATACTGGATGTGATGATTTAGAGCCAAACTACAATAATGGCGATTATATAATAACAATCAATAAAAAATGCTTATTATATCCGCATATTTCTTCCCCTTTTGTAATATCCGATAGCAAATACAATAACGGTAATAATCCATGTTACATAAAAAATCACATCATGATTGATATGGTTTCCATTATCTAAAGAAGATATGGCATCTATATATACAACATAAATTAATGGAATCGAGCCTATCAAAAACATTAGGTAGAATTTTACCGTTCGATAGGATGAACGATAAATATGCTGCTGAAACAGAAACCGCAGTGAAACGAACATCATAACAATCGATACTGCAGCTTTCATTAATAAACTTAATTCGCTGATAATGGTAACCTCCTTAGCAAGTATACTTAAACCAACCATGTTTACTAATCAGATATCTCCAGTACAGACGTAATAATTCCAATAATCATAATTGTAAAGCAGGAAAACACAAAGCTCTGTGCCCCTAATGTTAATGATCCGGCTGTAACTATTAGGCCATCAATAATAAAAATCACGATGGCTATATTCAGTGAAGAGGAATTTGAAATAAATTTTGCGAGTAATTCGGTTCCGCCGGTGCTTGTCTCATAACGGAGCATCAATCCGATACCAAGCCCGATGATACACCCTCCCATAATAGCACTAACATAAATGGGAACAGGAAACACCGTCCTCAATGGGCTAAACCAATCAATAAAAACAGACGACAATAGGAGGCCTTGAATACTGCTATAAAAATAGGTCCGCTGATATAGCCATGCATAAAGAACTAGAGGAATACTAAGTATAACCATGGTGACGCCCGTTTGAAAATCAAAAAAATAATGCAGAATAAGTGCTATTCCAATGATGCCTCCATCGATTAAATGATGGGGGACAAGAAAACCATTAATCCCAATTGCCAATAATAGACTTCCAATAACAACGGCCACCAGTTTTTGGAGAATAATAATCACCTTACTTTTTCTTTAACTTATTTTCTATATATACGTCCAAGCTGTTTATTTGAGACTATTTTTATGCGATAGGGTGATTCGGTTCCATGTGAGGTGGGCAGCAATAGTGTAAGAATTTTATGTCTTGACCTTAGCCGGTTTCATCTTCTTTAAAGCATAAAAAGGCTACCCGGATAGACGGGTAGCCTAAAGCCATGTTTTTATTAAATTGGTATTAGCCTCTAGAAGGACCTGTTGGTTGACCAAAAGCTCCTGCTAATTGAGATTGAGCTGTTGCTACAAGGCGTTTTGTGATTTCTCCTCCAACAGAACCGTTAGCGCGAGAAACTTGCTCAGCTCCAAGCTGGATACCGAATTCTGCTGCGATTTCATATTTCATTTGCTCAACAGCATTTTCAGCTCCTTGAACTAGTAGACGATTACGTCCTCCACCACCACTGCGTCGTGACATGTATTTCACCTCCTTGTCGGCTAGTAATATTAATCTCCCTCCAGGCGTGTTAAAACATACTTTGTAAATTATGGGTTCAGTGATTATAAAATCCAGCAGAAAACCCATGCTTAATTCAGGCAGGGTTTATTTTCCAAAATTAACTGCACATGGACACATACTGTTGGAAAAATAATAAAAAAGGATTTATGCACGCTTCAAATTCCAGGAGTGATCCAATGCTAAGAGTTAGGCGAATGAGCAGAGGTTTTCCGCGATATGAAAGACTAATGAGACTGTTAATAATGATATTCATTTTTTTCATCACTTTTGGGGTGATTATTCACCTGGCAGAACCTAAAACTTTTACTAATGTATTTGATGGGATCTGGTGGGCGGTTGTGACGATATCCACTGTTGGTTATGGAGATTTCGCCCCTTCCACGATGCTGGGAAAAACCATCGGGATTATATTGATTTTCTCCGGGGCCGGTCTAGTCAGTTCTTATTTTGCCACCGTCGCGGCAATGGCTGTGTCTTCCGAACATGAATTTATGGAGGGAATGATGAATTTTAGAAAAAATGGACATATAATTATTGTTGGATGGAATGAACGAGCTAAAGAAATCATTAGAGAGCTGAACATATTACAGCCGAAGACCCCCATTGTCCTGATAGATGAAACATTGGGCAGACATCCGCTTCCAGAGAAAGTCCATTTTATCCGCGGACAAGCCAACCTGGATGAAATTCTTGTTAAAGCTAATATAAAAAACGCTGAAAAGGTGTTGATTACGTCAGATTTAAATCAGGATGAATTTCAAACAGATATGTTTTCCATTACAGTCCTATTAGCAGTAAAGGGCTGTAACCCGTATGTTTTTTGCCTAGTAGAAATCCTGACAAAGGAATACATCCCCAATGCTCTGAGGGCAGGTGCAGATGGTATTATTCAGACAAATAGGTTCGCAAGTGAATTAATGGTTAAAAGTTTGATCAATAAAGCTGTCCCTGAATTTGAAATGCGAGAAGAATAACTCAGATCCAGGAACATCGTGAAGTTAAAATAATTTGCAGATATAAACCTTCGATGCCCTGTAGGCAATGTAGGCGTTTTTTTATTTTAGTACACATAAATAAAAATTATTAATTTTAGATTATGTATTAGATCAAATCCTTTGGTTGAGTCATTACAGGTCCCAGACCGCTATGCAGTCACCGTTCTCCAAAAAAATTAACCAAATATTAATTCGATTGCTATGGAGTGTAACCGGGTAAATAAGAAAGTTAGTTGGTATTTTAGATCATCAAAAGGCTGGTTACATTAAATATCTTTGTCGATGTTAGTAACCTCAGCAACATTTAATTTGTTTATCAGCATGAAAAGTAAATAACCGCACTACCGGCAGCTTTCCTACCTGAGGAGAAGCTGCATTTTACATGATTACTGTATGTTTTTTATTAAACAGATTGGGTATCATACAAATATTTAAGCGTGAGGAATGTACATAATCAAAAAAGAATAAGGGGAATACAAAACATGACACTAACACCAGAGCAGCGGATCGAATTACACGGCTTCAATAATCTGACAAAATCCTTGAGCTTTAATATGTATGATATCTGTTATACCCGTTCAAAAGAAGAACGGGAAGCTTACCTTGAATATATAGATGAACAATATAATGCTGACAGATTAACCAAAATCTTAACGCATGTTTCAGACATAATCGGAGCCCATGTTTTGAATATCGCAAAACAGGATTATGTGCCTCAAGGCGCAAGCGTAACCATCCTGGTATCAGAGGGCCCGGTTGTAGAAGTTCCTACCGAATCCTATGCTGAATCCCCAGGGCCCCTTCCTGATTCAGTAGTCATGCAGCTTGATAAAAGTCATATCACTGTCCATACCTATCCGGAATACCATCCAGAAGAAGGTATCAGTACATTCCGAGCAGACATTGATGTATCAACCTGCGGAGAAATATCACCTCTTAAAGCGTTGAATTATTTAATCCATTCATTTGACACAGATATCATGACAATCGATTATCGGGTGAGGGGCTTTACACGCGATATTAACGGCCAAAAGCTGTTTATCGACCATGATATCAGTTCGATCCAAAACTATATACCGGAAAAAATCCAGGAATCCTATGACATGATTGATGTAAATGTTTATCAGGAACACATTTTCCATACAAAATGTAAGCTAAGAGAATTTGACTTAAATAATTACCTTTTCGGCTATACAAAGGATAAATTAAAGCCGGAAGAGGTAGAGGAAATAACAGAACGGCTAACTACGGAAATGGATGAAATTTTTTATGGTAAAAACATTAACAAAGGATCTTTAGACGACCATTAAGCTTAGCAGTACAAACCCTTCATATTTTTCGAAGGGTTTTCTCTTTGCTGCCGGCCTAGAGAGATAAGATTGTGATTAATAAGGCATAAAAACTATTCCTGTTGAAGAGTCATAAGGTAAACTGAATGAAAAGAAAATCTATTGGAACGAAAATAAAGTCGAGAGGTAAGGGAATGGAGACTTTTACAGATAGAGCTATAGCAATCATAAAAAGTATTCCAGAGGGGAGGGTGATGACATACGGCCAAATTGCCAAACTGGCGGGAAGTCCAAGAGGGGCCAGACAGATTGTCAGAATCCTTCATTCCATGAGCAAAAAACACCGTTTACCATGGCATAGAGTAATTAACTCAAAAGGGGAAATTGGAATAAAGGATGAAGAAGCCTTCTTCACACAAAAATCATTTCTGCAAAAAGAAGGTGTGGAAGTATATAATCATTCCTTTGTAAACCTTGAAAAGTACAGATTTAATCCTGCCGATTAAGGAGTAAAAGAGAATTCTAAATATAATGGAGGTACTAAGGGACGACCGGTTGTTCATAATTTGTTAGGGAATGCTCTTTGAAAGAGGGGATAGCTATGCCAAGCGGAGTACATATGATTGATCTTCCAGTGCCGGCTCGGGATGTCTGGAATTTTATCTGCGAAATGGAAAACTGGGCTCCCTTAGTTCCAGGTTATATCAGCCACGAAATTCTAAATGACAGGCGTTCTACGTGGACGTTTGTAAGCGATCTTGGAATCATCAAAAAGGAAATTTGCATGCAAGTGGAAATTACAGAATGGAATGAACCCCGAGAAGTATTATTTGAATTAATCGGCTTAAATGAAAACTTTACCGGAGGAGGCTATTTTAAAGCAGAGATAATCAGTACTCAGCAAACAAAAATGACAGGCAGCCTCGATATTACGGCTAGGGGCCTTACCGCACCTGTGGCAAATAGCCTTCTCAAAATCAATATTCCTCAAACAGCTAAAGAACTGGCTGAAGCAGTAGCGAGTAAAATACTCGAAACGAAAAAAGGTTAAACCGAAAAAAAATACACCGGAAAAAGAAATCTTCTTTATACGGTGTATTTTTTATTACTCATTTGTAATTTTCAAGAATTTACGCTTCACTGCTGCCAGATACTTCTAATTCTGTATTTGATGATACATATTCCTCATTTGACTGAGCATGTATATTTGAATTGCATCACTGGAAAATGTACTTTTTTCTTAGTTAACCGCTACAGTTGTTTCCGAACTTGTATCTGCATTAATAGACGTATTTCCTTCTTCTTTGTATAAAGTGACTCCAGCATCAGAGTGTCCTGTGAACTCATCGGATGCTGATACCTCATCGGAATCAGTCCCTGCAGTGGCATGCACATCTGTTGCTGCACCCAGATACCTTTCTCCTTGTTTCTCATTAGAAGAAACTCCCGCATCCGAGTTTCCAGTGAACCGAACGGATGTTATTACTTCTTCAGATTCAGTCCATACAGCGCCTTGGGCATCTGTGGCTGCACCCTGATACTTTTCTCCTTGTTGTTCCTTAGTAGTGACTCCCGCATCCGAGCTTACCATAAGATACCCATTCGCCATTGATTCATTGGATACTAATGTTTCTAAAGTTCCAAAATCAGCGGCAGCGTTTGCATCCAATGCTGCTAGTAAAAATGTTTTTTCACCTTCGATGTTAAATGTCCCCTCAAGATCAGCGTTGCCCTTTAATTCGCTGAATAAATATTCCTCATTTAAATCAGACGCAGCAGCGCCTTTTACTTCCATTTTACCGATTATAGACGTTTCTTCACTTTCAAGGCTTAGATCAGTGTTTGCGATTAAATCACTAAATAAGTTGTCTTTTGCCAACTCAGTAGTGACAGCGGTTTGTCCATAAGCATTTACATTTAAAGAGGTTTCTTCATGTTCTGTGTTGGATGTAAAGCCAAGGTTAGCATTGTTGATAATCTCACTGACTGCTGACTCTTCGTTTTCACCTAACAGAGTTGAAGCCTCTGCATTTGAATCCGCTGATACAGAAAGTTCATCATCATGAACAGATACATTGGCATTGATATTGCCAGTTGCTTGGGTTGATGAAGATTCTACTCTACCCAATGAAGTAGCATTCTCCAAATTTGCCTCAGCTGTTACAGAATTTTCTTCCTCAGGAGCTGACACATCGGCATTCACATTTGTTACTCCTTGAACAGAGGTTGATTCACCACCCATTGAAGTTGCATTGTCCGCATTTGCTTCCACTGTTGCATTAGTTTCTTCCTCAGGAGCTGACACATCGGCATTGACTTTTGCTGCTCCTTGAACAGAGGTTGAATTTTCACCATTCATTGAAGTTTCACTATCAGCATTTAATTCGGCAGATACAGAAGATTGTTCCTCATCAACTGACAGATCAGTATTTGCATTTCCAGCTGTTTGATTATTTAAAGATCCTGCCTGATCTTTATCCCATATGGCTTCACCACGGGTTCCTGCCAATTCAGCAGATTTCACTAAAAGATCACCTGCATTAACCGAACTTAACTTGTTTTCTTCTGCAAAGCTGATGGATCCTCCAGCAAAAATTCCTAATGTAGCCGCAATTGCAAATGTTTGAATAAAGTGTATTTTTTTCATTTCTTTAATTCGCTCCTTCTTCTTATTAGTCTTTTATATTTTTAAACTTATAAGAAAGAAGGACTTTCAGGCGGCTGGGAAGGTGGAGCATTAAGCCATTGGTCAAAGAAAAAATCAATTTTTCCTAAATAAGCTGCTTGTCCAACAGGCAGATAAATTAATTCCCAGTTACCTAGTATAAATGGAGCTCCGCTGGCTGAACCGAATCCCGTAAAACCGTTTGCCATTGCACTGGTTCCAACCATTCCATTGTTGGCATTTACAAACAGGACTGGCGACTGATGTAAGAGTCGTTTGGCATTGGACATATTCCCAAGGCCTGCATTTTTGTCAGGATTTCCAAATGTTTTTGGCTGTAAGGCTGCACTCTGGATAACTGGGGCAGCTTCATCGTACCCAGCAATATTTACGGCTTGTCGGGCCTCTGAAACTTTCTCTATACCCCTCATCGAGCTCTGCTTAATTACGGAGATGGACTCCACAGGCATGTTTGAAGCTATAACCCTATCATTTTTAGGGAAGCCATCAGCTGATTTCGGTTCTTCTTTCGACGGGACAAATACAGCTGGCTGTTTATTATCGAGAGAATCATGCTTGAACTCAATATTGCTACTAGCCTTATCGTCATTAGCAACAGGGGTAGCAGATAATTCTGCCTCTCGGGTATGAGTTTCAATGTTCAGGGAAGGCCTTGGTGAAATTTCTGAAACCACAATACTAGTCTCAACCTTAACCGGTTCTTTTGGTGAAATTTCTACATCTGTAACCTTAGTATCAACTTTTACTGCAGCTTTTCGTGAAATTTCAACATCAGCAACCCCAGTGTCAACTTTTACTGCAGCTTTTTGTGACACTTCCACATCAGCAGACTCCGTGTTAACTTTTACAAAAGGTTGTGAAGAAACTTCAGACTCCGCACTATGACTGATCACATTTACAGGAGGCTCAGTTGAAATTTCCGCTTCTTTGATGTTTGTGTTAACTTTTATAGAGGGATCATATGATACTTCCGCGTCTGCGATGCTCGATTGAACCTTCAAAGATGGTTCTTTAGTAATATTTACTTCCGAATTGTTGACGGGATCCGTTCCAATTGTACTTACCTCGTTTGTCACCGATTCCAGCAAGCGATCCGCCACTACAGAGGAGGGAATTATACATATGGCTGCCAATATTGTTCCTTGGAACCAAAGTAACTTCATCCTTGCTTTCACCTCCCTTCACATTAGGTCATTTACTGAAATACCCGGAGGTAATAGGAATAAACTCATAAAAGTGTAATTTTTGTAAATACCTGTAAAAAAATTGTGGATGATAATAATAGAGAACAAAGAAGGAGTCCATCCTGTGAAATCATTAGCTGCTATCTATCCTGAAGCGGTAGAACAAACAAAACATAAGATTCTAGATGATATTGATCGCTTTCTTGGGAACAAAGAATCATTGCCTCTTCTTAAACACTATCTTGATGAAAGAGGCGAATATATCGAACAGATATGGATAAATGTCTGGTTGAATAAAGTTTCCAACAGTGTGCCTAAAAAGGAAAAGAAGGAATATCTCAGAGAGAAAGGCTTCGAAGTAGAAGGGGTTGACCGAAAGTTCATTAACCAGATTTTCCGCAATGAAATAAGGACCTATCAGCCCTTCGATGCGATAGTATGGCTGAATGAATCCTTTAGGGTTAATGAACAAAAATGGAAAGAACACTATCACAATGCAAGGGAACATTATTTTCAAAGAAAACAAGAACAAGAGCGGGCCAAAAAACGAGAAAATATACGAGCTAATATTGATAGGTCGGTATTAGAGATACTCGAGCAAAATTATGAGCTTTTTTATTTGTTTATTAGGCATTATGCAGCCAAACAATTGGTTAAAGACTTTAAACACAATACGAAGTACAAGGCAATTGACACTTATAGGCTGGAAGAAATGCTCGAATTTGATGGAAATTTTGAACCAGCTGATTACTCAACCGTCTCCCAATTTTTTGATGAATTAACCGGTGAAATTCACCAGGCAGTCGAATGGGGCAGAACCTTTTTTGAATATGAGACATATTATTATCGCTATCAAAGGATTCTTTCAGAATATATTGCAAAACTTTCGGCAGATAAGACGATAGGTACAATTTCAGAAGAAACTCTTTCCGATTACAAGGACGCTTTATCGGGAGATTTAACAGCTTCGGTCATATTGGATTGGCTTGAAGATTCCATTTTAGCTTATACGGAGGATATTCTAACCCGGCTGGAGGAAGAGTTTTTATCCGATCTTCTGGCAATTGCAGATATACCATTCGATGAGGCGATTCACAGAAAAATATATGAGCGGGATATAGCTGAACGAGAGCGGAAAATAGCCGAGGAAAAGGCAGCGATTTTGCGAAAGCAGGAAGAAGAAGCCAGAATGCTCAACGATATTTTTGGCCGGGAATATAGCCCATCTCTTCGCCAAAATATTCATTATGTTCTTCATATCGGTGAAACTAATACCGGCAAGACTCACCAGGCACTTACACGCATGAAAGCGGCAGACAGCGGGCTGTACCTTGCCCCGCTCCGTCTGTTGGCCCTGGAAGTATATGATAAATTGAACTCAGAAGGGGTACCTTGCTCCCTAAAGACAGGAGAAGAGGAGAAGATAACTGCCAGCGCACACCATATATCCTGTACAGTTGAAATGTTTCATGAAAAAGATTTTTACGAAGTGGTAGTCATTGACGAGGCCCAAATGTTAGCTGATAAGGATAGAGGCTTTTCCTGGTACAAAGCCATTTCAAAAGCAAATGCCCGAGAAGTGCATATTATAGGCAGCAGAAATATTAAAAAAATGCTGCTCCAGCTACTGGGAGATTCAAGCATTGAGGTGCATGACTATAGCCGCGATATTCCGCTCCAGGTGGAATCTAAAGAGTTTTCGCTGAAAAACACTAAGAAAGGGGATGCCCTCGTTTGCTTTTCCAGAAGGCAGGTACTTGAAACTGCTTCCCTGCTTCAAAGAAACCGCCATTCAGTCAGCATGATTTATGGAAGCATGCCCCCTGAAACCAGGATTAAGCAAATGCAGCGATTCATCAATGGAGAGACTTCAGTGGTGGTTTCAACAGATGCAATTGGCATGGGATTAAACCTGCCGATAGCCCGTATTGTCTTTTTGGAAAACGAGAAGTTTGATGGTACCAGAAGGCGGCGCCTAACATCCCAGGAGGTCAAGCAAATCGCAGGGCGTGCTGGCAGAAAAGGGATTTATGACATTGGGAGAGTAGCCTTCATGTCAGATATCAGAACGATGAGACGGCTGCTTGAACAGGAAGATAAGCCTGTGGATACCTTTGCAATCGCACCGACCAATGCAGTGTTTGAGCGTTTTCAAAAGTATTATCGCGATATTGGGACTTTTTTTGATCTTTGGGAACGATTTGAAAGCCCTAAAGGAACACAAAAAGCAGCCCTTACAGAGGAACGCGAGCTTTATGAATTGATTAGGGGAACTGAGATCGAAGCCCGCCTATCGATGATGGATTTGTACGGGTTTTTGCATCTGCCCTTTTCGAAAAAAGAGCCAGCTTTAACGGTACAATGGCAGAATACCATGTATGCAATAGTAAGGGGAACCGAACTGCCAGAACCGGTCATTAAAAAGCGAAGCCTGGAGGAAATCGAGCTGTCTTATAAATCAATCGGTCTTCACCTCTTGTTTTTGTACCGATTGGACATGCGAACCGAAGCTGCCTACTGGGAAAGGCTCAGGGAAGAACTTAGTGATGAAGTTCATGAGCATTTAAAATCCGAAGTGAAAAATTATCAGAAAACGTGCAGGCAGTGCGGAAAGAAGCTCCCATTCGATCATTCCTTTCAAATCTGTGACTCATGCCATTCAACTCGCTATGCCCGAAGAAGCAGAGGCCGACGTGACCGGCATTAACTTGATGTTCAAAAGGGAAATGAAATATAAGTATAGTTCAAACCGGTTCTTAGCTTGCTCCGGCGATTTAGCATAGAATAGAATGTTGCTGAAGCGAAACTCAAACTGAATTAAACGGAAATCCTGTTAAATTAATCGGTACTTATAGGTTACGAACGGGCATCCTTATACTAGAAAAATTATTGCCTGCTGTAAGGGCACGTGAGCCAGACAGCAGTGCCAATTGAGAGACACTAAAAAGTTTACCGGAATTGGCGGGATCCTATGAAATTTGGCTGTCACGTAAGCATAAGAGAAGGGTATATAGGGGCGGCAAAACTCGCAGCCAGCTTCAATGCAGCTGCATATCAATATTTCCCGAAAAATCCTAGAAGTTTAACGATTAAAAATTTTGATCGATCAGATGCAGAACATTGTAAACAGTTTTGCGAGGAGAATCAATTAATTTCAGTAGCTCATACACCCTATCCCACAAGCCTTACACCAACAGAATCTAAAAAAGATTTAACAATTCAATCGCTGCTAAATGATTTAGAAATTGTGGAAGCCTGCGGTTCAATAGGGGTTGTTGTCCATTTTGGACATCGGACGGAAGAAAATAATCCGCTTGCAGGATATCAATTAATGATAGAAATGCTTAATACTGTCCTAAGACAGTGGGATGGGGAAAGCATGATTTTACTTGAAAATAATGCAGGAAAACACGGGCTGATGGGTACCACGCTGGAAGAGCTTGTCCAGGTTCGAAGCCTCTGCAATTACCCGGAAAAGATCGGGTTTTGTCTGGATACATGCCATGCGTTTGCAAGCGGAATTTGGAATGAAGATAATTCTGATGAGTTCTTTTCAAAAGGGGAGGAGCTTGGATATTTCGAACATCTTAAGGCCATTCATCTGAATAATTCTAAATATCCAACATACTCCATGAAGGACAGGCATGCCAATATATTTAATAGCGGTTATATTAGTGAAAAGCTATTTGAAGAGTTTGTCCATGCCCCTGCCATTAAACATGTACCATTTATCCTTGAAACACCATCCGATGAGGGTGTCACTCATCAACAAGAAATCGCAATGTTAATGGAGAAGTGGGACAACACTCAATTTAAACAAAAGTAATGGGATACAGTTATTAATTCGTTACACTCTGTGAGTGCCACTATCCAGATAGCGGCACTTTTTTATAGATATTAAACATGTAATAATATATTTATGTATAAGTTCGGTTATTTCATTTTAATGCCTAATAAAATCAATGAAACACCCGTAAAGATACACACAGCTTTAGAAATTGAAAGCTTTTCAGACAAACCTGACAATCCTATTGTAGTGGTCGTGATCAAAATGATTGGACCTACGAGGGCAAGAGAGCTGTTTACAATAAGAGCTTTTTCTACATCGTTAAGTTTAAGCATTAATCCCGCTGCAAATATTTCAATACTGCCGGAGATTAATCTTAAAACTACCATCAGCAGTAGCGCTTTTTCAAATACAACAAACATATATGTCCTCCTTTGAAAGGTTCCTCTTAACACTATATGCATTACAGAAGAGCAGCAGGACAACTATTTTCCTTCCGAAATAAACTCACAGCACATTTATTATCTTTAATCCCATTTTCTAAATATCGTACCAGCTAGAAAACCATTAGTTTGTAAATTTCCTTCAGTAAGCGGAAATCAATGTGCGGACGCTTTTAAAAGTATTGTTATTGTAACTCGATAGAAAAGATACTGAAAAACTTAAATGATAAAATAACTGGAAAAGCATTTTTTCCGATACATAATGATAATTGAAAAGGGAGTTGACGTATGGAAGAGCATGTAAAAAAGTCATTGGAAGAGTGGAAAGTAGAAATTTGCGCCTTGTTAAATGATATAGATCATGAATATGAAGAAATGAAACGTGAATTGCAGGTGTATACCTATAAATTCAGCATCACAAAACAGGTTGTTCAATCGACTGTGAATGACGAAATAATCCGAAATATCCGTGAGCTGTACCATAAACCTTTTGAACAAAGATACAATCAGTTGAAAGAAGAGATAAAGGATCTGGAAGAAAAGAAAAAAGTATTTCAAATGTTTGTAGATAAAATAGATAAAGTGAAAGAAAAAGAAGAAGTTAAACCATTTGTTTCTGCCTTATAACTTTTTTAAAAGTTTTCATAGGGGTTGTCCTGGCGTACATTCTTGCTTGGACAGCCCGTTTTTTATACAAAAATAAGAGAAGACATTCGTAAGACAGTGGAGGCAAACGTGACAAATTATTGAGTAGCGTTTCTTATCACTGAAGAAGCAGCACTAAATGATGTATAATTTACCAGAGGGGTGGTGAAAGCAACCGCCCAATGCATAGTACTACAAGATTACTGGGTAAAGAATAGATAGCCAAACGAAGGATAAGCTTAAGATAAAGAGTCTCTATTTTGGAAATAGAAAAAGAGAGGAGACAAAGATGAAGCTGGAATCCGTTTTACATAAAATCAAAACTCATACACCAACCATACTCGGCAGCAGAAGCTTTTCAAAATATTCTGTGCTGCTGCCGCTAATTGAAAAAGAAGAAGGACTTCATGTGTTATTTGAAGTCCGCTCACTAAAGTTAAGGCGGCAACCAGGTGAAATTTGTTTTCCAGGCGGCCGGATTGATCCCGATGACACGGACGAAAAAGGGGCAGCCATACGAGAGACGGTAGAAGAATTGGGGCTTAAACAAGGGGACATTTCAGACGTCTATCCTCTGGATTATCTTATTTCCCCATTTGGAATGATTGTTTACCCTTATATGGGTCTAATAAAAAATATACAGGAAATAAAACCGAATGCGGCGGAAGTTGGTGAAATTTTCACGGTGCCATTATCCTTTTTAATGAAAACTGACCCTAAAATATATCAGGTGAACTTTAGAGCGGAACCCGAAAATGATTTTCCGTTTGACCTAATAGTAGGCGGAGAGAATTATAACTGGCGGGCCAGACAGATAGAAGAATACTTTTATATTTATGAAAATAGGGTTATTTGGGGCATGACCGCAAGGATCCTTGCTCATTTTGTCGAGATACTTAAACAACATAGTCAATACCCGATCGAGGGCAGTTAGGCTGTAATAAAACCAACTGATATTATTATTTATGGAATTAAAGGAGGATCTTATCAGTGCTAAAAAAACGAATAGAAGAACTTACCGCTATCCCTCAAAACCTTTCCCTTTTCAAGGAGGAAAGGGACTATGCAGTGAAGCATAACCTTATTGCGGCGGAGGATGTAACAGAGGTCAATCCTGCAGAACGATTTCAGGATGCCTATATTGAAAAATGTGATAAAGAATCAGAAAATATCATTTCCGAAGAGTCTTCAAACTTTTTAAACCAGCCGATCACTTATTTAAAAGAACAGCAAAATGTGTTTATTTACCTGGAATCGAAATGGTTTGACATAATTGGCGTGGATGCTGTCTCTTTAGAAATGGACGATGTTTTCCGAACATATGATGCACTTCTCGGCTTAAAACTTCAAAAGAAATATGAAAAATCTATCAGAGAATATTTCCAGCAGCATTTTCAAAGAAAGGAAGCCCGATTCAGTTTAATGTTCAGCGCTGAAGATGGCTTATGGAACCTGAATTTCACCTTAAATTACGTAGACGGTTATCATGATGAAATGTCAATTGGAGATGCCTACCAATTAATATACAGTTTTTTATTTAAGCTTGCAGAATCAGTAGAAGCCGTATAAAATTTTGTATGCTAATACAGTCAAAAAAACATACATACCGGTTAACACAGGGAAAGCGAAGATGAGAACAACGCTTGCATGAGCAAAAAAAGAATAAGATTATGAATAGATTTTCAGGAGACACTACTCATATGAGCATGGAGGCATTGAACTGGCGCAAAAACAACTTGATGCCTATAACACAAAAATTTGGAAGGGTCCTTGGATGCTTAATGTTAAGACGTTCAGTTTTTTGGAGTTTCCATCCATTGATGTGACCTATATCAGCATAGAGAACTTGAGAGAAAGTATTCAACAATTATTTAAAGAAAACCCAAATCAGCATGCTGAACTCCGGTCACGAATCGCCCACCAGAATATGTGATTGATCCAAATATGCTGTGGGAAGAGCAAATGGAGTGGAAGTAGAGTCGGTTGCAATGTATGAAGTTATCCATGACAAAATGGCTAAAGCCTGGTTTATTAAATAACTTGGGAAAGCCGCTATTCAATTGATAGCGGCTATTTTCTGTTCATGAGTTATTAACGGTTAGTGCTAAAATCGGCTGTTTCTTAACTTCGTTGCTTATTCAAAGGAATAGCCGATTTCGATCAATCTTCCTTCCTGTAACGCTTTTGTCGTAATAAAGATGTCACTAGTGGATAAGGCCATAATCCCTAATTTCTACCTCTGCGCTGCAATGTACCTGAATAGCAGGATAGACTTTGCGCCAATCGAGATTTTTCCACTCATTATAACTTATGCTATTGCGAACATATTTTCCAATTCCTATGCTGTCAACACTGTGTTTCTGTGTAAATATCACCAATTCCTGAGTTTGTTTTTCAAGGGACTCTGCCATCTTTTCGCCTAAACCATCTCTGTACTTTTTATTATCCAAATTTTTCGTACCGATATATTCAGTAATCGAACCTTTCACTTTAATCGAGATGTCTACAGTAAACTGATTGCTTCCAGGAGAAGAATAAACGTTAATATGTCTTCTGCTGTTGTTTATATCTAATGCTGCGAACTCTGCATCCCCTTGTTGCGATGCAGGCCAGTCAAAATTCAATTGCCCATTGTTTATCATTTTCTTGTTGAGTATGGAAAAAAGAGTACCTTTAGAAGCATCAATTTTTGTTACATACCGCTCTCCTCTAAAAAGGGCAACTCCATCAGTATCAATATGATTTTTACGCTGGATAAACTGTGGCGCAACAGGATCTATTCCATCGTCTTTAACATCTCTCATAAACTGAAAAATATCTATATCAGGTATGATGTTTTCGTCAACTTGTTTTTCAATTAGGCGGTCAAGAAACTCATACGTCGGTTCTTGCTCCTGATAATTTTCAGCAAGCATTTTAGCAGCGTTCCCATTCACAATTATTATGTTGCTTCTCAGACCTATGGTAGGATCTCTTAGGATGGTGTCGAAATGATTTATTACCCCTTGCTTAGCGATGTTTTTTCCGAATAACACCGTTCTAAGCTGCCCATTTACTAACTCTAAATCCGTTTGTGAAGAAAATTCGATCCTTGCATCTTTGCTTGACGTTGCGGTAGATTCGATTATCTTCTGAAGATTATCTTTTTGGATTAGAGGGATGGCAGCAGTTACTTTGATCAGGGCAATATCAGAGCCTTTATCCTTTGTTGCCATATCATAAGAGATAGCTTGAATCATTCCCTGGTCTTCGAGAATTCTCATGTCAGTGCACCCAGCAATTAAACAGCACAATATGGGAACGAAAATGACCTTAGCAATTTTTCCCATCTGCATGCTTCCTTCCCTTTGATCTTAGCAAAATCAATATTATACAAATAACCGGCAAGAACAATGTGACTCCTATTTCCCACCTTGTTAAAAAATCCAGCCAGTTCCTGACCTGCTCTAAACTATCTGGGATTAAAGAAATGAAATATGAGAAAGCGATAAGGATAAATGAAAGGGTCTTATCACTTTTATTTCTGAAAATCCTTTTAGCAGACTCAGTTGCTGCCCAATAGAACATCACTGATGTAATCAGAACCTTTAGCGCAAATAGTGCATAAAGTAAGTTTTCAAGCCGCTCAATAATAGGTAATCTAATGATCGATAAGAAATCCAGCAAAGGAAAAATTAACTCCTTTAAATATTCATATCCAAACACTCCAAAAATGATCAGACAGGTGTACACATAGACAACGGTTGTAATGAGATTGCCAATAATTAACGATGTGAAAAACTTTGATTCTTTATTAATATACGGAAAAAAAAGAATGGATAGCTCAAAACCCAAGAATGCTATGTAAGTTTTGAATATCCCAATAAGCAACCCATCTCCATCCTTAAAAAGAAAAGGAGTGTATCTAGCCAGTTCAATATCGGTAATAAAATAGAAAAACAGCAGCGCCAGAAATACTGTGATTGAAAAAATAAAGGTAGAGGCTTTGGCTATATTATAAATCCCTTTAATGACAAGGGTGTAAATCAATACATCATAACCGAGCTTTAAAAGTGAACCAGGTGTATGCTGAAAAGTAATAATTTGATAAACCATAATATATTGTTTGGCAGTAATACAGCCAATCAAACTCCATAAAACGGTAAGCAGCAAATAAAGGGTATAAGAAAGCATGGGTGGCATACCGTCCTCTATTATTGCAAAAAAAGATTTTCCTCTTCCTAGTCTGTACACCGCTCCAATCAAAAAAATATTTATGTATACTAGGGCAGCTCCAATAATTACCGCCACCCACCCGTTAGTACCAAAATTCTGCGCCAGCTCAGCTGGAAGCACAAATAGAGTAACACCGGTCTGAATTAAATAAATTAAAATGGCCAAATGGAAGGAATGTAGTTTTTCATTCATATGCACCTCACTCCTTTCATTTCTTTTTCTGCCGATATGGATTCCTTGTTTGTGCCTGGTACGGCCTAGTTTTGAGCTTGGAAAAAGGAGCTCTAATTAAAATGTCCTTCATATCAGCTGTTGATATAGGGGCTATAGGGATTAAATAAGAGCTGCCCAAATTTGTCATCCCGCTGAGATGGACAAGGACAAGACCTATTCCTAGTATTATTCCATAATTCCCCCAAATCCCAGCTAGGATAATAAGTCCAAAACGAACCAATCGAATGGATGCGCTCATAATATAATTAGGAATGACAAATGAAGCAATAGCAGAAATGGCTACAGCGATAATTAAAATATTACTGGTAAAACCCGCCTGTACAGCTGATTGTCCAATGACTATTCCACCAACAATGCCAATTGTCTGTCCGATCTTTGTCGGCAGCCTGGCACCAGCCTCTCTCAATAATTCAATTGTAAATTCCATCACCAGTGCTTCAATAAGGGGAGGAAAAGGCACCCTGCTGCGTGATTCCAGCAATGTAGAAAGTAAGGTTCTGGGAATCATTTCGTAATGGAATGTAATAACGGCAACATAAAAAGCTGTGAAAAAAACAGTAATAAAGAATGCACTGTATCTTAATATTCTTAAAGCTGTTGCAACCGCCCATCTTTGGTAGTAATCCTCCGGTGAATTAAAGAATTCAAAAAAACTAGTGGGAGCTATGAAAGCCGATGGACTGCCATCCGTAATACCCACTATTTTTCCTTCCAAAATTTTTGACGAAGCGGTATCCGGCCGTTCAGTAGTCAGGAATTGTGGAAAGAAAGAGTATGGATTTTCTTCAATCATTTGGACAAGCATAGTGGATTCAAAGATTCCGTCTGTCTCAACCGACTCAACCCTTTGTTTTACTTTTTCGACAAAATCTTTATTTGCGACATTCTCAAGATAGAGCAGGTAAACATCTGTCAAAGTGACTTTACCGACTGACACTTTATAGACTTTCAAATGTGAACTCTTGATTCTCCTGCGCAATAACGAAATATTTTGTCCTGCTGATTCATTGAATGACTCATGCGGACCTGTGATCACAGTTTCAGTACCCGACTCATTAACAGGCCTGGTTTCAGGTCCAAAAAGATTGACAAGATATGCCTCATCCTTAAAGAAAATAGCAGCTTCACCATTTAATATCCCTTTATATAAAGACCTGCTGTCAGCTGTTTTCTTATATCTCTTCTCGGTGAGGATTAACGAAACATCAGGAAACTTAATAGTATCAAAGGGTTCAACGAGATATTCCTTCACTTTTTGTTCATTAACCAGATTTTCAATATATAAGTACTCCACTTGAAGTTCAGGAAGGGCATTGTGCACTAAATCAGAACATTCCCGGAATTGATTAATGGTGTTTTCTAATGAGACACTTTCTTGTGTTTCCTGATTTTCTTTCGTAAGGAGAGCCTTTTTATATCTCTTTCTAAAGAAGCCCATATCAGTTCCTCCGCACTTTTACTTCTTGCTGAGAGATAGTTTTTGGTTCTTACCGGGTTCTTATGCAATCTATTCCAATGTTATTTTTCATCAAGACTTATCATTTTTCAGACCAATTTTCCACTACACGCTTGAACTTATCGAGACCCTCCTGAAATTGCTTTTTCCGATGTCCATTAGCACCAGAAGGATGGGGGAAACCGGCTAAAATAAATCCTTTAAGCTTATCTTCTGAAATAAGAGTTTGTACGATTTGTTCTACTGATCTGCCAAGCGGAATTATGAGAATATCATGATTCATCTCTTCCATTTCTTGCGGAAACACTTCATAGGCATAATTATTTAAAAGGGGGCTAGACTCTATCCTTGGGTGATATCCGCTGTAGTTTTGACTTTGGGAGAATACTGGGTATTTGATTAGCGAAGTTGTATGTAGCAAATCGCGTTCCTTAGAAAACAGCGATTCGGAACTTTCCAAATGAAGGGCGCAGGCAACACCGCACTGATCCAGCATTGCAATTAAATTGGTTCTCATCGCTCCAGAGAAACTTGCTGCCATTTTAGCTGATTTGGCCATCTGTTCAAGCGATTCTCCTAAATGTATACTTAAAGCTGCCTGCTCAAATGCCTCTTTCATTTGTGTCCATCCCGGGGTAATTCCGACAATCACAATTCTGGCCTCCCGATTTATATACTCGTTATGCGGGGCGAAAAACATCTCCATATCATCAATTTTCTCCAACAAAAATTCCTTTGTTAATAAATCTTTTTTCGTAAGCTGGCGATCCCTCGGCAGTTGCCGGATCTTTTCGATGTATTGATTTAAAAAGCTAAGTTGATGTGACAAGTTATATCTCCTTTTCATTAAAATTCAAGCCTGTATTATGTAAAAATTTGCCTCCTTTACTTGTAGGTATAAGCTATGATCTTTATCACTTGTTCATTAATGCTCTGAACAAACTTAAAAAATACAGCTGGTGCAACACGGTAAAAAGCGGAACAGAAGAGAGACTCCTTTTGTTCCGCTTTTTTACTGCCAGACATTCATGAAGTCTTATTCTGGGGCAGAAAATACAAATCATGGTGCGGCGGTTCTGTCATTCTTTCTTTCTGCAATCGTCCTTCTTCTACAAGCTCACGTAACCCCCGGTCAACCTCTGAAAATTCTACTCCCAAAATGTCCGCCAATTTAACTGTTGATATTGTCATTTGTTTAGGATTTTTGCTTGAAGACATAATCATCGAATGAGCCCTTTGAAATAATTTGTCCTTATCCAATATGAAACCCTTCTTTCGCAAATATAATATTGCTAACTTTAAATAATTTTCCCAAAACGGTAAATAATATTATCTGTAAAAGATTAGGAGGGTTGCTAATGGGATTTCACCCGCCGAAGAAAATTGCCGGCATTGCTGCAGACCTTGGTGAAAAGAAAACAGAGCTCCCGCTCCGGAGCATGTTATTTCTCGGTTTTCTTGGAGGAGCTTTTATATCTCTTGGGTTTCTTCTGGACATAAGAGTCATTGGGAACCTGCCAGAGAATTGGGGCTCATTTGGCACCTTTTTAGGTGCCGCCGTATTTCCGCTGGGGCTCATTTTAGTTGTTATTGCCGGAGCGGAGCTGGTAACCGGGAATATGATGGCCGTATCCATCGCCTGTCTGGCAAAAAAAGTAACTTTGAATAAACTGGCATCCAATTGGTTTTGGATTACTATCAGCAACTTTATTGGAGCAATCTTTGTTGCCTATGTATTCGGGCATCTGGTAGGCCTTACGGAACATGGCCCTTTTTTGGATAAAACCATCGCCATTGCACAGTCAAAAGTGGATGAGAGTTTTTGGCAGGCCTTCTTTTCTGCGATTGGCTGTAACTGGCTGGTGGGCCTCGGCATGTGGCTTTCCTATGGGTCCGACGAGATTAGCGGAAAAATACTGGCAATCTGGTTCCCAATCATGGCGTTTGTTGCCATCGGTTTTCAGCATGTGGTCGCCAATATGTTCCTGATCCCAGCAGCCATTTTTGCGGGACACTTAACATGGTTTGACTACATACGTAACTTCATACCAGTCTTTCTGGGAAACGTGGTCGGAGGTTCATTATTAGTGGGCTTTGTTTACTGGTTCGTTTATTTGGCGGAGGGTTCTCCAAGTGATACTCCAGTTCCAGGAAAGGAAGCAGCAAAATCAAACCTTAGGCTCAGAAATATTAGGGAGGCAGAAGAATGAAAGAATCAAATTTTTCAATCGAGATTAATGGAAAGGAATATGCTGCTGAGCCAGGACAATCCATATTGGAAGTCGCAAAAGCTGGCGACCTTTTTATTCCAGCCATTTGTTATCACCCCAATTTGGGAACCATCCAGACATGTGACACATGCTACGTGAACGCCGGCGGTGAACTGGTTAGATCTTGTGTAACAAAGGCTCAGCCAGGTATGAAGGTAGAAACGCTCTCCCAGCCGGTGCAGGAAGCTCAGTATGAAGGAATATCCAGGATTTTGAAAAATCATGAGCTCTATTGTACGGTGTGCGATAACAATAATGGAAATTGCACCATCCATAATACAGTTGAACACATGGGCTTAGCACACCAGAAGTATCCGTTTGAGGCAAAGCCATACCCTCCGGATAATTCACATCCGTTTTACAGGTACGAGCCCGATCAGTGTATTTTATGCGGTCGCTGTGTTGAGGCTTGCCAGGATCTGCAGGTAAACGAAACGCTAACAATTGACTGGAGCCGTAAAGTACCCCGTGTTATCTGGGATAATGATGTTCCAATCGATGAATCTTCATGCGTATCTTGCGGCCATTGTGTAAATGTATGCCCTTGTAATGCTTTGATGGAAAAATCGATGTTGGGAGAAGCGGGCTATCTCACAGGAATACCGCCTAAAATTCTAGCTCCGATGATTGATATGACAAAAGAGGTAGAACCAGGTTACAGAGAGATCTTTGCTATTTCCGAAGTGGAAGCTGCCATGAGAAAGTCACGAATCAAGCGTACGAAGACAGTATGTACATACTGTGGCGTTGGCTGCAGCTTTGAAGTATGGACAAAGGACCGCGATATCTTAAGGATCCAGCCTCTTGAAGAAGCACCGGTAAACGGAATTTCCACATGTGTTAAAGGTAAATGGGGCTGGGATTTCGTAAACAGCGAGGAACGGCTGACAAAACCATTAATCAGAAAAGGCGACGAGTTTGTTGAGGCCACGTGGGATGAAGCGCTTGATCTTATCGCCGAAAAGTTAGGCGGAATTAAAGAAAAATATGGCCCTGATGCCCTCGGCTTTATCGCATCGTCCAAGTGTTCAAATGAAGAGAATTATGTCTTCCAGAAACTGGCGCGAGGCATAGTAGGTACAAACAATGTTGACAACTGTTCCCGCTATTGTCAATCCCCGGCAACAGCCGCACTACTTAGAACCGTAGGCCATGGGGGAGATGCAGGAACCATTCATGATATACAAGCTGCGGAATTAATTATCGTTATCGGTGCAAACGCGGCTGAATCACATCCAGTACTGGCGACACGCATTAAAAGAGCCCATAAGCTGCATGGACAGAAATTAATCGTTGTTGACTTACGTGAGAATGAATTGGCTCAGCGAGCTGATTTGATTGTCCATCCGAAACCAAGTACAGATCTAATCTGGATCAATGCCGTTACAAAATATATCCTCGACATGGGCTGGGAAGACAAGGATTTCCTTGACGAACGAGTTAACAACTATGAAGAATTCGTTAAATCGCTTGAAAAATTTACATTGGAATATGCAGAAGAGAAGACTGGAGTCACAAAAGAACAAATGATTACCGTTGCCACATCGATTCATGAAGCGAAATCGACCTGTATTTTATGGGCGATGGGTATCACACAGCATTCCGGTGCAACAGATGCCAGCACAGCTATCTCTAACCTCTTATTAATCACAGGAAATTATGGCCGGACTGGAACAGGGGCTTATCCGTTAAGAGGCCATAACAACGTTCAAGGTGCCTGCGATTTTGGGACAATGCCGGCATGGTTTCCTGGATATGAGCCAATCCAGAGCCCTAAGGTACGCGAGCGTTATGAAAAAGCATGGGGAACAGCAATCCCATCAGAACCAGGATACGATAATCATCAAATGGTTGAAGGGATGCACAAAGGTGAAATAAAAGCAATGTATCTTTTCGGTGAAGAGATGGCACTGGTGGATGCCAATTCAAACTATGTTCAGGCTGCATTTGAAAAATTAGAGTTCTATGTCGTGCAGGATATCTTCTTCAGTAAAACAGCTCAATTTGCTGATGTTGTGTTACCTGCTGCACCTAGCCTTGAAAAGGATGGGACCTTTACCAACACGGAACGCCGCATTCAGCGCTTTTATAAAGTTCTTGAACCGCTTGGGGACTCAAAGCCTGACTGGGAAATTATCCAGGAGGTAGCTAACCGTCTGGGAGCCAATTGGAATTATAAACATCCAAGTGAAATCATGGACGAAGCCGCCAGCCTCGCACCGATATTTGCAGGCGTCAGCTATGATCGGCTGGAAGGATTCCAGTCTCTGGTTTGGCCTGTAGCAGCAGACGGAAAAGATACGCCATTGTTATATACTGACAAATTTGCATTCCCTGATGGCAAGGCACGTCTTGTCGCTGTGGACTGGACACCTCCCGTTGAAGTGGATGCAGAATACGACCTGCATTTAAACAATGGCCGTATTCTTGAGCATTTCCATGAAGGGAATATGACTTATCGTAATGAGGGCTTAACCCATAAGGTACCTGATACATGGCTCGAAGTATCACTTGAGCTCGCCAAGGAACGAAATCTGCAGGACGGCACTTTGGTTGGACTGACTTCCCCATACGGCCATGTGGAAGTAAGGGTAATTGTAACGGACAGGGTGAAAGGCAACGAAGTTTATTTGCCAATGAATACACGTGATGACAGCAAGGCGGTCAACTACCTGACAAGCAGCTACCATGACTACATTACACACACACCTGCCTATAAGGAGATGGGTGTGAAGATGGAAGTGATTGAAGCAGAGGGAGAATCACCGCTTCCTGACCATAACCACCGTTTTGGGAACAGAGTTCCACAAATAAGCGTCAAGGTAGAAGAAAAATGGAATCGTGCCGATTTCACACCGATTGATGAATTAATTCAATTAAGGGGGGATGAATATGGCCAGAGCAATCAGGCAAATTAGCAAGCAAACTCCAAATGTCGAGGAAGAACAGGCACAAGCAGCAGCCGATTTGATGAGACAGCTCACCGAGAATAAAGATGCAGTAATCGCCGGGATCCAAGTAATGAAAGGCCTTAATGATATGGGTATTTTCGATGCTCTTAGAGGAATGTTGGATAATCGGACAGAAGTAGGAGCCATTGCGATGCAGCAGCTTAATCAGCCGGCAACTCATAATGTAATAAAAGCAGGCATGTTCGGTATCCAATTTTTAAGCACCCTGCAGCTTGGACAGCTGGAAACCGTTATGAATGGTGTCGGACTCGGGATGAAACGGTTATCGAAAACCGGACAAGATGGGGAAAAGCAAAGCATTTGGAAAATGAGACGTAGGCTTCGAAGCCCGGAAATACGAGCCGCAATGACAGCAATGGTCGATTTTATGGAAGGAATGGGCGAAGCATTCCTGCATAACAAGAAACACGACGAGTAGAAAGGGTGGCTGGTTTGGAAACTGGTATGTTTGTTGTAAAGGATATGGTCAGCCAGGAGGATGCAAATACAATTATGAACGCCTTGCTTGAGGTCTGGGGAGTATCCCGGGCCGAAGTAAACTTATCGAAAGGCGAAGCCATGTTTACCTATGATAAACGCATGGCTTCCGCCATCGATTTCGAACAAGCAATCCTGGACTCGGGGTATCAAATTGCCCATGATCAGCATAACCCAGGTGACAATAACAATTTAGTGGATCGGGGTGAATCGGATGAAAGTATGTGAAATCTGCGGATCTAAAGAAGAAATGGAAGTTGCAGAAGAAGAAACTTATAGCCGAAAGCTGATTCATATTTGTGAAACCTGCAGGGATGACCGGATCCTTTCATTTGAATAATATATCAAATAACCTGGCCTTGGGCCAGGTTATTTTTTAGGACTTTATTGAACAACCTTTGCACAAATGCAAGGGGTCTTACATGAAGGAATTTCATAAATATTGTCGAATTTCAACCTGAGAACCTATTCATGTTAAGGAGGCAATATGCATGGAGGCATATTCTTATTTCTGCAATACAAGAATTGAAATGGGGATAGGAAACGCAAAAAAAATTGCGCAAATATTAGAGCCGTTCAATGTGGGTTCATCCATTTTATTGGTCAGTGATCCAGGGGTAGTGGGAACAGGCCTTGTCTCACCCATACAAAAAGCTTTGGAGGATGCAGGCTATAATGTAACTCTTTTTGACGCACTTTCACAAAACCCGCGGGATACGGAATGTATTGCAGGGGCTGCACTTTTTAATGAGTGTGAAGCACAGGCTATTGTAGCTGTAGGCGGGGGAAGTGCAATGGACGTAGGGAAAGCCATTGCCCTAATTGGACCTAACGGCGGCAGTCCAACTGAGTATGCAGGAGGAATAAGGCCTTACACTAATATTGCACCGATCATTTGTGTGCCTACTACAGCAGGCACTGGATCCGAGGTCACTCGCTCATCCGTCATTACAGAGCAGGCAACCCATCGAAAGATCACGCTTAAAGATGCTCTCCTTAGACCTCTGCTGGCTATCCTTGATCCTGAACTGACGCAAACTGTGCCGCCGGCAGTAACAGCTGCAACCGGAGTAGATGCCTTGGTCCATGCCATTGAGGGCTATACCTGTAAGGTTTCAAATCCGATTTCCCGGGCGCTAGGTGCATCAGCCATGGAGAAAATTGTTTCAGCCTTGCCTGAAGCCTATCGGGATGGCCGAAACATTGAAGCGCGCTTCAAAATGCAGGAAGGAAGCCTGCTTGCCGGGCTCTGTTTTGGATCAGCTGATGTTGCCGCTGTACATTGTTTAGCGGAAGCGTTGGGCAGTCTTTACGATACCCCACATGGCGTGGCAAATTCGGTATTTCTCCCTTACGTCCTGAAATTCAATGCCCAGGAAGATATACAAATGCATGCCCGGCTGGCAAAATACATGAACTTTGCCCAAGATTCGGATACAGAAAGCTTAGCTATCGATAAACTGATAATAGGAATACAAGAGTTGACTGAGAATTTAGCAATACCCAAATTGAATGAGCTGCCTGGAGTTAAGACAGAGGACTTTGATAAAATCGTTGAATTATCAGTCCTTAACGGATCAACAAAAAGCAATGTTCGAGCTATAAATGCATCAAATTATAGGAAAATACTTGAAACAGCCTATCATTCTGAAAACTAATTTTTTATGTAAGTAATGGCTGCAATTTTGCTGGTTCAGGGACGATGACAGTTTTGCCGTTTTAGTCAGTTATTCAGTATCTGTGGAGTTTGAAAGAAAATGTTCCATTTTATAACATTAATAAAATTCTTAGCCATTCAACGATTGAACAAACCAAAGTATGCGGATAATATAAGGGCCGAATAATAATCTCGCAGCAAATTAGAAAGGGTGAATTCAATGCCTCTCTGGCTGATATACGCCATTCTTGCTGCCGTTTCCGCAGCATTGGTCAGCATTTTTGGGAAAATTGGCTTAAAAAATTTTGATCCCAACACGGCTACTGCGATTAGGGCCATCATTATGGCTATCTTTTTAGTAGGAATAGTTGCCTTTGAAGGCAACTTAGGTAAGATTCCTGAAATTATAAACCAAAAGAAGACGTTTCTTTTTATTATTCTAAGCGGGATAGCTGGGGCGACATCCTGGCTGTTTTACTTCATGGCATTAAAAATAGGAAAGGTATCACAGGTAGCACCAATTGATAAACTAAGCGTGGTCATAGCAACTGTTGCGGCGATTCTGTTTTTTGGCGAGAAGATCAGTATCGTGAACGGGGTCGGAGTTGCCCTTATCGCCCTCGGCGTTTTTTTAACTTCACTAAGTTAAAATAAAAATATTTACGGATGGAAATCAGCTTGGATTCACAAGCTGATTTCATTATTTTACGCCCCCTACTGGATTACTCCCTTATCAGCTGGCATTCATGTGGATCTACCTCTACAAAACCTTCAACACTCGGGCTGTCTCATGGCTCCACCCTCGATCCATTCGGAAAGCCAAAGGCAACCATTGCAACCCCCTTACTTGGAAAGAGGTAGAAGTTTTCTGCCGTCCGATTTCACCATATTAAACATAAAGCAAAGAATCCAGGATGAAGGTGATTGGTTCAAAATGGTTACGACAAATAACCAGCAACAGAGTCTAAACGAAATTTTGGCATTTATTAAGCATTAATTTGTTTTTTTATGGGAAAATAAAGAGTAGTGCTAAAAACTACATAATGGGAGGAGAGCAACATATGGAACCAATTGAAGAGGGCGAAATTTTCACTATAACCGATGAGGATGGCGAAGAACAGGAAGTGGAAGTACTCGGTGTTATAAACGTCGATGGTACACAGTATGCAGCCGTTAGCTTTGTGGAAGACATTCAAGAGGAAAATGAAGAAATTGATGTTTTCTTTTTAAAAGTAGATACTGATGGCGAATTTTCAGCCATTGAAAGCGAAGACGAATTTAACAAGGTATCCGCTGCATTTACAGAAGTGATGGAAGATTAATTATTAATAAATCCAGACTACATGGGCTTAAAATCAAGTAGGAGGGGGTTAGTCACCCCCTCTTACTTGATTGATCTTAACATAATATTGCTATTTTGATGCCAATTCTGATTTTGTCAGCACTTGTGAAATAACACTCGTCACACTTTGCGGGCCTTGTGCATCATGTCCGGCTTCCCATAGCATCATCCCGCCAAATCCTTGATCCATTGCAAGCTTTGTTTTCTTCTGGATTGTATCCATTCCGTTATAATGATAGGTCGTTCCATTCATGCTGACGGTGTCACGCTTGCCATTTGCAGGATTTTTTTTGATAATGGTAGCATATGAAACCTGCTTTATCGATTGTTCCTCAGGCTGGGCGTAAGCAGGGACTCCCAGCACAAGTTTCTCTTTCGGCAGCTTGTGATCTTCAAACAGGACAGCCCAATAATTAACTGCATTTTCAGCAAATGAGAAAGGAGACAAATAGGCAGCATTGTATCCAACATCGTACTGGCCATCATAAGCCATGATATTTACATGGTCAACATACTGAAACATACTTGGCTCGAACACAACTGATTTGACTTCTGCTCCTGTAACACTATGAACCTTGGAATAAACAGCTATTGATAACTCCTTATTTTGCGAATGCAGCCGTTCACTTAATTCCCTTGTGAAAACGGCCAGGTTTCTGGCATCCTCACTGGATCGGGGATGTTCATAATCGATATCGACCCCGTCCAGATGCTCACGACCTATTATTCTCATAAGCTCATTAACAAGCTTTTTTCTAGAAGACGGGTTTGCCAAGGCCTCTTTAAAATAATCATACGATTCTCCACCCTGTATATGATACCATCCGCCTACTGCGAGAATAACTTTAGTATTTTGCTTATGCGCTTTTCCAACCGTCGACCTTAGGTTTTTCAGAGCCATATCACCATTTAGCAAAACACTGCCATCCTTCGCCGGGTGGGCAAAAGAAAATATCACATGTGTCATCTTGGAATAATCAATTGAAGCTGGATCCCGAAAATCCTGAACATAGCCCATCAGCACTTTTGATGAAGATGTCTTAATTTCCGGTTTTTCCTTAGGAGCCGGCTTTTTCTCCGAATGTGGAACTTGTTTAACCACAGAAGTCTTTATTGTGAAATGCTTAGAATATAAAACCCCGGCCAAAAATCCGCCGCAGAAAATGATTAAAACTATCAATCCAAACAGGAAAGATTTTTTCTCCATATAGAATCCTCATCTTTTTGTTTTATTTTTTTCCTCCTAAAATTGTAACAAAAAATGACTCTATTAAATCTTGGTAAAATCCACCGGCAAATATTCTTTTAAAAAAATATCCTATAAAAATAACACTATTTATTCTTTGATTAATAGAATGTAAATACTGGTCAATCATGAGCGGCCGAAGCTGGAATGGAAACATACTGCTACTGCGATTTTGCATTCGAGTATGATTACGATTATGTGTATGTAAATGCAGTGGTGCAGGAGAAGATGTGTAACAACTTTTGAGGATACTAAGAGTTATATCAATATATCGATTCCAGATTCTGAGCGTAAAGTTCCGAACTACGATCTGAAATTTCAGTTATTCGGCGAAGCGAAAGATAACTCAGCCGGAGCTGTTCGGCTCAGTAAATAACGGAAATTAAAGAAGAACCTGCTTCCATATTAATAGGAGGCAGGCTTCTTCTTTATGTTAATTATTTAATATAAGTTTAAAGAGGATATTTCCGTCCTTCCGCACCCGGTGCTACATCAGTGCCATTGTTGCCTTCAAATTTCGGATCGGCAAAACCGCGTTTCTGCTCCACTCCTGTTCCGTCACTTTGATGGGATTTATGCTGCTGCTGGATCCTGATAAATTTTTCTTTATCTTCATTAACCATAACAATGACCTCTTTTCCAATGAATTTTCTGTCTGTTTTAGTATGATAAAACAGAGACTTAACTATTCGCTGCATAAAAAGTCAATGTTTCTTATTTTTTTTTTTAAATAGGCGTTTTGGCAGCCGGAAGTTCCTTCTTCTAATTGCAAATTTAGGTTCCTTTTCTTTAAAATATCTTAATATGATAAACAATAGATAGATACACAATGCTACATAAAAGAAAGCAGGAACATTTTCAAATCTTGATTTAGAGACTAAATAGAACATGTAAAAAAGGAATAATGTTATGAGTACACTGTATTTTGGAAGTGGAACCCCAAGCTTCTTCAAGCTTGGAATTTTAACCCTGCTGACCATAAAAAAGCAAAGCCCATAGAAAAGCAGTATAAACACCCAAAGCGGAATTGACCCCACAAATAAAGTTAAGAAGGTGACAATGCCTCCAGCCAGGGTAATCGGTATTCCTTTAAAATGCTTAAGCGAATCTTCGGTAGATGTAATATTAAATCGTGCTAACCGATAGGCACCAAATAGCGGAAATAATCCTGACATAATAATTCCAGTCATACCAAGATCGTAAAAATATGTTTGTGCCGCCAAGAAAGAAGGCGCAACCCCAAACGATACAATATCTGCTAACGAATCAAGTTCTTTTCCAATCGCATTTGACACACCAAGTATCCTGGCAATTCTTCCATCAACTGCGTCCAGCATGATGGCTATAAAAATTAAGATTGTCGCATTTCTTAAATCGTCATGGATTATATATGGGATGGATAAGAACCCGCAGAATAAATTCCCGAAAGTAAATAAATTGGGGACATGTTTCTTCATCATACACCTTCTTTGTTTTGTTTATTAATCTCTTCCTTATTATTTTAACCTTTTTTGAGTTGGTAAACATAATGAGTTTAACTGTTTTTTTGTTTAAAGCTTCTTTTAATTTGAAAAAGGAAGGAATTTCGCTAAATGATAATATTTTAGAATGGAGGGAAGAAGAATAAAAATATCTGAAAGGAATCAAACCATTCAAAAGTATCAGCAGGGGAGATACAAACATGACAGGTTCAATGGAGATTGTCTTACGAACATTAACCGCCTTTATTTTACTATGGCTATTTATTAAGATATACGGTAAACAAATCATTTCCCATAAAACATACCACCTATATATCGCCTCCATAACACTGGGAACAATTGCAGGGAATCTGGCATTTAATATTAAAATCAAGTTTCTCTATTTTGTTGTGGCCTTTGTGACAATGGGTTTTGTTGTCATTATTTTAAATACGACTGCCCTTAAAAGCCGGACCTATAGGAAATGGATTTCCGGAATGCCAACCACAGTTATTGAAAAAGGACAAGTCCTCGAAACAAATATGAGGCGAATGGGTTATTCCTTTGATTCGCTCTCCCAGGCCCTACGGCACAAAGGGATTTTCGATTTTGAAGAAGTAGAGCATGCATTGTTAGAAGTGAACGGTGATTTATCGGTTCTAAAGAAGCCTCAATACCGCAATATCACAAGAAATGATTTACATATATTAACCCCAGCAACTATGTTTCCAATAGAGTTAATAATGGATGGAAAGATGATCAAACCGGATCCAGGAAAAGAAGATTACGGAACACTGCTGAAGGAAGAGCTAACTAGACGGAACATCTCGATCAAAGATGTAAGCTATGCGGTCGTAGGTACAAATGGAAGACTTTATTTGGATATGTATCAGGATTTTCCAGCGAAAGGAACGCAAGAAGAATTGGCTTTTATAGTAAAAAGCGATTAGGATATAACTTTCAGGCAAAGCGGCATCCATCTCTGCCTTTTTTCTGCTAAAAGGGCAGATCTACAAACTCGATGCCTTTCTTATTTGATAATCAAGATGAACTAAGTCTGCTAATTACAGCTTCAAAAATTTTTTCTCTAATTGCTATTTCAAGCAGTGATTCACTGGTTTTTTATCAGACATATACCAAACTCTGCCCAGCTGGACCATATAAAAAGCCCTTCGTCATCGGACGTGGCCCACATACTGCCTTTCTTTAGTCAGAGCGCTTACGCTTTTCAATTCCTCCATTTATAAATCGCAAGTCCCGCCAATATGCATATAAAAATCATTAACCTAAAGTTTTATGAATTACCAAAAATACACAGTAGTGGTATTATTTACATATATTCACCAGTAAGTCTCAATCGTTTCAGATACGGGAGGTAATATTGTGGCGAACACTAAGTTGCTGTTTTCATATCATAACTGGGCTACTAACCGGCTGCTGGACTTTATTGCAGATAATTCTCCAGAGGTATTTAACGAAGGAGTGGAGAGTGTATTTTCATCCATCGGTGAAACATTCAGCCATATCTATACGGTGGACCAACTTTGGTTTAATCGAATCACACGCACGGAGGGCGGTGCCGCACCCGCAGTATTCACAGATGCTAATGATGCAAAGAACGAAATAAATAAATTGTATCAGTTGATGGAAGATTTCTTAAAAGATGCGGATCTAAGTAAAAAGATCGCTTATAAGAATTCAGCCGGCACCGAGTTCCAAAATAAGACTGATGATATTTTTATCCACCTGACAAACCACGGTACCTATCATAGGGGAAATATTACTGCCATGCTATGGGAGTTAGGTAAAAAAAGCATATCTACAGATTATATTTTTTATTTAAGAGAAATAGGCAAACATGACCCTTGTTTTACAAATTTATAGTATCACGTCAGCATAATCAGGTTTACCGCTAAAATTCATTGATGAATAAAATTTATGGAGTTACCATCAAAAGCAATTGCTTTTGAGTGGTAATGCCATTAAATTTTAAAGCTTACTAATTAGTTATCATAACAAACCTTAACAAGATGATGGAGTAAAACCATCTGTTTTTAATAATGAGGATTCCGCAGTAGTTGAAGCTGACACCTTGATTAATGATTTAAACGTGGAGCTAAAGAATTATTAGTTATGTTTGAATAAAACAGCAGTAATTCACTTGTAAATGAGGATATCCAAAAAATAAAACTTCAAAAGGAACCGCACATTACCTTGCGGTGCTGCACCCCAAAAGTTAGAGTTAAAACTAACTTTTGGGGTGT
>NZ_QVTE01000041.1 GCF_003429095.1 Peribacillus saganii
TTAATCTTATTTACTAAAAACTGTTGATTTCTACTTGACGGTTACAACTTGTCCTTTGAGAGCATTATTGTTGTTCGAAAATCTAATGAAGTAAGAGAAGGACGGATTCCGGCTCAACTCAAGAAGAAGAACACATTATGGTATGCCGCTTGGGAATAGAAACGACCTTACCAGCGAATGGCTGCAAGAGCGAGGCTTCAAAATCAAAAATATGATTGGCGGTATGGCTAGTGGAAAGGCAATGTAGAGAAATAAACCGTAATCAGGATGTTGGGTAGCTATAAATATTATATTTCGTTTTCCTTTTTAAAATTAATAGTCTGCTTAAAACTAAATAATCCTGATAAGTTATTATATCAACTCACCAGGACTATTTTTATAACTTCCACAGCTGATTGGAAGTGAACTTACCCTTCCATGGATAAACATTACTTCTTTTTTTCTTTAATCTGTTCCTGGATTCGTTCTAATTCTTCTAATGACAGTTCCCCGAGCGATTTTTTAATTTCTGCTTCAAGCTGCTTTCGGGAGCTTTCCCGATATTGATCCCACCACTTCCGAAGCCCCTCTGTATTATTCAGCAGGTATTCGATATCGATTTCTTCAACTTCATCATCTGATAAGTAATTCAATACAGCTGCTAACATGCGTTTCAATTCCTCAACTTCATCTTTATTCTCCTCATTAGGCAATACATCGTCTGTGCCCTTTTCCGACTCATCTTTGATTGCAGCAGGCTTACGCGGCATTTTTTCCCTCCATCTATTTTTGATATATTACTTTTTAGTATCTCCATAAAAAAAATACCAACTAACTTTTAATTTAATTGATTTCAATAGATGGTCAGCAAAACATGATCCCAAAACCAAGCGATGTGGAAAGTACCTTTTAAAATTTTATTAGAAAATATGAAAATGTAAAATGATATAGTGACGATGTGGTCACGACTGAATGGGGGAAGAAAAATGCCACTCATAAACAACGTAAATGGAATGAACTTTTTACGAAATCAAGGGAAATGGAGATGTTCCCGTCAAACATAAACGGTAAATATCAAAACAACTTGTAAATCGGGTAAAAATAATTGTAGAACAGCACGAGTGAAAATTGGAGCATCTCTCCAGTTTTCCTCTTGTTTTTTGTTTTTAAAGGCAGAGGAAAAAGACTGAAAAAGCGGGAGTTCCCTGAAATACATACCGTTGGTGCGTCAGCCAGATTTAATCAAACGTTTGATTAAAAGCCTGAAAATACAGGATTTAAGGGAGTTTTGGGGAGAAGGAAAAGAGAGAAAAAGAGCAGAAACAGAATTGGAAAAAGAAGAGAGAAATGCAGGAATGACAAGGGTTTGTGAGAAGGGAAGATTTACCGTTATTGATTTTCAACTACAGGAGAGCTCATTTTATTCCTGCATGGAATGGGGCTTTTGTGCGAGGTGGTAGCCACAGTGGGACTATTTCTTCAGTAAATTTAAAATGCTTATGATTGATTTAAGAGCTCATGAAAAGTCCGGAATGGATTTCCCCAATAATCAATTTTCCTAAAGTGATGGTGGAGTATGTAAAACGTTTCCTGGATACTTGGCAGCTTAGAAAAGTGCATGTGGCAGGAGTGTCCATGGGTTCCACTGTTGCCCAGATGCTGGATATACGTGATAGAGGTTTCCAGCATGGGATAAATAATAAAACAAAATTCTCTATTAAAAAACTGGTCTAGAAAAACTTGACCAGTTTTTAAATTCACTAAAATATCTTTGTCAATATATTAGAAAACGGTGATTCATCCAGTTTTTTCTATATAAAGAAAGCGGGAAGAGGTGTTTCCCGCTTTTATTTAAAGGTGATCTGTTTTCTTGGAATAGTTGTTTTTTCCCATCTCTGCATTATGCTCTGCCAAAATATTTTTTTGACGGTTTTTTTCATTATTATCTTCAGGTCTTTTATCATCATCTTTTGTCGTAGGATTGGATTTAACCACGTTAATCTCTCCTTTCTCCTTTTTCTGACATTAATGTTTGCCTGAAAGCATCCTTTTATGTATGGGATGAGAGTTTTCTTATTGGTTTACTGAAATAGACACTTCTTCAAATGCCAACACTGTTTTTCCAAATGATTCTATTCATGGTTCTTTGATTTCCTTCACACATTATAGATAGGGGGTGAGTAACCATGGCAGATGCAAATGGTGTACTAAGACCTATCGAGGGTACGATATTCCATAGAGAATTGACGTTAAGTAACGAAGAATTAGATAAGTTTCAAATGGGAACGGATGCTAATTCATTTTTAAATCGTGCTGGATTATCCCGTGATGCATTCGCAGTTAATCGTGAAAACTTCCTGCGTTAAAAGAAAGAGCGGCCCACATCGGGTCGCTTTTCTTTATAATGGATGCATCTTAATACCTATAAAAAAGGAATAGAACCTCAAACTTTTACATTCCCTTCATAGAGGATTAACATTGCTGAAGTAAATTTAAGATAAAAGTTCCATTATTTCTTACTAAGGATGGGAGTAGCTATGAAAATAGTCACAAAACTTCAATTTTCCTCCTTGCAGATTTCAGAATCATTATCCTTCTCCCATGTTTTTCAGCCAATTTTTTCACTGCAGGATGATAAACTCTATGGATATGAAAGCCTGCTGAGAGGAAAGAATATTCAAAATCCGGAAGTTTTATTTGCTTTGGCAGAACAACAGGACAAGCTGTACGATTTAGATATATCTTCCGTTCTACAGAGCATTATCACCTTTGATGCACATCTTCTAACAAGTGGTCAGGCACCCTATCTTTCCGTCAATGTATTTCCTTCTTCTCTGCTGAAGCCCTCGTTTTTGTGGATGCTAGAGGGTCTGATGAGAAAGGTAAATCTTCCATCTAACCGAATTATGCTGGAACTTAATGAAGCAGAGACTGTGCAAGATTTGACAGGTTTGCAGGAAATGGTCCATTACTTAAAGAGTGCAGGATTCATTATTGCTCTTGATGATCTTGGCAAGGGGTATTCTTCGTTAAGAATGGCTCTTGAGCTGCAGCCTGATGCTATTAAGCTCGATAGATATTTTTGTATTGACCTAGAGCATAGCTTAAAAAAACAACGGTTTTTGGATTGGATTGTTTCCTATTTTAAGGAAGAAGGTATATCCGTAACGCTTGAAGGAATCGAAACCCATTCACAGTTAGACATTGCAAGGCAAGTCGGTGTTCCATACGGACAAGGTTATATTCTAGGGAGACCGCAACCATTAATAAAATCTCACATTATGAAATGAAGGTGGTTGTATGCAATTAACGATTGGGGATATTGCAGAAGAGGCAACAATAGTATCGCCTTTCAATAAGTGTGAAGATGTCTATGCAATTTTTAATGAACATGCATCTTTAGAAGGAATCGTTGTTTGCACAGATCAGCACGCTGTAGGATTAGTGATGAAAACACATTTTTACCAGAAGCTTTCAACTAAGTATGGATTCGATCTCTTTATGAAGCGTACCGTGGATCTGGTCATGAACAAAAAGCCGCTTGTAGTAGAATATTCTTTACCTATTGCTGAAGCAGGGGCCCTCGCTATGAAACGTAACCTGGATCATTTATACGATTATGTTATTGTAATAAAACAAGATCGGCTATATGGAATCGTAAGTATTAAAAATTTACTGATAAAGTTGGCAGAGGTACAAGTCCAGGTTGCCCGTTACTCCAATCCCCTTACTGGACTCCCAGGAAACTATGCGATTGAAGAGACACTGCAGGAAATATTGGCTGAAGAGAACTTTAGTGTGTTATATGTCGATATAGATACTTTCAAGGTGTTTAATGACTCCTATGGTTTCAAGGAAGGTGATGAATTAATTCGTGCAACAGCAGATATTATCTGTGATATCGTTTTAACCACTTGTAATCACCCATCTTTTGTTGGGCATATTGGGGGTGACGACTTTATTGCAGTTCTTCCCAATTATAACTATGACCGGATCTGCCGATCCATTATTAGCCGTTTTGATCAATTGGTAAGAAAAGTTTATTCTGAAGATGAAATAAAAAAGGGATATGTAACAGCAATCAGCAGAAAAGGGAAGCTGGAAAAGTTTCCATTAGTCAGTATATCAATTGCCGTTATAACTAACATCAATATGTCCTTTGTAACGGTAAAACAATTAAGCAAAGAAGCGGCTAAAGTGAAAAAAAGATGTAAAACCATACCTAAAAGTGTTTTTCTTACCATGGAGGATTGTTGGGAAGAAGTAATGCCTTTTGTTACAGAGTAAAAAGAGGTTGATCATTGCATCTGCCTCTTTTTTGTCTTAAGAAGGTATACCTGGTGTTAGGAAAAGTTCCTGCTAATCCCAACATGTTCTAAATTTTAAGGTTAATTTTCTTGTTTTCAATCATGTTGTCCTAAAAGAAACTGCAGGTTAATGAGGCCAAAATAACAAACGGATGATGACTACAGCCATGTGTAATCACTGGAACAGAAAACGGAAACATTTCCTTATCTTGCTATGGCCGGAATAGAATAGTACCCCTTTGATGCAGGAATGCTAATCCATGCAACACTATTTTTAAGGAGTGAGCATAGATGAGAGAAGGGACAAAGATCATTCTTTCGGCTATATTGCTGACCGGGTTGGCGGGTTGCGCAGGAAACAATGACAATGCAGGTGATATAGGTAATAGGAACAATAATGGCGATAATGGTGTGCAAACCAGAAACGTTGCTAACAACGGGAATCAAAGCCGCGATAATGTAAGAGTTTCAAACAAACTGGCACGTAATGTGGAAAAAATGAATGAAGTTGACGACGCAAATGTTATTGTGACAAATAATGATGCCTATGTTGCAGTCAGATTGAAGAACAATGGCAATGGAAACAATAATGGCGGAAATGGCAATGGCAACGATAATGGAAATCCGTTAGGGGTTAGGAATAATGACGGAACTGGTGACGGCAATGGTAATGGAATTGGGGCTGGGTATGGACTAGGCAACGGAACTAATGACAACACAGACCGCACGGGCGGAATCGTAGGTGCCAATGATGGAGATGTTGGAATTGGAGATAATGCCAATAATTTAGGGGATATGAATCTCGGCAACAACAATAACAATGGAAATAACGGAAATGGCGGAAACGGCAACAATGGCGGTAACAACCGCGATGAGTATAGCCGTGTTTCAAATGCTTTTGAACAAAAAGTTGCCGATCAAATTAGAAAGGCAGACAGAAAAATCAATAACGTTTATGTATCTACAAGCCCTGATGTATATAACAATATGACTGACTATGCAGATGGCCTTCGCGGAGGCAATAATAATGGTGAGGGTTTATTTGAGGACTTTAATGATACAGTAGGAAGGTTTTTTGGCAACGATAATAACCGATAGTTTCAGGAAAAACCGCTTGGGTTTAAAATTGCAACCCAAGCGGTTTTTTACATGTAAAGCGAAAAAGTTAAGACAGGAAAATGTGTATTAAACTTACTGTAGGAAACAAGCAGCAGAGGTAATCGTAGAATAAATACTCCAACAAAATAAATAACCCTGAAAAATAATCCAGTGTGGTCAGCATATCATCGGAAAGTGGAATGTTTATCGTTGTCCATAAACCGATTTACCGGTTGGTTTATATTCTGCTATAGCAATTTTGCGTAATTTTATTTATTTGCGGCCTTTTTTAAAAAGCTGTGATTGTATTGTCAATCCCCGCACCATGTTCCTTCAAAAAGGCTAAATAAACAAGACCAAACCACTATGTGATTCGGTCTGATAATAATAATCTTTAGAATAACAGTCCTATAGCTCCATGCTTAAGTATCGTTCGCCAGTATCCGGTGCGATGCAAAGCACTTTTTTCCCGGTTCCTAACTTCTTGGCAACTTCGATGGCTGCGTATACCGCAGCACCTGCTGATGGACCTACAAAGATGCCCTCTTTGCGAGCGAGTCCCTTAAACATCTCAACTGCTTCTTCATCCGCAATTTGAAAAATTTCATCATAAACATCTGTGTTTAATATATTAGGAACAAAACCTGGGCTTGTGCCTACAAGTTTGTGCGGGCCAGGTTTTCCGCCTGACAGGACAGGCGAGCCTTTTGGTTCTACAACGGCAACATAGAGTTCCGGAAGCAATTCTTTGAGTTTTTCCCCCGTACCAGTAATGGTTCCTCCAGTACCTGCGGTTGCAATAAAGGCGTCGAGTTTGCCTTCCATTTGTTCAAAAATTTCAATCGCTGTAGTAGTACGATGAATATCCGGATTCGCCTTATTTTCGAACTGCTGGGGTATAAAACTGCCCGGAATCTCATCATGCAGCTGCAGTGCCTTTTCAATAGCACCCGGCATTTTCTTTTCAGCTGGAGTTAACACAACTTCAGCACCGTAAGCTTTTAAAATATTTATTCTTTCCTTTGTCATATTATCAGGCATAATCAGTATTGCACGATAGCCTCTCGCAGCAGCCGTCATGGCAAGCCCTATTCCTGTATTCCCACTGGTAGGTTCTATGATTGTATCCCCCGGCTTTACTAAGCCTTCGTCCTCAGCTGCCTTAATCATATTATAAGCTGCCCGGTCCTTAACACTACCTGAGGGGTTAAACATCTCAAGCTTCACATAAACCTCGGCTGCATTTTCCGGCACAAGTCTGTTTAATCGTACAACAGGTGTCTCCCCAATTAAATCTGTGATATTATTAACAATCTTCAATTTCAAAACCTCCATGTTAGCCAAAGTACAAACGTACTCAAATTTTATCTATATAGTATCAAAAGGCAGAGCGTAAATAAAATTCCCTGTTTTTACAGATGTAGAATTTACCTGTTATCGCGGCTGTTTTTTTACCCATCCTAAAAAAGGAGGTGAATGCCATGCCGCATAGAAAACCAGTTGAATTCGGCAAGCTGCTGGACAAGAGGAATGATCTTACTGGTCCTGATGATGCAAATAGAAGAGACTTTCCGAAACGCCCGAATCATGTATCAATCGACCAAGAGTCCGGAGAAAGATACACAGATAAATAATTACAGATACAAAAATACAGGTATCCTCTCCTGTATTTTTATTTTTAGGAGGATTAATCCTAAAAAGTAGATATTTCTAGCTTCAGCATCCAGCCCTTTAAGTGTTGTGAACGAGTAGCTGTGACAACCTTTTGTTGCGATTAAGGCAATGGCAACCCTGGTCATAAGCCAGGTACTTCTTGTCGTAATTTCGGCAGGCTCTATACCAGTTGGTTTTTTCGTTTTATATGATGGGGAAGAAATCGGATCTTATACAAGGAATTCTCATGCATGCTGCTAAGGGCCTTTTCTATTAGCCATGCTGATCAAGGCAAAGGCTATGCCGATCAAGGTTTGCTATGGCTAACGGAATTTGTGAAAGAACATTTCCCGCATATTGAAGAAATTGTGTTGGCAGTTAATGCAAGGAATATACGAGCCAAACATTTATATTTGAAGAGCGGATTCTAAGATAGCATAGTGACAAGAGTAGGCGCAGTTGGTCCTCAGCATATTATAGTTTTTACCATTTTTTAATAAATCGCTCCTGTTTAAATTTGGGTAATATTGATATATAACAGTATCCCGATACCTGTATTGAATTTTTATGGTGAAAAGATGCTTTTAAGATCCTTGCTTATGCAGGTTCGGGCAATAGGAGCACTTTTGATGTCCAGGTATTTTATAGTAGTAACAGCAGGTAACACGGCTGAATTGATCCATTGCTTCCTCAGGTGTTTTTCCCCTCAAAAAACGTTTGAAGGGTGAAGACCGTTCAACACCCGACCACGTTTGTGAATCGAGCAAAATATTTAAATCATGGCTTGCTTTGCTTTGGATATCACTTGGTTGACGGAGAAGCTGGACATACATCCACAGCACATACCCCCATATGTTTTCCCACAATACATGTTGAGAACTATTTGTCTCATATGACACGGATTTGACGATTTGGCGGCAATCGAGGCAAAGAATTCTTTGAATTTCCGCAAGGATATCTGCTTCATCCTGTATTTTTTCCCAGTTTCCATCGGACAGCACCCACTGGGGGAACCAGCTTCCATTGACAACATGGTCTGCGAGTCCGATCCTGCTTAAATGTCCAGTCCATTTTACCCTGAACTTGCATAACGCAAATAAACGAGCTGTAAAAATAAATGCGGCACAACGAGTAACCATGGAAGCAGTGACATATGGCTGTTCTGAATTGGTCTTTTGGCTCACCAATTCGAGCAATGGAGCTAAGTCACCATCGAAACAGGCTGACATGGTTGCTCCGTTTTGAATTACATAATATTGTTCCAGTTCTTTCCATATTTCTGTTTCTTGTGCCACTTAATAACACCTCTATTTAATTAAATCGTACGAAATCATTGCGGGTTTGCTTGTACGTGGGTCAGTGACAATAGCTGTTTCGATATTAAAAACTTTTTTCAGAACTGGGGCAGTCATTACATGTTCAGGAGTTCCCTGATTGATAATTTCCCCCCCGCGCAGCGCGACCATATAGTCCGCAAACCTTGCAGCATGATTTAAATCGTGGATTACCATAATGATTGTGCGTCCATCATCTTCGTTCAATTGTTTTAGTAACTGCAAGACCTCCAGCTGATGAGCCAGGTCAAGGTAAGTTGTTGGTTCATCCAGCAGCAGCAAATTTGTCTCCTGAGCAATTGCCATAGCTATCCAGGCGCGCTGTCTCTGGCCTCCTGATAGAGTATCTACTGCTTGGTTTTTAAATTCGGTTAAACCGGTGACATTAAGAGCCCACTCCACCATGTCCCGATCATGCTGCGATAGGCGTGAAAACCCTGACAAATAGGGGGTACGCCCATAGGAGATTAATTCATAAACCGATAGTCCGCCGGGAGCTTCAGGAGATTGCGGCAAAACCGCCATCTTTTTTGCGATCTCTTTAGTAGGTGTTTGGTGAATCAGTTTTCCATCCAAATATATAGCACCAGATGAAGCGGGATGCAAACGGGCCATCGTCTTTAAGATTGTCGACTTGCCGCAGCCGTTTGGACCAATGATTGCCGTAATTTGCCCTGAAGGAAAAACAAGATCCAATTCTTTTACAATCGTCCGTTCTTCGTATCCAATCGTAAGTTTTTCTGCTGTTAGTGTTGTCATATTCATGCTCCTTACTTCGTTTTTATCAATAAATAGATAAAATAGGGGGCGCTTATGATTGAAACGATCATTCCAGCCGGAATTTCAAGGGGAGATAAAATATTTTTCCCAATCGTGTCAGCTATTAGTAAAATAAGGGAACCAAGCAGAGCCGAAACCGGAATCATTACCTGGTGTTTTGGGCCGACAATTCGACGTGCTATATGCGGCGCAATTAACCCTAAAAATGCGATTCCACCTCCTGCAGCTACGCCTAAACCAGCCATTGCAACCGCGAGAACTAATAGAATCAGCCGTTCTCGATTGGAACGGACACCAAGTCCAGTTGATAACTGGGCGCCCAGGTTCAATACATTCAGTGTATGGGACTTATAAATTGTATAAGGGATTAGTACCACATACCATGGCAAAAGAGCCCAAACATACTGCCACTGGGTTGCCCATAATTCACCTGAGAGCCAAATGAGTGCCTTCATGAAGTCCTGGGGCTCAAGCCTTAATTGAATAGCAATTAAGATAGCATTTAAGCCGGCATTCACTCCAACACCAACCAAAACTAAGCGGATGGATTGAAACCCCTGCTTCCAGGAAAAAATTACAATTAAACCGGCTGTAACCAATGCACCAAGAAAAGCAAACAGAGGGAGGATAAAAGTATTTAAAATGCTGAGGCTGCCGGCAGCATTCTGAAAAAATGCAATATAAATAATAACGGCAAGCCCTGCGCCTGAATTAATTCCCAAAATCCCCGGGTCAGCCAATTCATTCCGGGTAATTCCTTGTAAAATGACTCCCGAAATAGCCATTCCTGCCCCGACCAGAAGAGCCAGGATAATACCCGGCAAGCGGAAATCGAATAAAATCAACCGCTGCTGCTGAGTTCCCTGTCCGAGAAAAGTCTGGAACACCTCAGCAGGTGAGATGGATACAACACCAAGGTTCAGGCTAATCAATCCTGCAATCACTAGGAGGGCAAATAAAATTAGCAGGACCCACTTAAATCTAACACGGGGGTGAATCATGATGAATGGCCCCTTTCACTTCGAACCAAATATAAGAAAAATGGTACTCCAATCACTGCTGTCAGCACGCCAACCGGTGTTTCAAACGGAGGATTTATCATTCTTGTACCGACATCAGCTAATAATAGAAGCAGGCTGCCGACTACAGCAGAGACAGGGAGAAGGAAGCGGTAATCTGGACCAATAAGCATTCGGCAGATATGGGGGACAACCAGGCCAACAAAGCCAATTGCTCCAGAAACTGCTACGGAACTGCCAGTAAGAAGTAAAACTGCCAGTACACTTAATGTCCTGATAAGATTTAGATTAATTCCAAGGCCTTTTGAGACATCTGCACCCAGGCTAATCAGGGTTAGAGGGCGTGCAAGAAAGGGGACTATAAGGATACCAACTAAACCAATTACCGCCAGCATTTTCACTGAACTCCAATCGATTCCTGCCAGTCCTCCGGCATACCAGAAGCTAATATCCTTTGAAGCATTGGAATATAGAGCAATTATAGAAGTAAATGAACTCAGGAACATTCCAATTGCAACACCGGCCAGCGCCAGCTTGACAGGTGTCATTCCACCTTTGGAAGCAGCAGCTAACCCAAATACTAAAACTGCCGTTAAACCAGCACCAACCATTGCAGCAGCCGTTGCCCCTGTACGCGAAATATTTTCTGTAATCGCCATGCTTACTACCAGGGCAAAAGCAGCTCCGTACGAAATTCCTAATAATGATGGTTCGGCGAGCGGATTCCTCGTCAGCGACTGCATAATCGCTCCTGAAATCGCCAGAAAAGCTCCAATCATGGCAGCGGCTAATGCCCGGGGAAGACGTATATCATGGATAATTTGGTGTGAGGTTGTTTCAGTATTGTAGTTAAATATAGCGTCCCATAGGACTGGAAGCTGTAAGTTTTTCGTTCCGTATATAAGGGATAGTAATATAGAAGCCAGGATTGCAAGCAGGCCAACCGTCAAAATTAAGGACATCAATGAACCGCGGCCAGCAGGTTTCTCCATTTTGTGATCTTCCATCTTTGCCATGTCCTTTCAACCTTTCTATGATTCCGAAAAAATTGAGAATCATTTTCATTAAGACCAGTATAAAAGTATACTCGAATAGTTTCAATAAAAATAAGAATTAAGACATATCAAAAACATATCAAAACAGTAAAATGTCAGAAGATGATTGACATCACTTATGATAATGATTATCATTACCAATATATGCGATTTAGGAGGACAAGCTGGATGACTCGAGCTAAATTATTTTCAGGTATACTGATAAGCATATGTTTTGGTCTATTCTTATCAGCGTGCAGTAACGGAGAGAGCGAAAGCAAAGATACTAAAAAAGAAGAAGTTAGAACTGCAACAGATGCTATGGGAGAAGTCACCATCCCGGCAAATGCCGAAAGAATTCTTGCCCCTAACATGGAGGATTCCCTTCTTGCACTAGGAATAACTCCACCTGCGCAGTGGGCAATCGGAACTACAGTCCATAACTATCTGCAGCCGCAATTAAAGGATGTACCAACGATTGAGTGGGATCTTCCACTGGAACAAACCATTAATGCAAAGCCTGATATAATTATATTTGGCTCGCCCGGTTCAATCCAAAATGGTAAATATGAAGAATACAAAAAAATTGCACCAACATACGTATTTAAAGAGGAAGAAAGTGCGGACTGGAGAAAACAGCTTCAGGTGATGGGTGAAATAGCAGGAAAAGAAAAGGAAGCAAAAGCAGTCTTGGAAGATTATGATGCTAAAACTAAGGAGCAGGCTGCAGAATTAAAGACCGCAATTGGGGACGAAACAGCAGCTATACTATGGGTAATTGGAAAACAGTATTACCTGTTTGAAAATTCCCGATTTGCTGCTAATGTTCTATATACAGATTTAGGTGTTACCCAGCCTGAAATGATTAAGGCACTGCCAAAGGCGGAAGCAGCATGGAACCCTATCTCTCTTGAAGCGTTGTCAGATCTGGATGCAGATCATATATTCCTGGCCAGTTTGCCAAATGAACCGGGATTAGCCAGCTTGAAGGCAAGTTCCGTTTGGAAAGGACTTCCCGCTGTAAAAGCAGGAAAAATATATGAAATGGAAGACCCAAGCAATTGGACAAGCAATGGCCCGATTGCCAATAATATTACAATGGATCAGATTGTATCAGTAATAACTAAGAAATAGCTTAATAATTGGCAACAAATCCCTGTTTATATAAAATAATTCCAACAAGGAATAGGAAGTAAAAAGCTGACTCGAAGAAAGTAACCTTTTGAGCAGCTTTTTTTATTACATTTTTACAAATTCAATTGAATTTTTTAAATCTCTTCTTTTCAATTAGTTTTTTCAACAAGGGAGAAGGAGTGAAAGCAATAGTTGGAATGCCTAATGTTAATCATCAATCTTGAGAAACAAGGTATGTGGTTATAGAAGATGGCTATGTTTGAATAAAAGTGGAAAAGCTTGAGATTTTAGCTGCTTCGGATTATGATGTGATTACTCAAAAGCAGAATAGGTGAATTCAATGCATATATTATTTTTTGCTCCATATTTTAATCAGCCGAGAGGCAACTCGACAACAATTAAGCGGATTGTTCATTTTTTACAGCTGCGAAATATAAACGCATCTGTAATACCATATCTCGAAAAGGATAATTGGTATCTGCCTAATGCTGATATTTTTCATATTTTGCACGCCACTCGTTTCGTTAAGTGGTCCAGCGAAAACAATTTCATATTAAATCGTCCATATGTTCTTACAATGGGCGGTACTGATATTAATATTGATTTGAAGCCTGACATGGATGGAGATATGTTTTCGTTTATAAACGATGCCAGCTTTATTACTGTATTCACAGAGGATGCAAGAGAAAAGGTGGGCAAATTATATCCGCGCTGGCTGGAAAAAACGAAAGTGATTTCCCAGGGGGTTTGGCTGCCGTGGGGTATTTCGGAGATACAGGATGCATTAGATCCCCGAATTTTGCTTCCTGCTGGGCTGCGGCCTGTAAAGGATGTCCTGAATGTACTTCCTGCACTTGATCATTTAGTTGAGGTTTATCCAAACATTGATTTTTCCATTCTGGGCGCCAATTTGGATAATGATGTATTTAATCAGGTGCAAAGTGCTGCCAGCGAGCGTAAGTGGATGAAATATGCCGGTGTTGTGCCTTATGAGGTGATGAAAATCTGGTATGATAAGGCCCAAATCATCATTAATACTTCAATATCTGAAGGCCAGTCACTTGCAGTTATGGAAGCTATGGCAATGGGGCGTCCGGTCATTGCTAGAAAGAACGCAGCCAATGAAGCTCTGATAAGACATGAACAAACAGGATGGCTGTATGATACAATGGGTGAATTTATTGAAGCTGTTCATTCTATCGTTAGGAATGATGCACTCCGGGAAAAGGTTGTCCGGCAGGCAAGGGAGTGGATTTCTCAGCACAATTCGCCTGAAAAAGAGGCAGAAAGCTATAGAAATCTCTATGAATTAGTATTCTTTCATATAAACAATACTGAGTGATTTGCAGTCGCCAACAGTACAAATAAGAACAATTATAAGCAGAAGGGAGCTTCGAAGGACACTCCGTTTGGTGTCAACGTTTGGCACAGGGCGTGCCAAACGTAATCAATGTTAATTTGTTTGGCGCACTTGAGTGTTCTTAATCAGAATCTTCCCAGTAGGAAAGGTCCATTGCTGCATCCAAAGAGAAATCTCCGGGGCCTGTCATTGCAATTCCTAAGGCAACTGCAATGAGCACGAGGTTATATTCAATTCCTCCCTTATCAGAAAACAAGCCATTCTTTCCATGAACTTTTAATATAGCGACAATCATTGGGATGATAATGAAGATAGCTGCTAAAGGAGTTAACAACCCAAGTAAAAATAATATTCCGCCAGCAAGTTCGGTTAACCCGGCCATAAGAGCCATCGTTTTTCCAGGCTTAAGCCCCAATTGTTCAAAGAACGCGCCCGTGCCAGCAGGGCCGCCCCCGCCAAACAGACCAAATAATTTTTGAGAGCCATGTGCAGCGTAATAAAGGCCAACGACAACACGTATAATTAAAAGTCCAAAATCCTCCATATATAGCCCTCCTATATAAAGTTCTTCAGTTTAATATCACCTAAACAGTAATTTCAATTCTATCTTTTCCATCTACTTGCACGTTATACCATTAAATGTTTTTCAATTGTTTCTTATTATGAAAATAGTTTAAACTGGCTCAGCAACAATAGAGCACAAAAAACTCCGGCAAAAATAGCCGGAGTTCAATATTATATGGTTATACCTGAGGTTCATCAGAGTGTTTAGGTTTTTCCTTATAAGTGATGATCGTTCCTTTTTTGTTAAGTTCTTTAAGCTTCCATTCAACCCAAAGCTGTGCGGCGATAAAGATAGAGGAGTAAGTTCCTACTACCAGACCGACCAGGAGTGCGATGGAGAAGGACAGGATCGATTCACTTCCAAATATCATCAATGCAATAACTGTCAATGCAACCATTAAAACGGTGTTAACAGAGCGGCCTAATGTTTGGCGTAAGCTTGTGTTTACAACATCAGCAATATCTTCATACGATTTAAGCCGCTTACGCTTCTGCATATTTTCCCGCATCCGGTCGAACGTAACAATCGTATCATTGATCGAATAACCGACAACCGTTAATAGTGCTGCGATGAAGGTAATATCGACTTCAAGGCGCGTTAAACTGAAGAATGGGATTATGAAAAATACCGCGTACAACAAGGCGATAACAGCCGCAACAGCCATATGGAATTGAAAACGGAAGGTTACGAAAATAATCAATCCTAAAACAGCAAGCCCCAAGGCTTTAAGCGCGTTTTTCGCGATTTCCTTACCTACTGTAGGAGTTACGGTACTTACATTTGTATCGCCATTTAATTCTTTATTAAAATGAGTTTTTACCTCAGCAATTTCTTCTTTTGATAATACACCTTTATATCTGGCAACCCCAATGTTGCTGTCCTCACCGGAAATGATGATATCATCGGTATCAATGTCCATTTTTTGGAGCTCAGCTGAAATTGTTTCCTTAGTCAATGCTTTGTCGGAAAGAACCTCAATCCGTGTGCCCGAGGTGAAATCGATACCAAGGTTTAAGCGGAATACTGCCAGTACGATGATTCCGATTGCGAGAATTGCACCTGAGAAAACAAAAAATTTACGGCGGTGCTTAACAAAGTCAAAACGGTCAAATCTAGTAGGGAGATCAAGAGTATCTACATTTTCAGAGAGGTCGTGGATCTCACTCCGCTTAACACCAAACCAGCCCGGCTTATTATTGAAAATACCGCTGTTAACCCAAAGACCAAGCAGCCATCTGGAAAGGTACACGTTTGTAATAAAGCTTCCTAAAATACCAATAATCAAACTTGTTGCAAATCCTTTAACAGAGCTTGTACCATAAAAGAATAATACAGCGCCCGCTAAAAGGGTTGTCAGGTTAGCATCAGTAACCGTGGAGAATGAACTTTCATTCCCTGCCTTAAATGCGTTCTTAATCGAGCGGCCAACTTTTATCTCTTCACGAATCCGTTCATACGTGATGATATTGGCATCAACCGCCATACCTACTCCCAAAATAAGGGCCGCAATACCTGGCAAAGTCAGCACCACATTCATCCAGTCAAATACAAGGACAGTTAAATAAATGAAGATGGTTAAGGTGATTGCGGCAATAAAACCTGGGAAACGGTAATAGAAAATCATAAACAAGAACACGGCCGCTACACCAATAATACCGGCAATGACAGTCTTATCCATAGCTTGTTCCCCGAATGAAGCACCCACGGAAGTGGAATAAATCTCATCGAGCTTGACTGGCAGAGCACCGGCATCAAGAATATCAGATAATTGCTTTGCTTCCTCTACTGTAAAGCTTCCTACAATCGAAACAGTATCTTGATTAAATACCTGGCTGACTGTTGGAGCTGAAATGAATTTTGGATCTTTTTTAGTGATTTCTTCTTTAAATGAGTCTTTTCCCTCTTCAAAATCGAGCCAGATGACCAACACATTATTACCTGGTCCCATTGCCACGATTTTTTCTGTTACTTCACGGAACTTGTTACTGTCCTTTAACTTTAGTGATACACTTGGCTTTCCGTTTTCATCAAATGTTTGATCCGCTCCGCCTTCGACGAGGTCAGAACCATCCATCATGATATTATCGTTCGCATCACGGAATGTAAGGTTCGCTTCGGTTGACAAAACTTCCCTTGCCTGGTTTTGATTTTCTACACCAGCCAGTTGGACGCGAATACGGTTGTCGCCTTCAATTTGGATATTCGGTTCGCTTACACCGAGAACGTTAACACGCCTGTCCAAGGCTTCTGCGGTGCTTGCCATTACTTCGCTATCAATTTTTTGCCCCTTTTTAGCCGGGTTGACTTCGTACAGGACCTCGAATCCTCCTTGGAGATCCAACCCAAGCTTAATATTGCCCAGGATGTCTTTAGTCGTTGTCCCTAATAAACCTCCTGCTAAAACAAGAAAGCATAAAAAGGCGATAATACGACCTCTTTTTACCATTGTATATAGATCCTCCCTTGATATTAGCCATGCCTAGCAAATTTCGGCACCAAATGGCCTTCTATCATATAAATAACTGCTGAATCCTTATTTGGCGATCTCTTCACTGATACCATATTAACCGCTGAAAAAACCAACACTCTCATTATGGGATAGAATGAAATGGCTGTCAATTACGCGTAACCTCTATTTCCAATTGGTTCAAAGGAAATCTGGTTCCAATTTCTTCCCTCTTTTTCAATTGCATTTTAAAAAAGAGTTCATTAGTATAAATATAGTCAGTTCCACGCATTATCCAGGTATAAAGATCAAAGAAAATAGGATATCAAAGATGGATCACAAAATTTTAAAATGGATGTAGATAATTATGTCAAAAAATTCAAGGCACTTAGCCAGCATATCATTAGCGATTATGGGTACAGGATTTCTTGCGACTATTCCTTTTCAAGGGTCCCTTCCAATGGGTTTATTACATGGCGGTTTTGAGGCTGGGCTTGTAGGAGGTCTGGCGGACTGGTTTGCTGTTACTGCTTTATTCAGGCATCCTCTGGGAATTCCAATTCCGCATACGGCTCTCCTTCCGAAAAATCGTAGCAGAGTGACCAAAGCGCTGGTATCTACACTTGAAAACGACTGGCTTTCAAAGGAAAGTATCCAGGAAAAAATCAGCAAAATAAAAATAACAGAGAAACTGGTGCCTGTTTTAGAAAAGCAGCTGCATTCTCCTGCGTTAAAAGAAGGAATGAAATCCCTTTTCAGGGAATTGATTTTACTAGTTAATACAGAAAAACTTGTTCCTTTTATTGAAAAGGAATTAAAGGCAAATCTCTCCCTGATTAAAATAAGACCGATTGGTGAAATGATTGTAAAACAGGCTCTTGAAAGAAAGTACGAGGAAAAGGCGTTTGATTTTGCCCTAGAGAAGGTTGACGAATGGGTAAATAAAGATACCCAGAAATATGAATTAGGAAGAATTGCTATTAAGGCACTAGATAACATTGAGCTGGACGGGATCCTGCAGTTTGCCATGAAGTCGTTCAGGAGTATGATAAATGAAGACAAGCTCGGAAGCATTCTCCAACGACTATTGAGTAATGCAATAAACGGGCTGCGGGAGCCGGATAGTGTAAACCGTGAAGAACTGTTGAATCAGCTGCGTAACCAGCTATCTGCTCTTCCTGGAAATAATGACGTAATTGATGAGCTGGAAAATTTAAAAGAAACTCTGATTGAACAATGGAACCCTGTTGAGAAAATAACTGAAACCTTACAGAAGTATCAGCAAAAGCTCCTAATCATGGTTCAAGAAGACAAATTTCTAGATGAATACATTCTTCCTGGCATAACAAGGTTATCTAAAAAATTAAAAGAAGATGAATCTACACTAAATAAGATTGAAGATTTTATCCAAAAACAAATAGCTTCACTGATCAGTGAAAATCATTCCAAAATTGGCAACCTTGTTAAGGAAAATTTGGATAAACTTGACACGGACTCCCTTATAGAAATGATGGAAAATAATATTGGAAAAGATCTGCAATGGATTCGTGTGAATGGAGCCGTGTGCGGATTTTTGATCGGAATCATATTAACTGGATTTAAAGCTGTATTTTGAGCTGTAGAAATTAACATTGCTTAATAAAACTCACCAAATTTTCCTTTTGGTGAGTTTTTCTGCTGCTTGTATAATCCTGATTTTTAGGGTAAAACGGCAGGGGAAATCGTGATGCTTAAACTGAGTTGATTGTTATTCAAAATCGTGGAAGGGGCATAGGGATTTTTGGCAAAAAACGTATCAATAATATGTAGAGGAAAGGATAACCGCTAATTCCAAGCAAATTTTTATGCCGATTCGTATAATTTTTGCTATAATAAAAAATTGTGAGAGAAAGTGTATCAACTGAATAAATCGCCCAAAATACATTTAAATCTTGCAAATTTAAATTGATAGGTGGCAAACAAAATGACAGAAACAAAACCGTACAGAGTATTGCTGTATTATCAGTATGTAACTATAGAAAATCCTGAGGAATTTGCAGACCAGCATAAAGCGTTCTGCGAGGAATTAGGACTCAAAGGCAGAATATTGGTTGCAAAAGAGGGTATTAACGGAACGGTCTCCGGTACAGTGGAACAGACCGATAAGTATATGAATGCAATGAAGAGTGACCCGCGTTTTGCTGATATGGTGTTTAAGATTGATGAGGCGGAAGGACACGCTTTCAAAAAAATGAAGGTCCGCCATAGGCCAGAACTGGTAACATTAAGGCTTGAAGATGATGTGGACCCACATAAGGTAACCGGCACATATCTAAATCCAAAAGAGTTTTACGAAAGACTGCATGACGAAGATACAGTCGTTCTGGATGCGCGTAATGATTACGAATATGATCTTGGGCATTTCCGTGGCGCAATCCGACCGGATATCCAGAATTTCCGTGACCTGCCGGATTGGGTCCGGGAAAACAAGGACATGCTGGAAGGCAAGAAGATTGTAACGTATTGCACAGGCGGTATCCGCTGTGAAAAGTTCTCAGGATGGCTTATTAATGAGGGCTTTGAAGATGTTTCCCAGCTTCACGGCGGTATTGTAACATACGGAAAGGATCCTGAAGTGCAGGGCGAACTTTGGGACGGGCAGCTATATGTTTTTGATGAAAGAATTGCAGTACCTGTTAACCGGAAGGAACATGTAGTGGTTGGCCGCGATTATTACACTGGCGAACCTTGTGAACGCTATGTAAACTGCGCAAACCCTGCCTGCAACAAAAAAATCCTTTCTTCTGAAGAAAATGAACATAAATATATGCGCAGCTGCTCACACGAATGCCGTACGGATGAAAGTAACCGTTACGTTATAGAGCATGGCTTGACTGAAGAACAAGTAGCAGAAAGACTGGCTAAAATTGAAGAGGAAGCTGTGAGATAGTAATGGATGAAGTACCCCCTGATTGGTTCAGGGGGGTTTTTTGCATTGTAATCGATTTTTCATGATTCCTGTAGAAAATAATCAATGGAAATCAGAAAGGCCTTTTTCTCTTATAATTTCATCTCAGCGAAATGGAGAATAAGCTAGTATCGCAAAGAGTTTCAATCTTATCAAATAGGATGAGAAAACGAAGGAGCAGCTTTTCAGTAAGAGCACATTAATTGATTTTTTTTGATTAATTAATTACGGTATAAAAAAAGGCCGCAAGATGCATCCTTTTTACGATAAAGATTTTAGATGGGGGTAATCTATATGAATGAAAAATACAGACCGTTATTTGAACCATTGTCGTTTCGCAGTGGTGTTGAGCTCAGCAATCGTTTGGTGATGGCACCGTTAACTAATTACTCATCCAACGAAGACGGTACAGTTTCGGATGCTGAACTTCGTTATTACAGCCGACGTTCGACAGGGGTAGGGATGGTATTGACCGCTTGTATCAATGTGACTGAAAATGGCCAGGGCTTCCCGGGCGAATTTGCTGGATACAGCGATGATTTTATCCCAAGTTTGCAACGACTTGCAAATGCGATAAAAGAACAGGGTGCGAAAGCAGTACTGCAAATATTTCATGCGGGGCGGATGGCACCGCCTGATTTAGTTTCGGACATTGTCAGTGCAAGCGCAGTTCCAGATCCAGATACAATTCCGGTAACACCTCGTGCACTGGAAGAATCTGAAGTCGAAGAGATTATCAAGGCGTTTGGCGAAACCACAAGACGTGCAATAGAAGCGGGATTTGATGGCGTGGAAATCCATGGCGCAAACACTTATTTGATTCAGCAATTTTTCTCAGGCTTCACTAACAGGCGAGAGGACCGTTGGGGAGGCAGCTTCGAGAAACGGCTGGCTTTCCCTCTTGCTGTCGTCGAAGAAGTGCAAAATACTGTTAAGCAATATGCGGACCATCCGTTTTTGGTCGGTTACCGCCTTTCTCCAGAAGAAGAATATCCGGAAGGAATCACGATGGATGATACGCTTGGTTTAATTGATGCTCTCACTGCTAAGGAACTGGATTATCTGCATATTTCCCAACAGGATTTCTGGACAAAGCCGCATAGAGGCGGAGAATTGGACCGAACCCGTATTGAACAGATTTATGACCGGACAAAAGGAAAGACGGAACTAATTGGAATTGGCAGCCTGTATACGGCAGATCAGGTTTTGGCTGCTAAAAATACCGGTATCCCTCTTGTTGCACTAGGACGCGGAATCATTATTGAACCTGACTGGGTTGAAAAATTGAAAGAAGGAAAGGAAGATGAAATTTATACAACTCTTCTTCCTACAGCAGAAAGAAAGCAAGAGCTGGAAATTCCTAATCCTTTATGGAATATGATTACGACAATACCTGGCTGGTTTCCTCTTGAAAAATAACGCTTAATACACGATGCCATGAACCATATCTCGGTTCATGGCATTTTATTGTGCGCCCGGCATGGGTGCAGTCTATAGGGTGTGAGTCC
>NZ_QVTE01000042.1 GCF_003429095.1 Peribacillus saganii
TGGTTAAGTTAGAAAGGGCGCACGGTGGATGCCTTGGCACTAGGAGCCGATGAAGGACGGGACTAACACCGATATGCTTCGGGGAGCTGTAAGTAAGCTTTGATCCGAAGATTTCCGAATGGGGAAACCCACTGTTCGTAATGGAACAGTATCTACACCTGAATTCATAGGGTGATGAAGGCAGACCCGGGGAACTGAAACATCTAAGTACCCGGAGGAAGAGAAAGCAAACGCGATTTCCTGAGTAGCGGCGAGCGAAACGGAACATAGCCCAAACCAAGAGGCTTGCCTCTTGGGGTTGTAGGACACTCAACATGGAGTTACAAAGGAACGGGGTAGGCGAAGAGACCTGGAAAGGTCCGTCAGAGAAGGTAAAAACCCTGTAACCGAAACTTCGTTCCCTCCTGAGTGGATCCTGAGTACGGCGGGACACGAGAAATCCCGTCGGAAGCAGGGAGGACCATCTCCCAAGGCTAAATACTCCCTAGTGACCGATAGTGAACCAGTACCGTGAGGGAAAGGTGAAAAGCACCCCGGAAGGGGAGTGAAAGAGATCCTGAAACCGTGTGCCTACAAGTAGTCAGAGCCCATTTACGGGTGATGGCGTGCCTTTTGTAGAATGAACCGGCGAGTTACGATTACATGCAAGGTTAAGTTGAGAAGACGGAGCCGCAGCGAAAGCGAGTCTGAATAGGGCGAATGAGTATGTGGTCGTAGACCCGAAACCAGGTGATCTACCCATGTCCAGGGTGAAGTTCAGGTAACACTGAATGGAGGCCCGAACCCACGCACGTTGAAAAGTGCGGGGATGAGGTGTGGGTAGCGGAGAAATTCCAATCGAACCTGGAGATAGCTGGTTCTCTCCGAAATAGCTTTAGGGCTAGCCTCAACGCAAGAGTCTTGGAGGTAGAGCACTGATTGGACTAGGGGCCCCCATCGGGTTACCGAATTCAGTCAAACTCCGAATGCCAAAGACTTATCGTTGGGAGTCAGACTGCGAGTGATAAGATCCGTAGTCAAAAGGGAAACAGCCCAGACCACCAGCTAAGGTCCCAAAGTTTATGTTAAGTGGAAAAGGATGTGGAGTTGCTTAGACAACCAGGATGTTGGCTTAGAAGCAGCCACCATTTAAAGAGTGCGTAATAGCTCACTGGTCGAGTGACTCCGCGCCGAAAATGTACCGGGGCTAAACATAACACCGAAGCTGTGGATTGATACCGTTGGTATCAGTGGTAGGAGAGCGTTCTAAGGGCGTTGAAGCCAGACCGGAAGGACTGGTGGAGCGCTTAGAAGTGAGAATGCCGGTATGAGTAGCGAAAGAAGGGTGAGAATCCCTTCCACCGAATGCCTAAGGTTTCCTGAGGAAGGCTCGTCCGCTCAGGGTTAGTCGGGACCTAAGCCGAGGCCGAAAGGCGTAGGCGATGGACAACAGGTTGATATTCCTGTACCACCAATTCATCGTTTGAGCAATGGGGGGACGCAGGAGGATAGGGTAAGCGCGCTGTTGGATATGCGCGTCCAAGCAATTAGGCTGATAATGAGGCAAATCCCATTATCATGAAGGCTGAGTTGTGATGGCGAGGGAAATATAGTACCGAAGTTCCTGATTCCACACTGCCAAGAAAAGCCTCTAGCGAGATGAAGGGTGCCCGTACCGCAAACCGACACAGGTAGGCGAGGAGAGAATCCTAAGGTGTGCGAGAGAACTCTCGTTAAGGAACTCGGCAAAATGACCCCGTAACTTCGGGAGAAGGGGTGCTTTTTAGGGTTCATAGCCCTGAAAAGCCGCAGTGAATAGGCCCAGGCGACTGTTTAGCAAAAACACAGGTCTCTGCGAAGCCGCAAGGCGAAGTATAGGGGCTGACGCCTGCCCGGTGCTGGAAGGTTAAGGGGAGAGGTTAGCGCAAGCGAAGCTTTGAACCGAAGCCCCAGTAAACGGCGGCCGTAACTATAACGGTCCTAAGGTAGCGAAATTCCTTGTCGGGTAAGTTCCGACCCGCACGAAAGGCGTAACGATCTGGGCACTGTCTCAACGAGAGACTCGGTGAAATTATAGTACCTGTGAAGATGCAGGTTACCCGCGACAGGACGGAAAGACCCCGTGGAGCTTTACTGCAGCCTGATATTGAATTTTGGTACAGCTTGTACAGGATAGGTAGGAGCCTTTGAAGCCGGAGCGCCAGCTTCGGTGGAGGCGTCGGTGGGATACTACCCTGGCTGTATTGAAATTCTAACCCGCGCCCCTGATCGGGGCGGGAGACAGTGTCAGGCGGGCAGTTTGACTGGGGCGGTCGCCTCCTAAAATGTAACGGAGGCGCCCAAAGGTTCCCTCAGAATGGTTGGAAATCATTCGCAGAGTGTAAAGGCACAAGGGAGCTTGACTGCGAGACCTACAAGTCGAGCAGGGACGAAAGTCGGGCTTAGTGATCCGGTGGTTCCGCATGGAAGGGCCATCGCTCAACGGATAAAAGCTACCCCGGGGATAACAGGCTTATCTCCCCCAAGAGTCCACATCGACGGGGAGGTTTGGCACCTCGATGTCGGCTCATCGCATCCTGGGGCTGTAGTCGGTCCCAAGGGTTGGGCTGTTCGCCCATTAAAGCGGTACGCGAGCTGGGTTCAGAACGTCGTGAGACAGTTCGGTCCCTATCCGTCGCGGGCGCAGGAAATTTGAGAGGAGCTGTCCTTAGTACGAGAGGACCGGGATGGACGCACCGCTGGTGTACCAGTTGTCTTGCCAAAGGCATCGCTGGGTAGCTATGTGCGGACGGGATAAGTGCTGAAAGCATCTAAGCATGAAGCCCCCCTCAAGATGAGATTTCCCATAGCGTCAAGCTAGTAAGATCCCTGAAAGATGATCAGGTTGATAGGTCAGGGGTGGAAGCGTGGTGACACGTGGAGCTGACTGATACTAATCGATCGAGGACTTAACCAA